>NZ_JAIVLH010000001.1 GCF_020524345.1 Metabacillus niabensis
ATCATCTGAACACCACCTAGAGTTTATATATTTATTTTAAATGAAAATAGCGAAGACTTCCTCGATAAAATCGAGAAAGCCTTCGCTTAAAACGATATAGAGACTTTTTCAGTGGCCTCTAATATATGTCTCTTTTTTTTTACTTCTTAACGTTTTACCAATAAGTATTATTAAAGCCCATTTTAAAAATATGCTTTTCAAGGATGAAAAAATGATCTATATTAACATATAATGTGTTATACTGATTAAAGTTAATTCATAATTAGTATAACACATATGAAGAGGGAGGATTTTTATTATGGTGACTAATATTGCAATAAATGGATTTGGTCGAATAGGGAGGATGGTTTTTCGACGAGCTATTTCAGAAGGGTTAAACATAAAAGCGATCAATGCAAGCTATCCCGCAGAAACGCTGGCACATTTAATTAATTATGATACAAATCATGGAGCTTTCGAGGGTAGTGTGATCGCTATGGACAATCATTTAGTTGTGAATGGGCATAAGGTGTTATTGTTGGATGAGAGGAATCCTGAAGAGCTTCCTTGGAAGCAGTTAAATATTGATATTGTTATTGAAGCAACAGGCAAATTTAATCATAAAGAAAAGGCAATGCTGCATGTGAATGCTGGAGCAAAAAAAGTGATACTAACAGCGCCGGGGAAGGATGAGGATATCACGATTGTTATGGGAGTAAATGAAGAAAATTATCATGCGAATGAGCATATAATTATATCAAATGCTTCGTGTACAACGAACTGTTTAGCCCCAGTTATAAAGATACTTGATGAGGAGTTTACAATAAGAAATGGTCTTATGACAACTGTTCATGCGTACACGAATGATCAAAGAAATATTGACAATCCGCATAAAGATCTAAGGAGAGCCAGGGCCTGCGGACAGTCCATCATTCCTACGACAACCGGTGCTGCAAAAGCTCTGGAACTGGTCTTGCCTCAAATGAAAGGTAAACTTCATGGTATGGCACTAAGAGTACCAACACCAAATGTTTCCCTGGTTGACTTGGTTGTTGATGTGGATAAATCTGTTACAGCAGAAGAAATCAACCATGCCTTTTTATCAGCATCACAAACTTCATTAAAAGGCATTCTTGACTATTCTACAGAGCCTCTCGTATCCGTTGATTATAATACAAATCCCTTTTCAGCAGTCGTCGATAGTTTATCAACCATGGTCATTGATCAACATAAAGTGAAAGTACTGGCGTGGTATGATAATGAATGGGGATACTCATGCAGAGTAGTTGATTTAACAAAAATGGTAGAAAAAAGTATGTCACAATTATTAGGTGTATGAGAAAGGAACGGATAATTAAGATTCCTACGGAAAAAGTAATAAATGCATGATCATGTTGTATGAAACCCTTTAACTAAGATATGACAAATAATTTTTCAAAAGTTTGTTGCAAAACATATACAAACAAAGTATACTATTTTTCGTGAACTTCTTATCAAAGCCAAGGTGTTAAGGCTACTTAAAGGGTTAGGACCTCTCTGGACTAACTTTCCCCCGTGGTAGTACACATACCATACGCGAAGAATTCATGTAAAAACTAGTTAAAGGGGGATCCATGAATATGGAAACAATGGGTAGACACGTAATCTCAGAATTATGGGGATGCGATTTTGATAAGTTAAATGACATGGATTACATTGAAAAAACATTTGTAAATGCGGCGTTAAAGTCAGGTGCAGAAATTAGAGAGGTTGCTTTCCACAAATTTGCTCCTCAAGGAGTAAGTGGAGTTGTTATCATCTCCGAGTCTCATTTAACCATTCATAGTTTCCCGGAGCATGGTTATGCAAGTATTGATGTTTACACTTGTGGTGATTTAGATCCAAATATTGCTGCAGACCACATTGCAGAGTCTTTAGGTGCACAAACACGTGAAAATATTGAAATACCAAGAGGTATGGGACCTGTACAAGTAAAGCAAGCGGAAGCGAAAGCTCTTTAATTTGAAACAAAACATTCAGAGGTGTAGATTAATTAATCTGCACCTCTTTTTATTATCGGAAAATTTCAGTATGATAGTAATAGAATAACTTTTCATACATAAAGGGAAAAATAAATAATAAAGGGGAATTCTAAAATGAGTTTTGTGAATAAAATAAAGGATTTTTTTAGCACGCATCAAGAAACAAGAGATAAACATTATAATCCAGACTTGCAAAGCCGTTATTATAAAACAACAAATAAAAAAGCGTTGCAGTCAGTAAAGGAATTAATTGAGCAAAACCCCGGGATGACAGTGACATCGGTATCAGAAGAACGTGGAGAAATGAGCGTGAACATTGAGCGCCCCAGAAAGGCATTTTTAATTGTAACGGTTATTTCTGTGCGTCCTTTTGAAACAGCTGTTGATCTGACTGCCACGACAAATACTGTGTTACCAACAGACTTTGGTTACAGTAAAAAAATCATTCTTGATTTATATAAGAAGCTTGATCAAAAAGAAACATTTGTTGGTGCAGGAAAAAGTGGAAAATAAAGACCTGGGTCATAAACCTGGATATGACGTATAGAAGGAGTTGGTCATATGAAATGTCCTTCGTGTCAGCATAATGGGACAAGGGTATTGGATTCTAGACCTGTAGATGAAGGTAGATCAATACGCAGACGCCGTGAATGTGAAGAGTGTCAATATCGTTTTACAACATTTGAAAAAGTCGAAGAATTTCCTTTAATTGTAGTGAAGAAAGAAGGAACAAGGGAAGAATTTAGTCGAGAGAAAATCTTAAGAGGTCTCATTAAAGCATGTGAAAAGAGACCTGTTCCTTTGCAAAAGCTTGAAGACATTGTTCATGAAATTGAGAAAGAGCTCAGAAATCAAGGTGTTTCTGAGGTTAACAGTGAATTAGTAGGCGAAATGGTAATGGATAGGCTGGCTAGAATAGATGAAGTTGCATATGTACGATTTGCATCAGTCTATAGACAGTTTAAAGATATAAATGTCTTTATTGAGGAATTAACAGATCTTATAAAGAAAGTAAGATAAGTGATGAAAGAGCTAATGGAGAGAAATCCTTCAGCTCTTTTTTCAGTCCGGGTGTTTTACAATAGGGATGAAAGGTTGAGGGGTATGGAACAGCATTGGAAAGAACTGCTTGCTATTGATCGATATACAGTTAAAAGTAAATCAGTTCTACAAGACTTGGATCGAAAAATCATGACATTACTTTATCAGCCGTTAATAGGTTCAAAATCTTTTAGTCTTTATATGACTTTATGGGGAGAATTAGAGCAAAATCGCATTTGGAGTGTTGAAACGACTCATCATAGTTTAATGACACTTATGCAAAGTAATTTGCGCGATATTTATCATGAACGAATAAAATTAGAAGGACTTGGATTGCTGAAAACATATCTAGATGAAGTTGATGGTGTGAAAAGATATGTATACGAGTTACAGACACCCATTCGACCTAATGAGTTTTTTCAAGATGGTGTATTAAATATTTATCTGTATAATCGTGTTGGGCGGAATAAGTTTTTACAACTAAAAAGGTTTTTTTCAGATGATCAAATGGAAGAGGGAATGAAGGAGATTACGAAATCGTTTGACGATGTGTTTGATTCCGTTCGCTCTGCAGAAATGATGGGAAGAGTAAATAAGGAAACAATGGATGATCTAACACTTGAAAATGAGAGAGAATACCTTCAATCAGATAGTCAGTCTACATTGGAAATATCAGATGCTTCATTTGACTTCGATTTATTTTTCTCCGGTTTATCAGATGCGCTTATTTCTCCAAAAGCTTTTACACCTCCTATAAAAGAGGTGATTAAAAAGCTGTCTTATCTATATGGAATTGGTGCAGTTGATATGAAAAATGTGGCCATGTCAAGTCTTGATCAGAATGATATGATAGATGTAGAATTGCTCAGAAAATCAGCGAGAGATTGGTATCAATTCCAAGTGGGAGATGAATTACCGAACCTTGTGGATAAGAAACAGCCTATTACGTTACGGTCAAAGTTTGACAAAAAACAGTTATCAAAAGAGGAAGAACTAATGGTTCAATTAGAAACCATTTCACCAAGACAATTTCTAACAGATGTTGCAGGAGGAGTCCCGCCTGCTGTGGGTGATTTGCAAATTATTGAAGAGGTCATGGTTCAACAAAAGCTTGAGCCGGGTGTTGTGAATGTATTGATTTATTACGTTATGCTGAAAACGGATATGAAGCTTACCAGAGCTTATGTTCAAAAAATTGCAAGTCATTGGACAAGAAAACAAGTTAAAACCGTGAAGGAAGCAATGGACTTAGCGAAACAGGAACATCGTCAGTATCAACAATGGGCAGAGGAAAAAACGACATCAAAGAAAAAAACTCAAAGTAAGAAAACACCAATTCGAAAAGAAATCCTTCCCGAATGGTTAAAAGATGACGAAGGTAATACAGACAAAGAAGAACTGCAACAAAACAAAGAGGGAGTAGAGCAATTCGAATTAGAAAAGAAGAAATTATTTGATCGGATAAAAAAATATAAGGATAATAAAAACGGTGAAATGAATGAAAGGAGGAATGAGTAGAATATGGAACATATGAGCAAATCATTAAAAAAATTAACGAGCAGACCTGATTTTAATGAACGATACAACGATTTAAAGAAACAGGTGTTAAATAATCCTGATGTACAAGCATTTATCACTAAGCACTCAACAGAAATTGAAGACGGGATGATTAACAGGAGTTTAATGAAGCTTTATGAATTTATTAATCAAAGCAAAAATTGTGAAATGTGTCCATCTCTGGCTGAATGCAAAAATTTATTGCAAGGCTATCATCCCCGTTTAATCATACAAGGTCGAATCATTGATATTCAATATGATAAATGCCCTACAAAAGAGCTTCAAGATGAAAGGAAAAAAAATGAGGCACTTATTAAAAGCATGTACATTCCTAAGGACATTCTTGAAGCACAGTTTGACAAGATCGACGTTGAGGTCGAGGAAACAAGCCGCCTTCAGGTTATTAGTATCGCTCAGGATTTTGTTGAAGCCTATAACAGTGGAAGGCATCCAAAAGGTATCTACTTGTACGGATCCTTCGGAGTCGGCAAAACATATATTTTAGGTGCTATCGCAAATGAACTTGCCTCACATAAAGTACCTTCAATGCTTGTTTATGTACCGGAATTTATGAGGGAGTTAAAGGGGTCGTTTCAGAATTCATCACTCGATGAAAAGCTGGATGCGGTGAAAAAAATACCGGTATTGATGCTGGATGATTTAGGTGCAGAATCTGTATCAAGCTGGGCACGTGATGAAGTTCTGGGAACAATTCTACAGTATCGAATGCTTGAAAATCTGCCCATTTTTATTTCATCAAATTTTAACCTGAAGCAACTTCAACATCATCTTTCCATTTCACAACGTGGAGAAGAAGAGCCGGTTAAAGCAGCAAGGATTATGGAACGGATAAAACATATGACCATTCCAATTGAACTGATCGGTAGAAACCGAAGAGGGTAATAACAGAGTTGTTTTTATAGATTAATTCTCGAATCGACTATCTCAAAACATGAGGTAGTCTTTTTTTCTAATGTAAGCCCATTTATTTACTTCTAAATAAGAAATCCCCCCCATATACATAGATTGAAGTGCTGGCAAATAGGGGGGACAAACATGCTTGAGATATTATTTGGGTCTCCGAAAGAGGCAAGGACGATGTATTCAATTTTTCGTTCAATATCTGAAACAGCTTTATCTGAGCTACAATTAGTAAACAATCAGTGTATAAAAATCACCCCGAAATCTTGGGATATCACACTAGAGCAATTTGTTATACCGGGTCTTACACAATTTATTATTTGTCATAAAGAGCAGCATTTGATTATGAACTTGCTAAAAGAATTTTATTATTTTTCAGATGAAGAGGAACAACAACAGATTTTACATATTACCCAATCTATAATTGAGGGAGAAAGGGAAGAAATCCCGAATGTGCAAAGATTAGCACCAAGAGAACACTTTGTAAAAGAAGCATTAGAGGATTTTTTGCGACCGGATTTATATTTCACCTATTCGTCCTTTCAAAAATTCCGATTACAAAAATACCTTAGTAGTTTAAGAGACTATGTGGAAATTGCGATTGAGGAATACAAGATGGAACAGGAATACCAAAATTTTATACAAAGTTTACGAGAATATTTATGTGAAAATGAAAGTAAAATCCCGAGGGTTCACCTTGTGTATGATAAAGAATATGTGATTTATTACGAAAACAAGTGTTTGATACCTGATGAGGATTTAAAGAGGTTAATTGATAAGGACTTTGTATACAAACATCCCATGTATATAGATACAAAGTTATTGGCGCCATTGGTGTCGATGGTTCCTGTAAAGATTTCTCTCTATGCAAATGATTCTCTAGATGGCATGATCCAGACAATCTTAAATATATTTGAAGAGAGAGTCACAATCCATCGGTTGGAGGATTTTTACAATTAAACATAGATGTAATTAAAAGTACATGTACATAATATAACTTAAATATCATCTTGATTTTATCAAAAAAACAATTTATAATACGTAATAATTGAACAAATGATCTGTCATGATAAGGACATGAGCTTGTTTGTACGGTTCCCAGAGAGGGAAGGAAATGCTGAAACCTTCCTAACACGATGAGCAAACTTACCACCTTTAAACTTCAGTTGTGAACAGTTATATTCTAACTTATTAATAGCTGACGGTTTTCCCGTTATCGATGTTGAGCCAAAGTCTTATTCAGCTTACTTATGAATGCATGAATGAGGATTTTTACAGACTTTGGGAACAAGGGTGGAACCACGATCCATTGACTAAGTTTATTAAACTCGTCCCTTTTGAGGGGGCGAGTTTTATTTATTTTTTTTGGAGCAAAACTTTGATGCTAAGGTTGTAATTAGTGTCGGTGTCTAGTTCCGAAGTACAGGAAGTATAAGTGCAGTCATGGCGATTGACGTCGCGTTCTTAATTGCTAGAGGCTGATCAAGGTGCTTCCACATTTCAAAAAAGGAGTGAACAAGGATGTCAGACGTTATAAAAATTGCGTTTCCAGACGGAGCTGTGAAGGAGTTTGCAAAAGGTACCACAACTGAAGATATTGCGGCATCCATTAGCCCTGGTTTAAAAAAGAAGTCACTTGCAGGGAAAATAGATGGACAATTAATTGATTTGCGTACACCAATTCAACAAGATGGTGCAATTGAACTTGTTACACAAGATAGTGATGAAGCTTTGGAGATTATGCGCCATTCAACAGCACATTTAATGGCACAAGCGATTAAACGTGTGTTTAAAGACCAACCCGTTAAACTGGGAATTGGACCGGTTATTGAAAATGGATTTTATTATGATATTGATATGGAACAGGCGATTACACCAGAAGATTTACCAATCATTGAAAAAGAAATGAAAAAAATTGTGAATGAAAATCTTGAAATTGTTCGTAAAGAAGTGAGTCGAGAAGAAGCACAGCGTCGTTACGAAGAAATCCAAGATCCTCTCAAAATAGAGCTTTTAGAAGCAATTCCAGAAGGTGAAGCTGTTTCTATTTATGAACAAGGAGAATTTTTTGATTTATGCCGTGGAGTCCATCTTCCTTCAACAGGTAAAATTAAAGAATTTAAATTATTAAGTGTTGCAGGTGCATACTGGCGTGGTGACAGTAAAAATAAAATGCTTCAACGTATTTACGGAACAGCGTTTTTCAAGAAAGCTGATTTAAATGAGCATCTTCGTATTTTGGAGGAAGCGAAAGAACGTGATCATCGTAAATTAGGGAAAGAACTCAGTCTTTTCACAACATCACAAAAAGTAGGTCAGGGCTTACCGTTATGGCTTCCAAAGGGTGCGACTATACGCCGTATTGTCGAGAGATACATCGTTGATAAGGAAGAAAGATTAGGCTACCAGCATGTTTATACACCTGTTTTGGCAAGTGTTGAATTATATAAAACATCAGGACACTGGCAACATTACCAAGAAGATATGTTCCCAATTATGGAAATGGATAATGAAGATTTAGTGCTTCGTCCAATGAACTGCCCACATCATATGATGATTTACAAAAATGATATTCACAGCTATCGCGAACTGCCAATTCGTATTGCTGAGCTTGGAATGATGCACCGCTATGAAATGTCAGGTGCGTTAACTGGTTTACAGCGTGTACGAGGAATGACGTTAAATGATGCTCATATCTTTGTGCGACCAGATCAAATTAAAGATGAGTTTATCCGTGTTGTTCGATTAATTGAGGCAGTTTACAAAGATTTCGGAATTGAAAACTATTCATTCAGATTGTCATACCGTGACCCGGAAGATAAAGAAAAATACTTTGATGATGATAGCATGTGGGAAAAAGCGCAAAGCATGTTAAAGGGTGCAATGGATGAATTAGGCCATGACTATTTTGAAGCAGAAGGTGAAGCGGCATTCTACGGACCAAAGCTGGATGTTCAAGTAAGAACAGCTCTTGGCAAGGATGAAACGTTATCAACTGTTCAATTAGACTTCTTACTTCCGGAACGCTTTGACTTGAATTATGTTGGAGAAGATGGAAAGCAACATCGTCCGGTTGTTATTCACCGTGGTGTTGTATCAACAATGGAGCGTTTTGTTGCATTCTTAATTGAAGAGTACAAAGGAGCCTTCCCGACTTGGTTAGCTCCGGTACAAGTTCAGGTTATTCCGGTTTCACCTGCTATTCATCTTGATTATGCGAAGAAGGTTCAGGAACAACTTCAAGAGGCAGGACTTCGTGTAGAGTTAGATTCACGAGATGAAAAGATTGGTTACAAAATTCGTGAATCACAAATTCAAAAAATACCTTATATGCTCGTTGTTGGAGATAATGAGATTGCTGAAAATGCAGTTAATGTTCGTAAGTATGGTGAACAAAAATCAGAAACAATCGCATTCGAGCAGTTTATTCAACACATTCAACAAGAAGTAAAAAGATCATAATGTGAGATTTTATTCAGTAGAGGTTGTTATGTGAAATCAAAAATAGTTATTGCAAGAAGGGAATTCTTCTGATAGAATTACATTTGTTGTTTTAAAAGTATATTATTTGCTTGCAAGATCTTTGTATAGATGGTATAATTCTCTAGGTAATTGAATAGTCTTATATTTTAACAAGCAGAAGCACCCGCTTCTCACCTGATTGACACATCCGTTTGTAGTTGGCAGGTAACGATGATATAGTTTACGTATACAATCGTAGTGTGGGTGTTTTGCATCCACACTTTTTTATTTGTTCCAAATAAAAAGACCAATATCTACAATGACGGTGTTAAGAATTACTATTCAGTTTTGATAAAACCTTGGAGGTGGCTAATTATTAGCAAAGATATGATGGTAAATGACGGAATCCGCGCACGTGAGGTTCGTCTAATCGGTGCCAACGGAGATCAGCTTGGAATTAAATCTCGCCAAGAGGCTTTAGAAATTGCGACAAGAGCTAACCTGGATTTAGTTTTAGTAGCTCCTAATGCAAAGCCTCCTGTCTGCCGCATCATGGATTACGGTAAATTTCGTTTTGAACAGCAAAAGAAAGACAAAGAAGCTCGTAAGAATCAAAAAATCATCAATCTTAAAGAGGTCCGCTTAAGTCCTACAATTGATGAGCATGACTTTAACACTAAGCTTCGAAATGCACGCAAATTCCTTGAAAAGGGCGATAAAGTAAAAGCTTCTATCCGCTTCAAAGGACGTGCAATTACACATAAAGGAATCGGTCAAAAGGTGCTTGATCGCTTCTCAGCAGAATGTGCAGATTTAAGTACAATTGAATCACATCCAAAAATGGATGGTCGCAGCATGTTCTTAGTTCTAGCACCGAAAAATGAAAAGCAATAATCCCTTAAGGAGGAATACCTTATGCCAAAAATGAAAACTCACCGTGGAGCTGCTAAGCGTTTCAAAAGAACAGGCTCTGGTAAACTTAAACGTTCACATGCTTACACAAGCCACTTATTCGCTAACAAATCTACTAAAGCAAAACGTAAATTACGTAAATCAACTGTAGTAAGCAAAGGCGATTTCAAACGTATTCGTCATTTATTAGACAATATTAAATAATTCGGACCATCGTAATATAGGAGGGAATTTACATGCCAAGAGTAAAAGGCGGTATCGTTTCACGTAAACGTCGTAAAAAAGTTTTAAAATTAGCTAAAGGTTATTTCGGTTCTAAACATAGATTATACAAAGTTGCAAATCAACAAGTGATGAAATCATGGATGTATGCATACCGTGATCGTCGTCAAAAGAAACGTGATTTCCGTAAATTATGGATCACACGTATCAATGCAGCTGCTCGTGTTAATGGTCTTTCTTACAGCCGTTTAATGCACGGATTAAAGCTTGCTGGTATCGAAGTGAACCGTAAAATGCTTGCTGACTTAGCTATTGCTGATGAAAAAGCATTTGCTCAATTAGCAGATGCTGCTAAAGCACAGCTTAACAAATAATGGAACGGTATAAGAGCTGACTCTAAGTAGATAGAGTCAGCTCTTTTTCATATCAAGGTGATTTTAGGTAATATACATACAGAAAGGAAGTGAATAGAATGCTTTATGCATTCGTCTATTATCTATTAGTAAACATGATTTGCTTCTTATTAATGGCCTCAGATAAAAAGCGCGCTGTTAGGGGAGAGTGGCGCATAAAAGAATCAACACTATGGTTATTTGCTCTCTTGGGGGGAGCCATCGGCGGTTATATTGGGATGAAAGTTTATCGTCATAAAACAAAACATACATCTTTTATTGTTTTCTTTCCACTTATTGCAGTTGGACACATTATATTTTTAGTTAATATAGCAAATTCTTTGGCATAAACGTAAAATCCTCCCGTACAATGGAATCAATACGACTTTCATCTATGGATTACAACTTAGAAAGCGGTGATGACTATTCAACTGGCCACTTCTACCGTGTTGACCGTCATTCAAACGACAGGCTTTTTTGCGCCAATTGCTTTTATTATGTTTCATATGATCAGGCAGTTTTTGTTTCTTCCTGTTGCGGTCGTTTGTATAGCTGGAGGAATTTTATTTGGTGCACAACTAGGATCAGTGTATTCAATCATTGGATTAACAGGCTCGAGCATTACCTTTTATTTCGTTACAAAAATCTTTCCTAAACTGTTGGAGCGCTTAATGAAAATGAAGGAAAAATGGTTAGGAACTTATACGAATTTTTCTTTTATTCAAATTATGATATTAAGAATGATCCCTTTTATCAACTTTTCGCTTATTTCGTTATGCATTTTAGACAAAGCCAAAACATTTGGACGTTATACAAAACTATCTTTTCTCACACATATCCCTTCAACTCTTTTGTTTACGTTTTTAGGAGCATCAATTCAGACTTTACCTCCTGTTGTATTAATTGGGATTGTGATCACCTTATTTATTCTTATCTATTATTTTAGAGAAAAACAAGTATTGATTAAGTGGAATGACTTTTTTATAAGGGAAAAAGCATGATAAAAACGTAGAAAGTTGATGATTTGATGGTAAAAAAGAAAGTTCTCCTTGATACAGATATTGGTGGCGATATTGATGATGCACTTTGCTTGGCGTATTTATTAAGTCAGCCTCTATGTGATCTAGTGGGAATCACAACAATAGGCGGGGAAGTCGAAAAAAGAGCAATGATAGCAGATGCCATATGTAAAGCAGCTGGAATGAGCATTCCTATTGCAGCAGGTGCAGACTATACGCTAATGCCAAGCTCACTATATCCAACACCAGATGGAGCAAAACACCTGGCAAATTGGCCTCATGAAAAATCATTTGTGAAAAACAAAGCTGTTGATTTTATGAGGCAAACGATTCGTGAAAATCCCAATGAAATTTCGCTATTAGCCGTAGGTCATTTAACAAACATTGCTTTATTATTTTTGTCGGATCCAGAGATACCGAAGCTCCTAAAAGAACTCCATATCATGAGTGGTGTTTTTTCAAAAGAATTGGAGAAAAACATGGAAATGCCAATATCAAATTGGAACTCTTGGGTAGATCCACAAGCAGCAGCGGTAGTTTATCAAACTGATGTTCCTGTTCATACTACCTTTGGTCTTAATGTTACTACCCAATTAGTTCTTAAAAAGAATGAAAAAGAAGAGTTATTTTCTACCCCGCTCATGGAAGCTGTGGAAGACTTTGGCTCACCATGGCTGCAATCAAATGATATGACTTTTCATGATCCTCTTGCCGCTGCTTGTTTATTTGATCCACAGATTTGTGACTATCAACAAGGATCTATCGAAGTTGAGGTTGAAAAAGAGGAACAACTCGGGATGATGGAGTTTCAACAAAGAGTTGACGGAAAAAGAAACATTGCCATACGGGTTGATCGAGAGAAATTCTTCGATCATTATTATCATGTTGTTCTTAATTCTATGTGAGGAAGAGCTTGAGATGGAGTATCTCAAGCTCTTCTTTTAATTCTGACTTTTTTTCAAAATCAATTCCTTGATCGGACTTTTCCAATCTACCTTACTATGAGGATAGCGTAATTTCACTTGTTCTTGAATATGTTCGAAATCCTCAAACGTCAGACCCTGTAACTCATTTGTTGATTTTGACCATATAAAGATCGAGACAACTTCAAATGAGTTTGTTGTTGTTCCTAAATATTTTTCTCCTTCAAATAATGCACCTTTGTACGTAAGTAAAAAGTTTTTCCTAACGTTATCTTTTTCATCAAGAAAATAATACTGCTTTTGTTCATGTGCTAATTCGAGCTTTCGTTTTGGATTAAATAAAAACTTAATTCCTGTATAAAGAAGAAAGACAATCAAGACGATTAACAACAAACGTAATAAAATGACAATCATCGTAAAACCCCTCCTGAGGGCAATTTTTCTTATATACGATTGAGAGATGGAAAAGGTTCCAAGTTTTTTTAAAAATTTGTTATAATTTTCTTAGTGAAAATTGTTGGAGGAATACTTTATGAATTTTACCGTACTATTTAACATGCAACAGGAATTAGATGCAAAAATACAAGCGCAACATAATCTTGAGGATGAGAATCTGGTTGATCGAAAAATACTTGCTTTATTAGTTGAAATTGGTGAGTTGGCAAATGAAACCAGGTGCTTTAAATTTTGGAGTCTAAAGCCGCCTGCACATACTGATATCATATTAGAAGAATATGTAGATGGTATCCACTTTATCTTGTCCTTAGGGTTAGAATTGAATATAGATATTTCGATGAACTTCGAAGACCGAGAATCAAGTGCAACCTTAACTGAGCAATTTTTAATTGTCTATGAAAACGTATCGGCATTTAAACACGAATCATCTTTGTCTACCTACAAAAACATGTTTGAGGAATATTTATTACTCGGGAAATTATTAGGTTTTACTTCACTACAAATAGAAAAAGCATACATATTAAAAAATGAAGTGAATCACAAACGACAACAACAAGGATACTAAGAAGGGAGTTATTTTCTTTCTATAGATCCTTTATTGTATAATAAACATGATTGTTAATTGAAGGAGGCCTACATAAATGACGAAGCTAGATGAAACATTAACAATGCTAAAAGACTTAACAGATGCAAAAGGAATTCCAGGTAATGAACGCGAAGTACGCGATGTTATGAAAAAATACATATCTCCATTTTCTGATGAAGTTGTAACGGATAACTTAGGAAGCTTAATTGCTAAAAAGGTAGGACAAGAAAACGGTCCCAAAGTAATGATAGCTGGTCACTTAGATGAAGTTGGATTTATGGTGACACAAATCGATGATAAAGGTTTTCTTCGATTCCAAACCGTTGGGGGCTGGTGGTCACAAGTTATGTTGGCACAACGTGTAACCATTGTCACTAGAAAAGGTGAGGTTACTGGAGTAATCGGTTCTAAGCCTCCACATATTTTACCTCCTGAAGCTCGTAAAAAGCCTGTGGAGATTAAAGATATGTTTATTGATATCGGTGCATCCAGCCGTGAAGAGGCGATGGAATTTGGTGTCATGCCTGGTGATCAAATTGTTCCTTATTTTGAATTCACAGTGATGAAAAATGAGAAAATGCTTCTCGCGAAAGCTTGGGACAACCGAATTGGCTGTGCTATCGCGATTGATGTTTTAAAAGCATTAAAAGGTACAGATCATCCGAATGTGGTTTATGGTGTAGGAACTGTTCAAGAAGAAGTTGGCTTACGAGGTGCCCGTACTTCTGCCAATATGATTCAGCCTGATATCGCTTTTGGCGTAGATGTTGGTATTGCTGGTGATACGCCTGGTATCTCTGACAAGGAAGCTTCTAGTAAAATGGGAGAAGGTCCACAAATTATTCTATATGATGCTTCCATGGTTTCGCATAAAGGCTTAAGGGATTTAGTGACAGATACTGCTGATGAACTGAACATACCGTATCAATTTGATGCAATTGCTGGAGGCGGTACAGATTCAGGTGCTATTCATATATCTGCAAATGGTGTTCCGGCATTATCGATTACAATCGCTACTCGTTATATCCATTCGCATGCAGCAATGTTACACCGTGATGATTATGAAAATGCTGTTAAGCTTATAGCAGAAGTAATTAAACGATTAGATCGTGAAACAGTAAATAAAATTACTTTCGATTAAAAAATGCTGGGGGAATTCCCCAGCATTTTTTTACTGTACATTTTTATTAAGGCCTTGCTCCAGTGTTGTTAACATTTCTTTTTTATCACCTTCATTTGCATTCTGCCATATGACTTCAAAGAGGACTCCTAAACCTGGCAGCATTTTTTCTTCACCGCTTTGAATGGCATCCACAATGGTGTCTTGTAGTTGATCTTGAGTATTTCCTGAAACATTTGAGATAACCGCATGACGAAGGTTTAAATTCACTGTATTACACTCCTTTTAAAAGTAGTCGCAGCTAAAAATCTAGTTTGTGAAGATGATGACTAGATAACCGCTTTTAATGATAGAATTTGTTAATTACGTAAGAATTATGTATGATTGGAAAGAGAAATTGGAATAGTTCAAAAAGGGAGTATGAAAGTGGAGCGAATTGAATCAGTTAAAAATCCAAAAGTGAAACAATGGAAGAAGCTACATACAAAAAAAGAGCGTGAAAATACCGGTACATTTATAATTGAAGGCATTCACTTAGTTGAAGAGGCTTTAAAAAATAAAGAAATGATCAAAATACTTATTGTTTCAGAAGAAATAAGTTTGCCACATACCTGGGATGTCGATAATATTAGAATGACTTTTGTTACGAAAGAGGTCATGAAAGCAATTAGTGATACAGAGGCTCCACAAGGAGTGGCAGCCATTTGTGAGTTTCAGACAACTTACACACCTGAAAAGTGGACAAAAGTGTTATTATTAGATAGTGTTCAAGATCCTGGTAACTTGGGAACGATTATTCGTACAGCTGACGCAGCTGGAATAGACGGGGTGATTTTAGGTGAAGGAACAGTTGATCACTTTAATTCTAAAGTGATTCGCTCCAGTCAAGGTTCATTATTTCATTTGCCAATCGTAAAAGGCAGTCTAGATGAGTGGCTCAATGTGTATAAGAACAACAATATTCCTGTCTATGGCACATCTTTGCAAAATGGAGTAAGTTACAAAGAAGTTCCAGAAGCTGACCAGTTTTGTCTCCTCTTAGGAAACGAAGGCAGTGGTGTAAATAAAGATTTATTAGATCAAGCAACTAAAAATCTGTACATTCCTATTTATGGTGGAGCAGAATCATTAAATGTTGCAATTGCTGCAGGTATTCTTCTTTACCATTTGCGAAAATAGGCAGGTTGCGGGAACTTATTGTTTTGATTATAATAAGATAGACATTACATATATGAAACAAAACGATGACAGAGACTAGTAATTTACAGTTCGTCCATTCAGGGAGAAAATGCCGGGACTGAAAGCATTTTTTGGATAGAAGTGAATGAATTCACCTCTCGAGTTGACACTTAGACCGTCAAATAGACGTAAAGGTGTTCCGGTTTTTACCGTTATGGAAATGAAGTGAGTTATACTTAGGACAAAATCAAAGTATAGCTAACGAGGGTGGTAACGCGATTTCAACTCGTCCCTTTTATGGGGCGGGTTTTTTATTTTGCAAAAAAACCGCTACTAAGGTTTTAAATAAAGGAGGAAAAACAAAATGCAGGAGCAATTAAAACAGCTTCAACAAGAGGCGCTTGAAAAAGTGGAACAAGCGCAGGATTTAAAAGCATTAAATGATATTCGTGTCGCTTACTTAGGGAAAAAGGGACCAATTACAGAAGTACTAAGAGGGATGGGGAAGCTTTCAGCTGAAGAACGTCCTGTTATGGGTGCACTTGCAAATGAAGTAAGAGAAGCTATTGCAACATCTATTTCAAGCAAGCAGGAGCATTTAGAACAACTTGCTGTTGAACAAAAATTAGCAACAGAAACGATCGATGTAACATTGCCTGGTCGTCCTGTAAAAGTTGGTAATCATCATCCGATTACGGCCGTTATTGAAGAAATTGAAGATTTATTCCTTGGAATGGGCTATCAAATTGCAGAAGGTCCTGAAGTTGAAACAGATTATTATAACTTTGAAGCATTAAATCTTCCAAAAGGACATCCGGCACGTGATATGCAGGATTCTTTCTACATTACAGAGGAATTGCTTCTCCGTACACACACTTCACCTGTTCAGGCTAGAACAATGGAAAAACATGAAGGAAAAGGGCCTGTTAAAGTTATTTGTCCTGGCAAGGTATATCGACGTGATAACGATGATGCGACACACTCGCATCAGTTCACACAGATTGAAGGACTTGTTGTTGATGAAAATATCAGCATGAGTGATTTAAAAGGTACACTTGAAGTATTTGCTAAAAAGATGTTCGGTGAAGAACGTGAAATTCGCCTTCGTCCTAGCTTTTTCCCATTTACAGAGCCTTCAGTAGAGGTTGATGTATCCTGCTTCTCATGTGGTGGAAAAGGATGTAATGTGTGTAAAGGCACAGGCTGGATTGAAATTCTTGGAGCTGGAATGGTGCATCCAAATGTACTTGAAATGGCTGGCTTTGATTCTAAGAAATACAGCGGATTTGCTTTTGGAATGGGACCTGAACGTATCGCAATGCTAAAATACGGAATTGATGATATCCGTCATTTCTATACAGATGATGTACGATTCTTAAAACAATTTAAACGAGCGTAAAAAGGAGGATATAATAATATGTTTGTTTCATATAAATGGTTAGCAGAATATGTTGACCTGTCAGGAATCACACCTGATGAGTTAGCTGAAAAAATTACACGTAGCGGAATTGAAGTAGAAGGTGTTGACGTTTTAAACGATGGCATAAAAGGCGTTGTCATTGGTCACGTCGTTGAAAAAGAGCAACATCCAGATGCAGATAAATTAAATAAGTGTCAAGTTGATCTGGGGAACGGTGAGCTTACACAAATTATTTGCGGTGCCAAAAATGTAGACAAAGGTCAGAAAGTTGCAGTTGCCACTGTAGGTGCAGTTTTACCTGGTAACTTTAAAATAAAAAAAGCAAAGCTTCGTGGGGAAGTTTCAAATGGAATGATTTGTTCCCTTCAGGAGCTTGGTATTGAGTCGAAGCTAGTTGCGAAAGAATATTCAGAAGGAATTTTCGTATTCCCAAATGATGTAGAAGTAGGGGCAGATGCACTAGAAAAGCTGAATCTAGATGATGCTGTACTTGAGCTTGGATTAACTCCAAACCGTGCAGACGCATTAAGTATGCTTGGTGTTGCTCATGAAGTAGCTGCAATATTAGGTCGTGAAGTGAAATATCCAGAAATCTCATATCAAAATTCTTCAGAAAAAGCATCAGATGTAGTTGATGTAAAAGTAGATGCACCGGAAGATAATCCATTATACATTGCGAAGGTCATTAAAAACGTAACGATTGCACCATCACCTTTATGGATGCAAACACGCCTAATGGCAGCCGGTATTCGTCCTCATAATAATGTGGTTGATATTACAAACTTCGTTTTATTAGAATATGGTCAGCCTCTTCATGCATTTGACTATGATCGGTTAGGATCTAAGGAAATCCTAGTTCGACGTGCACAAGATGGCGAAAACATAGTTACACTTGATGATCAGGAACGAACACTTACTTCCGAACATTTAGTGATTACAAATGGAACTGAACCTGTTGCATTAGCGGGTGTTATGGGTGGAGCAAACTCAGAGGTTCAATCTGACACAAAAACCGTTTTATTGGAATCTGCATTATTTAATGGGGGTCGTATTCGTACAGCTTCAAAAGATCATGGCTTACGTAGTGAAGCAAGTGCACGTTATGAAAAGGGAGTTGATCTTAATCGTGTCCCTGCAGCTGCAGAGAGAGCTGCACAATTAATCTCACTATATGCCGGTGGAGAAGTGTTGGAAGGAAATGTAGAAGTTCGTAATGCTTCTTTTGAGCCAAAAACAGTAAGAACAACGGTTGAAAAAGTGAATCGAGTTCTTGGTATGGATATTTCAGCAGAAGAAATGAAATCCATTCTTGAGCGTCTTCAATTTGAAGTAGTTCTTGATAATACGACATTATCAGTAAAAGTTCCGACTCGCCGTGGTGATATTACGATCGAAGAAGATCTTGTAGAAGAGATTGCAAGACTTTACGGATATGATAATATTCCGACAACATTACCTATTGGTCAAGCAATTCCAGGAAAGCTAACAGAGTACCAGGAAAAACGCCGAAAAGTTCGCCGCTACTTAGAAGGAACTGGCCTTTATCAAGCGATTACTTATTCTCTTTCTAGTGAAGAAAAAGCAGCGAAATTCGCTTTGGAAACGGCTGAACTAACAAGACTTGCTCTACCTATGAGTGAGGAACGCAGTGTATTACGATTAAGTTTGCTTCCACATTTATTAGATGCATTACGTTACAATCTTGCTCGCCAAATTGATCAGGTAGCATTATATGAAATTGGTTCAGTATTCCTTTCACAAGGCAAAGATGTTCAACCACTTGAAAAAGAACGCCTATCAGGCGCTATTACAGGATTATGGCATTCTCACTCTTGGCAAGCTGAGAAAAAGCCTGTAGATTTCTATGTAGCAAAAGGTATTTTAGATGGCCTTGTCGATTTATTGGGATTAACCTCTCAAGTTGAATACAAGCAAGCGAAGCGCGAGGGGATGCATCCAGGGCGTACAGCTGAGCTTTATCTTGGTGAAAAGCTTGTTGGTTTTGTAGGACAGGTACATCCAACTGTTCAGAAAGAATTAGACCTAACTGAAACATATGTGTTTGAACTGTCATTAGTAGATTTATTAACAACTAATGTAGAGGAAACACGTTATGAAAGCATTCCACGTTATCCTTCCATCACAAGAGATATCGCATTAGTTGTGAATAAGGAAGTTGTAGCAGGTGAGATTGAGAAAGTCATCACTGCAGCAGGCGGCAAAATGCTAAAAGAAGTAGCTGTATTTGACCTTTATGAAGGTGATCGTCTTGAAGAAGGTAAAAAATCAGTTGCATTCTCATTACGTTACTTTGATCCGGAACGTACTTTAACAGACGAAGATGTTACCAAGACACATCAGAAAGTTTTAGATGCTGTAGAAGAGAAGATTGGTGCAACTTTAAGAGGATAATATAATGAAAAAACGAATCACTTTGATGTGATTCGTTTTTTTGCGTGAGTGAAAATGTCGTAAGTTGTCGAACGGTAGATAAATCCTGAAAATCGACGATAAAAACTCAAAAATCGAAGATGAATTTTCATAATCGTAGATAAAACCACAGAATCGAAGATAAATCTAATCTTTTGCTACTTCCTGGCAATTTTATTTGCTTTTTCCGTATTGGCAAAATGCTTTTTTGTGATAGATGTTAAAAACTCACTGCCTTTTTTCTGAATGATCTTTGCTGCTGCAATATCTACTTGTGCACCAGCACCTTTTGGAATGATTACTCCAGCTTTTTGTGATAACTTATCAAATTCCTGAATAAATGAATAACGTGCGATAATGGAGGCAGCTGCAACCGCAAGGTGAATACCTTCAGCTTTAGTTGAGAAATAGATATTTTCTTTATATACTTTTTTTCCTTGAAGATGCCTAAAATAAACACCAGGTTCTGCAAATTGATCAATTAACAGGCCATCAGGCTTTTCTGGTTCAATTTTCTTGAGTAGATGATTAATAGCCTGGTTATGTAAAAGAGCTTTTATTTTTCCTTGTGACATGCCTTGCTGTTGAAGTTCATTATATTTTTCATTATGTAATACAAGCAGGCTATAAGGAATGGTTTGAATCAAATCTTTTGCGATTTCACAAATCTGAGGATCTTTTAGATTCTTCGAGTCTTTCACACCTAATTCTTTCAAAAGGTCAATTTGATTACTCTTAACATATGCTGCAACGACTGTTATCGGTCCAAAAAAATCTCCTGTACCAACTTCATCAGATCCAAGGATAGACAAGCTTGATATATTTGCTGGTGGTTGATAACCATTTGGTGCTTTTGCTAGAGAAGGCTGCTTTTTTATTGTTGGCGCAGCAGTTCCCCATTGTGCTGCCTCTGATTCAGCTGAATTTCCCTGGAAAAGTACTTTTCCAGATTTGTATGCAGTAATTGTACAGCCATTGACTTTTGCAGAAAAAACTGCTCCAGGTGGAGTTTTTTCTATTTTATTTTTGGTATAATAACTTTCCATTTTGTTTATTTGTTCAGGCCCTACTTTTATAACGGAATTCGCCAATTTTTACACCCTTTCTAAATAAAAACTAACTATGAATTTTTTGCATTTGTTCAAAAAATTGTCCTTCTTCCCATATGATAAAGCTTCATGTTATGATATAAATTAGGATTTGCAGGAAATGGAGGATTTATCGTTGTCAAAACGTCCTAAGTCTAAAACAACAGTAGACATATATGGTCAACAATTTTCAATTATTGGTTCTGAAAGCACAAGCCATATTCGAGCTGTTGCTGCAATGGTTGATGATAAAATGAGAGAGATTAATAGTAAAAACCCGTCTCTTGATATAAATAAATTGGCAGTGTTAACAGCTGTTAACGTTGTCCATGATTATTTAAAGCTAAAAGAAGAGTATGAAAAACTCGAGAAACAATTATTTGAAAAGGATTGAAGCTGAAATATGCTAGATTTTGTTTTGTTTATTATTCTATTATTCGGAATATTGGTCGGCTTAAAACGTGGTTTTATTCTACAGTTTATCCACTTAGCCGGGTTTATCATTTCTTATATTGTAGCATACCAATATTTTGATGAACTTGCACCAAAATTAAAGCTGTGGGTTCCTTACCCGGTATCAGGTGAAGGTCCAACAATATTAACACTACTCAGTGGTGATGACCTTGAGGGTGCTTATTACCGAGCTGTTGCATTTGTATTATTATTCATTGGGACAAAAATAGTTATGCAGATAATTGGATCAATGCTGGACTTTGTGGCACTTCTCCCCATTTTAAAGCAATTAAATAGGGCTGCCGGATCAATACTTGGATTTTTAGAGTCATATCTTGTTTTATTCATTATCCTTTTTATAGCAGCACTTATTCCAATGGAACAAATTCAAAGTGCTTTAGACCATTCGGTATTAGCAAATCTTATTGTGAACCACACACCTTATTTTTCTGATAAAGTAAATGAACTTTGGATTCAATACATGTCTTAAAAGAGGCTGACTTAAAAAGGGTAATTCCTTCATCACTCGTATATATTGACTACATCCAAGTTTTGTAGAATATATAATGGTGCAGGTGGACGTACTCTTAGTTTAAGTCAGTCTCTTTTTCCGACTACCGTAAGAAGTGACGTAAAATTGTACTTTTTCGTAAATATTTGTATCATTTTTATAGAAAGTGCTAGATAAAGAGGTGGAATAAATGAACATTCATAAAAAAGATGTTATCCGATTATTAGAAAAGATTGCTGTTTTAATGGAATTAAAAGGGGAAAATCCTTTTAAGATATCTGCGTTTCGAAAAGCAGCTAACGCTTTAGAAGTGGATGATAGAAGCTTAGCTTTAATTGATGATTTTACGAAAATTCCCGGTATAGGAAAAGGGACTTCAGCTGTCATTAAAGAATTTGTCGAAACGGAAAAATCAGAAGTTCTTGAGCAATTACAGGAGGAAGTACCTGCAGGTCTTCTCCCTTTATTAAAACTGCCAGGTTTAGGTGGTAAAAAGATTGCAAAGCTATATAAGGAATTACACATCGATAGTGTTGAAGCGCTTAAAATAGCCTGTGAAGAAAATAAAATACAAAGTTTAGCGGGATTTGGAAAAAAATCAGAAGAAAAGATTTTAGCTGCAATTGAAGAAATGGGAAGTCGTCCAGAACGCTTACCAATTTCATTTATGCTTCCAATTGCACAGGAAATTGAGTCATATCTTGAGAAATGTAAGGATATTGAAAGCTACTCACGAGCTGGCAGTCTGAGACGTATGCGTGAAACAATTAAAGATTTAGATTTTATTATATCGACAAATGAACCCAAGCATGTAAGGGACCAACTGTTGAACATACCAAATATTTCGGATGTTATCGCAAGCGGTGATACAAAGGTGTCTGTCCAGCTTACATATGACTATGAGGTAAGTGTAGATTTTAGACTAGTTAAACCAGCGGAATTTGCCACGACTCTGCATCATTTCACAGGATCGAAGGATCATAATGTCAGAATGAGACAGCTTGCGAAAGACCGTGGAGAAAAGATTAGTGAGTATGGAGTAGAAAATGTTGCGACAAATGAAATGAAAACATTTGAAACAGAAGAGGAATTTTATCAGTATTTTAATCTTCCTCATTTCTCTCCAGAAATTAGAGAAGATGGAACAGAGGTTGATTCTTTCCATCATGACATCAAGCTTGTACGCTTGGAGGATATAAAAGGAGATCTTCATATGCACTCTACATGGAGTGATGGAGCTTTTACTATTCGCGAAATGGTTGAAGCGTGTCGCAAAAAAGGGTATCGTTATATCGCCATTACGGACCATTCCCAATATTTAAAGGTAGCAAATGGATTAACACCTGAGAGACTAAGAGCTCAACGACAGGAAATAGATGCCTTAAACGAAGAATATGATGATATTACAATTCTTGCCGGAGTTGAGATGGATATTTTGCCTGATGCTACATTGGATTATGATGACGAATTGCTAGCCGAGATGGATCTTGTAATTGCCTCCATTCATTCAAGTTTTTCTCAATCACAGGAAGTGATTATGGAACGATTAAAAACAGCATTACATAATCATCATGTTGACATCATAGCACATCCAACTGGTCGAATCATCGGCAAACGAAAAGGTTATGATGTAAACATAGATTTGCTAATTCAACTTGCAAAGGAAACAGACACAGCATTAGAGTTAAATGCGAACCCTCAGCGTTTAGACTTGAGTGCAGAACATATTCGCAAAGCCCAAGAAGCGGGTGTGAAAGTTGTCATTAATACAGATGCACATAATATAGAAATGTTAGATGATATGGGTATTGGTATTTCTACAGCCAAAAAAGGCTGGATTGAACGTGATACGGTTATTAATACATGGGACATTGACCAGCTAAAAGCATTTTTAAACAGACATCATAAGGAATAGCAAACTATATTTATGATGGAATATTGAAGGTCTGTGTAATTATTAGGAGGTAGACCGAATTGCAACAGAAAGTTTTGCATGTACTTGAATATGAAAAAGTGAAAGAGCAGCTTATTAAGCATGCTTCATCAACACTTGGCAAAGAAAAAGTAAAAGCGCTTGTACCTTCTAGTGAGTACCAAGAAGTGGCTGTTTCTCAGGAGCAAACAGATGAGGCGGCAAAAGTACTCCGATTAAAAGGGAATATCCCATTGGGTGGACTTGTTGACATTAGAGCAACAGTCAAGCGAGCAAAAATCGGCGGAATGCTCAGTTCAGTTGAGCTTATTGAAGTTGCAGGCACATTATATGCTGGCAGGCAAATGAAACGTTTTATTGAAAAAATGATAGAGGAAGAAATTGAATTATCTCATTTGCCAATCTTTGCCGAGCAAATTGTTGTCATTCATGATTTGGAGAGAAGGATCTCCGAATGTATAGATGATAATGGGTATGTATTGGACAGTGCAAGTGAAACATTAAAGGGCATTCGCCAGCAGCTTAGAACAACCGAGGCAAGAGTAAGAGATAAACTAGAATCAATGATTCGTTCTTCAAATGCATCAAAAATGCTCTCTGATGCGATCATTACGATTCGAAATGACCGTTTTGTATTGCCTGTAAAACAGGAGTATAGAGGATCATACGGTGGGATCGTTCATGACCAATCCAGTTCAGGGGCAACTCTTTTTATCGAACCGCAAGTCGTGGTTGACCTAAATAACACCCTTCAACAAGCAAAAGTGAGGGAAAAAGTAGAAATTGACCGTATTCTAGCAAAATTGTCAAATGAAGTAGCCGAAAATAGTGATGATCTCCTGCAGAATGTAGAATGCTTGGCCAATATGGATTTTATGTTCACAAAGGCGAAGTATGCAAAACAAATAAAAGGGATAAAGCCTATCGTCAATCAAGAAGGTGTTATTCGCTTGTTTAAAGCAAGACACCCGCTTTTACCTGAAAGTGAAGTTGTTCCGAATGATATTGAATTAGGTACAGACTTTACAACCATAGTTATTACAGGACCGAATACCGGTGGTAAGACCGTTGCACTTAAAACACTTGGATTATGTACATTAATGGCGCAATCAGGTTTACACATTCCGGCACTTGACGGATCAGAGGTTGCGGTCTTCAAGGCAGTTTATGCAGATATCGGTGACGAACAATCGATTGAACAAAGCTTAAGTACATTTTCTTCACATATGGTTAATATTGTTGATATCCTTCATAAAGTAGATGACCAAAGTCTTGTGTTATTTGATGAGCTTGGAGCCGGAACAGATCCACAAGAAGGGGCTGCGCTTGCTATCTCCATATTGGATGAAGTGTACAGCCGTGGAGCGAGAGTGGTTGCAACAACTCATTATCCGGAGTTAAAAGCGTACGGATATAACCGAAATGGAGTCATTAATGCAAGTGTAGAATTTGATATCACAACTTTGAGCCCAACATATAAACTTTTAATAGGTGTCCCGGGCCGCAGTAATGCGTTTGAAATCTCAAAACGACTGGGCCTGCAGGAAAATGTTATACAAAAGGCAAGGTCACAAATGAGTGATGAAAGCAATGAAGTAGACACGATGATTGCTTCATTAGAATCCAGCAAAAAAACGGCTGAAATTGAGTTAATGGAATCAGAAAAAATCCGGCATGAAGCAGAAAAACTTCATAAGGAGCTTCAAAGACAGATCATTGAATTCAATGAACAACGTGATGCCCTTTTTGAAAAAGCGGAACGAAAGGCGTCAGAAAAATTAGAAGAAGCAAACCAGGAAGCGGAAAACATTATAAGAGATTTAAGGAAGCTTCGAAAAGAACAGCATGCTCAAGTAAAAGAGCATGAGTTGATCGATGCGAAAAAGCGTCTTGAAGAGGCACAGCCTGTATTCGAAAAATCGAAAAAAGGTGAAAAGAAACAGCCTGTTAAACATGAACTTCTGCCTGGTGATGAAGTAAAAGTCATTAGTTTTGATCAAAAGGGACATTTGGTTGAAAAGGTAAATGATCAGGAGTGGCAGGTTCAAATGGGAATCTTAAAAATGAAAGTAAAAGAAAAAGATCTTGAGTATATTAAGAGACCTAAGCAACAGGTGCAAGAAAAGCCTTTAGCTGCTGTTAAAGGAAAGGATTACCATGTCTCATTAGAATTAGATTTACGTGGGGAACGATTTGAAAATGCGTTACTAAGAGTTGAGAAATACTTGGATGATGCTGTTTTAGCCGGCTATCCAAGGGTTTCAATTATTCATGGTAAAGGAACAGGGGCACTTCGAACCGGTGTGAAAGAATTGTTGAAAAATCATCGAAGTGTAAAAAGTACTCGCTTTGGGGAAGCGAGTGAAGGCGGAACAGGCGTCACAATTGTGGAACTAAAATAGTGGGGGGGAAGAGCGTGAGTACATTTTGGGAGAATGATTGGGTTCAAATTGCTGCCTACTATAGCGTTGTAGTTCTAAGTATTATTTTATTTTTAACCATTTTTGAACTTGTTACAAAGTATAAAAATTGGGAAGAAATTCAAACTGGTAATTTAGCTGTTGCGATGGCAACAGGAGGGAAAATCTTTGGAATTGCTAATATTTTTCGATTTTCTATTCAGAAACACGAGAGTCTTTTAGAAATGTTAGGGTCCGGGGTGTATGGATTTGTTTTACTTTTGTTAGGCTATTTCATTTATGAATTTATGACACCAAAGTTTAGAATTGATGATGAAATTCAAAGAGACAACCGTGCTGTTGGATTTATTTCCCTTGTTATTTCAGTTGGTTTATCATTTGTTATCGGTGAGGCTTTATAAGGAGAGTGTAAAGTGGAGACGTTGGCGAAAGTGATGTTTGGTTTATGCGGGTTGTTTGTGTTGATTGGCGTTATTTATTTAGCTTTCTTTTAAATACAAGTAAAGGGCCTGATTCATAAAATCTGGCCCTTTTTTATTATTTTATATTTCTGAAAACAAAAAAACCTGATATACTCTTTTATAAGCGTGAAAAAATGATTTGTTTATCGGTTTTAACATGTATGTATGTCCTCTTTTATTCCTTTCTAACCAATCTGTCATTTTATATTTCCCTCAAAAGGAGGAGAAAAAAATGGAAAGTCAAAAACCTTGGTTAAATCTTTACCCAGCAGAAATCCCTCATACCATGAAAAGCGATGAAAAACCGTTGTACTATTATCTCGAACAATCTGCTTTAGAATTTCCATCTCGAACCGCCATCCATTTTCTAGGTAAAGAACTAACCTATACAGACCTTTATCAACAGTCTTTAAAAATGGCTAACTATCTACAGTCTCTAGGCTTACAAAAGGGTGACAGGGTTTCGATCATGCTGCCGAATTGTCCTCAAGCTGTGATTTCCTATTATGGTGTCTTATTAGCTGGCGGAATCGTTGTTCAAACGAATCCGTTATATATGGAAAGAGAGCTGGAGTATCAATTAAATGATAGCGAGTCCACTTTTATCGTAACGCTTGATTTATTATATCCGAGAGTCTCTAAAATGAAAGCGTTAACAAAGTTGAATCATATCATTGTAACAAGTATAAAAGACTATTTACCATTTCCTAAGAATCTTTTATATCCATTTGTACAAAAAAAGCAAAATCAAATGGTTGTGAAAGTAGAACATCAAGGCAATACTCATTTGTTCCAAAAAATCATGGAATTAGCTGAACCAACTGTTGAGGAATATAAATACATTCCGTCCGAAGATATTGCATTACTTCAATATACTGGAGGAACAACTGGTTTCCCTAAAGGTGTTATGTTATCACATGACAATGTTGCTCTGAACACAAAAATGTGTTCTGCGTGGATGTATAAATCAAAGCGAGGAAAAGAATCTATATTAGGCATTATTCCATTCTTCCATGTGTATGGGATGACGACAGTAATGAATCTATCAGTTATGCAAGGGTATAAAATGATTCTGTTACCTAAATTTGATCCAACCGACACATTAAAAACGATTCATAAATTAAAGCCAACGTTATTTCCCGGTGCACCAACGATTTATATTGCTTTATTAAATCATCCCGATCTTCAAAAATACAATTTGTCATCAATTGAATGCTGTATAAGCGGTTCTGCACCATTACCCGCTGAGATACAAGAGAAGTTTGAGCGTGTGACAGGTGGTAAACTTGTAGAAGGTTATGGGTTATCTGAGGCATCCCCTGTTACACATGCTAATTTCATTTGGGAGAAAAGAAAAAAGGGAAGTGTCGGTGTTCCTTGGCCAAGTACAGATGCTGTGATCCTGTCATATGAACATGGAGGGATAGCTGAGCCGAATGAGCTTGGTGAGATAGCAGTACGGGGGCCACAGGTTATGCTTGGGTATTGGAATAAAAAAGAAGAAACAGAAGAAGCGCTGAAAAATGATTGGCTTTTGACCGGAGATATTGGATACATGGATGAAGAAGGGTACTTCTATATTGTAGACCGTAAAAAAGATATGATTATTGCCGGAGGATTTAATATTTATCCACGTGAAATCGAGGAAGTCCTCTATGAGCATGAAAAAGTAAAGGAAGTAGTTGTTGCAGGAATTCCGGATCCATATAGAGGTGAAACAGTAAAAGCCTATATTGTATTAAAAGAAAATCAACAGGCCACTTCAGAGGAATTTAATGAATATGCCCGCAAACATTTAGCGGCGTATAAGGTGCCGCATATTTATGAATTTAGAGATGAATTGCCTAAGACAGCTGTGGGGAAAATACTAAGACGTGCATTAATTGAAGAGGAAAAATTAAAGAACGCTAATTGATCGTATAATTGGAGGGGCTTTTGTCTCTCCAATTATAAAAAAAGCAAGCACCGAAAAAAAACAGATGAGGGCTTGACAGAAAGGAAAGGAAATTTTATGATTAATTTATGAATGATGATTCATTCATTAACCGAAAGGGAGTCGAACATTACATTGAGACAGAAGAAACCAAAATATATACAAATCATTGATGCAGCAGTGATTGTCATAGCAGAAAATGGTTATCACCAAGCACAAGTTTCAAAAATAGCCAAGCAGGCTGGAGTAGCGGATGGGACAATCTACTTATATTTTAAGAATAAAGAAGATATTCTTGTATCACTCTTTCAAGAAAAAATGGGTGTTTTTATTGAAAAAATTGAAGAAGAGATAAAAAGCAAAACGAATGCAGCAGATAAACTATATTCGTTAATTGATAAGCATTTTACCTTATTATCGGAAGATCATCACCTAGCAATTGTAACACAGTTAGAATTAAGGCAATCAAATAAGGATTTACGCCTTCGAATAAATGAAGTGCTAAAGGGATACTTAAATGTAGTGGATAAGATTATTAGTGATGGAAAAGAGAATGGCGAATTCAGAGAAGAACTTGATGTTAGGCTGGCCAGACAAATGATCTTCGGCACAATTGATGAAACTGTCACAACATGGGTTATGAATGATCAGAAATATAGGTTAACAGATCAAACAAAGAAAGTACATGACTTATTTGTTAACGCCCTATCAACTAAAGATTAATAGCTAGTGAAATAGCACGATCGTCATTCTCTTCATATAAGTTATTTTTCGTTTGTAAATGAAATACATTTTAAGTATGTATGATGAAGCAGGGAGGAAAAAAATGAAGTATTTACAAATAAAAAAAGAGAACAGAGTTGCAGTTGTATCTATTAATCACGAACCTGCAAATGCATTATCATCAAATGTATTGAAAGATATTTCTACTATGCTGGACCATATTCTTGAAGACAATGAAATTCGAGCTGTCATTCTTCACGGGGAAGGCAGATTCTTCTCGGCAGGTGCAGACATAAAAGAATTTGTTGAATTTGCTAAAAGTGATGGAGTGTTTTCTCAACTTGCTGAATCAGGGCAACAATTATTTGAACGAATCGAAAAATTTCCAATCCCAATTATTGCAGCTATTCATGGAGCTGCGTTAGGCGGGGGACTTGAGTTAGCAATGTCTTGTCACCTGCGTTTAGTAGCTGAAGATGCAAAACTTGGTCTTCCTGAGCTTCAACTTGGTATTATACCTGGTTTTGGAGGAACTCAACGTTTACCGAAATATATTGGTACTGGCCGTGCCTTAGAAATGATGCTTACAAGTGAACCGATTTCAGGTCAAGAGGCAGTGAAACTGGGCCTTGCCAGTCATGCCTATCCTAAGGAAAAACTGTTAGCGGAAGCGAAAGGTTTAGCACAGAAATTTGCTGCAAAAAGTCCAGGTTCTGTAAGGGCAGTCATATCGTTATTACATTCACATAAAACATTAACCTATCAGGAAGGAATGGATCTCGAGGCGAAACTTTTTGGAGAACTTTTTAAAAGTGGTGATGCAAGAGAAGGCATTTCAGCTTTTATTGAAAAAAGAAAGCCAAATTTCAAAGGCAACTAAAACAAAAGGGAAACTATGTTATTTACAATGGGGGATGGGAAAATGAATATTTTTGTCATGATGAAAAGAACCTTCGATACAGAAGAAAAAATCACCATAAATAATGGTGCAATTAGCGAAGATGGTGCGGAATATATTATCAACCCTTATGATGAATACGCAATTGAAGAAGCAATCCAATTACGTGATAAAAATGGAGGGGAAGTAACCGTTATCACAATTGGAGGGGAAGAATCTGAAAAAGAATTAAGAACTGCTTTAGCTATGGGGTGTGACAAGGCAGTATTGATTAATACAGAAGATGAAGTGGAAGACGGTGACCAATACACAACATCAAGAATTTTAGCTGAGTATTTTAAGGGAAAAGATGTAGATTTAATTTTAGGGGGAAATGTGGCTATTGATGGAGGATCTGGTCAAGTAGGACCACGATTAGCCGAATTACTTGATATCGCTTATGTCACAACGATTACAAAGCTCGATATTGATGGAAACAAGGCAACAGTTGTACGTGATGTTGAAGGAGATTCTGAGGTTATTGAAACATCCTTACCATTACTGGTAACAGCTCAACAGGGATTAAACGAACCTCGCTATCCATCATTACCAGGAATTATGAAAGCAAAGAAAAAACCGCTGGAAGAGTTGGAAATCGATGATTTGGATTTAGCGGACAATGACGTAGAACCAAAAACAAAGACAATTGAAATCTATTTACCACCTAAAAAAGAAGCAGGAAAGGTATTAGAGGGTGAAGTAGAAGATCAAGTAAAAGAACTGGTATCTTTACTTAGAAATGAGGCAAAAGTCATCTAGACGTTTTGGGGAGAGGGAAAATGTCAAATTCGGAAACAGGGGGAAAAAAGATGTCAAGAAAAGTGCTCGTTTTAGGTGAGGTTCGTGATAAACAGTTAAGAAATGTATCGTTTGAAGCCATTGCTGCCGGAAAAACGATTTCAGAAGGTGGAGAAGTTGTCGCAGTTTTAGTAGGAGAAAATGTAACTTCCTTAACTTCAGAGCTATTCCACTATGGTGCTGATCGAGTCGTGACTGTAGAAAATGAAAAATTGCTACACTATACATCGGACGGCTATTCACAGGCACTCTTATCGGTCATTGAAGAAGAGAAGCCGGAAGGGATTGTTTTTGGCCATACCTCTTTAGGGAAGGATTTATCACCAAAGATTGCTGCCAAGTTAAATTCCGGATTAATTTCTGATGCAACAGCTATTGAAATTGCAGGAGGTAATATTGTCTTTACTCGTCCTATTTATTCTGGAAAAGCATTCGAAAAGAAAATAGTGACTGATGGACTAATTTTTGCTACGATCCGCCCGAATAATATAAATCCACTAAAAAAAGATGAAACAAAAACTGGTGAGACTTCTTCTCTTTCTGTTGAAATAAAAGATCTTAGAACAATTGTAAAAGAGGTAGTCCGTAAAGCATCAGAAGGTGTGGATTTATCGGAGGCAAAAGTAGTCATCGCAGGAGGACGCGGTGTAAAAAGTGAAGAAGGTTTTGAGCCATTGAAGGAACTAGCCAATGTTTTGGGGGGAGCGGTAGGAGCATCACGTGGGGCTTGTGACGCAGATTATTGCGACTATTCACTGCAGATTGGTCAAACGGGTAAAGTTGTCACACCTGATTTATATATTGCATGTGGTATTTCCGGAGCTATTCAGCATTTGGCAGGTATGTCAAATTCAAAGGTTATTGTCGCGATTAATAAAGATCCAGAAGCGAATATTTTCAAAGTAGCTGATTATGGAATTGTCGGTGACCTCTTCGAAGTTGTCCCATTATTAACGGAGGAATTCAGGAAATTACAAATTCATGCATAGGTAGAACTAAAGCACGTTATTGCGTGCTTTTTCTAATTAGCTACATCATATTAAAAAACATGTTTTTCTTCTTGTACATAGGGAAAAGTAAGGTAGAAGCAAATTATTAGCTAACTTTGCAGCTGGATGCTATACTTTAAACATATTTTACCCTTATTAATTAGGAGGAATTTCAAATGGCAATTGCACATGTAACAGATCAAACATTTTCAAGTGAAACGAACGAAGGCGTTGTATTAGTCGATTTTTGGGCACCTTGGTGTGGACCATGTAAAATGATTGCTCCAGTTCTAGAAGAACTTGATTCAGATATGGGAGATAAAGTAAAAATCGTCAAAGTTGATGTAGATGAAAACCAGGAAACAGCTGGAAAATTTGGCGTTATGAGTATTCCAACTTTATTGGTTCTAAAAAATGGCGAAGTTGTTGATAAAGCTGTTGGTTATCAACCAAAAGAAGCTCTTGCTGAGGTTCTAAACAAGCATATCTAATTCGAAAGGATTGACAGCAGTCAATCCTTTTTCAATGTAATTATTTACAACGACGAAATATATAGAACATGATAAAATAAACATATAGGCAGTAATTCGCTATTTTAATTTATTTATTTGATTAAAATGGGGAATTACTGCCTATCTAATCGTAGCGAAAAGAAAAGGGGAGTGTCTGGCTATGAGAGATCATACAAAAGAAAAGCTTGCACTTCTTCCAGATCAACCAGGCTGTTATATTATGAAGGATCGTCAAGGAACAGTCATTTATGTCGGGAAGGCAAAAGTGCTCAAAAATCGCGTGCGTTCTTATTTTACCGGTTCCCATGATGGGAAAACACTAAGACTGGTAAATGAGATCACAGATTTTGAATATATTATTACATCTTCAAATTTAGAGGCATTAATTCTCGAGTTAAATTTAATTAAGAAATATGATCCAAAATATAATGTCATGCTAAAAGATGATAAGACCTATCCGTTTATTAAGATTACGAATGAACGTCACCCGCGTCTTTTAGTAACTAGACAAGTAAAAAAAGATAAAGGAAAGTACTTCGGACCTTATCCAAACGTTCAGTCTGCCCGAGAGACAATAAAGCTATTAGACCGTTTATATCCGTTAAGAAAATGTTCGACTCTACCTGATCGTGTATGTCTTTATTATCATATGGGCCAATGTTTAGCACCATGTGTAAATGATGTTTCAGAAGAAACGAATAGGCAAATGGTGGAGGGAATTTCGAAATTTCTTAATGGAGGCTATAAGGGTATTAAAGAGGAATTGTCGATAAAGATGACAAAAGCAGCTGAAGGGCTGGAGTTTGAGAGAGCTAAGGAGTTTAGAGATCAAATCCTTCATATCGAAGCCACAATGGAAAAACAGAAGATGACATTAAATGACTTTATTGATCGGGATGTATTTGGTTATGCTTATGACAAAGGGTGGATGTGTGTTCAAGTCTTCTTTATTCGACAGGGAAAATTGATAGAGCGTGATGTGTCAATGTTTCCTATTTATGATAATCCTGAAGAAGAGTTCCTCACGTTTTTAGGACAATTCTACTCTAAGTCTAATCATTTTCTTCCGAAGGAAATTCTTTTACCGGATAGTATTGAATATGACCTAGTGGAACAGCTATTAGATGTGACAACTCTTCAACCTAAACGTGGGAAAAAGAAGGATCTGATTTTATTAGCGCATAAGAATGCAAAGATCGCTTTGAAGGAAAAATTTCTATTAATTGAAAGAGATGAAGAACGGACTATTAAGGCTGTTGAAAATCTTGGTGATAAATTAGGAATTCATACACCGAATCGTATAGAGGCATTTGATAATTCAAATATACAAGGAACAGATCCTGTTTCTGCAATGGTTGTGTTTGAAGATGGAAAGCCTGCCAAAAAACACTACCGAAAATATAAAATTAAAGATGTAAAAGGTCCGGATGACTATGACTCGATGCGTGAGGTTGTGAGGAGACGCTACAGCCGTGTCTTAAAAGAACAACTTCCACTACCAGATCTCATTATTATTGATGGAGGAAAAGGACATTTATCCGCTGCTCAAGATGTGCTGGAAAATGAGCTGGGTCTAGATATCCCGGTAGCAGGATTAGTAAAAGATGATAAGCATCGAACATCTGAACTTATTATTGGATCACCTCCTGAATTTATACAACTTGAAAGAAACAGTCAGGAATTTTATTTACTTCAGAGAATTCAGGATGAAGTGCATCGGTTTGCGATTACCTTTCACCGTCAACTTCGGGGGAAAAATGCATTTCAATCCATATTGGATGATATACCAGGAGTTGGTGAGCAACGGAAAAAATCATTACTAAAGCATTTTGGTTCTGTAAAAAAAATGAAGGAAGCTAGTGTCGATGATCTTAAAAGAGCAGGTATGCCTGATAACATTGCCAACAATATATTAGAACATCTTCACAAAGAAAGCTAAGAAAGATTCTTGCCTTTTAAAGGAATGTTTGATAAGATTTTATTAATTTGATATTGATCGTTAGTTTGTAAATGATGGTAGAGGTGCGACCATTAAGAGTAGCCGGTTTGAGGAAAAATGGATTCCGATGACAACAGGTGAAAGGAATGTTCGCCGAAGTGATAATTGCACCATTTGCTTTTATCGCTGGTTTTACATTTAAGAGATGTAAAATTGTCAAGAAACGATATGTTCTTGGAGAGCTATCTCATTGTATAAACGAAATTTTTCGTTTAATTAGCAATGGGATGTTTTTGTCTCATTGCTTTTTTTATTTTTGCAATGATTAAGAAAAACATCTCGAGATCCAATTCTTGCTCATTTATTAAAACAGATAATAAACGATCATAGAAAAACAACTGAAAGGTGAGATTTCATTGGGTATTATCGTACAAAAATTTGGCGGTACTTCTGTTGGCTCTGTTGAAAGAATTTTAAATGTTGCCAACCGAGTAATTCAGGAAAAAGAAGCTGGAAATGATGTAGTAGTTGTTGTTTCAGCAATGGGGAAATCTACTGATGAGTTAGTAAGACTTGCAGCACAATTAACTTCAAAGCCAAGTAAGCGGGAAATGGATATGCTTTTAACAACAGGGGAACAAGTGACCATTTCGTTGTTGTCCATGGCGTTAATTGAAAAGGGATATGATGCCATTTCTTTTACAGGGTGGCAGGCCGGCATTGAAACAGAATCAACACATGGAAATGCCAGAATAACCAATATTAAAACCGAACAGCTAAAAAGTGAGTTAGGAAAAGGGAAAATTGTTGTAGTTGCAGGATTCCAGGGTCTATCTATTGATAACCAAATTACCACTTTAGGAAGAGGAGGATCTGACACTACAGCAGTTGCTCTTGCTGCAGCTTTGGGTGCTGATAAGTGCGATATCTATACAGATGTAACAGGGGTGTACACAACTGACCCCCGTTTTGTAAAAGGTGCCAGAAAATTAGAAGCAATTTCCTATGACGAAATGTTAGAGCTGGCCAATTTGGGAGCTGGGGTTTTACACCCTCGGGCAGTTGAATTCGCAAAGAATTATAATGTTCCCTTAGAGGTAAGATCAAGTATGGAAAATGAACGTGGGACAATGATCGAGGAGGAAGCAGAAATGGAACAAAATTTAATTGTTAGAGGAATTGCGTTTGAAGATCAAGTGACGAGAGTATCGGTTATCGGATTACCGAATGAATTAACGACATTGTCCACAATCTTTACGACATTAGCTAAAAATAACGTAAATGTTGATATTATTATTCAGAACACAACAAGTGATAACAAAACAACAATATCATTTTCAGTTAAAACAAGTGATTTAGAGGATACCCTGCAAGTTTTAGAACAACATAAGAATGAGCTTCAATTTGAACGAATCGAATCGGAAAGTGGTCTAGCGAAGGTTTCAATTGTTGGATCCGGTATGGTTTCAAATCCGGGAGTTGCAGCAGAAATGTTTGATGTATTAGCTAAAGAAAATATAGAAGTAAAGATGGTAAGTACATCTGAAATAAAAGTGTCAACTGTCATCTCTCAGCAGCACATGGTATCGGCAGTTGATATTCTACACACAGCGTTTGAATTATCAAAAACAACTGCAAGGGTATAATATTTTAAGTGATAAGGGAGATGTTCCCCCTTATCACTATCTTTTACTTCTTTTTCCAAGTGTAACTTCTTCCAGAACATCTTTATGATCCCATTTTACTGTAAACACAACTTTATTCGCACGTTTTTTCACTTGCTCATATGTTTCGGTAATTTGATTGTTCATCATTTGCAGTTGTTCCGCAATAAAACCTGCTTCTAATTGAAACGTACATTCATTTACTTTTTTAAAACGGTTTGAAATAAGCTCTCCGCTTAATTCAAATTCCATTTCATTTTTCTTCTTATGAAGTAAAACCAGGTCTCCCCAACCGGCTGCTGCAAAAAAATTGGCTAGTTCATCAAGTGAAGTGACTGGGTATTTTCTTGCCAAGCCTTTTCCTGCCCAATAAAGCATCTGAGGGAAGTCTTGACCGAGCAAGTCTGGAATTAACACTTCCCGTAATAATTCGAATCCAAAAGCGGGCATTTGGATATGTTCTAATTCATCGGTATTTAATAAAGCTGATTGTTTGTTCACGGTATTCCCCTCTTTCTCATTAATATTATATATCAACACAACCGTTAAACACATGTAATATTAAGCAAAATTTTGAAACAATCGTTCAAATGTTCTATACATTTTCCTTAATTTTTAAAAATAAGCTACGAAAGTTGGTTATCAAAATTTAATGTATATTGATAAAATAAAATGTGAAGGAAAACAGTTGTCGAAAAATTTTAATTTATGAACGCGTTTTCTTGACGCTCTTTCTTTAAGGGAGTAAAATGTACTTGTTACAATTATCTCGATTAATCAGACAGATAATTTCATAGACTGTCAGCTTCATACTAGTAATTTTTACTGATCTTAATAGTTGACCATTATGTAGAATAGTAAATTTTATTAGGAAAGGATTAATTAGGTAAGAATAAGAGTTTATTACAAAAGTGAGCGCATTATTGATACTAGGGGGTAAGTTTTTATGGCTGGAAACCGAGAGTTTATTAATCGTAGACTGCACTCATTACTAGGAGTCATTCCGGTAGGAATCTTTTTGATTCAACATCTTATTGTCAATCATTTTGCCACAAGAGGTGCAGAGGCTTTTAACAAAGCTGCACATTTTATGGAGATGTTGCCATTTAGGTATGTGTTAGAGATCGTCATCATTTTCCTTCCAATTTTATACCATGCTATTTACGGAGTTTATATTGCATTTACAGCAAAAAACAATGTAAGTAATTACGGCTATCTTCGAAATTGGTTGTTTATGCTGCAGCGTGTTACAGGGATTATAACGTTTATCTTTATCGCTTGGCATGTTTGGGAAACAAGGATTGCTGCTGCACTTGGAGCAGAAGTGAATTATGATATGATGGCTTCGATTTTAAGTAGTCCATTTATGCTTGTCTTCTATTTAGTGGGTGTTATTTCAACAGTATTCCACTTTGCTAACGGTTTATGGTCTTTCGCAGTAAGTTGGGGGATTACCGTTACTCCCCGCTCACAAGTCATTTCAACATATGTTACGCTTGCAATCTTTTTGGCGCTTTCATATGTAGGTGTTCGAGCAATATTTGCTTTCGTCTAATCCAGTAATAGCTATTAAAGGGAGTGGGCTTTATGAGTAAGAATAAAATCATCGTTGTTGGGGGCGGATTAGCAGGTTTAATGGCTACAATTAAAGCTGCTGAAGCCGGCGTTCAAGTAGATCTTTTTTCATTAGTTCCCGTTAAACGGTCACACTCAGTGTGTGCACAAGGTGGAATTAATGGAGCAGTTAATACAAAAGGTGAGGGAGATTCACCGTGGGAACACTTTGATGATACAGTTTATGGTGGAGATTTTTTAGCGAACCAACCACCTGTTAAAGCAATGACAGAGGCGGCACCTGCCATCATTCACTTATTAGACCGAATGGGTGTAATGTTTAACAGAACGCCTGAAGGATTGTTGGACTTTAGAAGATTTGGCGGTACACAACATCACCGGACAGCATTTGCTGGTGCTACTACTGGCCAACAATTGCTTTATGCATTAGATGAGCAGGTAAGACGTTATGAGGTTGCTGGTCTTGTAACAAAGTACGAAGGATGGGAATTTTTAGGTGCGGTAATTGATGATGATCAAGTTTGCCGAGGGATTACAGCACAAAACCTTACTTCGATGCAAATTGAATCATTCCGCTCAGATGCTGTAATTATGGCTACTGGCGGTCCAGGAATCATTTTTGGTAAATCTACTAACTCAGTTATCAATACAGGGTCGGCTGCATCTATTGTCTATCAACAGGGTGTTTATTATGCGAATGGTGAGTTCATTCAAATCCATCCAACCGCCATTCCGGGAGACGATAAACTGCGTTTAATGAGTGAATCGGCTCGTGGAGAAGGTGGACGAGTTTGGACATATAAAGATGGAAAACCGTGGTATTTCCTTGAAGAGAAATATCCTGCGTATGGCAACCTTGTTCCTCGTGATATTGCAACACGTGAAATTTTTGATGTTTGTGTTGAGCAAAAGCTTGGTATTAACGGTGAAAACATGGTGTACCTAGATTTATCTCATAAAGATCCTAAGGAACTTGATATTAAACTTGGCGGTATTATTGAAATCTATGAAAAATTCATGGGTGACGATCCGCGTAAAGTTCCAATGAAAATTTTCCCGGCTGTTCATTATTCAATGGGTGGACTGTGGGTTGATTATGATCAAATGACAAATATTCCAGGTCTGTTTGCTGCAGGTGAATGTGATTATTCTATGCATGGAGCAAACCGTTTAGGCGCTAATTCACTTTTATCGGCTATTTACGGTGGAATGGTTGCCGGACCTAACGCTGTTAAATATATTAATGGCTTAGAAAAGAGTGCAGATGATCTATCTTCTACTCTGTTTGATACACACGTTAAGCAGGAAGAAGATAAGTGGAACAATATTATGAGCTTAGATGGTAACGAAAATGCTTATATCCTTCATAAGGAATTAGGTGAATGGATGACAGATAACGTTACGGTAGTTAGGCATAATGATAAACTTTTAAAAACAGATGAAAAGATTCAAGAGCTTATCGAAAGATTTGATAACATTAATATTAATGACACTGCTAAGTGGAGTAACCAAGGGGCGGCATTCACACGTCAATTAAAAAATATGCTTCAATTATCTCGTGTTGTGACACTTGGTGCCTATAACCGTAATGAAAGTCGCGGAGCGCATTATAAGCCTGAATTCCCTGATCGTAATGATGAGGAATTCTTAAAAACAACGATGGCAAAATATTCAGGTGACCGTACTGCACCTGAATTCCACTATGATGATGTTGATGTTTCATTAATCAAACCTAGAAAACGTGACTATTCAAAAAGCAAAAAGGGGGAGAACTAAATGAGCGAGAATAAAGTAGTTCAATTTATTATTACGCGACAAGAATCACCTGAAGCAGCCCCTTATCAGGAAAAATTTGAAATACCATATCGTCCTAACATGAATGTTATTTCGGCTTTAATGGAAATCAGACGAAATCCTGTAAATGCTGATGGAAAGCAATCAACACCAATCAACTGGGATATGAACTGTTTAGAGGAAGTATGTGGTGCATGTTCAATGGTGATTAATGGTAAGCCTCGTCAATCTTGTACAGCATTAGTTGACCAGCTTGAACAACCGATTCGTCTTGAGCCGATGCGTACATTCCCTGTGGTTCGAGATTTGCAAGTTGATCGAAAACGTATGTTTGACTCATTAAAGAAAGTTAAAGCATGGATCCCTGTTGATGGGACGTATGATTTAGGGCCTGGACCACGTATGCCGGAGAAAAAGCGTCAATGGGCTTATGAGTTATCGAAATGTATGACTTGTGGTGTATGCTTGGAAGCTTGCCCTAACGTTAATAGTAAATCTAACTTTATTGGACCTGCTCCATTATCACAAGTGCGACTATTTAATGCACACCCGACTGGTGAAATGAATCGTTCTGAGCGACTTGAGGCGATTATGGGAGATGGTGGTTTAGCGAACTGTGGTAACTCTCAAAACTGTGTTCAATCTTGTCCAAAGGGTATTCCTTTAACAACATCAATTGCAGCTCTAAACAGAGATACAGCAATCCAATCCTTCCGTAATTTCTTCGGTAGTGACCAAGTATAAGAAATTGATTGTAAGAGACTGACTATCTAATAGTTAGTCTCTTTTTTGTAAAAGCACCTTTTCAAATGCTTTTCTCAATTAATAATGTTTAAAAAAGTTTCTTTTAACAAATCTGATTAGGGTAATTAGCGAGCATCCTGGAGCGTTAATCAACCACACAAGCACTTTTTTACATAGCAACAATCACTAGTAATTTCCAATTGAAAGGATGACTAAAATGAAAAAAGTTTCATTTATTGAAAATTTAAATGACGAGTATAAAAAAAGTTTTTCCTTCTCCCATCAAATAAAAATTAGATTTTCTGAAACAGATATGTTTGGACATATGAACAATACGGCTCCTTTTACATACTTTGAAGAAGTAAGGATAGAATTTTTTAAAAACAATGGATTGATGCAAAAATGGTTAGATCCCAATGGAGAAACTATTCCTGTTGTAGCAGATCTCCAATGTGAATACTTACATCAAACCTATTTTGATGAAAAGATCACGTTAAATGTAAAAATTAACCGAATTGGAACATCATCCGTTGATCTACATTATTTAGGAATAAACGAACTGGGAGAGAGTCTTTTTGCAGGCAGAGGAGCAATTGTACAAATAAACAAGCATACGGGTAAAAGTGTTCCATGGACAAAGAGAGAAAAAGAAATGCTAAGAGGTGCATAGAACATGACTACATAAAATGGACGTAGTCAATCATCTTTTCCGTATGAATTGTGTCACAGTGCTTCGCGGTTTCACATAGTATATGTTGACTAAATATATACCCATCCGTTAGACCAGCTCTCACCTTAGCAAGGAGGGTTACAATACTTGAAAGAGAAAGAGTTTCAATCAAAGCCACTACTCACGAAAAGAGAGAGAGAAGTATTCGAATTGTTAGTGCAAGACAAAACAACGAAAGAGATTGCTAGTGAGCTCTTTATTAGTGAAAAAACGGTTCGAAATCATATCTCAAATGCGATGCAAAAGCTTGGTGTTAAGGGACGCTCTCAAGCGGTTGTTGAGCTCCTTCGAATGGGTGAACTCGAGCTCTAACCAATACCGGCTCTCCTTTTTAACAAGGAAGCCGGTTATTATTTTGTCTTATTTTTCTAGAAAAATCTCTAACTTGCAATTTAAGAAAAAAACATGGAAAATAAAATTGATATAAAGGTGCACAAAAAATGATGCATACAAGAATAATATAAGCGAGGGTGAAAGATTGAGCAGCATAAATCAAGCAAATGATCGAAAGAAAACAGTAGCTGATCTTGAAAAGGCGCTTCGTCATATATCAGGAATTATTAAACAAAAGGGTCGGGACATTTTAAATGATTATCATATAACACCTCCACAGTTTGTTGCCTTACAATGGTTGTGGGAAAATGGTGACTTAACAATTGGAGAACTTTCTACTAAAATGTTTTTAGCATGCAGTACCACAACAGACTTAATTGACCGTATGGAGAAAAATAAGCTTGTGATAAGAGTAAAAGACCCCCAAGATCGAAGAGTGGTGAGAATTCACTTGTTAGATGAGGGTGAACGGATAATTGAAGAAGTCATACAAAAAAGGCAACATTATCTGAATGATATGATTATTAACTTCGATCAAGATGAATTGCATGCTCTAGAGAAATCATTGATTAAACTACAACAAGAAATGAGTTAAGAATGAGGCGATGAATTGAAAAGACCGATTGGTGTCATCGATTCCGGAGTAGGCGGACTTACTGTTGCAAAGGAAATCATGAGACAATTACCAAAAGAAGAAATCATCTACTTAGGTGATACAGCACGCTGTCCCTATGGACCACGTCCGGCTGAAGAAGTCCGGAAGTTCACATGGGAAATGACAAAATACTTACTTGAAAATCATCATATTAAAATGCTTGTTATCGCATGTAATACAGCAACAGCCATTGCTCTGCAGGAAATTCAAGATACTGTAGATATCCCGGTTGTTGGCGTTGTCTTCCCTGGGGCCAGAACAGCTGTAAAGGTTACAAAGAATGATTTTATTGGCGTTATTGGCACGTTTAACACAATTAAAAGCTCTGCTTATGAAACAGCACTTAAAACATTAAATAATTGCCTTACTATTGAAAGTTTAGCTTGTCCGAAATTTGTCCCGTTAGTAGAAAGCGGGGAATATGAAGGGGAAGAAGCAAAAGCGATCGTGGAGGAGTCTCTGGCACCTTTTAAGGGCAGTAAAATTGATACATTAATTTTAGGTTGTACACACTATCCTATTCTTCAAAACCAAATTGAAGAGTTTATGGGACAAGCTGTGAAAATAATTTGTTCCGGGGATGAAACGGCTCGTGAGGTAAGTACAATTTTATCCTTTAATAAAACCCTTAACCAATCATCAGGAGAAAAACAGCACAAATTTCTAACAACAGGTCCAAAGCAGTTGTTTGAAAAAATAGCTTCAAAATGGTTTGAGCATCCGATTCAACATGTTGAGTCCATTACGTTAGATAATATGAATTGAAAAGAATCGAAAAACACAGTGCGAATATGAAACTGTGTTTTTTATTTTTTCTCACCAAAAGTAAATAATAAGTTTGTACAAAAAGTCGGTCTAAAATAGAGAATAGCTCGTATACATAGTAGTACAAACTGCCTTTGGAGGGATTGAAATGTCTAAATACAACAAACAGATTGCAGTTACTGTACTTGCCTCATCATTGCTCCTATCTGGTTGTGGATTGTTCAATGCGGAAGAAGCAACAAAAGAAATTGATCCACCACAAGATGTTACGATTACAGAAGAAGGGGCCAAAGTAGAAACTGAAAATGCAAAATCTGATCAAGCTGAGGAAACGATTACAAGTCAACTTTATTTAATTGATAAGAGTGGTTTTGTTGTTCCTTATTCAATGAACCTTCCCAAAACTGATAGTGTTGCCAAGCAATCACTAGAATATTTGGTAGAGGGAGGGCCGGTATCTAATATGCTTCCTAATGGATTCAAAGCGGTATTACCGGCTGATACGCAAGTTCTCGGTGTGAATATAAAAGATGGGACTGCTGTAGCAGATTTTTCTAAAGAATTTAATAACTACAAAAAAGAAGATGAAGCTAAAATCCTTCAAGCTATTACATGGACGTTAACACAATTTGATAATGTAGAAAAAGTAAAAATTTGGGTGAACGGACATGAACAGAAAGAAATGCCTGTTAACAGTACACCAATTCAGGATGGCGTAAGTAGAGAAGATGGTATTAATCACGACTCGACTGATGTTGTAGATATAACAAATACTAAGCCATTAACTGTATACTATATGGCGGAGTCAGATGGTCAACCGTATTATGTTCCTGTAACAAAGCGTATAAGCAATGAAGAGACAGATCCAATTGTCTCTGCTGTGAATGAACTAACCGAAGGTCCATCTCCTTCATTAGGATTAATGAGTGATTTCCAAGACAGTGTAGAATTGCTAAGTGCTCCGAAATATGAAGATGGAAAAGTGACACTTGATTTTAATGAATCCATCTTCGGCAGCTTTGATGAAGAACAAAAGATTATTTCTTCTGACGTATTAAATACTTTAGTCTTAACATTAACCGAACAAGAAGGTATTGAGAGTGTGGCCGTGACTGTTAATGGAAAGGCAGAGTTAATTAATGAAAATGGGGAAAAACTAACAGAACCTGTAACTAGACCGGCCAAAGTGAATACGGGTAGTTTTTAATCATATGTTTTTGATATACTATATAAAGGGTATAGAGAGGTATGCTTTTAACAAGGCTACCTCTTATTTCTTGTTTACAAAAGTTTCATTGGAGGGAAAGAAAAATGAGACATGATGAACGTAGAGCAGATCAATTAAGGAATGTTGACATTATAAAGGACTTTGTCATTCATCCTGAAGGTTCTGTATTAATCACTGTTGGGAATACAAAGGTAATTTGTAATGCAAGTGTCGAAGATCGTGTACCACCGTTTATGAGAGGTGAAGGGAAGGGCTGGATTACGGCCGAGTATTCGATGTTACCAAGAGCGACAGAACAACGGACGATAAGAGAGTCTTCAAAAGGGAAGATTACGGGTCGTACAATGGAGATCCAACGTTTAATCGGAAGATCACTAAGAGCAGTTGTAAATTTAAATGAGCTTGGAGAGAGAACGATTTGGGTTGACTGTGATGTGATTCAGGCAGATGGTGGAACAAGAACAGCTTCAATAACAGGTGCATATGTGGCAATGGTTATCGCACTAGAAAAACTTGTAAAAGCGGGGAAAATCAAATCACTGCCAATTACAGGTTTTCTTGCAGCGGTGTCCGTGGGAGTAGATTCTCAAGTTGGTGAAATTTTAGACCTTAACTACATAGAAGACTCAAATGCATTAGTAGATATGAATATAATTATGACATCTTCAGGTCAACTTGTTGAGGTTCAAGGAACCGGGGAGGAAGCAACATTCACTCGAAATGAATTAAACAGCATGTTAGATCTAGCTGAAAAAGGAATCAAATCACTTATTGAACATCAGAAGGAAGTACTGGGAGACATTTCATTGCTTATCGAAGAAAATGAGAAGAAGCAGGTTATGTCAAAGTGAAAAATATAATCATTGCAACAAAAAACCAAGGCAAAGTTAAAGAATTTCAAGCTATGCTTGCTCCACTTGGATATCATGTTCAATCATTATTGGATTTTCCAGATTCAATTGATGTTGAAGAAACTGGTCAGACATTTGAAGAAAATAGTATCCTAAAAGCTGAGGCTATTTCTAAGCAATATCAGCTAATAACCATTGCCGATGATTCCGGATTAGAAATCGATTACTTAAATGGTGAGCCGGGAGTCTACTCTGCAAGATATGCAGGTCCTGAGAAGGATGATCAAGCAAACATAGATGCTGTCCTCAAAAAGCTTGAGAACGTAGAGATGAATCAGCGAACGGCAAGATTTGTCTGTGCATTAGCCTTATCAGTACCAGGGCTAAAAACTAAAACAGTTGTTGGAACATGTGAGGGATATATTGCGAAGGAAAGAAAAGGTCAAGGTGGATTTGGCTATGATCCGATTTTTTGTACAGATATCACAGGTAAAACAATGGCTGAATTAACAAAAGAAGAAAAAAACAAGATTAGTCATCGGGCAGATGCGTTAAGAAAAATAAAAGAATTAATGAGATGAATTAAAAACGGAGCGAAGGTAGCATGAAGATTTTAATAATGAGTGACAGTCATGGATTGACCTCAGAAATGATAGAGATTAAAAATAGGCATCAAGATGAAGTGGACTTGATGTTGCATTGTGGTGATTCAGAGTTACCTTATGATTGTGAAGAGTTAAGCGGGTTTATAGGTGTTAAAGGGAATTGTGATTTTGGTTCAAATTTACCAAATGAAATTATTGAAGATTTACATGGAACTACTTTATATATGACTCATGGGCATTTATATAATGTAAAGATGTCTCTCATGAATCTGAAATACCGGGCGATCGAAACCAATGCCAAAATTGCCTGTTACGGACATTCACATATTGCAGGTGCTGAGTTAATTGATGGAGTAGTACTGATAAACCCGGGCAGCATTCGGCTTCCAGTGCTGCGCAGACAGAAGACATATGCTATAATGGAAATGAAGGATAACCTTGTTAAAGTTACGTTTTTTGAAGTAAATGGACATATTGTAAATGATCTTACGAAAGAATTTTCAATAGAGTGAGGGAGATGTTTCTCCCTCATCATAAAAAATCTTAAAAATCTATTGACTTTTATCATAACGAGAAATATAATAATAAATGTCGCTGCCACTTACGTTTAACCTTTATACAATGTCCCAGTAGCTCAGCTGGATAGAGCAACGGCCTTCTAAGCCGTCGGTCGGGAGTTCGAATCTCTCCTGGGACGCCATTCATATTATACATACAACCTTTCATCTTTTGATGGAAGGTTTTTTGTTTTCTTTATTGCAAGATTCACCACCAAAAAATATGTTAGATTATCTTACACTTTTGTTTCGTTTAAATAAAAAGAGTTGTAAGATGTTCTTAATATTAAAAGCCGAATTTTCCACTTGAAAAAGTTCCCCTGAAAAATTCTCCATAAAAAGATCTACACATATGCGGATTTTTAAAAAATTCACAATTTTTTTTGAAAATAGCCTTTCCAATCATACCAAGGATGTAAGCGGATACAACAAAAAAGAGTAATCTAAATTATCAAATAATTCGTGAAACACTGTTGACACTTGGATTTATTGAGCGTAATATAAGTTCAAATAAAAGTTACACGAACATTTTAAAAAGTATAGAAAATTCAAAATTTCTTTTATAATTTCCTTTACAAATATAATGTTCAGTGGTTTAATTTTTGAACTTTTTAAAGAAAGGCGTGCTCTTATGGGTGACCAGTGGATCTTTCTTAATGACAATTTTGTAAAGAAAGAAGATGCCAAAATTTCAGTGTATGATCACGGGTTTTTATACGGTGATGGAGTATTCGAAGGTATTCGAGTTTACAGTGGAAATATCTTCAGAATGAAAGAGCATATGGATCGGCTATATCAATCGGCAAAATCGATTATGCTAACCATACCATACTCACAAGAGGAACTTACTGGATTAGTCGTTGAAACTGTCAAAAAGAACGGTTTGAGCGATGCGTACATTCGATTAGTTGTCTCAAGAGGAACTGGTGACCTAGGATTAGATCCTTATAATTGTAAACGGGCAAATACAGTTATTATTGTCGAACCACTATCAATCTTCCCTAAGCATTTGTATGAAACGGGTATTGAAATTGTGACGGTGGCAACGAGAAGAAATAGACCTGATGTATTAAGTCCAAAAGTAAAATCTCTAAATTATTTAAACAATGTATTGGTGAAAATCGAAGCACATTTGGCCAACGTCAGTGAAGCATTAATGTTAAACGACCAAGGCTATGTGGCAGAAGGTTCTGCCGACAATGTCTTTATCTTAAAAAATGGCAAGTTATTAACTCCCCCTGGATATATAGGTGCTCTAGAAGGAATTACACGAAATGCCATTATTGATATAGCTGCTGAAATGGGCTATGAAGTGCGCGAAGAGCCATTTACCCGTCACGATGTGTATACAGCTGACGAGGTTTTCCTAACTGGTACAGCCGCAGAAGTTATTGCTGTTGTTAAAGTAGATGGACGCACGATTGGTCAAGGTGTTCCTGGAGAGGAAACGAAAAAGCTTCTAGTAGCTTTTCGTAAGAAAGTTGTTGAAGAAGGTATCAAGGTTGAAAATATACCTGAAAATCTTCATGTAAGCTAATTATTTGCATATAGTAAAACGGTGAAGAGGAAAAGTAGTTTTTGGAAAAGTATCTACAGAGAACCGGGGTAGCTGGAAGCCGGTGATATTACCAAAGATGAACTCGCCTCTGAGTGTTAACCTGAAATATAGTAGGGTTAGCCGAGTCCCATTCTTCGGTACTCGTTATCAAAGTGAACAGCTGATCTGTTCGTAAGGTGGTCAACAATGACCATGAAGAAGGGTGGTACCGCGAAAAAGTTTATTAACCTTTTCGCCCCTTTGGCACACAATTTATGTGGAGTCTTATGAGGGGTGGGAAGGTTTTTTATATGCTGAATTAATTGAATTTTTGTGAAAAATACAAAGGGCTAATATGCCAGGAAAGGGAGGAAAGAAAATGAGTACAAATGTACAGTTGAACAGCTCAACTGCCAAATGTACAAACACAATGTCAGGGTCACAAATGCTTGTGGAAGCTTTAAAGCAGGAAAAGGTTGAAGTTATTTTTGGTTATCCGGGTGGTGCTGTATTACCAATCTATGATAGCTTATATGATTCAGGTTTATTCCATGTTTTAACTCGCCATGAGCAAGGCGGAATTCATGCTGCTGAAGGCTATGCACGAGTTTCGGGAAGACCGGGAGTAGTGATTGCTACATCTGGACCAGGTGCTACAAATCTAGTTACCGGATTAGCAGATGCGATGATAGATTCACTACCATTAGTTGTTTTTACAGGGCAGGTTGCATCTTCTGTGATTGGATCTGATGCTTTCCAGGAAGCTGATATTTTAGGAATTACTACTCCGATTACAAAACATAATTACCAGGTTCGTGAAGTGAATGATCTTCCAAGAATTGTTAAAGAGGCATTTCATATTGCCACTACGGGAAGACCAGGCCCGGTATTAATCGATATCCCTAAAGATATCGCTACAATTGAAGGGGATTTCTCATATGATATGGAAGTAAATCTTCCAGGATATCAACCTACTAATGAGCCAAATTACCTTCAAATCCGTAAATTGGTCGAGGCTGTAAGTCGAGCGAAAAAACCTGTTATTTTGGCTGGTGCAGGTGTATTACATGCAAACGGCCATGAGGAATTAAGGCAATATGCAGAACAACAGCAAATTCCAATCGCAAATACTTTACTTGGTTTAGGTGGATTCCCATCAGATCATCCATTGTTTTTAGGGATGGCCGGAATGCATGGAACGTACACAGCAAACATGGCCATTTATGACTGTGATTTATTGATCAGTGTTGGTGCCAGATTTGATGATCGTGTAACAGGAAATCTTCAACATTTTGCGAAAAAGGCAATCATTGCTCATATCGATATTGACCCGGCTGAAATTGGTAAGAATGTTCCAACTCAGATTCCAATTGTGGGAGATGCTAAATTAGTTCTTCAACAATTATTAAAACAAGATGGTAAACAAGGTGATAACAAAGAGTGGAATGAACAGTTGGCTTCAAATAAGAAAGAATTTCCACTTGTTTATAAAGAAAGTGATTCAGAGTTAAAGCCTCAGAACATTTTAGAGCTTATTCACAAATGGACGAATGGCGAAGCAATCGTAACAACGGATGTTGGTCAGCATCAAATGTGGGCAGCACAATATTACAACTTTAATAATCCAAATAGATGGGTAACATCAGGTGGCCTTGGAACAATGGGCTTCGGTTTACCATCAGCGATTGGAGCTCAACTTGCAGACCGTAACTCCACTGTAATTGCTGTTATTGGTGACGGTGGATTCCAAATGACTCTTCAGGAATTATCAGTTATACATGAATTAAACTTACCAATAAAAGTTGTGATATTAAATAATGGTGCTCTTGGAATGGTTAGACAATGGCAAGAGTTATTCTATGAAGAAAGATATTCTCATTCTAAGTTTGTTTCACAACCTGATTTCGTAAAATTATCAGAAGCTTATGGCATGACTGGGGTTCGAATTGTAAAAGAAGATGGTTGGGAAGAAAAATTAAAAGCTGCAATTTTATCAGACGAACCAGTATTACTTGATATTCATGTATGTAAGGATGAGAACGTGTATCCAATGGTTGCTACAGGCAAAGGGTTACATGAAATGGTAGGTGTCAAACTATGAAAAGAATCCTCTCATTAACGGTTTTGAATCAAACCGGGGTTTTAAATAGAATTACAGGGTTGTTTACAAAAAGACATTACAATATTGAAAGTATTACAGTAGGTCATGCTGAAACAGAAGGTGTTTCAAGAATGACAGTTGTTGTAAATGTCCAAGAGGAAAAAGAAGTTGAACAAATCACGAAGCAATTAAATAAACAAATTGATGTTCTTAAAGTAACAGATATTACTTCACACTCCATTGTATCCAGAGAATTGGCATTAATAAAAGTAATGTCTACACCAGCAACAAGAATGGAGATTCAAGGACTTATTCAACCATTTAGAGCAACAGTTATTGATGTAAGTCGAGAGAGTGTTGTTGTGCAGGTTACTGGTGAGCCTGAGAAAATTGAAGTGCTTATCGACTTATTAAAACCATATGGCATTAAAGAAATTGCTCGTACCGGAACTACTGCATTTACGCGTGGTACGCAAAGAGCATCAAAAGAAGTTCCTATCTCAATTGTTTAATTTGTTTGCAATCTTGCCTGATTAAGCCAGGTTTAAAAGATTCATATATATAGCAAGAAACCTAATTTTATTCTAAAAAAGATTTGAAGGAGAGAGTATAAAATGACAAAAGTATATTATAACGGTGACGTAAACGAAGCAGCATTACAAGGGAAAAAGGTAGCAATCATTGGATATGGTTCACAAGGTCATGCACATGCACTTAACCTAAAAGAAAGCGGAGTTGACGTTGTAGTTGGAGTTCGTCAAGGTGGATCTTTCAATAAAGCTGTAGAAGATGGACATCATGTTGTATCTGTTGCTGAAGCTGCAGAGCTTGGTGATTTAGTAATGGTATTACTTCCAGATGAGCAACAAGCAAAAGTTTACGAAGAAGAAATCAAACCAGGTTTAGAAGCTGGAAACTCTTTAGTATTCGCACACGGTTTTAACGTACATTTCAGCCAAATCGTACCACCTGCAGATGTTGATGTATTCTTAGTTGCTCCAAAAGGACCAGGTCACTTGGTAAGAAGAACATATGAAGAAGGTGCTGGTGTACCTGCATTATTCGCTATTTATCAAGACGTAACAGGTCAAGCGAAAGATAAAGCATTAGCTTATGCAAAAGGTGTTGGATCTGCACGTGCTGGTGTATTAGAAACAACATTTAAAGAAGAAACAGAAACAGATCTATTCGGTGAGCAAGCGGTACTTTGTGGAGGATTAACTTCACTTGTAAAAGCTGGATTCGAAACATTAGTAGAAGCAGGTTACCAACCGGAAGTAGCATACTTTGAGTGCTTACACGAATTAAAATTAATCGTAGACTTAATGTATGAAGATGGTATGGCTGGAATGAGATATTCAATTTCTGATACAGCACAATGGGGTGACTTCGTTTCAGGACCACGCGTTGTAGACAGCAGCTCTAAAGAAGCGATGAAAGAAGTTCTTAAAGACATCCAAACTGGTAAATTTGCAAAAGAATGGATCCTTGAAAACCAAGCAAACCGTCCACAATTTAACGCAATTAATAACAATGAAAATGAGCACCAAATCGAAGTTGTAGGTAAAAAATTACGCGCAATGATGCCGTTTGTAAAGTCTAAACAAAAACAGAAAGAAGCGGTGAGTGTGAGTGCGAAAAATTAACCTATTTGATACAACGCTCCGTGATGGTGAGCAATCTCCAGGTGTAAATCTTAATACAAGAGAAAAACTGGAGATTGCAAAACAGCTAGAAAAACTCGGCATGGACGTTATTGAAGCAGGCTTTCCTGCTACATCAAAAGGTGATTTATTAGCAGTTCAGGAAATTGCAAAAGCGGTGAAAAATAGTTCTGTAACGGGTCTTGCCAGATCTGTTAAAGGAGATATTGATGCAGCATGGGAAGCATTAAAATATGCTGAAGTTCCCAGATTACATGTTTTCTTAGCCACTTCCCCTATTCATAGAGAGTTTAAGCTAAGGAAATCAAAAGAACAGGTAATCCAGACAGCGGTTGATTCTGTCAAATATGCTGCACAATTTTTCCCGGTTATCCAATGGTCAGCAGAAGATGCGTGTCGTACTGAATTGCCATACTTAGCTGAAATTGTTGAGAAAGTGATCGAGGCTGGTGCACACGTCATTAATATTCCAGATACCGTGGGCTATATTACTCCAAAAGAGTATGGGGAGATCTTTACTTATCTACGAGAAAATGTAAATGGGATTGATAATATTATTCTATCAGCACACTGCCATGATGATTTGGGCATGGCAGTTGCTAACTCATTATCAGCTATTGAACACGGTGCAGGACAAATTGAAGGTACAGTAAACGGTATCGGTGAAAGAGCGGGAAATGCTGCTCTGGAAGAAGTAGCCGTTGCTCTTCATATTAGAAGTGACTATTATCAGGCAAAAACGGGCTTATATTTAAAAGAAACAAAGCGTACGAGTGATTTAATTAGTAGTTTAACAGGTATGGTTGTACCTGGTAATAAAGCGGTAGTTGGAAGGAATGCATTTGCTCACGAATCAGGTATACATCAGGACGGTGTTTTAAAAGAAAAAACAACGTATGAGATTATTTCTCCTGAGCTTGTAGGCGTTTCAACAAATTCAATGGTACTTGGTAAACATTCAGGTCGACATGCTTTCAAAAATAGATTATATGAGCTGGGATTTGAAATCGCTGATGAAGAGGTTAACAAGTTATTCATTGCCTTTAAAGAATTAACAGAGAAGAAGAAGGAAATCTCTGATGATGATTTAAAAGCACTCCTAATTGAAGAAAAAGTAGCCAGCAAGGATGCTGCATTTGAATTGAAAGCATTACAGGTTCAATATGGTACAGCGCAAATCCCAACAGCTACGGTAACTTTACTAAATCCTGATCATGAGCTTATTCAGGAAGCTGCTACTGGAGCAGGAAGTGTTGAAGCGATCTACAATACGCTGGAAAGATGTGTTGGAAAATCAATTAAATTGATTGATTACCGCATTCAATCAAATAGTGGTGGCAGAGATGCATTAGCACAAGTATATGTCAAAATGAAAATTGGTGAGAGTGAAGCAAGCGGAAGGGGAATGGCACACGATGTCTTAGAAGCATCCGCTAAAGCTTATATCAATGCGGTAAATCGTATCTCATTATTTTCAGAAATTCCTGAATTGGCCTTAGAAGCAAGTCTACAAAATTAAACTACCTAAGATGAAGGGGGATAGAACATGAAAAAAACAATCGCATTATTACCGGGTGACGGAATTGGAAAAGAAGTCGTAGATGTAACAGTAGAAATTTTAAAAGCTGTCGCTGAACACTTTAATCACCAATTTCAATTTAATTATGGTTTGATCGGTGGGTGTGCCATTGATCAAACAGGCAATCCGCTGCCAGAGGAAACAATCAACGTTTGTAAAAAATCTGACGCCATTATCCTTGGAGCTGTTGGAGGTCCGAAATGGGATCAAAATCCTGTTGAACTTCGACCGGAACGTGGTCTACTAGCATTGCGAAAGGAATTAGACTTATTTGCTAACTTACGCCCGATTACAACATTTGAGAGTTTGTTAGATTCTTCCCCTTTAAAGAGGGAGTATGTTAATGGAGTGGATTTTGTTATCGTACGAGAACTAACAGGCGGATTATATTTCGGTAAGCCAAGCGAGCGTGTGGTAAAAGATGGTGAAGATGCAGTTGTTGATACCTTGTTCTATAAGAGAAAGGAAATCGAGAGAATTCTTGTTACAGCATTTGAGATCGCCGGGAAACGTCGTAAGCATGTGACATCTGTTGATAAAGCAAATGTTCTGGAGTCAAGTAGAGTATGGCGTGAAGTAGCAGAAGAAGTAGCTGCAAGATACCCTGAAGTAACGTTAGAGCATATGTTAGTTGATAATGCGGCAATGCAGCTTATCCGCTCGCCTCGACAATTTGATGTCATTGTGACGGAAAATATGTTTGGGGATATTTTAAGTGATGAAGCATCCATGATTACAGGTTCCCTAGGAATGCTATCATCTGCAAGTCTATCTTCAACAGGTTTGCATTTATATGAACCAATTCACGGTTCAGCGCCAGATATAGCTGGTAAAAATCAAGCAAACCCAATTGCAACAATTCTTTCAGCAGCCATGATGCTTCGCCAATCTTTTGGAATGGAAGAAGAAGCAAAGGCGATTGAAAAAGCTGTTGATAACGTCTTAAACTCAGGTGCACGTACAGCTGATCTTGCAAATGGCGAAAAAGCTATTTCAACTACACAAATGGCTGAAGAAATAAAAAATGCAATATCCGATGACCATGCAATTATTAATATTATGGAGGCTTACTCTAAGTAAGTTTCCCGATTATAAAATCCGGGTGCAGGTATTCAGCATATTGCATCAGGACCTGAGGGGTATGACAATTATTATTGTCAGCCCCTCATTTTCCATCTATTAAAGGAGGTTTATGACCATGAAGCCAAGAACGATCATAGAAAAGATCTATGACGAACATATCGTCCAACAAGAACAGGGAAAGCCGGATCTTTTATATATCGACCTACACTTAATTCATGAAGTAACATCACCACAGGCTTTTGAAGGATTACGAGAGAAAAATCGTAAAGTAAGAAGACCCGACCGAACATTTGCAACAATGGATCACAATGTTCCAACTGTTAATCGTTTTGTGATCACTGATGAGGTAGCGAAAAACCAAATTAGTGCTTTGGAAAGAAACTGTCAAGAATTCGGTATCCGGTTAGCTGACCTACAAAGTGAAGATCAAGGAATTGTTCACGTAATTGGACCGGAGCTAGGGCTAACACTACCTGGGAAAACAATTGTTTGCGGAGACAGCCACACTTCAACTCATGGTGCATTTGGTGCGATTGCTTTTGGAATTGGAACTAGTGAGGTTGAACATGTACTAGCAACTCAAACATTATGGAGACAGCGTCCCAAAACGTTAAATATTCATGTGCCAGGTAAGCTTCAAAAGGGAGTAACAGCAAAGGATGTTATTCTTGCTGTAATAGGTAAATATGGTGTTCGCTTTGGTACTGGCTATATTATTGAATATACAGGCGAAGTCATTGAAAGTCTTTCAATGGATGAAAGGATGACTATCTGTAACATGTCAATTGAGGCAGGAGCCAGAGCCGGTCTTATTGCACCTGATGAGACAACTTTCTCTTACATTAAAGGTAGAAAGTATGCTCCTAAAGGTGAAGAGTTTGATCGTGCAGTAGAATATTGGAAAACGTTAAGAACAGATGAAGGTGCCGAGTATGATCAAGTTATTACGTTAAAAGGTGAAGAAATTGCACCAATGGTTACTTGGGGAACAAATCCAGGCATGTCTGTAGGTGTTGATGAGAAAACTCCTGATTTAAATGATTTCCAAAATGCTGAAGAACTTGATGAAGCAAATCGTGCTTTCAGTTATATGGGATTACAACCAAATACTAAGATTGAAGATATTACAATTGAGCACGTCTTTATTGGATCCTGTACAAACTCCCGCTTAACAGACCTAAGACAGGCTGCAGAAATCATACAAAGCTTTAAAGGGCAAAAGGTACCGGAAAATGTAAGTGCCATTGTTGTACCGGGTTCTCAAAAAGTAAAAAAAGTAGCAGAAGAAGAAGGTCTGGATGTAATCTTTAAAGAAGCAGGTTTTGAATGGCGAGAATCAGGATGCAGTATGTGTCTTAGTATGAATAATGATGTTGTTCCAGAAGGTGAACGTTGTGCTTCAACTTCAAATCGTAACTTTGAAGGAAGACAAGGTAAAGGAGCTAGAACACATCTAGTAAGCCCTGCAATGGCTGCAGCAGCAGCTTTACATGGACGATTTGTGGATGTCCGTCATATTCAAAAAAATGCGATGAGCATCTAAAAGTACAACTTTAGGAGGGACAACATGCAACCTTTTACTACGCATACAGGTAAAGTAGCTGTATTAAATAGAGCAAATGTAGATACAGATCAAATCATTCCTAAACAATTCTTAAAAAGAATAGAAAAAACGGGTTATGGCCGATTTGCATTTTTTGATTGGAGATATTTAGACGATGGATCTGAAAATCCGGAATTTGAATTAAACCAGGAAAAAAGCAAAGGAGCCACAATCTTACTTGCAGGCGAAAACTTTGGCTGCGGATCATCACGTGAGCACGCTCCATGGGCCCTGTCTGATTATGGATTTCAAGTCATTCTTGCACCATCTTATGCAGATATCTTTCATCAAAACTGTCTTAAAAACGGATTATTACCTATCACATTAGAGCAATCAGATTTAGATGTGATACGTGAGAAAAACAATGATGACAACTATGTGTTAACGGTTAATCTTGGAGAACAATTAATTTCTGATAATCAAGGGTTGTCAAAATCATTTGAGGTAGACCCTTATTGGAAAGATATGCTTTTATATGGAAAAGATGAAATCGATCTAACTTTAAATTATGATGAGAAAATTAAACAGTTTGAAGAAAGAAGAGCATCATTTTTATAATGATTGCTCTTTTTCTTTTGGCTTCTTTTAATAGGCTGTATGTTAATTCTCATTTTTGCAGAACTTTTTTTGCAAAAATGATTCACACCAAAAACTTTTTAAAACCCATAAAGTTTGAAAATCATTGTAATTAGTCGTATTCAATGACACACAAACTTGTTTTCCACCTGTTGGATTGATACACTAATATGCAAAGATAGGGTGCTGGAGTTGACCATATATGAAACAAAAAAAGAACAATGTTGTATTATTTCCAAATTTAAAAGAGCGTTATCTTGATAAAGGAATGGCTCTTTTAAAAGAAAAGAAATTTCACGCAGCATTAGATATGTTCGCAGAAGCAAAAAAATTAAAAGAAGACAAAGCAGAAATCCACCTCGGGATGGCTATTTGTTTAATGGAACTCGGTGAACTAAGTGAAGCGAAAGACATCTGTAAAAAAATGCTCCAGGAGGATATCGGGCATTATTTTACCGTACTACAAATCTATTTAACAATTTTAATTCAACTTAGGGAATACCAGGAAGTCCAGTCAACAATTGAAGCAGTTCTAGAAGAAAACCACCTTCCTGCAGAAAGTGCCGAACACTTTTATAAGTTATTGGAATTTAGTCGTAGAATGAATCAAAATAGTGAAGAGCTACTAATAGAGGAAGAAGACGAAGAAAGTAATGAAGAAATTTACATAGAAGATTTATTACAAGATCCCCAAAAACAAATGGGATATGTGCATTCGTTGAGAGACAGAAATATAAATAAGCATATGAATACACTCAGACTCCTATTAGAAGGAGAAGAAGTACATCCAACGATTAAATCGATGATCTTACATGTTATGATCGAGCATGAATTAGAGAAGGAAGTAACGGTAGTAAAGTTTGGGGAAGCGATGAATGTTGTACCTGCAAAACTAAAGGATCCGGCTGATGTCCCGTTTGCAAAAAAAGTATTAAATTACTTAGATGATACATTAGGCAGTGAAAATCCTACCCTTTTTGAAGCTGTAAAAGAGGTATGGATCAGACATTTATATGTGATGTACCCTTTTTTACCACAGCCTGAGGATGTAAAGCTATGGGCTGCAGCTTTACATGTTGTAGGTTATTCACTTCATGGAATTTCTATTGAAGATGAAGAAATTGAACAAATTTATGGTAAGTCTGCGATATCATTACAAGAAGCTTGTGAAAAAATATATAAAATAGAAGAAATTTCTTATTTTCAAATATGAGCTATATGTTGAAAGGAATTCATTCTATGTTATAATAAAATGGTTGCAAAATAGTGATCATCGTAATTAAGGTCTAATTTATTTTGGACAAATTGACCTTCTTTTTTATGCGAAATCCTAAGCATGTTTAGTATTCGGTTACTTTTACCGTACATAAAAACAGGTATATGATAGTGGGCGATTGTTTAAACTGTGACAAGCAACCACAATTTACCTATCACTTATTCGCACAAATCATGATAGATCTTTGGAGGGACAGCAAATATGTCAGTTAAATTTGAAAAATTAGAGGGGAACGAAGGCGTTCTTACGGTTGAAGTTTCTGCAGAGGACTTCACACAAGCACTTGATGAAGCATTTAAAAAAGTAGTAAAACAAGTTTCAATTCCTGGATTCCGTAAAGGGAAAATTCCACGTGGAATGTTCGAACAACGTTTTGGTGTAGAATCTTTATACCAGGATGCGTTAGACATCATTTTACCAACTGCATATCCAAATGCAGTTGATGAAGCTGGTATTGAGCCAGTTGATCGTCCGGAAATCGATGTAGAACAAATTGAAAAGGGAAAAAGCTTAATTTTCACTGCAAAAGTAACTGTTAAACCTGAAGTGAAATTAGGTGAATACAAAGGTCTAGAAGTTGAAAAATTAGACGATACTGTAACAGACGAAGATGTTGAAAGCGAACTAAAACAATTACAAGAACGTCATGCTGAATTAGTTGTAAAAGAAGAAGGCACAATTGAAAATGGTGATACAGCTGTAATCGATTTTGACGGTTATGTTGACGGTGAAGCATTCGAAGGCGGAGCTGCTGAAAACTATTCATTAGAAATCGGTTCAGGTTCTTTCATTCCAGGGTTTGAAGAGCAACTAGTTGGTTTGGAAGCTGGAGCAGAAAAAGAAGTGGAAGTAACATTCCCAGAAGAATACCATGCTGAAAATCTTGCTGGTAAACCAGCAGTATTCAAAGTGAAAGTACATGAAATTAAAACAAAAGAACTTCCAGCTTTAGATGATGAGTTTGCTAAGGACGTTAATGAAGAGGTTGAAACTCTTGATGAATTAAAAGCTCAAACAAGAACTCGCCTTGAAGAAGCGAAAAAATCCGAATCAGAAAACAATCTGCGTGATACTTTAGTAGAAAAAGCTGCTGAGGGTGTTGAAGTTGATATTCCAAATGCTTTAATTGACAATGAAATTTCTCGTATGATGCAGGAATTTGAACAACGTCTACAAATGCAAGGAATGAATCTTGAGTTATACTTCCAATTCTCTGGTCAAGACGAAGAGGCTTTAAAAGCTCAAATGAAAGAGGATGCTGAGAAGCGTGTAAAATATAACTTAACTCTAGAAGCAATTGCTAAAGCTGAAAACATTGAAGTTTCTGATGAAGATGTAGAAGCAGAATTAGCAAAAATGGCTGAAATGTACAATATGCCGATTGAAAACATTAAACAAGCTTTAGGTGGAAACGCTGAAGGACTTAAAGAAGATCTAAAAGTTCGTAAAGCAATCGATTTTCTTGTGGAAAACAGCAAGGTTGTTGCATAATATAATAAAGTGAGACTTTCATCATTGAGGCGTTTTTTTAAAAATGATGATAGTGAAACTTATGAGATCTTTACGTGCAGTTTTCCCAGAACTACATTATTTCTTCCTTGAATCACTAAGAAGGAATAATACTGCACATTAAGAATGGGATATAAGAACAAGGCGCGAGCAGATCGTGCCTTGTTTTATACAATCATGTTTTATTTATATTCCTTTGGGAATGATATTAGAAAGTCAATACATACATATAGTAAAGAATAATTAAATGGAGCAATAAACAATAAGGTGTGTAAGCTTTTTCAATTTACTCGAGTGGTATTATTACCTTTTAGTGTTCCAGTTATGGTAAAATGCAGTACATACTTATTTATAACTGTCAAAAAGGTTCAAACTTTAAAGTTGACAGTAGTAAGAAAAACTAAAGGCTCCGCCTTAGGCATTGGCGACAAGTCAAGTTTTTCTAGACAATTGTTTTTCTTTGGTCCATCATCATCTACCTATTTTCCTGTTTGTTAAAACCATAAGGGTAAGATGGAATAGCTTGTTTGAGATAAAGATATAAGGGGTGAAACAATGTTTAAATTTAACGATGAAAAAGGACAATTAAAATGTTCGTTTTGCGGAAAAACTCAAGATCAGGTTCGAAAGCTTGTAGCTGGACCTGGAGTCTATATATGTGATGAATGTATTGAGCTTTGCACTGAAATTGTGGAAGAAGAGTTGGGAACAGAAGAAGAAGTTGAATTTAAAGATGTACCGAAGCCAAGAGAGATCCAAGAGATCCTGAATGAATATGTTATTGGTCAAGATCAAGCAAAGAAATCATTAGCTGTAGCCGTGTATAATCACTATAAACGGATTAACTCTAATAGTAAAATTGATGATGTTGAGCTTTCAAAAAGTAATATTTCGATGATCGGGCCAACTGGTAGCGGGAAAACTTTATTAGCTCAAACTTTAGCTAGAATATTAAATGTTCCGTTTGCGATTGCTGATGCTACGTCTCTAACTGAAGCAGGATATGTTGGAGAAGATGTTGAAAATATTTTACTTAAACTTATTCAAGCTGCAGATTATGATGTAGAAAAGGCTGAAAAAGGAATCATCTATATTGATGAAATTGATAAGGTAGCCCGTAAATCCGAAAACCCATCTATTACACGTGACGTATCTGGTGAGGGTGTTCAACAGGCACTCTTGAAAATTCTTGAAGGTACAGTGGCGAGTGTTCCTCCACAAGGTGGCAGAAAACACCCACATCAAGAATTTATTCAAATTGATACAACTAATATCTTATTTATTTGTGGGGGAGCATTTGATGGAATTGAGCAAATTATCAAACGTCGCCTAGGACGTAAAGTAATTGGCTTTGGTTCAGATAACAAAAATGCTGATCTTGATAAGAAAGCATTACTTTCCCAAGTACTACCGGAAGACTTATTAAAATTTGGTTTAATACCGGAATTTATTGGTCGGTTACCTGTTATTGCAAGTTTAGAGCCACTAGATGAAGAGGCATTAGTTGAAATCTTAACTAAGCCAAAGAATGCACTTGTAAAACAATACCAAAAAATGCTTGATTTAGATGGTGTTGAACTCGAGTTTGAAGATGGAGCTCTTTTAGAAATTGCTAAAAAAGCGATTGAAAGAAAAACAGGGGCACGTGGTTTAAGATCAATTATTGAGGGCATTATGCTTGATATGATGTTTGACTTACCATCCCGTGAAGATATTGTAAAAGCTGTCATTACAGCTGAAACTGTTCTGGGAGAAACACCTCCTAAACTTGTTTTAAGTGATGGAACTGTAATCCAGGAAGATAAAAAGACATCTGCATAACATATATACAAAAAGGAAGCCGCATAATGACCGGCTTCCTTTTTTGTACGGTAAGCTTGTTCTACCGCCATAACTAATAAGTTCCATTTATACATTTTCATAAGCTAAAACTTTCCTTAGAGTGATGTTTATTCCAAAGAAACAAAGGAGATACTAGCTATAAATAACCGCTTCTACAAAAAGATGGCAAGCTAAGCTTGCCCTTTTGTCCATCTATGGGGAGAAAATCTTCCTATACATATAGAAAAAACAGATCATATTTAATAAGTTTAGTGTAAAAATTGTTTAGGACAAAAGGATTGGAAAAGACCTCTCAACGAAGTCATATATGTAGTTTTATTTTCCATCGTAGCGGTAAGACGACATCATGGTAGGAGGGACCGACAAATGAGCTGGACTAGTATTGCTTTGTTTATTCAGTTATTTTTTGGGATTGTTATTGGATTGTATTTTTGGAACTTATTAAAAAATCAACGAACTCAAAAGATTTCAATTGATCGAGAATCTAAAAAAGAAATGGAACAGCTAAGGAAGATGAGGGCTATTAGACTTACAGAACCTTTAGCTGAAAAAGTTCGTCCAAAGAGCTTTCAAGATATAGTAGGACAACAAGATGGGATTCGTTCCTTGCGTGCTGCCCTCTGTGGATCTAATCCTCAGCATGTTATTGTTTATGGACCACCCGGAGTTGGAAAAACAGCAGCGGCGAGATTGGTATTAGAAGAAGCGAAACGTAATAAGAGGTCTCCTTTCAAAGAAAATGCTGTTTTTGTTGAACTCGATGCAACAACAGCGAGATTTGATGAAAGGGGAATTGCAGATCCGTTAATCGGATCAGTTCATGATCCTATTTATCAAGGAGCCGGGGCAATGGGACAGGCTGGAATTCCTCAACCAAAACAGGGAGCAGTTTCACACGCACATGGCGGTGTCTTATTTATTGATGAAATTGGAGAATTACATCCAATACAGATGAATAAGCTATTAAAGGTGTTAGAGGATCGGAAAGTTTTCTTAGAAAGTGCTTATTATAACGAAGAGAACACACAGATTCCAACTCATATTCATGATATCTTTAAAAATGGTCTACCAGCAGATTTCCGCTTAATAGGAGCTACTACAAGAACACCAAACGAAATTCCACCGGCAATTCGTTCAAGATGTCTCGAAGTCTTTTTTAGAGATTTAGAGCAGGAAGAACTCGCTATTGTTGCTAGAAAAGCAGCTGATAAGGTTGAAATGGAAGTCAGTGAATCAGGAATTCACTTGCTGACGTCTTATGTTCGAAATGGACGTGAAGTTGTAAACTTAATGCAAATTGCAACAGGAATGGCCATGTCAGAAGATCGTAAGGAAATTACTGTTGAAGATATAGAATGGGTCATACATTCAAGTCAATTAACGCCACGTCATGAAAAGAAAATTGAAGAAACATCAAAGGTTGGTTTAGTAAATGGTCTTGCAGTTTATGGACCGAATACGGGTGCATTACTTGAAATAGAAGTAACGGTTATTCCAGCTGAAAAAGAAAAGGGCACAATTAATATTACAGGTATCGTGGAAGAAGAAAGCATAGGTGACCGTTCAAAATCCATTCGCAGAAAAAGTATGGCAAAAGGTTCAGTGGAAAATGTGATCACTGTTTTACGCTCGATGGGAATTCAGGCTGCAGATTATGACATCCATGTGAATTTTCCAGGAGGTACACCAATTGATGGACCTTCTGCAGGTATTGCAATGGCTACAGGTATTTTTTCAGCTATCCATAAAATCCCGATCAGCAATAAAGTTGCGATGACAGGAGAGATCAGTATTCACGGAAATGTTAAGCCGATTGGTGGGGTTATACCAAAGATCAAGGCAGCAAAAAAGGCAGGAGCAGACACTGTGATTATACCTAAGGAGAATGTCCAATCGATTCTGAAAGATATTGAAGGAATTACGATTATGCCTGTCACACATTTACAAGAGGTATTTGATATAGCTCTCGTTGATCCGCCAACTGAATTACCTAATAGAATTCAAAAAAGTTCACAAAACTTTCCACATCAGGAATCAGTTTAATCTCATAAAGGGACCTACCAACTTAAGACCATATCGTATTGGTCATTATAGAAGGAGGTCTCTACTCATGTTTTCATGTTTATTCTATAAATAAATATTATCTAAGCAGGAATTTTAGTGTAAAATAGTCATTATTCTTTTTCTTAACACTTTATGAATTTAACCGATGCTTCATATATCATATTTTTTTTCAGGTAGATTAGTTTAGGGTATACTACCTATTGACTAAAAGTGGTTAAAATAGACACTATAAAAAGAATAAGATAGAATTGTACAAGAATGAACTATATTGTCATGGAGGTGTAAACGCATGGCGAAATCAACTACTCAAATCGTACCCCTCCTACCATTAAGAGGCTTGTTAGTATATCCAACAATGGTACTACACCTTGATGTAGGGAGAGATAAATCTGTACAGGCGTTAGAAAAGGCGATGATGGATGATCATATTATCTTTTTAACGACACAAAAAGAGATTTCGATAGATGAGCCAAAAAAAGAAGATATTTATGAAATAGGAACATTAACGAAAATTAAGCAAATGTTAAAATTACCTAACGGAACAATTCGTGTCCTTGTTGAGGGATTAGAGCGTGGTGAAATCCAACGCTTTGTAGATGAAGATGAGTATTACTCTGTTGAAGTTGCTGTATATCCGGACCCGGAAGAAAAAAGTGTTGAAGAAGAAGCGTTAATGAGAACCATGCTAGAATATTTTGAGCAATACATAAAGCTTTCGAAGAAGATTTCAGCAGAAACATATGCAACAGTATCTGATATTACAGAACCTGGAAGAATGGCAGACATTATCACATCACATCTACCTTTAAAACTTAAAGATAAGCAAGAGGTACTAGAGACACTTGATGTGACAGAGCGATTAAATAAAGTGATTTCAATCCTCCATAATGAAAAAGAAGTTGTCCAACTTGAGAAAAAAATAGGTCAACGTGTAAAAAAATCAATGGAGCGAACACAGAAAGAATATTATTTACGTGAACAGATGAAGGCCATCCAAAAGGAGCTTGGTGAAAAAGAAGGAAAGCTGGGGGAAGTTTCCACACTTAAAGAGCGTTTAGATGAAGTTGGAATGCCGGAACATGTAAAAGAAGTTGCTTTAAAGGAACTTGATCGATATGAAAAAGTACCGTCAAGTTCTGCTGAAAGTGCCGTGATTCGAAATTATATTGAATGGCTAATCTCATTACCTTGGACAAAAGCAACCGAAGATCGTCTTGATGTGAATGTTGCAGAAGAAATTTTGAATGAAGAACATTACGGCCTTGAAAAAGTTAAAGACCGGGTAATTGAATATTTAGCCGTCCAACAGCTGACAAACTCGCTAAAAGGGCCAATTCTTTGCCTTGCAGGACCACCTGGTGTAGGTAAGACGTCATTAGCTAAGTCAGTGGCAAAATCTTTAAATCGTCATTTTGTCAGAATTTCACTTGGCGGTGTAAGAGACGAATCAGAGATACGTGGTCACAGACGAACATATGTAGGAGCAATGCCCGGCAGAATCATCCAAGGCATGAAAAAAGCAGGAACAGTAAACCCTGTTTTCCTTTTAGATGAAATTGACAAGATGTCCAGTGATTTTAGAGGTGATCCTTCATCAGCGTTGCTTGAAGTATTGGATCCAGAGCAAAATCATAATTTTAGTGATCACTATATTGAAGAGACTTATGACTTATCAAAAGTTATGTTCATTGCAACTGCAAATAATCTTGCTACGATTCCGGGTCCACTTCGTGATCGTATGGAGATTATAAATATAGCGGGCTATACTGAACTGGAAAAGGTTCATATAGCAAAAGATCATTTATTGCCGAAGCAGTTAAAAGATCATGGCTTAAAAAAATCACATCTTCAATTACGAGATGATGCCATTCAAAGCATTATTCGTTATTACACAAGAGAAGCTGGTGTTCGTAGCTTAGAACGCCAACTAGCAGGTATTTGCCGAAAAGCGGCTAAAATGATTGTTAAGCAAGAACGTAAGAAAATCGTTATTACTGATAAAAATATTGAAGGTTTTCTTGGGAAAAAACGATTTAGATACGGACAAGCGGAATTAGAAGACCAGGTCGGTGTGGCAACTGGTTTAGCTTATACAACTGTAGGTGGTGACACACTTTCAATTGAAGTGTCGGTAACACCTGGTAAAGGAAAGCTCATTCTTACAGGTAAGCTTGGAGATGTTATGAAGGAATCAGCTCAAGCTGCGTTTAGTTATATCCGCTCCCGTGCTGAAGAGCTTCATATCGATCGGGACTTCCATGAAAAGAATGATATCCATATACATGTACCAGAAGGTGCTGTACCAAAGGATGGGCCATCAGCAGGTATCACAATGGCAACAGCGTTGATTTCAGCATTAACCGGTAGAGCAGTTCGTAAAGAAGTTGGGATGACTGGTGAAATTACACTGCGTGGCCGAGTACTGCCAATTGGCGGGTTAAAAGAAAAAACACTTAGTGCACATCGGGCAGGATTAACAAAAATCATTGCACCGAAGGATAATGAAAAAGACTTGGACGATATTCCGGAAAGTGTCCGAAAAGAATTGACCTTTGTCCTTGTCTCACATTTAGATGAAGTGTTAAAACATGCGCTAACAGAGGAGAAAGAATGAAGGTTACAAGTTCAGAAATCGTGATTAGTGCTGTTAAGCCACAACAATACCCAGAAGGAGATTTACCTGAAGTTGCTTTAGCTGGTAGATCGAATGTTGGAAAGTCTTCTTTTATAAATAAAATGCTAGGTAGGAAGGCTCTTGCTAGGATTTCATCAAAACCTGGGAAAACCCAAACGTTAAACTTCTACATTATCAACGAACAATTACATTTTGTAGATGTTCCTGGTTATGGATATGCGAAGGTTAGTAAAAAAGAGAGAGAAGCATGGGGGAAAATGATTGAAACATATATTACGACCCGTGAGCAGCTTCGAGCCGTTATTTTACTGATCGACCTTCGCCATCCGCCAACAAATGATGACATGCTGATGTATGATTTCCTAAAACATTATGACATCCCGACTATAATTGTTGGAACGAAAGCGGACAAAATCCCAAAAGGAAAATGGCAAAAGCACGCAAAAGTAATTAAAGACGCCTTGAATATGGAAAAATCCGATGAATTTGTTATTTTCTCATCTGAAACAGGATTAGGAAAAGACGAAGCCTGGAAGGTAATCGGAGAATATACATCGGAATAATTAGAAAAACTTGGCTTGTCTCCAAGTCCTAATGGCGAGAGCCTTCGTTTTTCTTATACGATCATCCATAAAATTTATATACTTTTTGATAGTACAAAAAGAGACTCTGGTCATAACCAGAGTCTCTTACTTTTTACGTATAACTACTAATAGAACGCCGCCAATAACCACAAATAAAAATGGCCAATATGTTTCAATGCTGTTCACTCCATTTTCAACAATAGAGAGGGACCCCATTATTGCAGGGAAAAAGTGCAAAAACAAGCCGATTGCTAGTAAGATTACTCCTTGTAAATACCGGGACTTGGTTTTTATAGCTGTTAAAATAAGGCCCGCTGAGATAATAAATAAAAAGGAAGCTGAATGTGCCGGCCATGATGGAACTTTTTCATAAAAGAAAAAATGAACCCCGACTCCCGCTAAAATAATTCCAGGTAAAATAGCACTTGAATCCTGTTCGAAATGGCCGCTAATTAAAAATGCAAAGCCAAGTAAAATTAATAAGAATTCCCAGCTGCTTTGTCCTTCAAATAAATGAATATTTAATTTTTGGATAGAATAAAAAATGCCAACACTAAACAATATAATAGCTGGTAATAATGTGATTTTTTTCATTGTGCACCTCTTGTCAAATAATGATAATCATAATTGTACATACTAGTAAATACTGTAAGCATATCCAAACCAATAACTTGATTAACAGCATAATATCTGATATTGTACAGATAGAATAGTTGAGAATAGTGTCAAACTGTGTAGAATCTTTGTGAAGTATTACACAGATAAAGTGCCACAGTCAAACATACAAACATAAATTATCATAACATACAGTTTCAAAGACTGTTCACATTTTTTTGAGGGAATTAAAATGAAGAGTGATATACTAATAAGTAGAGATCCTTGTACATGGGGGTGTATAAGAAAATGCATATACTAGTTGTCGGCTTAAATTATAAAACAGCCCCTGTTGAAATTCGCGAGAAGCTCTCATTTCAACCAAATGAGCTTACTGATGCGATGAAACAGTTAAAAAAACAAAAAAGTATCCTTGAGAATGTGATCGTGTCGACATGCAATAGAACAGAGATTTATGCTGTCGTTGATCAACTTCATACAGGTCGTTATTATATAAAGGCCTTTTTGGCTGACTGGTTCGGATTAGATAAAGAAAACATATCACCATACTTAACGATCCTTGAGCAGGATGGTGCACTTGAACATTTATGTAAAGTTGCCTGTGGCTTAGATTCAATGATTCTGGGAGAAACGCAAATTCTTGGTCAGGTTCGGTCGAGCTTTTTGCAAGCACAAGAGAACCATACTATTGGAACGGTTTTCAATCAGTTGTTTAAACAAGTGATTACACTGGCGAAACGTTCCCACTCTGAAACAGAGATTGGCGCAAATGCAGTTTCAGTTAGTTATGCAGCAGTTGAGCTTGCGAAAAAGATCTTTGGTGACCTTCGCTCTAAACATGTACTTATATTAGGTGCCGGGAAAATGGGAGAGCTTGCAGCCCAAAATTTACATGGCAGCGGTGTTGGTAAAGTGACTGTTATGAACAGGACTCTTCAAAAGGCAGAGCAACTGGCAAGTCGATTTGACGGATATGCAAAGGGTATAAATGAACTTCAATGTGGCCTTATTGAAGCAGATATTCTTATTAGCTCAACAGGTGCAAAAGATTTTGTGATTACGAAAGACATGATGACACATGTTGAGAAAATGAGAAAAGGTCGACCATTATTCATGGTGGATATTGCTGTTCCACGTGATTTAGACCCTAGACTCGCTGAATTAGATAGCGTATTTTTATATGATATAGATGATTTGCAAGGGATCGTTGAAGCAAATTTACAAGAAAGAAAGATCGCTGCAGAAAAAATTGAACTAATGATTGAAGAAGAAATTGTTCAATTTAAGCAATGGATTAATACTCTTGGAGTTGTACCAGTTATTTCAGCTTTACGCCAGAAGGCTTTAGCGATTCAAGCTGAAACAATGGAAAGTATAGAACGTAAAATGCCTAATTTAACTGATCGTGAAAGAAAGGTACTGAGCAAGCATACCAAAAGTATTATTAATCAGTTGCTGAGAGATCCAATTGTAAAAGTGAAAGAACTTTCCGGAGAAGCAAATGCTCAGGAATCATTAGATTTATTTATGAAAATCTTTAATATTGAAGATGCTGTTGAAGAGCAAATGAAAATAGATAAATCAGAGAGTCATGAGGTTGGTACGAACCAACAGATTTATCGTGCTTCACTTCAATCGTAAGTGAGAGGACTTTTCTTTTATGGAGATGAGCTTAAGTAGAATTAATGAAGTAACCATTATTCTTTATGCAGTATGTGTACTTTTATATTTTATAGATTTTTTAAATAACAACCGGAAGGCGAAACAAGCTGCCTTCTGGTTGCTTTCTATTGTTTGGCTCTTACAAACAATTTTTTTATTTGCACGCATGTTTGAAACAGGAAGATTTCCTGTATTAAATGTTTTTGAAGGATTGTATTTCTATACGTGGGTACTCGTTACTTTGTCTGTCGTGTTAAATCGTTTCTTAAAAGCGGAGTTTATCATCTTCTTTACAAATGTGATCGGGTTTATCATGATGGCTCTACATACCTTTGCTCCAACGCAATATGAATCTGCTGCTGTTTCAAGCCAGCTCGTATCAGAATTATTGTTAATTCATATTACAATGGCGATTTTATCCTATGGGGCATTTTCCTTGTCTTTTGTTTTTTCTATTCTTTATACCATTCAATATAATTTATTGAAAAAGAAAAAGTGGGGAAAGCGCCTTCTTAGAATTGAAGATTTGTCAAAACTTGATCATATGTCATATGTATTAAATGTCATTGGAGTACCAATGCTGTTACTAAGTCTAATACTTGGTATTATTTGGGCTTATATAAAAGTACAAAATTTTCATTGGTATGATGCAAAGGTGCTTGGTTCTTTTATGGTCATTTTTACATATGGAGTCTATTTATATATGCGAATTGTAAAGGAATTGCAAGGTAAATCTGTTGCCTTACTTAACTTAGCGTCCTTTCTGGTGTTATTAATTAACTTTTTCTTGTTCGGTAGTTTATCGAGATTTCATTTTTGGGATTCATGATAAGGCTTTTTAACATGTAAGGGGAAGTACCACTTTTTTATTTAGTTTGGTGTCCAGCGTCTTAGCCCCTCTAGGGTCTAGTCAATTTGGAATTGAAGGCAAAGAACGCCTTCTATTCTAAATCGCCTTATTTGCCCAAGGCTAATCAAGGCGCTTGCGCATTTCAATGTAGGAGGCAATTATGCGAAAATTAGTAGTAGGTTCTAGACGTAGTAAATTAGCATTAACTCAAACAAATTGGGTGATCGATCAATTAAAATCATTTGGATTACCTTTTGAGTTTGAAATTAAGGAAATTGTTACGAAAGGTGACAAAATTCTTGATGTTACATTATCAAAGGTCGGCGGAAAAGGGTTGTTCGTGAAAGAAATTGAACAAGCGATGTTAGATGGAGACATTGATATGGCTGTTCATAGTATGAAAGATATGCCAGGAATTCTTCCTGAAGGTTTAACGATTGGGTGTGTTCCAAACCGTGAAGACCATAGAGATGTACTTATTTCTAAAGATCACAAAAAACTTTCTGATTTACCAAGCGGAGCTGTTATCGGAACGAGTAGTTTAAGAAGAAGTGCCCAACTATTAATTGAGCGACCTGATTTAGAAATTAAATGGATTAGAGGAAATATCGACACTAGGCTTGAAAAGCTGAAAACAGAAGACTATGATGCGATTATTTTAGCAGCTGCAGGCTTATCAAGAATGGGTTGGAGTAAAGAAGTCGTAACTGAGTTTTTAGAACCTGAGGTTTGTTTACCAGCAGTTGGACAAGGTGCATTAGCTATTGAATGTCGTGAAAATGATCATGAGCTATTAGACTTATTAGCAAAATTTACAGATAAACCAACACAATTAGCGGTAGCAGCAGAAAGAACCTTTTTAACAAAGATGGAAGGCGGCTGCCAAGTGCCCATTGCTGGTTTTGCCACTGTGAACAATCAAAAAGAAATACTATTTACAGGATTAATTGCTTCACCAGATGGTAAAGAGGTATATAAAGAACAGGTCTCTGGCACTGATCCTAATGAAATCGGCGGCAAAGTTGCTGAACTTCTAACAAATCAGGGGGCAAAAGCCTTGATTGATCGAGTAAAAGAGGAGCTTGATCAATAATGGATACCATTCTTCCATTGCAAGGAAAGAAAGTGTTAATAACTAGGGCTAAAGCTCAGGTGGAAGAGTTTATCCAAAAGATTGAAGAAGTGGGTGGAATTGCGATATCTACTCCATTGCTAGAAATAAAAAAGAATGAGTCGAACGAAGAAAATATAAAACAAACATTAAATTGTTTGGACGAGTTTGATTGTATTGTTTTTACAAGTGCCAATGGTGTTACATTCTTTAAGAAATATCTTGACCAATGGAACATACCTTATTCTGCTTTACAACATATGGCTGCCGCATCTGTTGGGAGAAAAACAAGTAAGCAAATGGAAAAGATTGATTTAACGGTTTCGGTCATACCTGAAGAATTTGTGGCTGAAAAGCTAGCTGAAAAAATAAAAGAAAAGCTTCAGCGTGAGACAAGAATACTTGTCATACGCGGTAATCTCGCAAGACCCGTATTAATTGAACAATTAACAGCTCATGGATTCTATGTGAAAGACTTAGTTGTTTATGAAACGGTACATAATGATTCAGAGACAAGCAAACTATTGTCATGTATTGAACGTGATCAAATAGATTTTATAACGTTTACAAGCTCTTCAACTGTTGATAGCTTTATGAAGGTACTCTATCAAAGAGAATTCCTGGAATATCTTAAAAAAGTAACCTTTATCTGCATAGGTCCAATTACAAATAATACGTTAATGGAGTATGGATTTACCGGGGTAATGCCGGACTCTTATACAATTGAGGATATGATAAAAGTGATGATAGAGGTAGTGGAAAATAAGGAGGGTATTCAATGAAGATTCAATTTACAAGACATAGAAGATTACGTAGCAGTGATAATTTAAGAGCAATGATGAGAGAAACACATCTTCGCCATGAAGATTTTATTTATCCAATTTTCGTTGTAGAAGGAGAAAATAAACAAAATGAAGTACCATCCATGCCCGGAGTGTTTCATTTATCACTAGATCTCCTTAATAAAGAAATAGAAGAGATTGTTTCATTGGGAATTAAATCAATTATCTTGTTTGGAGTTCCAGCCGAGAAAGACGAAGTGGGAACACAAGCTTATCACGATCAAGGGATTGTTCAAAGAGCAACAAGACAAATAAAAGAAGCATTTCCCGATTTAGTTGTTGTAGCTGACACGTGCCTATGTCAATACACTGATCATGGACATTGCGGTATCGTTGAGAACGGTCAGGTGTTAAATGATCCAACACTTGATTTGCTTGCTCGTACGGCAATAAGTCAAGCAAAAGCAGGTGCGGATATCATTGCTCCTTCAAACATGATGGACGGCTTTGTAGCCGCAATTAGACATGGATTGGATGAAGCTGGCTTTGAGCATATTCCAATTATGTCATATGCAGTCAAATACGCGAGTGCATTCTATGGACCGTTCCGAGATGCAGCACACAGTTCACCACAGTTTGGGGACCGTAAAACATACCAAATGGATCCTGCTAACCGTGATGAGGCATTGAGAGAGGCACAGTCAGATCTTGAAGAGGGTGCGGATTTCTTAATAGTGAAACCTGCTTTAGCATATCTCGATATTATCCGTGATGTGAAAAATCAGTTTAATGTACCTGTTGTCGCTTATAATGTTAGTGGAGAATATTCAATGATAAAAGCGGCAGCTCAAAATGGATGGGTAGATGAAAAAGCCATCGTTACAGAAATGCTTGTCGGAATGAAGCGTGCTGGTGTGGATTTAATGATTACATATTTTGCAAAAGACGTTGCCCGCTGGCTTAAAGAAGAAAACTAAACAACCTCTTACAAAAAGTTGAAAGGAGAACACTCCGATGAATAGTTACGCAAAAAGTGAGTCAGCATTTAAGGAAGCACAAACGTTAATGCCAGGAGGAGTAAATAGTCCTGTTAGAGCTTTCAAATCAGTTGGTATGAACCCAATTTTTATGGAACGGGGAAAAGGTTCAAAAATTTATGACATTGATGGAAACGAGTATATAGATTATGTATTATCATGGGGACCACTTATCCACGGTCACTCCAATGATACGGTGGTTGAAGCGATCAAAAAGGTTGTTGAATCAGGAACAAGCTTTGGTGCGCCTACATTAATAGAAAATGAGCTTGCAAAGCTTGTCATTGATCGCGTGCCTTCAATTGAAGTTGTACGAATGGTCAGCTCAGGCACTGAGGCTACTATGAGTGCTTTGCGATTAGCAAGAGGCTTTACTGGCCGCAATAAGATTGTGAAATTTGAAGGGTGCTATCACGGACATGGTGATTCTTTATTAATTAAAGCAGGCTCTGGTGTTGCGACGCTAGGATTGCCTGATAGCCCGGGTGTACCGGAGGGAATTGCTAAGAATACAATTACAGTTCCTTATAATGATTTAGAAAGCATTCGATACGCTTTTGAGCAATTTGGAGAAGATATTGCAGGCGTTATAGTAGAACCGGTAGCAGGTAACATGGGAGTTGTACCTCCTCAACCAGGCTTTCTAGAGGGCTTGCGTTCAATAACAGATCAATATGGTTCTATATTGATATTTGACGAGGTCATGACAGGCTTCCGTGTTGACTATGGATGTGCACAAGATTTTTATGGAGTGACTCCAGATTTAACTTGTCTTGGTAAAGTCATAGGTGGAGGTCTACCTGTTGGAGCATATGGCGGGAAAGCGGAAATTATGCAGCAAATCGCTCCAAGTGGTCCAATTTATCAAGCTGGAACATTATCAGGAAATCCATTAGCTATGACAGCAGGATATGAAACATTAAAGCAGCTAACAAGAGAAACTTATCAGGAATTTCAACGTAAAGCAGACCGACTTGAAGAAGGTTTATCCAAGGCTGCGAAAGAATATGAGATTCCTCATACAATCAATCGTGCAGGATCTATGATTGGCTTCTTCTTTACAAACGAAGATGTAACAAATTATGAAAAAGCTAAAACATCAAATTTGGAGTATTTTGCCAAGTATTATCAAACAATGGCAAATGAAGGAATATTCCTTCCTCCTTCACAATTTGAAGGCTTATTTTTGTCTACAGCTCACACAGAAGAAGATTTGGATCGTACTATTGAAGCTGCTAAAAAAGCATTTTCTTTATTAAAATAAAAAAAGATTCATCACAAAATGTGGTGAATCTTTTTTGTACTTTAAGAAAAGTTAAATATATTAAGAATTAAAGTATAAGAAGAGATATCGACTTCCGCCATTCTTGGCTTTTCTATACAAGGAAAAAGATAAAATTAATTCATATTTTCCTCCTTCCAGACATACATCTGTAATGTCATAGTTATTTTACTAGGCTATTTGAAAGGAGGAATTATTTTGTCACAGGAACAGCAACTGCGTTTTTCTGTTGAAGAATCTGTATGGTTTCAAAAAGGACAGGAAGTATCTGAACTTTTATCTATTTCTTTAGATCCTGATATTTCAATTCATGAACACGATCAGTACATCTCAATTCGTGGAGCACTACTGCTGACAGGTGAATACAAAATAGATCAAGATGGTAGTGAAGGGGATTCCTTTGAATATGCAAACGTAAGATATGTAAATGAGGTTGAAACAAGGGAAGATGGGATTAGTGAATTAAGTCATCGCTTTCCAGTAGATATTACCATTCCAAGGAATCGCATTTCACAATTAGATGATGTTTATGTTTCGATTGAGTCCTTTGATTATGATCTCCCTGAACTAAAATGTTTGAAATTAATAGCAGATTTGTCGATAAGCGGGATTTCAGATAGTGAAGCTGTGCAAAATGAAGAGGTTGAAACAACTAGAGAAGAAGAGCTTGAACCATTATACAGGGAAAGCCAAGATGAAACAGAAGCAAATGATGAGGAATCATTTGCTCAAGCTGAAAGGACAGCAGTATCTCCTTTTTCATCATTTTATGATGTAAATGAATCGGATGATTCGGACATGGACAAATTGTCACCACCATCGATTTCCATTCAAAAAGAGGTTACGGAAAGTCGTGAAGAAAATGAAGAAGAGACCTTTACTGAAATCTCTTCACAGGATCTTTCAGCACAAGTAGAAGAACCGGAAGAGATTGAACAGCAAGAGGTACTTAATAGTGAGCCAATTCAAGACGAAGAGAAAGAGCAGGAAGATCTTTATGATCCGTTCTCTGTAGAAGTAAGAAAAGAAGAACAAAATGAAGAACCACAAGAAGTCCAATATTCCTTCTTTTCAAAATCTGAAGCTGAGGTTAAGGAAGTGGAAGAGCTTGAAGATCAGGATGAGAGAGATCAGAAAGATCAGAAGGATGCACATTATTTAACCAGTTTATTTGCTAGAGATGACGAAGAAGACTTTTCTCGTCTAAAAATGTGCATTGTTCAACAGGGTGATACACTCAATTCAATTTGTGATAGATACGAAATATCAATACAGCAAATTGTACGTGTTAATGATTTTCAAGCTGATCAAGATGTATATGAAGGACAAATTCTCTATATTCCAGCCTACTCAACTAGCAAATAAAACGAACTGATTTGAGTATGAAGTAACTAAAACAGCATGGGGGCTACCTGATCCTCAGCTGTTTTTTTCAGTTCAAGCCGATGATTTGAGGTGAACAAAACTGTGCAATTGTCATTAAGTGAAATTCGGCCGCTGTTACATGATTATAACCTATCCCCTGAATACACTGAGGAATTAAGTAAAAAAGCAATAAAGATATATACAGATACAGGTCCATTTGTATTAAAAAAGCTCTCGAAAGGGTTTAATCCTTACTTTGTAGATTCCTTAAGAATTCTAAAAGATAATAAATATTCTCATCATGTACCACTAGTCAGCAATAACCAACAGCAACTATTATCGTACTATAATGGTGAATACTATTATCTAATGCCATGGTTATCAAATGAACAAGAAGAGGAACGGGACGCCAGACATCAATATTTATTTAAAGAGGTAGCCACTCTTCATAAAAAAACAGAAAAGAAACACGACATCAGTACCAAGGATGTATTAAATCATTATGAAGAAACAGTAAAACGGTGGGATGAGGCAAAAGAAATGTACGAAACATTCGTCGAGCAATGTGAACAAAAAATCTATCTTTCACCTTTTGAATTACAAGCAGTCACCTACTATACAGAAGTATCCCGTGCGATAGATTTTTCTAAGAAAAAACTTGAAGAATGGTCCAATCTGATGGAAGAAGAAAAGTCAACTAGAGTTGTCTTAATTCATGGAAAAATATCGGCACGCCATTTTTTATATGATGATGATGGAAACGGGTATTTAACGAATTTTGAGCGCTCAAAATATGCCTCCCCGATTGATGATTTTTTGCTGTTTATGAATCGAACGGCAACCACCTATCCGATTCAAAGTGACGATTGTGTTAACTGGTTTTATACGTATCAAAAGGGATACTCTTATACTGCTGAGGAAATGAGCCTGTTTTTAAGCTATTTGGCATATCCCGATCGTATATGTCATTTAATCAAAACTTATAGGAAGGAGAAGAAAAAGCGCTCAGAGTTGGACAGAAACAAACATTTAGTAAAGGCATATTGGCAGTTTAAAAATGTAGAATATTTTGTGATGAAAGTATCTGAGATTGAAGAGAAAAAGAAAATGGAAGCAGAGGAACAATCATAAACGTTTTAAAGAGGGAGAGAAAAGCCTTCCCTCTTTTTGTTTTAAATCCAATCATAACGTAAAGCAATAGCTAAACCGATTAAGATCCCTAATAGAAGAACATCAAATGTTGTAGGAAAAAATACAGTACGTATTCCTTGAAAAATGGTTAACGGAATAATGATTTGAATACCAACCTCACGGATTTGTCTAACCCAGGGTGGTAAAGAATATGGATTATAACGCTTCTTCATATCATAACTCCTCCTTACACTCATTTTCGAAAAAATTCTCACCTTTTTTTACACATGTTCATAAAATACGTTCAACATCGAATTTTCGTACAAATCGCCACTAATGTAAGGTATTCCAAAAAATGTGATAAGTGCCTGTATGAATGGAAGGAAAAATGGAGAAAATATTGACGGTAAAATGTATTATTTAGTAATATAAGATAGATGAAAAGAAACAACTACATATTTAGTAAACGTTGATTGGGAAGAGTACATTGTCTTCACTTTACAGAGAGAGAAATCATTTGCTGGAAGATTTCTTATGTTGAGGCTTTGGAAGGTCGCCCAGGAGTTACTTCCTTGAAAGAATAGTAGAAGAGGTCGGTGAAAACCGTTATCATATTGAGTGTATAGGCTTGATGCATCTTTTAATGATGATTAGTCTATGAAAAAAGGTGGTACCGCGAAATTTTCTCCTTTCGTCCTTTTAGGGATGAAGGGAGTTTTTTATTTTTACTATCGAAGAATCCAGGGAGATAGATGTATGAAGGAGGAAACAAAATGGAAAATCATGAACAACAGCTTTCATTACCAACAAAATATGATCCAAATGCAATTGAGAAAAATCGTTATTCCTTTTGGTTGGAAGGAAAATACTTTGAGGCAACAGGGGATGAGAAAAAACAGCCATACACAATTGTCATTCCCCCGCCAAATGTTACAGGTAAACTTCACTTAGGTCATGCGTGGGATACAACATTACAAGATATTTTGACTCGTATGAAAAGAATGCAAGGCTATGATGTATTATGGCTGCCGGGAATGGACCATGCCGGTATCGCTACACAAGCAAAGGTAGAGGCAAAGCTACGTGAAGAAGGTAAATCACGCTATGATTTAGGTCGTGAAAAATTCGTTGAAGAAACATGGAAGTGGAAGGAAGAATACGCTGGCCATATTCGTGAGCAATGGGCGAAAATTGGTTTAGGTTTAGATTATTCACGCGAACGTTTTACCCTTGATGAAGGCTTATCAAAAGCCGTTCGTGAAGTGTTCGTTACACTTTACAAAAAAGGACTTATTTATCGCGGAGAGTACATCATTAACTGGGATCCGCAAACAAAAACAGCTCTCTCCGATATTGAAGTTATTTATAAAGATGTTCAAGGTGCTTTTTATCATATGAGCTATCCACTTGCTGATGGTTCCGGTTCAATCGAAGTAGCAACGACTCGTCCAGAAACAATGCTTGGAGATACGGCTGTCGCTGTTCACCCTGAAGATGAACGTTATAAACACCTAATCGGCAAAAAAGTTATCTTACCAATTGTTGGACGTGAGATTCCAATTGTTGGCGATGATTATGTAGATATGGAGTTTGGTTCAGGTGCTGTTAAAATAACGCCTGCACATGACCCGAATGACTTCGAACTTGGAAACCGTCATAATCTTGAACGAATTCTAGTCATGAACGAAGATGGAACAATGAATTCAAATGCTGGAACTTATAATGGCTTAGATCGCTTTGAATGTAGAAAGAAAATTGTAAAAGACCTACAAGAACAAGGTGTATTATTCAAAATTGAAGAACATATGCATTCTGTTGGTCATAGTGAAAGAAGCGGCGCGGTTGTAGAACCATATCTTTCCACACAATGGTTTGTCAAAATGCAACCACTGGCAGATGAAGCAATTAAACTTCAGGAAGAAGATGAAAAAGTAAATTTTGTTCCTGATCGATTTGAGAAAACGTATTTACGTTGGATGGAAAACATTCGTGACTGGTGTATTTCCCGTCAGCTCTGGTGGGGACATCGAATTCCTGCCTGGTACCATAAAGAAACAGGGGAAGTATATGTAAACCAGGAGCCGCCGGCAGATATTGAAAATTGGACACAAGATAATGATGTTCTAGATACTTGGTTCAGTTCTGCATTATGGCCATTTTCAACAATGGGCTGGCCTGATACAGAATCAGTTGACTTTAAACGTTATTATCCAACAGATGCTCTTGTAACAGGCTATGATATTATCTTTTTCTGGGTATCTCGCATGATCTTCCAAGGACTTGAATTCACAGGTAAACGTCCATTCAAGGATGTATTAATACATGGACTTGTACGGGATGAGCAAGGTCGTAAAATGAGTAAATCTTTAGGAAATGGTGTAGATCCGATGGAAGTCATTGATCAATATGGGGCAGATTCACTACGCTACTTCCTATCAACAGGAAGCTCGCCTGGTCAAGATTTACGATTCAGCTATGAAAAAGTGGAATCAACATGGAACTTTGCGAACAAAATCTGGAATGCATCCCGATTTGCTCTCATGAATATGGATGGTTTAACATTTGAAGAAATTGACTTATCAGGTGAAAAGTCAGTTGCTGATAAATGGATTTTAACCCGCTTAAATGAAACGATTGAAAATGTGACAAAACTGGCTGATAAGTATGAGTTTGGTGAAGTAGGACGATTACTATACAACTTCATTTGGGATGATTTCTGTGATTGGTACATTGAAATGGCGAAGCTGCCATTATATGGTGAGGACGAAGCAGCGAAGAAAACAACGCGTTCAATCCTTGCTTATGTACTAGATAACACAATGAGGTTATTGCATCCATTCATGCCATTTATTACAGAAGAAATCTGGCAGTCTCTTCCACATCAAGGCGAGTCGATTACAATCGCAGCATGGCCAACTGTTAATGAAGATTTAACAGATCATAAAGCGGCAACAGAAATGAAACTTCTAGTAGAAGTCATTCGTGCTGTCCGTAATATTCGTTCTGAAGTAAATACGCCAATGAGCAAGCAAATTCCAATGACAATCAAGGCGAAAGATCAAGGTGTGTTAGCACAACTGGAAAATAACCTTGCGTATATTGAGAAATTCTGTAACACAAGTTCTTTAAATATCGTGACAGAAGTTACAGCGAACGAAAAATCCATGACAGCTGTTGTGACGGGTGCTGAAATCATCCTGCCAATTGAAGGATTAATCAACATTGAAGAAGAAATTAAACGTCTTGAAAAAGAACGTGAAAAACTCGATAAAGAAGTGGAACGCGTTCAGAAGAAATTGGGTAATGAAGGTTTTCTTAAGAAGGCACCTGAAAAGGTTATTGAGGAAGAGAAAGCAAAAGAAAAAGATTATCTGGAAAAACGTGACATCGTTTTAGCTAGAATTCAAGAGCTAAGAGGATAATTGATACCTTAATAACAAGCTAATTGATAAAATATTACTGTCAGTTAAGATTTAAATAGAAGTGTGACTCGGGTGGTACTAACTATTAGTTCCCCCGAGTTTTTACATGGACAAAGGAGGCTATGTGTGTGTTTTCACAGTATGATGATGCAATAAACTGGATTCATGACCGTTTAAAATTTGGTGTGAAACCAGGCCTCAAAAGAATGGAATGGCTGTTAAATAAGCTAGACCATCCAGAAAAAAAAATCCCGACCATTCATGTAGCAGGAACGAACGGTAAAGGGTCCACAATTTCTTATATGCTGCATATGCTTATGGAAGCAGGTTACAAGGTAGGAACCTTTACTTCACCTTATATCGAAACATTTAATGAGCGAATAAGTGTAAATGGTCAGCCTATAACAGATGATGAGATGTTATCTTTAGTAAATGAAGTAAAGCCATATGCAGAGAAAATAGAAAATACTGACCTAGGTTCACCAACCGAATTTGAAATCATTACAACGATGATGTTTTTATATTTTGGAAAAGTTAATAAACCTGACTTTCTATTACTAGAAACAGGACTTGGTGGCAGGTTGGATTCTACTAACGTCATAGATCCTATTTTATCTGTTATTACAAACATAGGGTATGACCACATGACTATACTCGGTGACACGATAACTGATATTGCTCGTGAGAAAGCAGGTATCATTAAAAAGGGAAGACCAATTTTCACAGCAGCAGAAAAAGAAGATGCACTTGAGGTGCTTTCGCAATCAGCAAAAGATAAAAATGCTCCTTATTACTCACTTGGTAAAGATATAAGTGTAAAGAACCTTTCTCCTTGGGAACATGGTGAAAAGTTCTCAGTAAAAACAGAAACCAACACATATGAAGATGTCAAAATTAAGATGAGAGGAAATCATCAAATTAAAAATGCAGCGCTTGCTATTTCTGTTATTGATTATTTAAAAGAGCAAGGGGCCGTAAAAATGACCTATGATGAAGTTGTGAAAGGAATAAAGAAATCAATGTGGAAAGGCCGCTTTGAGCTTATTCATCAAAATCCGGTCGTGATCGTTGACGGTGCACACAATGATGAAGGAATTGAAAGTTTAATTGATACGATTAAAAGGCATTATTCCCATAATCGAATTCATTTTTTATTCAGTGCACTGAGTGATAAAAATTATAAGAAAATGATTGATCGATTGAGTACTGTTGCGACCACCATGCATTTTACGACGTTTGATTTTCCGAGAGCAGCAAGGGCTGAAGACTTATATTCTGCATGTGAGTTTGATAAAAAGTCTTTTTCTAAGTCTTGGCAGGGACTATTGAATGAGTTGCTAGTGTCAAATGAAAATAAAAAAAATGATCTAATAATTGTTACCGGATCACTTTATTTTATTTCCGCTATTCGAAATTACCTGCTTAAAAAAGATTCTAATAATAAAAGTACTTAATAAATTAAGTATTAAAATAGGTGGATATTTAAGTAATTCGAATATACGGAAGGTGATTAATAGGAAGGTTAAAGAATTCTTGTCATTTTTTCACTTGCTCTTTACATTTCATATTATAAGAAATATTCCCTACACAATTATCGACTAATTTGTTATCTTTTTGTAAAGATTAAACAAATTCATTATATTAAGTTTATTGAATTGGTATAATTGACCTAGGTTTCATATTCTGAAAAAAAACGGCGATTTGATAGACTGGGAGGATGCTAAGGTTGAAAAGTAAACCAACTTGAGCTGTGAGGTTATTCAAGAAGTGGTGGTTACTGTAAGAAATTTAATTTATTATTGAAATAATTTCTATAAAAATAAGTATAGTTATTGTGTATTTTTCTATTGAAAAGGAGCCCTTGAAATGCTAACACCCTTCATTCTACACACCTACATCTTCATCATAGGTGCAGTCCTTGGCTCCTTTTATAATGTTGTAGGACTACGCGTCCCATTAAAAAAATCGATCACATACCCTGGCTCATCCTGCTCAGTATGCAACAAAAAACTATCAGTACTTGAATTAATCCCAATACTATCTTACCTATTTCAAAACGGTAAATGTCGAAACTGCAAAACATCTATTTCACCTTTATATCCTACAATGGAGTTTCTCACTGCAATTCTTTTTACAATTTCACCGATACTGGTGGGATGGTCAAAAGAATTGGTTATCTCCTGGACACTTATCTCGTTATGTATGATTGTAATTGTTTCTGATATAAAATATATGATTATTCCTGATAAAGTAAATGTATTTTTTCTATTTTTATTTTTAGGAGAACGCCTTATTATTCCAACAGATCCTTGGTGGGATCCTTTTGCAGGCTTAGTAATTGGAACCTTTGCGCCGCTTGTCGTTATTTTGGTTAGTCGTGGGGGCATGGGTGGGGGCGATATGAAGCTATTGGCTGTATTTGGTCTTGCTTTAGGGTGGAAACCTGTTTTATTAAGTTTTTTTCTAGCTACATTAATCGGCACAGTTATTGGGATTATCGGAATGATGATGGGTTTTATTAAAACGGGAAAACCTTTTCCTTTTGGTCCATTCCTCGTGCTAGGTGCTTTAATATCTTATTTCTTTGGTCAATATCTAATCCAGTTGTATGTAACAAATTTCTTTCCTTACTTCTTTTAAACGTGTGTAATGGTTCTGAGCCATTATTCCTTTACTCATTCTTTTAAAATTTTCTTTAAAAGGATTAGATAGATTGTCGAATAAAAAAACTTGATAAGTTCAAATAATATAGGTGGTTTACGAATTTAGTAGATGAAGATCAGTAGGAAACTGTCAGAAAATGGCGGAAAATATTATGGACAAGACGACAAATGTCTTGTTCTTTTTTTGTGTGCTTTTGTTAGCATAAGATCAATATGAATGCTCGTGCAATAAGAAGGGTGGTAGGCATATGGACAAGCAGACCTCAGATACTGTGAAAATTAAAATAAATGGAAAGGACCGTTCCTTATCAGAAAAAAAGGAAACGAATGATCAATACCAAATATCCTCATGGGAAGAAAAACGTAAAGCCGAAAAGGAAATGGCTTCAGCAAAAAAAGAAGAAGATGATTTTCCATGGCTTTTACCTGAGGATGATCCTGTTTTTGAAGAGGATCCAAAAGTGGTAATACCCTCTAAAAAGAAGAAATTACTTTCAAATCAAAATGTGACGCCATTTCAATATTCTCCTAAAAAGAAAACCAATCGTAATCTTGGTTTTCCAATGAAACAGATGACAACCATTGTATTGTTAGCTGTAGGACTTGGGGTCGGTTTTGGATATATTGCTTTAAATTTCTTGTCAAATGAAGATATGCCGGCTGCAACAACTCCAACAGACGTCATTGTGACAGACGATTCAAAGGCGGATAATCCTTCGGATCAAAAAGATGACAAACAATCGACAAGCACCGCCACCTCAACAGCATCATTACAGCTTTATGCGGTACAAGGTGGAATTTTCTCGTCAAAAGAAGGAGCGGAAACTGTAGCAGCGGAAATTAAAGAAAAGGGGCTGGCCTCAACCGTTATTGAAACAGATGGCTCCTTTACGGTGTTAGCAGGATTAGGGAAAGAAAAAACAGAAACTAGTGCCATGAATGAGCAATATAAACAACAGGAATTTCCGGATTTTTGGGGAGGAAAGCAGCTATCTCTATCTATTTCAACTACAAAAACACCTGAAGAGTGGGTAAGCACCATTACAACGTTAGCTGCATTCTCAGCATCTGTAACGAATAATCAGAGTATTAATGCTGATGAACTGGTAAAAATAGAAGAACAATTGAACGCAATTGAAACAGGAAATGAAAATGAAAAAGCTTTAATTGAAAAGTTATCTCAAGCTTCAGCGAATATTAAGGAAAATAAAGGTTGGAAAGCACAACAATCCATCCTTGACGTTGTTCAAACCTTACAGGGAAGTTAACACAACTCCAAAGCTCCTTTATCTACATATAGAGGGGATTTGGGGTTGTCTTTTTTATACACAAAATTAAAAAATGAAAAATTGTCCAAAAAAACCTCCTTTGGTAAGATATAGAAGTATCTTCTAATCTGAAACGAAGAAAGGATGTTTTTTACATGAATTCAAACCTCATTTTAGCTTCAGCTTCTCCCCGTAGAAAAGAACTTCTAGAGCTTCTGCAACTTCCTTTTGAAGTGATAAGTAGTGAGGTTGAGGAGGTTGTAGATGAGAATCTTCATCCGGCAGACATGGTTCAGTCATTGGCCCAACAAAAAGCAGAAAGTGTTGCAAAAACAAAATCGAATTTCTATGTTATAGGTTCTGATACCCTTGTTGTGTATCAAGGGAAAATGCTTGGAAAGCCAAAAAGTGAACAAGAAGCACGGGAAATGCTGACAATGCTTTCAGGACAAACACATGAGGTGTATACAGGTGTTTCAATTGTTCACAACGGAAATCACCATTCCTTTTGTGAACAAACAAGTGTCACATTTTATCCATTAACTCAAAGAGAAATTGAAGAATATGTTAATACAGGAGAACCGATGGATAAGGCAGGGGCCTATGGTATACAAGGATTTGGTGCTCTTTTAGTGAAAGAGATAAAAGGTGATTATTATGCTGTAATGGGTTTACCGATTGCTAGAACAAAAAGAGAACTTCTACGTTCAGGTTTTAAGTGGTAGCAGCAAATTTTTTTAAGTCAGCTATGGCATAAAACAATAGTGTAGGAACATGATAGTACACATAGAGAAAAGTTTATGAGCAGAAAGGGGAACGAAGGAGGATAAATGGAACCGTCAACCTTTAAAATCCAGGATTTCCCACAAGATGAACGACCAAGAGAGCGTCTTTTAAATGAAGGAGCTGATAAGCTGTCAAATCAGGAGTTATTAGCTATACTTCTCCGAACTGGTACGAAAAAGGAATCCGTCTTAGAATTGTCACAGAAATTGTTAAAGCATTTTGAAGGATTGAGAATGTTAAAGGATGCATCAGTTGAAGAAATTACAACGATCTCAGGCATCGGTACAGCAAAAGCTGTGCAAATCTTATCTGCTTTAGAGTTGGGCAGACGTATGAACCGATTAACATATGATGATCGGTTTGTCATTCGCTCTCCACAAGACGGAGCCAATTATGTCATGGAGGAGATGCGTTTTTTAAGTCAAGAACACTTTGTCTGCTTATACTTAAACACCAAAAACCAAGTTCTTCATAAACAAACAGTGTTCATCGGCAGTCTTAACGCATCGATTGTTCACCCACGGGAGGTATTCAAAGAAGCTTTAAAGAGGTCTGCTGCTTCTTTAATTTGTATACATAATCACCCTTCCGGAGATCCGTCACCAAGCCGGGAGGATATCGAAGTAACCAAGCGTCTAACTGAATGTGGAAAGATGTTAGGAATAGAACTTTTGGACCATCTTATCATTGGTGAACAAAAATATGTAAGTTTGAAAGAAAAAGGCTATATCTAATACTTTTTTTTTTGAGTAATTACGATATAATAAGATTTATGAGTTTTTTTAGGAAAGAACCAAAAGACTCTTTGTTTTGGGGAAGAGTGAGGAAACATGTCAAAACGTGAAATCGATATCGATTTGTTTTGACACGCACGTTAATCTAACAAAGAAGAAAGTTGTATTCTGTCAATTTTCCTGAAAATAATAAGTAAAAAAAGTACATTCGTTTCAGAAAGGAAGATACACCCTATGTTCGGAATTGGGACAAGAGACCTTGGGATAGATTTAGGGACTGCAAATACACTAGTATTTGTAAAAGGAAAAGGAATTGTTGTTCGTGAGCCATCAGTTGTGGCCTTGCAAACAGACACAAAACAAATTGTAGCCGTAGGTAATGATGCGAAAAATATGATCGGTCGTACACCTGGAAATGTTGTGGCCCTTCGACCTATGAAAGACGGAGTTATTGCAGATTATGAAACAACCGCTACGATGATGAAGTACTATATTAAGCAAGCAACGACAAAAGGTGTGTTCGCAAGAAAGCCTTATGTCATGGTATGTGTACCATCCGGAATTACCGCTGTTGAGGAAAGAGCAGTTATTGATGCAACAAGGCAAGCCGGAGCCAGAGATGCTTATACAATTGAGGAGCCGTTTGCTGCCGCTATTGGGGCTAATTTACCTGTTTGGGAGCCAACGGGAAGCATGGTTGTTGATATCGGTGGAGGTACAACAGAAGTAGCCATCATATCACTTGGCGGTATCGTAACAAGTCAATCTATTCGTGTCGCAGGAGATGAAATGGATGAGGCGATTACTACATACATTCGGAAAACATATAACTTAATGATTGGTGATCGTACATCTGAAGCTATTAAGGTTGAAATAGGATCTGCTGGTTCACCAGATGGTGTAGAAAACATGGACATCAGAGGACGCGATCTTTTAACCGGGTTACCTAAAACCATTGAAATTACAGCAGCAGAAATTGCGGAAGCACTAAAAGATACAGTATATACAATTGTAGACACTGTAAAAAATACATTAGAAAAAACTCCTCCTGAACTTGCTGCAGATATTATGGACAGAGGAATCGTGTTAACTGGTGGCGGAGCATTGCTTCGAAATCTTGACAAAGTTATCGGGGAAGAAACCAATATGCCGGTATTGATTGCTGAAGATCCGCTGGATTGTGTTGCAATTGGAACTGGTAAAGCGTTAGAACACATTCATCTATTTAAAAATAAAGCAAGAGACAGCCGTTAAGTAAACCACGAAATAAGTTTTGAAACACCGGTAATAGGATGTAAGGATATTCTGCTTACACGTACACGTACCGGTGTGTTTTTAAATTGTAAATAAGAAGGTGTTCATCATGCCGCAGTTTTTTCTAAACAAACGCCTAATCTTGTTACTCGTTAGTGTTATTGTGTTAGTGTCATTAATTGGTTTTTCGTTAAAGGACGACCGACAGCTGTCATGGCCAGAGCAATTCTTACAAGATACGGTAAGTGTTTTTCAGTCTATTTTTCATAAACCTGCTACTTATGTATCAAATGTTTTTGGTAACATAAAAGACCTTAAAAATACATACGAAGAAAATGAGCTGTTAAAAAGCAGGCTCGATGAGTATATGCAGCTCGAGGCAGATCTTCAAGATTATAAAGTTGAAAATGAAAAATTGAAAATTGAGCTGGGAGAAGTCTCAGATTTACGAAAATATAACCCTATTTATTCAGCTGTTATAGGGCGGAATCCTGATAAATGGTATGACTATATCTCAATTGATAAAGGTGAACAAGACGGCGTCGAGCCAAATATGGCTGTTGTAACAGCACAAGGTTTAATCGGGAAAGTGAAATCAACTTCCCAATTTTCTTCAACAGTCCAGTTATTAAGCGCAACAGATTTAAAAAATAGAATTTCAGCTGAAGTTCAGCCTGTAGAAGTCAAAGAGAATGAAGAAGAAGAAAACAATGAAGAAAACAAAGATGAAAACAAAGAGACAACCAAAAGCAATGAAACCGTAACAGGCTTAATAGAGGGGTATGACAAAGAAAAAGGCGCCCTTTTACTACGAAAAATAGAGTCTGACGTAAAGCTTGTTGAAGGTCAAAAAGTCATAACATCAGGTAAGGGTGGAGTTTTTCCACGAGGGATATTAATTGGGGAAATAATGGAAGTAGAGCCTGATTCATATGGATTAGAACAAATGGCTTATATTAAACCAACAGCAGATTTTTATGATGTTGATCGGGTATGGGTTGCAGATCGTGTTGCTTCATCTGAGGATCCTGTTGACGCGCTAGCCGAGGAAGAGGAGGAATAGTTTTGAGACGTTTTATTCTTCCTTTTCTAGTTCTTTTTGTTTTTATAAGTGAAAGTACCTTCGCTCAACTTGTGGATATTTCCTTTTTAGGTGAAGAGTATATTTATATACCTAGATTTTTGCTGGTCTTTGTTATCTTAATTACGGTGTATTTAAATCGAACCCAAGGTATGTTATTCGGGTTAATATTTGGCTTTTTACATGACGTAGTCTATATTGAAGTAATAGGGATCTATCTTTTTTCCTATGCTTTTCTTGCTTATCTAGTTTCAAAGGCGATGAAGGTGCTTCATAAACATGTTTTGATTGTCATCTTTTTGTCGACTCTTGCCATCGCTATACTGGAGTTTTACGTATTTGGCATTAATTACGCAATTGGTGCCACCGATATGTCGCTATACGATTTTACAACCAAAAGGTTACTTACAACCCTTGGGCTAAACTTCATTTTTGCGTTACTCTTTATTTTCCCGCTCAAGTCGTTTTTAACGAAATTAAAAAAAGCTGAATTAGAAGATTAATGATATGTATGGTTGACTGCACACAAAAAAGCTAAAAGAGCAACTATATGAAAAAATGATTACTTTATTATCTCGTAAAAAAAGGAATTCGGGCAGTTCTGTCGAATAGTAAAATCGTTGAGGTGAACGTCATGAAGGTCCAAAAACAACAATATGTTACGATTAAAGGCACGAAAGATGGCTTAACGTTGCATCTCGATGATTCATGTTCTTTTGACCAATTGCTCCAAGAATTAGAGGAAATGCTATCTTTAAAACAGTATGTTCAACAAACTGGCCCTGTTATTGGAGTGAATGTTAAGGTTGGAAACCGTTTAATTAATACGAATCAGCGAGAAAAACTAGAAACAGTTATAAAACAAAAGCGAAATCTTTTAGTTGAATCAATAGAAAGCAATGTCATTACAAAAGATGAGGCATTGAGATTAAAAAAAGAAACAGAAATTGTGCCGGTAACCAAAATTGTTCGTTCCGGGCAAATATTAAAAGTAAAGGGAGATTTACTGCTCATTGGGGATGTTAATCCTGGTGGAGAAGTAAATGCTTCCGGAAATATTTTTGTATTAGGTGCTTTAAAAGGGATTGCTCATGCTGGCAATGATGGAAATAACCAGGCAGTGATTGCTGCTTCTCTTATGAAACCGTCTCAACTGCGAATCGGTGAGATCATTAATCGGGCACCAGATCATACCCCTCATGAGGGTTCTGAGATGGAATGTGCTTATTTAAATGAAGATGAAGAAATGGTAATTGAGAGATTACAACAACTAACTCATCTACGACCAAATTTAACAAGGTTTGAAGGAGGAATCTAACAATGGGTGAAGCAATTGTCATAACCTCAGGTAAAGGTGGCGTTGGGAAAACAACGACATCGGCAAATATTGGGACAGCTTTAGCTATATTAGGCAAACGGGTTTGTCTAGTAGATACAGACATCGGTCTTCGAAACCTTGATGTCGTAATGGGACTTGAAAATCGGATTATCTATGATTTGGTTGATGTTGTGGAAGGGCGTTGTAAAATGCATCAAGCTCTCGTCAAAGATAAACGTTTTGAAGATCTGTTATATTTACTTCCAGCTGCACAAACAAGTGATAAAACAGCTGTTAAGCCAGAGCAAATGAAAAAACTGGTGAATGAATTAAAACAGGATTATGATTATATCGTGATCGATTGTCCTGCGGGTATTGAACAGGGGTACAAAAATGCAGTTGCCGGGGCAGATAAAGCAATTGTTGTAACAACACCTGAAATATCAGCTGTTCGTGATGCAGACCGCATTATCGGTTTATTAGAGCAGGAGGATATTGAACCGCCAAAGTTAGTGATCAATCGTATCCGAAATCATCTTGTGAAAAATGGGGACATGCTTGATGTTGACGAAATTGTTACTCATTTATCTATTGATCTTATTGGAATCGTAGCTGATGACGACGATGTCATTAAAGCGTCTAACAATGGTGAACCAATTGCTATGGACCCAAACAACCGTGCAGCGATTGCCTACAGAAATATTTCACGACGTATTTTAGGTGAATCTGTTCCATTACAATCATTAGATGAACCAAACAAAGGGATGCTTGTTAAGTTAAAAAGATTTTTTGGTGTTCGTGTTTAAAACATACATTCATAGATACATAGATTACGGACTAGATTCTTTCAAAATGAAGGATTCTAGTCTTTTTCTTTTGCTTCTTAATCTGTATCTATTTCCTATAAAAACATTCATATTCCATAAGGACAAGGCATACACTTGTACAAACTTGCTAAAAGGATGGATGGGGATGAGTCATCGAGCGGACGAAATAAGAAAAAGAATTGCAAAAAGAAAGAGGGATCGAGGAATAGCAGGTAGTCAAACCAACGAGACATCACAAAGAACATCACTTTTTATGAGTGAGGAAGAGCGATATGGCGGTGTATATTCACCCCCTACCTATGAAGGTGGCCCAGGAAATCAAAGAGGAGCCCACCCACTTTTCCGTACTGAAGTTTTTATCTTTAAAATTCTATTTTCAGCGGTATTGGTATTAGTAACAGCTATTGTCTTTAAAAATGGATCTCCGTTGTTTGATAAGGCGAAAGAGGTTGTACACTATTCTCTTGAAGAAGAATTTCAATTTGCGACTGTATCCAAATGGTATCGAGATCAGTTTGGCGAACCATTAGCATTGTTTAACAATGGCACGACTGACAGTGAAAAAGCTGAAAATGAAACAGAGGTGGCCCAGCTAGCTGTTCCTGCATCAGGGAAGGTGTTGGAATCGTTCAAAGATAATGGTCAAGGAATTATGGTGGAAACGAATCTGCCTTCTGTTGAAGCGATGAATGAAGGAATTATTATTGAGGCAGGTGAAAAAGAAGATACAGGCCTTACAATTGTTCTGCAGCATGCAGATGGTACCAAATCCTGGTATGGAAATTTAGACAAAATAGATGTACCACTCTATGATTTTGTGGAAAAAGGAAAAGAATTAGGCAAAATTAAGCTTTCAGAAAATCAAAAGGGAACGTATTACTTCGCGATCAAAAAGGGAGATTCATTTATTGACCCAATACAGGTGATACAATTTGAATAGATACTTATCACTTCTCCAAAAAATACATATACATCCTTTGTTATGGGTCATGATTGCAATTAGTGTCATTACAGCTAACTTTAAACCATTATTTCTATTAATGATCATTATTTTTGTACATGAAATGGGCCATGCAATCAGTGCTCATTTTTTTTCTTGGAGGATAAAGTCCATTATGCTTCTCCCCTTTGGAGGAGTTGCTGAGGTTGATGAGCATGGAAATCGTTCATTAAGGGAAGAATGCATGGTTGTGCTTGCAGGACCTATTCAGCATCTATGGCTTCAAGGAGCAGCTTTTCTCCTTTATATTTCTCATATAATTCATATAAGTGACTATCAATTATTCACATTTTATAACTTATCCGTTTTATTGTTTAATTTATTGCCTGTTTGGCCATTAGATGGTGGTAAGCTATTATTTATTGTATTTTCAAAACATTGGTCATATCAAAAAGCTCATTCCTATATGATGATCACATCTATTATCTTTTTAGTTTTTTACGTAACAGCTATTCTCTTATTTTCTCCTACCCACTTAAATATGTGGATTATCACAACGTTTCTCGTTTATAGTCTTTATCATGAACATAAAAATAAAATGTACAGCTGTTTACGTTTTTTAATGGAGAGATATTACGGAAAACAAACCCAAATAAACCGTATTAAACCGATTGTCGTGGATGAATCTGAATTAGTGTACCATGTCCTCCTGCAATTCCAACGCGGCTGCAAACACTTAATTATAGTTGAACGAAATGGAACAAAGGTGTCAGAAATGGATGAAAATGAACTATTACATGCATACTTTGCAAATAAACTAACAGACTCTAAAATAGGAGACCTTGTGTATGACTATTAAAATGGAAGTTCTTAAAAGTTCTATGAATAAACGTTTAGGTTGATCGAAGCGAGCATCCTGCAGCTTCGATTAACCTAAAAGGAAAGGGTGCAAAACTTCCTACTACTTAGATAAGATGCTAGAAAAAGCACCTTGTAGTAAAATAGTGACAAAGCCAAAGAAAGAGAGAGTTTAACATAACGTGCGTAAAATTATTATAAATGAAAAAGGCAGAGAAACTCGTTGTGCAATTTTTGAACATGAACAATTAGCAGAAATTCACCAATCATATTCCTTTGAAGACGATATTGTTGGAAACATATATATTGGTCGAGTAAAAAAGGTATTACCAGGCATGCAGGCAGCGTTTGTGGATATTGGGCTATCACAAAATGGGTACCTTCATCGGAACGACATTTTACGCTTTCAGCAAGCAAATCAATCTGAGTCAAATCCATCAATTTCTCACTATATTAAAGAAGGAGAAATGATTTTCGTTCAGGTTGCTAAAGTTGGGACAGAACAAAAGGGACCAAAGTTGACCATGAACCTTGAATTTGGTGGCCATTTACTTGTCTACATGCCTTATGGTAACTATTTGGCGGTTTCGAAAAAAGTTCAAGATGAACAGGAAAGAAACCGACTTTTAACCGTAGCTCAAACGTTTATACAGGATCAAGAAGGGGTTCTTTTTCGTACAGCTTCTAAGGAACAATCAAAGGAGGAGCTGGAAAAAGAGTATAATCACTTAAAACAGACATTTAAAGAGGTAAAGAAACAAACACATGATAAGCCTATTTGTGTATTTGAATCTAAACGTTTTATTGATAGGATTTTATCTGAGATCGTCATAAAAGATGAGGATTTGTTAATTTGTGATCAAATTGAACGCGTCCAGCAACTAAAGCTGCTGTTTCCTAAAACATCTGTTCACTATCATGAACATAAAGAGGCGGTTTTCTCTACATATAAAATAGAACAAGAAATCGAAAAATTACTCAAGCCTTTAGTATGGTTGAAAAACGGTGCATACATCTTAATTGAGCAAACCGAGGCTATGACAATTATTGACGTTAATACCGGAAAATTTTCCGGGAAATTATCGATGCGTGACACAGTTTTGAAAACGAACGAACTTGCTGCTATCGAAATTGCGAAACAAATTAGGTTGAGGAATCTTAGTGGAATCATCTTGATTGATTTTATTGATATGAAGCATAAACAAGATCAAAACAAGATACTTGAGACGATGAAACGGGAAATGAATAAGGATCGTGTTCAGCATAAAGTCATCGGCTTTACAGAATTAAATATATTACAAATAACAAGAAAGAAAATGCGCAAGTCGTTAGAAAGTAATGTGACAGATCTTTGTAAAACATGTCGTGGCTCGGGACGTATTGCCTCCGCTGAGTCTGTTGCATACAAATTAGAGAGAGAACTATGGGAATATCAATTTATGGATGAAGAAGCCATGTGGATTGAAGCAACAGGGGAAGTCATCGACCTATTAAAAGGAACAAATGAAGAACACTTAAAAAGGCTTCAAGATATGTTGAAATTTAATATTCTATTCTCAGAGATATTATCACATGTCCCAACGTATCGTATTAAGCAAATGGGTGATGAACGATTACTAAAGGAAAAGCTGTCATCACCCCCTTATTAAATCAAATAAAAATTAGTTGCATAATTTAATATGATTTGTTATTATGTAACATGTTATGACTTGTAGCGCACCCGTGCTACAACCGCTCAAATCATGGTTTTTAAAGCAATGCCAGGCATTCACCTGATTTTGGCGAGTCTTAGTTTATAGGAGGTGCAGAGAATGTACGCAATTATCGAAACTGGTGGAAAACAAATCAAGGTTGAAGAAGGTCAAGTAATCTACGTTGAAAAGCTAGGTGCTGACCAAGGTGAATCGGTAACGTTTGACAAAGTTTTATTTGTAGGTGGTGACAACGTTCAAGTTGGTAGCCCAACTGTGAGCGGTGCGACTGTTACAGCGAAAGTTGAAAAGCAAGGTCGTCAAAAGAAAATCACTGTTTTCAAATATAAAGCAAAGAAAAACTACCGTAAAAAACAAGGTCACCGTCAGCCATACACAAAAGTTATGATTGAAAAAATCAACGCGTAAGGCGATTTGATATGATAAATGCTAGAATTTATCGTTCAAATGAGGGACTTATCACATCGTTCACACTCTCTGGACATGCTGCATTCGATGAATACGGCAAAGATATTGTTTGTGCTGGAGCTTCTGCTGTTACCTTTGGTGCTGTGAATGCAGTACTTTCACTAACAAATATTGAACCACAAATTGATCAAGGTGGAGAAGGAGGATTTTTACAAGTTAAACTTCCTTCAAATCTCGACGGATCTGCAAGTGAAAAAGTTCAATTATTGTTAGAGGGTATGGTTGTCTCTCTCCAAACAATTGAAAGAGACTATGGACAATATATCTCGGTATCAGATGAATAAAGCAGGAGGTGAAACTTCATGTTAAGATTAGATCTTCAGTTCTTCGCATCTAAGAAAGGGGTAGGTTCGACTAAAAACGGTCGTGACTCTATCTCAAAACGTCTTGGTGCTAAGCGTGCAGATGGTCAATTTGTTTCTGGTGGTTCAATTCTTTACCGTCAACGCGGTACAAAAATTTACCCAGGTGAAAACGTTGGCCGTGGTGGTGATGATACGCTATTTGCTAAAGTTGATGGTGTTGTTAAGTTCGAACGTTTCGGACGTGACCGCAAAAAAGTTAGCGTATATCCAGTAGCTCAAGAAGCATAAGCTTATGAAAAACTCTAGCCTAACACCAGGTTAGAGTTTTTTTAAAGACTTCTTTTCATTTATTCATGAGGCTAACTCCTAAATGGATTTTAGTTAATGAAGACAAACAAATTTCTACATAATGCTTCTATATCTAATCTTCTATTAACTCCGGTTTTAAACAAAAGATACGTAATAAATTTCCATGATGTTTTATAGAAAGTTTTTATTAAAAAGCTCTTTTCCAAAACAATGTTTGTTATAATTTTTAATACAGCCTAAATACGGTAATTAACTCCTTGATGAAAATAACCTAGTAGGAGAAAATGTATGGAAAATAAACAAAATGAAATAGATATAGTCAATATTTTAAGTCATTCTCGTCATGATTGGATGAACAAGTTGCAATTAATTAAGGGAAATCTTTCTTTACAAAAATACGATCGTGTCCAAGAAATTCTCGAGGAGATAGTCATTGAAGCACAACAGGAATCAAAACTGTGTAATTTGCAATTACCTCTTTTTGCTAGTTACCTGATGACATTTAATTGGAGTAACCATCATTTTTTATTGGAATATGAGGTACTGGGAGAGACAAGAAATATTGCTCAATATGATAAACCAATCACCCAATGGAGTAAAAAGTTTTTGGAAATACTGGATCATGTAGTTGATTATTCGGGTGAAAATCGCGTCTGTATTACATTACATACTGGACATACATCAAGAGAAACTGTGCGTTTCTTTTTTGATTTTGAAGGGATAATAAAAGAGAAAGAACAAGTTACAGCATGGCTTCAAAATAATGACCATAGTCCAATTTGTATAGAGGAAACTACTATTGGTACATATCAAATAACAGTAACAGTATCACTGGATGATACGAGAATCTAAGCTGAAGAAGGATACTTCTTTATGAGGGTTATATAGAACGGAGGAAGACAAATGTTTGTCGATCAGGTCAAGGTTTATGTAAAAGGTGGCGACGGTGGAAACGGTATGGTTGCATTCCGTCGTGAAAAATATGTTCCAAAGGGTGGACCGGCAGGAGGTGACGGTGGAAACGGAGCGGATGTAGTCTTTGAAGTAGAAGAAGGATTACGTACATTAATGGACTTCCGTTACAAGCGTCATTTCAAAGCTCCGCGTGGGGAGCATGGAATGTCAAAAAATCAACACGGTAAAAATTCACAGCCGATGATCGTTAAAGTTCCACCAGGGACAGTAGTGACAGATGAAGAAACAGGGCAGATCATTGCTGACTTAACAGAACATGGGCAGCAGGCTGTTATTGCAAAAGGCGGCCGTGGAGGGCGTGGAAACTCACGTTTTGCTACTCCGGCAAATCCTGCTCCGGAGCTTTCGGAAAATGGTGAGCCCGGAATAGAGCGCAATGTAATCTTAGAATTAAAAGTTCTTGCTGATGTTGGGTTGGTAGGCTTTCCAAGTGTAGGAAAATCTACGTTGTTATCGGTTGTATCTTCTGCAAAACCAAAAATTGCAGAGTATCACTTTACAACTCTTGTTCCCAATCTCGGAATGGTAGAAACAGAAGATGGTCGAAGCTTTGTTATGGCCGATTTACCAGGATTAATCGAGGGTGCCCATCAAGGTGTTGGATTAGGTCATCAATTTTTAAGGCATATCGAACGTACGCGTGTTATTGTACACGTTATTGATATGTCCAGTTTAGAGGGAAGAGATCCCTATGAAGACTATTTAACAATTAATGCAGAGCTTAAAGAATATAATTTACGATTAACAGAACGACCTCAGCTTATTGTTGCCAATAAAATGGACATGCCTGATTCAGAAGAAAATCTCGCTGAATTTAAGAAAAAGCTTGATGAAGATGTTCAAATTTTCCCGATTTCTGCAATCACTAGAGATGGTGTTCGTGAGCTTTTATATGCAGTAGCAGATGCGATTGAACAGACGCCGGAGTTCCCGCTTTATGAAGAAGAAGCAACAGAAAACCGTGTGGTTTACGAATTCAAGAAAGAAGAACCAAATTTCGCTATTACACGTGATAGTGAAGGTGCCTATGTGTTAACAGGTGAGAAGATTGAGAAATTATTTAAAATGACAGATTTCTCACGTGAGGAGTCAGTTAGACGGTTTGCCAGACAGCTTCGCGGCTTAGGGGTTGATGAAGCACTAAGAGCACGTGGCGCTGAAGATGGGGATATCGTGAAATTATTGGATTATGAATTTGAATTTGTTGAATAACATAGAAGAACTAAGAAGAGGGCTGAATACGGCTCTCTTTTTACGTATGAACCACATACATATGTTGATTTTTGGACAAATCTTCAGTTTTTCTTAGGAAAACAGAAGAAATTTAGCCAATATTGTGATAAATTATCTACATTGAGAAAATTGTGGGAGGAAAAACATGAAGGATGATACCTTTTATTTAGTGAGAGAAGATATACTTCCGGAAGCAATGAAAAAAACGCTTGAAGTAAAGAAATTAATTGAACGAGGCAAGGTTGACTCAGTTGCAGAAGCGGTTCAACGGGTAGATATGAGTCGCAGTGCTTTTTATAAATATCGTGATGCTGTCTTCCCTTTTCATACAATGGTAAAAGAAAAATTAATCACCCTTTTTTTTCATTTAGAAGATCGGAGCGGAACACTCTCACAATTGTTATCAGTCGTTGCAAATGCAGGATGTAATGTCCTGACGATTCATCAAACAATCCCGATACAGGGGAGAGCCAATGTGACATTATCTCTCAATACGAATGGAATGAATGAAGATATCAATCACTTAATGGCGAAATTAAAGCGTTTAGAGTTTGTAGAGAAAGTAGAGATTTTAGGTCAGGGAGCATAAGGAGTTGAAGATAGTTGTCAATTAGAGTAGGATTTTTAGGTCCAAGAGCAACATTTACCCACTTAGCTGTGCAATCATATTTCGGGGACGAAATTGAGCAGATTGCCTATTCAACCATTCCTCAATGTATTGATGCTGTAGCAGAGGGTGAAATTGATTTAGCTGTTGTGCCGACAGAAAATGCACTTGAGGGCTCAGTTAATTTAACGATTGATTATTTAATACATGAACAACCCTTATATATTGTCGGTGAAATAGTATCACCGATTGAACAACATTTTATGGTGCATCCTGCTAATAAAGAGGCTTGGAGAAATGTCGCTCGTGTATATTCTCATTCCCATGCCATTGCGCAATGTCATAAATTTTTGCATAAAAGCTTTAAGGGGATTACATATGATTATGCAACAAGCACAGGGGCAGCTGCTCAATATGTAAAAAATAATCCTGAAGAATTAGTGGCAGCTATAGCAAATAAACTTGCTGCTAAGGAATACGGCTTAGAGATTGTACAATCAAATATTCATGACTATCATTATAATCATACCCGGTTTGCAATTGTACATCCATCAGTAGATGGTAAATATCCTAGTAAGAAGCTTACAGCTGAAAAAGAAAAAACAACACTCATGGTGACGTTACCGTCTGATCAGTCAGGTGCTCTTCATCAAGTATTATCGGCTTTTACATGGCGAAAGCTAAACCTTTCGAAAATAGAATCAAGACCTATGAAAACAGGCTTAGGGAATTATTTCTTTATTATAGATATCGATATGAGAGTAGATGAGGTTCTGATTCCGGGAGCGATTGCCGAGCTGGAGGCTTTAGGATGCAGAGTAAAGCTGTTAGGTACTTATGAGGCCTATTTTATTCGCCAGGAAATTGAAGAAGGTGTCTAACGATCCCCTTTTTTTTTGAAACATATAATAAGCGCCGCAAATGGGTAAATATTCATTTTGCGGCGCTATCCTTTTTATGGCTAATTATCCTCTTCTTTTACCAAAATTCCTGCCTTATCTAAATCATGGCAAGCACGGTTAAGTTTATCAATCGAATCTGCTTGTATTGTATGCAAGTGCAGTCCTTCTGTTAATTGTGAAAGATAGGAGGCCTTGTTTAAGCTGATCTTTTTTATGAATTCCTCTACTTCAATACGATTTCCAACTCTAATAGATGCTGTTAATTCCCCATAGACAGGATGCTCCACGATGACATCTCTTACAAAAACACCATGGTCAACAAGAATATTTAATTCTTCTTTTGTATCTGAAGGTGAATGCTTGCAAGCAATGAGTCTCTCATGTAATGGCTGATCTTGTTTATTTTTTTCTAAATACACGTACCCCTGACTTGTTGCGATAATGGGGTGGTTTTTTGCTTTTAACAATGAAATATCTTGAACAATCACCTGTCTGCTTACATTGGCAAATGCAGCAAGCTCGCCACCTGTAATGGGGTTGCTTGCTTTTAATAATTTATCCAGTAATAGATTTCTTCTTTCTTCCCCTAGTAATTTCCCGGAATTCATTTTATCTTCCTTTCAATTTCGAAAGTTTTCAACGATGTTGATCAGTACTTTCCCTAATTTCTCGATTTGTGCAAGTGTTGTGTCCTTACCTAAAGAGATTCTAACATATTGTTTCGCTTGTTGTCCGTTATATCCTATAGCCAGTATAGAACGTGAAGGTGCCTGCATGCCAACTTGACATGCACTTCCTGTTGAAATGGCCATACCAAAACGATTTGCTTCCAACATGACATATTGCCCCTCAATTCCATTAAAAAGAAAGGGAAGGATATTTGGCAGTGTGTATGGTAAATGAGCGTTTATTAAGCTGATTTTATCGTGATAAGGCTTCAGAGACTCAATAAGGTGATTTTTTAATTGAACAAAATGATCATACAACTTTTGTTGATCTTTTGAAATATCGTCGGCAGCCGTAGCGAAAGCTGCTATTGCAGGAACGTCGACCGTACCGGGCCGGAAGCCTGATTCATGTGTAGTTCCGGGTAAAATAGGCTGCCAATGAACTGAAGGGCTAATATAAGCTGCTCCCACACCTTTAGGTCCGTATATTTTATGGCTTGAGATGCTAATTGCATCAATATGTTTAACATCAATAGGTATTTTGCCGAATGTTTGGACACAATCACTATGAAAAAGAACCCTCTCTTCTCTTAAAAATAGGCCAATATCTTCAATAGGATTAATGGTACCAATTTCGGAATTTCCGTGCTGAATGGAAACCAGGGCTGTATCCTTACTTACTTCACTTTGAATCTGGTCTCGTGTAATAATACCTTGCTGATTCGGCTTTAAATACGACACTTCATAGCCCTTTGATTCGAGGTTTTTAAAGAACGTATGAAGAGACGAATGTTCATTTGTTGTTGTAATAATGTGCTTTTTATGCTGGATACCATTTAATAAAGATTGGACAGTTAAGATATTTGCTTCACTGCCGCCACTAGTGAAATAAATTCCCTTCTCATGTCCATTGATAATCGTTGCAATAACTTTCCTGGAGGCAGAAAGAGTACGTGCCGAAATGTCTCCAATATCGTGAAGGCTACTGCTGTTGCCAAAGGCATTTTTTGCAGCTTTTGCATATATATTTAGTGCATTGTCGCTAATTGGTGTTGTTGCAGCGTAATCAAAATAGATCAATTTTTTCACTCCCAGTTTCTCTTAATCTTTCGGACTATAAATAAAAACTCTTGTCATTATTTTAAATTTATGTAAATATAGGTGTCAAGACAGGTGTAAATTACAGGAGGGTGCTATGCCTCAAACAGATGTTATTATAATCGGTAGTGGACTTGCGGCTCTAACTGTTGCATACCATCTACGTCATAAACATGTGAAAATAATCACGAAATCTTCATGGACACAAAGTAATTCAATGCTTGCTCAAGGTGGTATTGCAGCAGCAGTTGCTAATAATGACTCATGGAAAAATCATTTCGAGGACACAATTGCTGCCGGGTGTTATCACAATGACGTGAAAAACGTAGAATATCTCGTTCAAGAAGGTCCTAGAGAATTAAACGAGTGGATTCAACGAGGTGTAAAGTTTGATTGTGATACAAAGGGACAGCTTTTACTCGGTAAAGAAGGTGCACATAGCCACCATCGGATTATTCATGCTGGCGGAGATGCAACAGGGAAAGAGTTGACTAGTTTTCTATTTTATCAATCAAAACCTTATGTACAAATTGTTGAAAATGAAATAGCGATAGATTTAATAATAGAACAAAATTGTTGTCAAGGAGTTAATACGAAAAATAATCAAGGTGAAATAAACTCATATTTTGCAAGTCATGTCATCATAGCAAGTGGAGGGTGTGGAGCGGTTTATGGCCAAACATCAAATACAGATGTCATTACCGGTGATGGAATCGCCATGGCTTTTCGGGCTGGTGCTGAGTTAGCAGACATGGAATTTGTCCAATTTCATCCAACAATGCTTCATATTAACGGGAAGTGTGTTGGCCTTATTTCTGAAGCAGTTAGAGGAGAAGGTGCTTCTTTAGTTACACAAAATGGAGAAGCATTTATGCATACCATCCACCATCAAGGAGATCTTGCTCCAAGAGATGTAGTGTCACGAGCGATATTTGATGAGATGGAAAAAGGAAATCAGGTATTTCTTGATATTTCCTCAATAAATAACTTCAATTCCAGATTTCCAACAATAACAGCGCTTTGTAAACAAAATGGTATTAATTTAGCAAGTGGTAAGATCCCAGTTGCCCCGGGAATGCATTTTTTAATGGGGGGGATTAAAACAAATGAGAATGGTGAGACAAATATTCAACATCTATTTGCAGTAGGTGAGGCAGCTTGTACGGGTGTACATGGCGCTAATCGATTAGCAAGTAATTCCCTGTTGGAAGGGCTTGTGTTTGGAAAAAGGATAGCAACCTATATCTCATCCATATCGGCAGAAGTACCTCAGTCAAGAATAACAAAAAATACAGTTAAACAAGTATATGAAAAGCCAAAATTACCAACAAAAAAACAAATACAAGAAATCATGACCACATATGTTGGAATTCAAAGGTCTACTACAGGATTAATGCTTGCAATAAAGTGGTTTGAGAAATACAGAGATCAAATATCTTTTCAAAAAAACAATGTGAAGACTTTCACAATAAATGAAATAGAAGTCATTAATATGTTAACAATTGGTTGGATTATTGCAACATCTGCTTTTAAAAGAACAGAAAGTAGAGGCGGACATTATCGAATTGATTATCCTGAACGAAATGATCATGATTGGCAAAGAAAACAAGTAATGATAACAAAATCCGAAATGTTTGTGGGGGTTTAACATGCATACGATCAAAATAAAAAAGAAGTTGGAAGAATTCTTTTTAGAGGATCTTGGAGAAATGGATATCTCAAGTCAAACAGTTTTTGACAAGGAATCCAATGGTGAAGCCATTATATTAGCAAAAGAAGATGGTCTTTTTGCAGGAGCAGATATAATCGGAATGGGTTATTCTTTGTTCCAAACGGATCTTCAAGTAAATGTAAAAAAACAAGATGGAGAAAAAGTAAAGAAAGGAGACATTATCGCTGAAATAAGGGGCCCTGTTTCTGTTATTTTAAGTGGAGAACGTGTGATCTTGAATATTTTACAACGAATGAGTGGGATTGCTACCTTAACCAATACAGCTGTTCAGAAGCTAAATTCTAATCACACGAGAATTTGTGACACCAGAAAAACATCACCAGGTTTTAGAATGTTTGAAAAATATGCGGTACGTTGTGGTGGAGGTTTTAATCACCGATTTGGACTTTACGATGGAGTCATGATAAAAGATAACCACATTGCGTTTGCTGGTTCAATTTCAAACGCAGTAAAAAAAGTGAGGAATCAAACAGGCCATATGGTAAAGATTGAAGTTGAAATTGAGACGGAAGAACAACTTCATGAAGCAATTGATGCAAAAGCAGATGTTATTATGTTTGATAATCGATCACCTGAAGAAGTGGCAAGATTCGTTGAAATCACGCCAAAATCAATTATTACAGAAGCATCAGGTGGTATTGGGTTTCATAATCTTGCTGACTATAGAAACACAAATGTAGATTATATTTCGTTAGGGATGCTGACTCATTCCTATCAATCGTTGGATATTAGTTTGAACGTTAAATAGGGGGAATGGAAGATGGAATTACTGGATATTTTAGAACATGAAAAAAGAGAAATGATGCCTGAAACCTATAAGAACTTAACAATAGAGGAAATGGAACAACGAGTCCTCGAAATAAAGCAAAAATTTGGCTCAAAGCTCTATATTCCAGGACATCACTATCAAAAAGATGAAGTTGTCCAATTTTCCGATGTAACTGGAGATTCCCTGCAGCTGGCACAGGCGGCAGCATTAAATAAAGAAGCAGAATTTATTGTTTTTTGCGGTGTTCACTTTATGGCTGAAACAGCGGACATGCTTACATCCCAAAATCAAAAAGTCATTCTCCCTGACATGAGGGCAGGTTGTTCTATGGCAGATATGGCGGATATTGAACAAACAGATCGTGCATGGGAAAAACTTCAAAATACTTTTGGAGATACAATATTACCTTTAACATATGTTAATTCCACAGCAGCTATTAAAGCTTTTGTTGGAAAAAATGGTGGAGCAACGGTCACCTCTTCCAATGCAAAAAAAATGCTGGAGTGGGCCTTTAAGCAAAAAGAAAGAATTTTATTTTTACCAGACCAGCATCTAGGGAGAAATACTGCGTTTGATTTAGGAATTCCATTAGATCGAATGGCGATATGGAACCCGATTACAAATGAGCTTGAGTATAGTGGAAATGTAGACGATATTGTTGTTATTCTTTGGAAAGGCCACTGCTCGGTCCATGAAAATTTCACAGTAAAAAATATTGAGCATATCCGTAAAACAGAACCGGATATGAAGATTATTGTTCATCCGGAATGCAGCCGTGAAGTTGTGGAGTTATCTGACTATGCGGGATCCACAAAGTATATTATTGATATGATAGAAGCGGCAGAAGAAGGAACAAAATGGGCGATAGGAACAGAGATGAATCTTGTAAACCGATTAATTCAAAACCACGAAAACAAAAGGGTTGTTTCTCTAAATCCTTTTATGTGCCCATGTTTAACAATGAATCGTATTGATCTACCGCACCTTTTATGGACGTTAGAAGGTCTGGAAAATGGCGAAATTATTAATCAAATTACAGTGCCGAACCATATAACAAAGGATGCTGTCTTGGCTTTAGATCGTATGTTAGCGAATGTATAAGAGAGAAAAGAACCGACCACTAAAATTGAAGTGGCCGGTTCTTTTTGAGTTTGGTTAATATTTCTTTCGCCATCTTCATATGCATGTTAATAAGTTTGTTTTTATAGGTTTATCCACTTTTAAAAGTATTTTTATCATATTCACCACTTTCAATTCATAAATTGTTATGAAGATTGTTGGCATTATCATTTGTTTATAACTTGCTCAACATAATGAAATCAATGAATTGGAAGAAGAAAATCATTATGTTCATTCCTCCATCATGAATAAATGATGGTAGATTTATTTCTTTGCTTAGGAGGGAAAGCGTTGAAAATTCATATTGTCCAAAAAGGCGATACTTTATGGAAAATTGCTAAAAAATATGGGGTTGATTTTGAAGAGTTAAAGAGTATGAATACACAATTAAGTAACCCGGATTTAATTATGCCAGGCATGAAAATTAAAGTACCTTCTGGAAATATTGCAGTGAAAAAAGAAGCGCCGATTCAACAAGCTGCACCAATTAAGAAGGAAATGCCGAAAGCTGAGCATCCATTTGCAAAAGAAAAGCCAAAGGCAGTTGTTGATGTTGAAGATACAGTTCCAAAAGAGCCTGTAACAGAAAAACCATCAAAACCATTTATACCTCCTGTACCTAATGCTCAACATCCGGTATATACTGGAATGGATGTGAATAATTATTATACGGTGAATATGGCGATGATGCCAAATATGGCTAATCCACCTTTACCACAAAAGCCGGCAAATGTGTTACCTGAAATGACAAAAGAAGAGGCAGAAGTAGAAAAAGCAGAGCCATATTACTTACCAGAAGAAAAACATGAGGAGGATTTAAAAGATATGGCAAATATGCCGAATATACCAAACATGCCGAACATTCCGAATATGCAGATGCCAACACAAACGCAACCTGCCATGTATCAACCGCAATATGTTGCACCACAGTACATGGTTCCAGTATCGCCAGTTTTACCGGGTTCAGGACTTTGTCCGCCTTATTATCCAATGCATCCGATGCCGTATGGTTATAATCCGGCAATGATGCCGCCAACTCAGCCGCAGCCCTACCCAACAGCAGTTAGCCCGGCTGAATTTGACGATGACGACGATGATGATTATGATTATGAAGATCACGCGGGTATGCCAAATATGCCATATCCTCAAGGAATCGCTCCTGCTCATTATGGACCGGGCTTCCCGGTTAATCCATATGCCGGAGTACCTGTTTCACCTGTAATGCCGGGACCGGGATTTGGAGGGTATCCAAATCAGGTATTAGGAGCATATGGTGAAGCACCTGATGATGATTATGAAAATCACTCAAATATGCAGAATCAACCATACCCGCACGCAGTGGCTCCTGCGTATGATCAGGGAGATTGTGGATGCGGTGGACCGGCACCAGCACCATATGGCTATCAGATGCCGATGCAGCAACCTTATTACGGACAACAGCCCATGATGGCACCGCAACCTTACTATGGTCAGCAGCCTATGATGGCACCACAACCATTTGCACCATATGGGCAGTATGGATTTAATCCGTCGCAACAAATGCCGGGTGCAGGTGGTCAAATGTTTGGGATGCCGAATTATGATCGTGAGGAAGATGAAGATTAAAAATAAACGTGAGCGTGAAGCAGGGGTTCTCTTACTCCTGTTTTTTTCACTTCCCATAAATTTAATCGTCTTACCGATAACTAACAGAGTCATCTCCCTTATTAAAGTACAAGATAGTATAGAGCATGTCTTATGCTCATAACTCTTGTATGTATATTCCAGGGAGGTTGTTGTTTTGACAAAAGGTAAAAATACTTCAGCTTTAACTGCCATTGCCCTATTAACAACGGGTTTAACCGCTTGTAATGGAGATCAAGGTGCGGTAGAAAATACGAGAAATACTAATCAAGCTCAACCGATAGGGTACTATACAAACGAAGATACAAATGGAGCAGATAATGAAGGTCCTGTTACTGAGATGATGGATGGGATGAACGATGGTGATAATAGAAATCATTATTTTCGCCAAGTAAATAATAGAAATAACACCCGAAATATAAGCAATCCTACAGTTCCACTAGGAGACAGGGATGCCGGTCTTGTTCGTGATAATCGCTATAGTAATGGTGATGCGAATTATCATAGACATTTAAATGAAGTTGGTTATTATAATCGCGGTGATGGCAAGGCTGCTCAAAAAATAAAAAATGCGGTTGAAAAAATGGACAATGTTGATAATGCACGAGTATTAGTAACTGATGATAATGTGTTAGTGGCCGTTGATTCTAATGATAAAAATAATCAAGTTATGAAGGCGAAAATTACAAGTCAAATACGTAAAATGGCCAATGGAAGAAACGTTCAAGTTGTAACAGATGAAGGGACATTTACCCGTGTTCGTAACATCGATAATGATATTCAAAACGGAGTCGATAAAGATGTCATTGATACTGATATGAACAAATTACTAAACGATCTTGGAAATGCTGTTCAACGTCCTTTTAATGGAAACAACCGCTAATATAAAAAGCAAGAGGCCGTCGCCTCTTGTTTTTTACTTTAGTTTTGGTTTCTTTTGGTTAAAATTTCTACTTATGGCTACAATAATAAATGATTGCATGTGAATTTATTTGAATGAGGTGAGATAGGTGAGAATGTCTTATCACAGTCACATCCTAACTGTAAGTAGTTTTGTTGTTTTTCTCCTTATTAGTTTCATGAGCATAGATACTACCGTGCCTGTTATGGCAGAAGAAAATAGTTTTCAATATCCTTTATCTGTAAAAGTTGTGTTACAAAGAAAATATTTAGATGGAGAGATAAGTGAAGAAGTTATCCAGGAGAAAGTAACTTCTTTAAGGGAAATAGTGGAAATGTATTCTGATTGGCAACTACTTGATCATAATAGGGAAAGTATAGTTTTTCAGAGAGAAATTGATGATATATCACCATTATTAAAAGCAAATGGATATTTTGGCATTACTGGTGAAGGTATATTTTCGATTTTTAATGGGAGACCTGGTTCTAATGATATTATACAGTCATTTTTTCAAATAGATGTGGAAAAATTGGAGAGCCATAAGCACGATGAGTTAATGGAAGGGATAAGAATTGAGTCAAAAGATCAATATCTGGAAGTGTTAAAAATATATGAAACCTATTCAAAGATTGAAAAAAAGTAATTGTCATTACAAACGCTAATCTGAGAGATAAATATCGGGTTAGCTTTTTTTGTTCTTTAAGAAAAATTAACGATTTTGGAATACAAACTAACTGTTATTAATGGTATGATATAATGATGAGAACAATTGTGCGCTGACATTCTTCTGATGAAGGAAATGATTTGACACAATGAGGTACAGTCACAAGAGGTGAGGAAATGATTGAATTTGTTAAAGGATTTGTGGATCATATCACTCCTGAGTATATCGTGATCGATCATCATGGAATTGGATACCAGATACATGCCCCAAATCCTTTTAGTTATACAAAAAGTCGTAAAGAAGAAACGATTGTCTATACATATCAACATGTTAGAGAAGATCTAATAGCGTTATACGGGTTCTCTTCCAGGGAAGAAAAAGCACTGTTCATGAAATTATTGAATGTAACCGGTATTGGACCAAAGGGAGCGTTGGCCATTTTAGCATCTGGTAATCCATCCCAGGTTATAGAGGCAATTGAAAATGAAAATGACACGTTTTTAGTGAAATTCCCCGGAGTTGGAAAAAAGACAGCACGTCAGATAATTCTGGATTTAAAAGGAAAGCTTGCCGATGTGGCTGCCTTATATTCCCCGGATCTCTTTAACCATGAAGAAATAGAGTATAAAGAGTCTGCAAATCATGCATTGAACGAAGCAATAGAAGCGTTGAAAGTGCTGGGATATGCTGAACGAGAGATTAAAAAAATTGTTCCATCCTTACAAAAAGAAACGTTAACAACAGATCAATATGTAAAAAAAGCATTGCAAAAGCTATTAAAGTAAGGTGATAACATGGATGAACGCCTTGTTTCGGGTGAAGCGGATATACAAGAATCCTATATAGAACAAACCTTAAGACCACAATCACTGTCACAGTATATTGGTCAAGATAAAGTAAAGGAAAATTTAAGAGTGTTTATTGAAGCAGCTAAGATGCGGAGTGAGACACTTGATCATGTCCTTTTATATGGACCACCAGGTTTAGGGAAAACAACATTGGCAACCATTATTGCCAATGAAATGGGTGTTAATATAAGAACTACATCTGGACCGGCGATCGAGAGACCGGGTGATTTGGCAGCCGTATTAACTGCTCTCGAACCAGGTGATGTTTTATTTATTGATGAAATTCATCGTTTGCATCGATCAATTGAGGAAGTTTTATATCCTGCAATGGAAGATTTTTGCTTGGATATCGTCATTGGTAAAGGATCAACAGCAAGATCTGTCCGGTTGGATCTCCCTCCATTTACGTTAATCGGTGCAACAACAAGAGTGGGTCTTTTAACAGCTCCGCTTCGTGATCGATTTGGTGTCTTAAGCAGGCTGGAATATTATAATGAGAACCAACTAGCTTATATTATTGAAAGAACGGCTGATCTCTTTGATATTGGTTTGGAACACGAAGCAGCGATTGAAATGGCCAGAAGATCAAGAGGAACACCACGAATAGCCAATCGACTTCTTAAGAGGGTGAGAGATTTTGCACAAGTAATGGGTGAAGAAACTATCTCAACCGAATTAGCGGTGGATGCACTTGAACGACTTCAGGTAGATAAACTTGGTCTTGATCATATTGACCACAAATTACTTTTAGGAATTATTGAGAAATTTCGTGGCGGACCGGTTGGAATTGATACAATCTCGGCAACAATAGGAGAAGAATCACATACAATTGAGGATGTATATGAACCCTACTTATTACAGATAGGTTTCCTGCAACGAACACCTAGGGGAAGAATTGTTACAGATCTCGTTTATAAACATTTTCAAATGGAGGCCCCTCATCATGATTGATATTCCAAAAGTATTAATGATTATTGGCGGAATCCTTCTAGTACTTGGATTTTTTCTGCAGTTTATTGGAAAACTACCAGGTGATATTGTGTTTAAGAAAGGAAATACAACAGTCTTTTTCCCTATCGTAACTTGTATTGTGGTTAGTATTATTCTATCCGTTGTTTTCTCGTTTTTTGGTCGATTTAAATAAAAAAATAATGTTAAATAAGTAAGTTAGAAATTAGGTGAATGGTTTGAAAGTAGAATTATTTGATTTTCATCTTCCTGAAGAATTAATCGCACAAGTTCCATTAAAAGAACGTGATGCGTCAAGACTAATGGTTCTTCAAAAAGATAATGGTGAACTTAAACATGAATCGTTTAAATCAATTATTAATTATTTGCAAGCGGGTGATTGCTTAGTATTAAACAATACCAGGGTGATGCCGGCACGGTTATTCGGTATCAAGGAAGATACAGGTGCAAGCATCGAAATATTATTACTAAAGCAGCAGGAAGATGACATATGGGAAACACTGGTAAAACCAGCGAAAAGGGTAAAAGATGGTACTGTTATTACATTTGGTTCCGGTAACCTGAAAGCAACATGTGTCGGAACTAGTGATCATGGCGGCCGTTTGCTGAAGTTTGAATATGAAGGTATTTTTTATGAAGTGCTTGAGAAATTAGGAGAGATGCCTTTACCACCTTATATAAAAGAACAATTAGATGATCGTGAACGTTACCAAACTGTTTTTTCGCGTGAAATTGGTTCTGCAGCTGCTCCAACTGCTGGGTTGCATTTTACAGAGGAAATTCTTGACCAGTTAAAAGAAAAGGGAGTACATATCGCCTTTATTACCTTACACGTTGGTTTAGGAACTTTCCGTCCGGTAAGTGCAGATACGGTAGAAGAGCATGAAATGCATGCAGAATTTTATCAAGTAACCGATGGAACAGCTGCATTGTTAAATAACGTAAGATCTAATGGCGGAAAAATTATCACAGTGGGAACAACTTCTACGAGAACGCTTGAAACGATTGCATCTAAGCATAATGGTCAATTTGTTGCAGAGAGTGGCTGGACGAATATTTTCATTTATCCAGGCTATGAATTTAAAGGAATAGATGGAATGGTTACAAACTTTCACCTTCCTAAATCATCGCTGATTATGTTAGTAAGTGCTTTAGCATCTAGAGAATATGTAATAAATGCGTATGAAACAGCTGTAAAAGAGAAATATCGCTTCTTTAGTTTTGGAGATGCGATGCTGATCATTTAAATAAAAATGGTGTTATATAAGAGGTGCTTTCGTACTTCTTGGTTTAAGGAGGAAATAAGGTGTCAACTTCACCAATTCGATACGAACTAATTAAAACATGTAAACAAACTGGGGCAAGGCTGGGAAGAGTTCATACTCCACACGGCAGTTTTGAGACTCCTGTGTTTATGCCAGTTGGAACATTAGCAACAGTAAAAACAATGTCTCCGGAAGAGCTTAAAGAAATGGGAGCAGGTATTATTCTAAGTAATACCTATCATTTATGGTTACGTCCAGGTAATGAAATCGTTAAGGAAGCTGGCGGCCTTCATAATTTCATGAATTGGGATCGGGCAATCTTAACCGATTCAGGCGGTTTCCAAGTCTTTAGTTTAAGTGAATTTCGCAAAATTGAAGAAGAAGGTGTTCATTTCCGTAATCATTTAAACGGAGATAAGCTTTTCCTATCCCCTGAAAAAGCGATGCAGATCCAAAATGATCTAGGATCTGATATTATGATGGCGTTTGATGAATGTCCACCATATCCAGCTGAATATGATTATATGAAGAAATCTGTAGAGCGCACAAGCCGTTGGGCAGAGCGTTGTTTAAAGGCTCATGCAAGACCAAACGACCAAGGTCTTTTCGGAATTATTCAAGGCGGAGAATACGAGGAGCTTAGGAAACAAAGTGCAAGGGATTTGGTGTCCATGGATTTCCCTGGATACGCAGTTGGCGGTTTATCGGTTGGAGAACCTAAAGATGTGATGAACCGTGTGCTGGAATTTACAACACCTCTCATGCCTGATAATAAACCACGATACTTAATGGGGGTAGGTTCACCTGACTCTCTTATCGACGGAGCTATTCGTGGAATTGACATGTTTGATTGTGTGCTTCCAACTCGAATTGCCCGTAATGGTACACTCATGACAAGTGAAGGACGCCTAGTCGTGAAAAATGCTAAGTATGCTAGAGATTTTGGTCCATTAGATGAAAATTGTGATTGCTATACATGCAGAAATTACTCACGTGCCTATATTCGTCATTTAATAAAAAGTGATGAAACATTCGGATTGAGATTAACTTCTTATCATAATCTATATTTTCTGGTAAACTTAATGGAGAAAGTTAGACAAGCTATCCGTGAAGATCGCTTAGGCGATTTCCGTGATGAATTTTTTGAAGCTTACGGCTTTAACAAACCGAATGCTAAAAACTTCTAATACCCGCATGAAAGGGGTGATATAAATGGAAATGCTAGGAACAGTCTTACCGTTAGTATTAATGTTTGCGATTTTTTACTTCTTGCTGATTCGTCCGCAACAAAAACAACAAAAAGCGGTTCGTGAGATGCAAAATAGCCTAACTAAAGGTGACAAGATTGTAACAATCGGTGGATTACACGGTATCCTTGACTCAATTGACGAGAACAAAATTGTTCTTAAAGTTGGAGATGGAACTCGTCTTACATTCGATCGTAAATCTGTACGTGAAGTTATTAGAGATTAATAAGTACATAATAAAACCAGGGACATAATAGGCCCTGGTTTTTATTTTAGGTAAGAATATTGTACTTAGTGTTGGTGTCTAGCTCCAGCACCTAGCCCCGGAACTCAGGACGTGCCTGAGGCTGATCAAGGCGCTTGCGATTTCTTATGCCCTCGATGAAGACAAATTCACTCCGAAAATACCACCTAACATAGCAACTAATAAAAATCCTCCATGATACATGAGCTCTTGCACCGAGAAGATCTCACCATGACCTAAAAATTTAAATAAAAGAATAATGAGTGAAAAAAGAATAGCTGTAATTCCTCCGATTAGCCAGCCTTTTTCCTTTCCGTTTCCTCCTGCGACAAATCCGCCAATGAACAAGGCTAAAATAGATAAACCAAGAATAAGCCATGTAATAGAAGATTCAGTGAGACTTGTGAATTTTAAAAGCAAAGAAAATATGAGACTCGTAACAAGAGCCATAACAAAAATGGTGATAAGACCAAATAGGATCGCTTTTCCCCACTTTTTTGTTTCCACTAAGCTTCCCCCTTTCAATCTGTACAAATTTAATTCGAGCTTGTTTATGCTCGTCTTTATTACAGAATATTCATGGAAGAAAAAAATAGACTACAAATATTTTAGTGGACTTGCATCATATGATGGTAATGGGGACTTGCTGTTTAATTGAAAGAAAATGTAATGAAAGATTTAACAGATAGATCATGAGAAATTGAAGAGTAAAAAAGGGGGGAGTAGGAAATGTTTACATTGTTAACGGTTATGATCTTTCTTATCACATATATAGTCATTATGACGGAGAAGATTGATCGGGCACTAGCAGCCGGCTTAGGTGGAATTGCTATGCTTATTGTAGGAATTTATGATGTTAACAAGGCATTTGTTACGTATATCGATTGGAATACAATCGCTTTATTATTTGCGATGATGCTCATTGTTATCGTTACAAGTCAGACAGGTGTGTTTGAATTCTTAGCAATTATCATGGCTAAGATGGTTAAAGGAAGACCTATTCCATTACTAATAGTTATTTCAACTCTAACTGCAATTGGGTCAGCATTCTTAGCCAATGTTACAATGGTATTATTGCTTGTGCCAATCATCCTAACAATTGTAAGAATGATTCATATACCTGCCATCCCTTATTTAATTTCCATTATCATTGCTTCAAATATTGGGGGGACAGCTACTTTAATTGGAGATCCTCCAAATATTATGATTGGTCAGGCAGTTGAGCATTTAACATTTAATGCGTTTCTAATTCACTTAAGCCCTATAGTTCTACTCATTTTTTTCGTGATACTTGGTTATTTAATTTTTGTTTATCGGGATAAATTAAAGGCGGATCATATTGATCAGAAAAAGTTAACTTCCATTAGAGCCAGGGATTATTTAAAGGTAACACCTGCACTGCCTAAGTCAGTTTCTGTTTTGATCATGACGATAATAGGTTTTATGTTAAACCCACTTCTTCATATTGATTTAACAAGTATTGCATTAGCAGGGGCTTTGTTATTGTTATTATTAACACATGATGAATATAAGCCAGATGAGGTATTTAAGCAGGTAGAATGGGGAACATTATTTTTCTTTATCGGCCTTTTTATGTTAATAGGAGGGCTTGAAGAGGTTGGAATTATAGATGAGCTTGCCAGAGGCTTAGTTTTTTATACAGAGGGTGATTTACCTAAAACGTCTATGCTAATTCTTTGGATGACAGGTGTCCTATCAGGATTTGTGGATAATATCCCTTTTGTTGCGGCAATGATACCAGTGATTCTTGAATTCAAAGATTATGGAATGACAAACCTTGACCCATTATGGTGGTCCTTAGCATTAGGAGCATGTTTGGGAGGTAACGGTACATTGTTGGGAGCAAGTTCAAATCTGGTTGTAGCAGGTTTAGCTGCTAAGGAAAAGGAGGATATTAAATTTATTGAATTCTTAAAAGTTGGCTTTCCAATTGTCATTATCTCACTCGGAATATCCTCCGTCTATGTTTATTTTCGTTACTTAATTCACTTTGCAGTATAAAGTGAATTCTTTACATAAAACATAGCATATCGTTCAAAATAAGTAAAAAGGTATGAGGGAGGAAAGGAGAACAACATATAGTGGAATATTATTTAACGATCTTAATTCGGACCCTGTTTCTATATTTTCTCATTGTTTTTATTTTTAGGGTAATGGGAAAAAGAGAAATAGGTGAATTGAGCATCTTGGATCTTGTCGTTTTTATTATGATCGCGGAAATGGCTGTAACGGCCATTGAGGACCCTAAGGATCCACTCGTACATACTGTCATTCCTATGCTTATCTTAATGATCATTCAAATCTCCTTGGCCTATATCTCCTTGAAGAATCAAAAAATTAGACATTTATTAGATGGGAAGCCGACGATTATCATTAACCAGGGAAAAGTTGATGAGCATGCCATGAGGACACAACGATATAATTTCGATGATTTAATGACTCAGCTTCGGGACAAAGATATTAATAATGTAGCGGATGTTGAGTTTGCCATTCTTGAACCTTCTGGAAAACTATCAGTTATAGAAAAACAAAATAAGGGTAAAAAACAGACGGAAATACAATTGCCGCTCATAGTTGATGGTATCATTCAGGAGAGAAATTTGGATATCATTCAAAAAAACAACTTATGGTTAAGACAGCAGCTTAAAAAACTAGGTTATAAAGAAATGAAACAAATTTCTCTATGTACGTTTGGGAATGGAGTATTTTATATAGATTTAAAGGATGAAGATAACAATTAAAAAAGAGAAGCTGAACACAACAGCTTCTCTTTTATTTTTTATCTTATTTAACAGGAATAAGTCTTGAAAGATAAGAACCAACAAAGGGTATCCGTTTTACTTCATCTTTTTCAACTAATTTAAAGACCAGAAGGAGTAAACAGTAAACGACCGTTGTGATACTCAAACTAGTAAGTAACCTAAAGATAAGAGGAGTTGTTTCGAATATGTACTCATAGGCAAAGAATCCAGCTAATCCTGCAAGTACCATTGTTACACCACTCTTTACATACTCCCTAACATGTATTGTGAATGGCACAACCTTTATGACAGTCGCTAAGTGCAGTAAGGTTACAAGCATTATTCCGATAACAATAGCGAGTGCAGCCCCCATGATTCCAAGAGATGGACGTGTGGCAAGGACAAAGATGAGAGCTGTTTTAACAACTGAGCCAATTAAACTATTGATCATAGCAGCCTTTGCCAAATCCAAGGCTTGTAAAACCGCCTGCAAAGGACCTTGAAAGTAATGAAAAATAAAGAAAGGAGCCATTACCTGAACAAATATAGCTGATTTATTCGTTCCGTACATAACAGTCATTAACGGATCAGAAAATACGTATAAAATAACACACGCTAATCCTCCGCTAATAAGGGATAAGCGTAGAGCTTGTTGTAATCGGTGTTCAACTGTTTTTAATTGATTGTTCGCCATTGCTTCACTAATAGCAGGAACTAATGAGGTTGATAACGAAAAGGTAATAAATGATGGAAGCATAAGTAAAGGTATGGCATATCCGGTGAGTGCACCGTATTGTTTTGTTGCGGCGGCCGTTGCGACACCTGCGATATATAAGCTATTTGCAACTACGATTGGCTCAAAAAACCAGGAAATATTACCGATGAATTTACTTCCTGTTGTGGGAAGGGCGATGTTCATTAATTGATTCAATGTTTCTTTCCCATTTTTTACTGAATTGAAAAATTTTCTGCGAATTTTCATTTTCTTTTTCATTTTAAACATTGTCACTAAGTATAAAAGGGAAGCCAATTCACCAATAACAGCTGAAATCATTGCACCTGCAGCTGCGTATTCAATACCGTAAGGCAGGAAAGCACTAGTACAAACTGCAACAAGAGAAATTCGGACAATTTGTTCTAATACTTGAGAAATAGCAGCTGGACGCATATTTTGTTTGCCTTGAAAATATCCGCGAATAACCGATGAAATGGCGACAATTGGTACAACTGGAGCAATGGCCAAAAGCGGCCAATAGGTACGGTGATCTGTAAAGACGTGCTGAGATAAATAAGGTGCAAGTAAAATCATGGCTGGCGTAAAGATGAGACTTAATGTGCAGGTGACAGAGAGTGAGACAACCAGTATTTTTTTTATTCTCCGATGATCACCCTGTGCTTCCGCTTCTGCAACAAGTTTTGAAATCGCAACAGGTAATCCAAGTTGAGTAATTGTAATGACCAGCACCAGGGTAGGAACTGCCATATTGTATAGGCCTACTCCTTCTTCACCAATAAAACGAGCAACAACAATCCGATTAATAAAACCTAGGACACGAGTAATAAACCCTGCTAGAATTAAAATAAGCGTTCCTTTTAGAAACGTCTGCTTTGACATTTTTCTCCCTGCCTTCTCAAATAACGTGGAATCATATACAATTACTATATGCGAGCCAATAGGCCAAGCATGACAAGTTCTAAGCAGATTGTGAATTGTTGAAATATAAGAAAATGAAATCGACTCGACTAAAAGGAGTGGTATGATGAATAAGCAGCCGTTTGATGAATATCGGGATCATGTAAGGCCGGCAATTAAAAGTAAACTAGAAGAATTTATTTTACTTGGTTATGAGGATGTAACAGAAGAAAGGCTATGGACATACTTAAAAACGAAGAAGTGGAAAAAAACACCTGAACTATATGTACATGAAGTTGTACGGGATGTGCTTGCTCTTAAAGTGGGTGAATTTATGAATTTTGCGACGGTTGAATCTTTCAAAGGAGGCAACTGGTTTGAAAGTGAGGAAGGACAGGATCTCCTAAAAGGTCTTATTTAGTTTGCTTCAGCTTTATTTACTATCGTATAATTTTTATTGGGAAATGTTGACGTTAGATACATAAAATAAGCATGCCTCCCAAATAGTTCATTTGTTAGAGATTAAGGAGGATACATAATGGTAAAGCGTGGACGCATCGTTGCGTTTTTTCTTCTTGTCCTTGTTGTGGGAAGCTTAATAGGTTTTAACACAAATAAGGCAACAAGTAACATCATACTAGGGTTGGATTTGCAGGGTGGATTTGAGATTCTCTATGAGGTTTCACCGGCAAATGAAGGTGACAAAATAACAAGAGATGTATTAGTCAGTACAGTAAATGCACTTCAAAAAAGAGCAAACGTACTGGGAGTTAGTGAACCGAACATCCAAATCGAAGGTGATGACCGGATTCGGGTTCAATTAGCTGGAGTGAACGACCAAAGTAAAGCAAGGGAAATCCTCTCGACACAAGCTGAATTAACATTTAGAGATTATGAAGATAAAGAAATGTTAAATGGTTCTGACTTGGTTGAAGGTGGAGCGAAGCAATCATTCGATGAGCAGGGAAAACCGAATGTTGCGATAAAATTAAAAGATGCATCTAAATTTAAAGAGGTCACACAGGAGATTGTTGGAAATGCACCTTATAATCAGCTTGTCATCTGGCTTGATTATGCAGAAGGTGATTCTTTCCAAGCAGAAGTTAGTAAAGAAAAGCCGAAGTTTATATCTGCACCAAACGTTGATCAGGTTTTTAATCAAACAGATGTTACAATTACAGGAGACTTTACAATTCAGGAAGCACAGGATTTGGCAAACCTTCTAAATGCAGGTTCTCTTCCAGTGAAACTAACTGAACTTTACTCTACATCTGTCGGAGCTCAATTTGGTGAACAAGCTCTGGATAGTACGGTTTTAGCTGGTATAGTTGGTATCGCAATTATTTTCTTGTTTATGCTTATATTCTACCGCTTACCTGGATTAATTGCTGTTATAACATTATCAACATATATTTATTTAATTCTTCAAGTATTTGATTGGATGAACGGTGTATTAACACTTCCTGGGATAGCAGCATTAATACTTGGTGTCGGGATGGCTGTAGATGCCAACATTATTACATACGAGCGAATCAAAGAAGAATTAAAATTGGGCCGCTCGGTTCGTTCAGCATTTAAAGCAGGGTCAAGACGTTCCTTTGCAACAATCTTTGATGCAAATATTACAACAATTTTAGCTGGAGGAGTTTTATTTTTCTTTGGGACAAGCTCTGTAAAAGGATTTGCTACAATGCTGATCCTGAGTATTATTGTCAGCTTTATCACAGCTGTGTTCCTATCCAGAATTCTATTGACATTATTAGTTGAAAGTCGATGGCTCGATAAGAAAAAAAGTTACTTTGGTGTGAAAAAGGATGAGATTCTTAGTATCGAAGAAACTGACGATGATACAATTGCACCAACGAAGTTTGATCATGTGGATTTCTTAAAACACCGTAAAAAATTCTTTATGCTTTCGACATTACTTGTTGTTGCAGGTGTTATTGTTATTTTAGTATTTAAATTAAATGTAGGAATTGATTTTGCAAGTGGAACACGAATCGAGGTATTAGCGGATAAGAGCTTAACAGCAGAGGAAATTGAGAGTGAAATGAGTAAGCTGGATCTCGAAGTCGATGATGTTGTCCTTGCAGGAGAAAACAAAGAGGTTGGGGTTGCACGCTTTATAGGTGTACTTGAACCGCAAAAAATTGCTGAAGTAAAAAGCCATTTCAATGAATTATATGGTTCTGAACCAAATGTAAGTACGGTTTCCCCGACGGTAGGTAAAGAACTTGCAAGGAATGCGATGTATGGAGTGTTAATTGCTTCCATTGGGATTATTATTTATGTATCTATTCGCTTTGAATTCTATATGGCGCTGGCATCAATTATTGCCTTGTTACATGACGCGTTTTTCATCATTGCTTTTTTTAGTATCACTAGATTAGAAGTAGATATTACATTTATTGCAGCCGTGTTGACAATTGTCGGGTATTCAATAAATGATACGATCGTTACCTTTGACAGAATCCGGGAATTAAATAAAAAGAAAAAAGCTAAAACGATTGAGGATTTACAGTTTATCGTAAATAGAAGTCTACAACAGACCTTTACCCGTTCAATTAATACTGTGTTAACAGTTGTTATAGCTGTCGCAGCCCTGTTGGTTTTTGGTAGCTCATCTATTACGAATTTCTCAATTGCATTACTGGTTGGCTTAGTTGCCGGTACCTATTCTTCTCTATTTATTGCAGCTCAATTATGGTTGATTTGGAAAGGTAAGCAAATAACTAGAAAGAAAGAAACAGCTTCTCACGTAAGTGATGAACCACAGGTATAACTGACTGTATAAAGGATCAACTCACACTTTTTGTTACTATGCCATGAGAATGGGGTAATAATAAATAGAGATGGGTTGATTCTTATTTATTTTGTGTTTTAGTTTGTCACACTATTTGATTTGGAGCAAAATAGTGTACTAAAAGCCCTTCAAATTATACTTAACTTAAAAGGAGGGAAGCCGATGAAACGTCAGTGGAGTATAATCCTGGCTATTATCTTTGCCTTAATTATTGCGATTTTTGCAGTCATAAATGTGGAAACTGTAGAGGTGGATTATTTATTTGGGAAAGCTGAGTGGCCGCTGATTCTAATTATTTTGGGCTCAGTATTTATGGGCGGTTTTATGATAGCCTCTACAGGAGTTGTTAGAATCCTTACACTCAATCGAAAATTAAAGGCATTAGAAAAAGAAAACATAAGGTTAAAAGAAGAAATGAAAACTTTAACAGAAAAAGATCAAGCTGTTCAAAATGATCATCGCTTACAAACAGATCAATCATAAACACTAACATCATACAATGGAAGAATCCTTAAATTGAAACCCCTTGACCACTCTTGTATAATGAGAAGGTTGAGGGGTGAAACTATGTTAAAGGCAAATACAAGGTGGATGATTCAATCATCTGATGAAACCTTCATTCAAAATTTAAGAGAGAATTTATCGGTGACACCGCTGGTAGCTTCTTTACTAGTAAATAGAGGAATTAACTCTGTCGAAGCTGCGAAGGAATTTTTAGATACGGACTCACAAACTTTTCATGATCCATTTCTCTTAAAAGATATGGACAAAGCTGTACAACGTATTCAAAAGGCAATTCATAATAATGAACATATATTGGTTTATGGTGATTATGATGCAGATGGTGTAAGTAGTACGACTGTTTTATTAACGACATTACAAAAATTAGGTGCTAAAGCAGATTTTTATATACCCAATCGATTTTCGGAAGGATATGGACCAAATGAGGCAGCATTTAGATTAGCTCATGAACGGGGCTTTTCACTAATTATTACGGTTGATACCGGTATTGCTGCAGTTCATGAAGCAGAAGTTGCGAAGGGTTTAGGTGTGGATTTAATTATCACTGACCACCATGAACCAGGTCCAGTTTTACCTGATGCACTAGCAATCATACATCCTAAACAGCCGGAATGCACGTATCCATTTAAGGAATTGGCTGGTGTAGGTGTAGCATTTAAATTAAGCCATGCACTGTTGGGGGAAGTTCCAACAGATCTATTAGAGGTTGCGGCAATTGGCACAATTGCCGATTTAGTTGCTCTGCATGGAGAAAATAGATTAATAGCAAAACGTGGTATAAACCAATTAAAAACTACAAATCGGATCGGGTTAAAAGCTCTGTTAAAAATTGCTAATGTAAAGCTGCAAGAAATAAATGAAGATACAATTGGTTTTGCTCTTGGTCCCAGAATTAACGCTGTTGGAAGATTACAATCTGCAGATCCAGCTGTCGACTTACTTCTTTCTGATAATGAAGAAGAAGCTATGATGATCGCTGAAGAAATAGATTTACGTAATAAAGAAAGACAAAAACTAGTGAACACAATGACTGAGGAAGCTATTCAAGAGGTTAATACACGCTTTCCAATTGAGCAAAATCCTGTCCTTGTTATTGCCAAAGAAGGCTGGAATCCAGGTGTTGTCGGGATTGTAGCTTCAAGATTAGTCGATCGTTTTTATAGACCGACAATTGTTTTAAGTATCGACAAAGAAAAGGGGATCGCAAAGGGATCAGCACGAAGTATCGTAGGCTTTGATTTGTTTGAAAATTTATCAACATGCCGTGATATTTTACCTCATTTTGGCGGTCATCCTATGGCTGCGGGTATGACATTACAACTTGAAGATGTAAATGAGCTTCGTGAAAGACTGGTAGAAAAAGCACAGATGATTTTGACAGAAGATGATTTTATTCCTGTTACACGAGTTGATGTTAGCTGTAAGCTAGAGGATATAACTGTTAAGTCTATAGAAGAGATGCAGCAGTTATCACCGTTTGGTATGAATAATCCAAAACCGATTATTCATTTGGAAGATATGACATTGGCTAATGTCCGTAAAATAGGGGCAGAGCAAAATCATTTAAAGATCGTCTTTTCACAAGAAGAACAGCAACTCGATTGTGTTGGCTTCGGTATGGGGTATATTCATGACGAGCTCTCACCTGCTGTTGCTGTATCTGCTATTGGAGAGCTTACAATAAATGAATGGAATAACTTGAGAAAACCGCAAATTATGCTGAAGGATTTAAAAGTAAATCAATGGCAGCTGTTTGACTTTCGCGGTTCCAGAAATGTTGATCATCTCATAAGCTTATTTTCATCCAATGAAGCTGGGCAGATTATTACATTTCAGTCAAAAACATATGAAGAATTAGCGCAAAGAGGACTGGATCATAAAGCACGTCGAGTACAATCTGATGAAGAGGCAAAAAATCTTGATGCCCGTGACAAACATCTTCTTTTACTTGACATTCCTTCTTCAATCGAATTATTGGACGGGCTTTTTTCAAAAGGTAAACCTGCAAGAATTTATTCTGTGTTTCAACAAGAAGCGGATCATTTTTTTTCGACAATACCGACAAGGGATCATTTTAAATGGTACTATGGTTTCCTGCGAAAGCAAGGCTCCTTTAAGCTTCGTGAACAAGGTGAGCTTCTGGCGAAACACAAAGGCTGGACAAAAGAAACAATAGAATTTATGTCACAGGTGTTTTTTGAGCTAGAATTTGTTACAATAGAAAATGGTGTTATTTCGACAAATTCCACATCTCAAAAAAGAGATTTAAGTGAATCGAAAACGTATACCCAAAAGCAAAACCAAATTGAACTAGAAAAAACGTTATTATATACATCTTACATGCAGCTTAAGCAGTGGTTTGAACAAAGGTTTCCATTAGATGCGCCTGTAGGTGTATAAGGAGGACAAAGGAAAAATGGATTTAAAGCAATTTGTAACAGTCGTTCCTGATTATCCGAAACCAGGAATTCAATTTAAAGATATTACAACATTAATGGATAATGGGGATGCGTATCGATATGCGACAGACCAAATTGTGGAATATGCTCGTGAAAAAGAGATTGACATCGTTGTTGGTCCAGAGGCGCGTGGCTTTATTATCGGTTGTCCAGTGGCATATTCACTAGGAGTGGGCTTTGCTCCAGTTCGTAAAGAAGGAAAGTTACCTCGTGAGGTTGTACGTGTTGAGTATGGTCTTGAGTATGGGAAAGATGTCCTTACAATTCATAAAGATGCGATTAAGCCTGGTCAAAGAGTATTAATCACAGATGATCTATTGGCAACTGGAGGAACAATCGAAGCAACAATCAAGCTTGTGGAAGAATTAGGTGGAGTTGTAGCGGGTATTGCTTTCTTAATAGAATTATCATATTTAGATGGCCGTAATTTATTGGATGGCTATGATGTTTTAACATTAATGACATTTTAATTATATGGGGACCCGGGTTATTTGCTTCTCGGTCCCCATTATTTTTAGAGGCACTCAAATGGGTGCTTTTTTTGCAAATTGCATATACTATTTCAATTAACTTGACTTATAAAATCCATTTTACTCCATTTATTAAATGTTTTTTGTGTAAAAGGTCATATACCACTTTCTGGCTAGTGTGAAAAATACTGTTTTCTCTTTACATCTCGTGTTTTTTTATTGATAATAGTTACAATATAGTGAAATTTCTAATCGATATAACGAACTTCGTTATTCGGTTTTTATGACAATATATAAACAGCAAGAAGGAAAAAGATTTGTAATCAAAGTTTCAATATAAAAAGGTGATTTCATGGCTAATGAACAAGTATTATCCTCCGAGCAAGTAATTCAAAAAGCACAGCGCTATTTGTCAGCCGAAGATACTGATTTTATACAGCGTGCTTATGATTTTGCTGAAGAAGCACACCGGGAACAATTCCGTAAGTCTGGCGAACCATATATTATACACCCTATTCAAGTTGCAGGCATTTTGGTAGATTTAGAGATGGATCCCGCTACAATAGCAGGTGGTTTTCTCCATGATGTTGTGGAGGATACAGATGTTACGTTAGATGACTTGCGAGCAGAGTTCAACAATGAAGTGGCAATGCTCGTTGATGGTGTAACAAAGCTGGGGAAAATAAAATATAAATCAAAAGAAGAGCAACAGGCTGAAAACCATAGGAAAATGTTTGTAGCGATGGCTCAGGATATTCGTGTGATTCTTATAAAGCTTGCAGACCGTCTGCACAATATGAGAACTCTTAAACATCTTCCTCAGGAGAAACAGCGACGTATTTCAAATGAAACATTAGAAATTTTTGCACCGCTTGCTCATCGTTTAGGGATTTCGAAAATTAAATGGGAGTTAGAAGATACTTCATTAAGGTATTTAAATCCGCAGCAATATTATCGAATTGTAAATTTAATGAAGAAAAAGCGTCAAGAACGATTGGAATACTTGGATCAAGTCATTGACGAAGTTCGAGAACGGGTTGATGAGGTCAACATAGAAGCTGAATTCTCAGGTAGACCAAAGCATATATACAGCATTTATCGGAAAATGGTTCTTCAAAATAAGCAATTTAATGAAATCTATGATCTATTAGCGGTTAGAATTGTGGTCAATAGCATTAAAGATTGTTATGCCGTATTAGGTATTATTCACACTTGCTGGAAGCCGATGCCTGGTCGTTTTAAAGATTATATTGCCATGCCGAAACCGAATATGTATCAGTCTCTTCATACAACCGTGATCGGACCTAAGGGAGATCCGCTTGAGGTGCAAATTCGTACGTTTGAAATGCATCAAATCGCTGAGTACGGGATCGCAGCCCACTGGGCTTATAAAGAGGGAAAAGATGTTGATGAAAAAACAACATTAGAAAAAAAGCTTTCCTGGTTCAGAGAAATATTAGAATTTCAAAATGATGTAACAAATGCAGAAGAATTCATGGAATCTCTAAAAATTGATTTGTTTTCAGATATGGTATTTATCTTCACACCAAAAGGCGATGTAATTGAGTTGCCGTCTGGATCTGTTCCGATTGATTTTGCTTATCGTATTCATTCAGAAATTGGCAATAAAACCATCGGTGCGAAAATTAACGGCAAAATGGTTACCCTTGACTATAAGCTAAAAACAGGCGATATTATTGAGATTTTAACATCCAAGCACTCATATGGACCTAGTCAAGATTGGTTGAAACTTGCTCAAACTTCTCAAGCGAAAAACAAAATTCGCCAATTCTTCAAAAAGCAACGTCGTGAAGAAAACGTTGAAAAAGGGAAAGAAATGGTTGAAACTGAAATAAAAAATTTAGATTTTAATGTCAAAGAAATCATGACAACTGATAATTTACAACGAGTAGCTGAGAAGTTCAACTTTTCTAATGAAGAGGATATGTATGCAGCCGTTGGATATAATGGTGTAACGGCACTACAGGTTGCGAATCGTTTAACAGAAAAATGGCGTAAAAAACGTGATCAGGAAGAACAGGAAAAAAATATACAAGAGGTTATGAATGAGACGAAACAAATCCCTGCCTCTACAACTTCGAAAAAGCGTGATGCAGGTGTACAAGTTAAGGGAATTGATAATTTATTAATTCGTCTCTCAAAATGCTGTAATCCAGTTCCAGGTGATGACATAGTCGGCTTTATAACGAAGGGAAGAGGAGTATCTGTTCACCGTTCTGATTGTACAAATGTTCACACTGACGATGCAAAAGAACGGTTAATTGATGTTGAATGGGAAAATCAACCTTCATCAAGTCGAAAAGAATATAATGTTGAAATTGAAATTTTGGGCTATGATCGTCGAGGCCTGTTAAATGAAGTATTACAAGCGGTAAATGAGACAAAAACAAATATTTCGTCTGTAGCAGGTAAATCAGACCGTAACAAAGTTGCAACGATTAATATGGCTATTGCTATATCCAATATTAATCACTTACAAAAAGTAGTAGAAAGAATTAAACAGATTTCTGATATATACTCTGTTAGAAGAGTAATGAACTAATGTAAGGTAGGTTTTATTGTGAAGGTAGTTGTACAACGTGCAGTTCAAGCGAAGGTTACTGTTGATGAAAAAGTAGTTGGGAAAATTGATAAAGGTATTATGGTCCTTGTTGGAATTACACATGATGACACAGAATCAGATGCTGAGTACCTAGCTGAAAAAATTGCTCATCTAAGGATTTTTGAAGATGAAACAGGCAAAATGAATCATTCTATTCTTGATGTGGGTGGACAGGTTCTATCTGTTTCTCAGTTTACCCTATATGGAGATTGCCGTAAGGGTAGAAGACCTAACTATATGAATGCTGCAAAACCTGACGTAGCAAATGAGCTTTATGAGTCTTTTAATCGTATGTTAAGAGAAAAAGGTTTGCAGGTTGAAACAGGGATTTTCGGAGCTATGATGGATGTTCAATTTACAAACGTAGGTCCAGTAACATTAATTATAGAAAGTAAATAAAAAGGTTATCCTTCTTCTGTATTTGAATGAAGGATAACCTTTTTCTATTTACTTGAAATACTGTGCTAATCCATTAAAAATTCCTTGTGAGGCCCTCTCTTGATAGCTTGAAGTAGCTACGGTTAATTCTTCTGTCCGATTACTTAAGAAGCCCAGCTCAAGCAATACGGCAGGAGCTTTATTTTCTCGAAGGACATGGAAATTCCCGAATTTTTGACCTCTGTCTCTCAGTTTGGTTTGTTTAACAAGTTCATTATTTATAGACTTTGCTAGAGAACCATCTTTTAACGAATGATAATAATACGTTGTTGTTCCTGAAACACTTCGATCTGCTATACTATCGAAATGAATGCTAATAAATGCTTTTGCATTCCGATAATGTGATGTGCTCACACGAGAATTTAAGCTAATATATGTATCATTTGATCTTGTCATAAAAACATTTGCTCCAGCAGATTTAAGCTTATCATATACTAATTTTGCAGTGGAAAGTGTTAAATTCTTCTCTAATGTACCAGATGCACCAACAGCGCCACTGTCACGACCGCCATGTCCAGGGTCAATGACAATTGTCTTGTTTTTGATGTATTGTGACACTCCAGGCTTCGTAACAGGTGAACTGACACCTGCTGTTTCAACTACCCAACCGGCAATAAAACCAGTTTTATTACCACCAAGATTGATCTTATACCAATCTCCTGCTTTTTCAATAATGCTATAACTCTCACCAATATTTGCACGTTTAATAATTGAATGAGAAGTTGATGTTCCTGAGCGGATATTTGTACCGTTATAAATAATTTTCACCTGTTGACTGCTATTGCTTGTATTAGTATTGGTATTTGTGGTTTGTGTAGTATCTTTAGCAATGTACCAGCCAGCAACCCAACCAACCTTGTTTGAACCGTATGCAATCTTATACCAGTCATTTTTTTCTTCAAGAATATTTACCTTTGTTCCTTTTGTTATGGAACCAACAACACTTCCACTAAGTGAGCCGCTATTTCTTATATTTAATGATGTGGCTGTCACTTTTCCGCTACCTTTTGCGGCAGAACTTTGGTTCGATGTAGAAGAGGTGTTTTCTTTTGACCCCGAATTGGACGAGTTTATCTTTATATAATCACTATGTACCCAGCCTGAGATATTTTTAGTTTGGATTTGAACCCATTTCCCTGATTCATTTACAATTGAAACAGTGGCATTTTTCTTAAGGCTTCCAACAATACTGCCTGAAGTAGAGGCCGTTTTACGAACATTTAAGGATGATGCGGTCACAGTACCGCTTTTTCCGGACGATGTGCCGGTCGACCCTTGTGTTGATGAAGTATATTTGACCTTTACATAGCTTGAAGATACCCAGCCAGTTTTACCTGAATAGGAAATCTTGATCCATTCCCCGCTTTTCTCCAAATAGGAAGCTGTTTTCCCTTTTTCAAATACACCGATCACTCCGAAAGAAGTTCCAGGTCCTGAACGAAACCTTAGTCCTGTTGCAACGGATTCAACGATTGAACCCTTCGAAGTTGTAACAGCAGGTGTAGAAGAACTTGTTACTGCTTTTTTCTGGGTGACTAACCAATTTGCTACCCATCCAGAAGATCTTGCTGATAATTTAATCTTAATCCAATCATTTTTCTTTTCTACCACATCATATGTTTGTCCTTTTTTTACTTTGGCAATGACGGAGTATGTTAGTCCTGCTCCGTTTCGCACATTCAGCGCATCAACATTAATTGTTACTTGATCAGCAGCCTTTGCAGTTGAAGGTGAAGTTTCGATAAAAAGGGATAGGATCACTAATGTGAAACATATTGATATGGTTATCATTTTGCGAATCACGATAAACCTCCTTTTTATAATAATTAGTTAAATAAAACATTTCTCTACTTATATCGACATTCCTTTAGAAATTTGAAATAAATTTTTCCAAAATAGGAAAAGATAATAATGACTATGACGAGATGAGGTGGAATGATCAATGAGAAATAATGACAAAGGGGAATTAATGCACTCAAGACGGGATGTTTTCGGGGTGAATTTTCATGATTTTATGACAAAAGAGCAAAATGACTCGTCTTTTGAACTTGCATCTGAATTTGGAATTTCTTTAAGAGAAGTAAAGAATTTAAAAAAACATTTAAATCGGTCTTGACAATATACTACAAAGATACGTATGATAAGATAAAATTCGAAAGTATTATCTAAATACAACATATATAATTTTGTGAACCAATGAGGGAGAACAGTAAATAAGATAACACATGAAAAGAGAGGAAATGTCTTAGGCTGAAAGCATTTCTACATGATGACTTATTGAAAAACACTCCTTAGGTTTCTCTCTGAAAAACAGTAAGTCTAGTAGGAGTAGAACGTGACAGGCGTTAACTGATCGAGTGGAAATAGATGATTATTTCAACTAGGGTGGAACCACGGGTATAACTCTCGTCCCTACTTTTTGTAGGACGGGAGTTTTTTTGTTGTATTTTTTAAGGGAGGTAAATTATGTCATTCCAGATTCCTAGAGGTACTCAGGATATTTTACCTGGAGAGGTTGAGAAGTGGCAGTTTGTTGAGAATACTGCACGTGATTTATGTAAGAGATATCAATATAAGGAGATTCGTACTCCTATTTTTGAACATACAGAGCTTTTTGCTCGTGGTGTTGGGGAAAGTACCGATATCGTCCAAAAGGAAATGTATACATTTCAGGATCGAAAAGGAAGAAGTATTACCCTTCGCCCAGAGGGAACAGCTTCAACTGTTCGAGCTTTTGTAGAGAAAAAACTTTATGCAAATCCTTCACAGCCAACAAAATTGTATTATATTGGGCCAATGTTCCGCTATGAACGTCCTCAAACTGGTCGTTTCCGTCAATTTGTCCAATTTGGTATTGAGGCGCTTGGGAGTAATGATCCAGCCATTGATGCGGAAGTGATTTCTCTAGCAATGAATCTATATCAAGCACTTGGTTTGAAAAGCTTAAAGCTGGTTATCAATAGCTTAGGTGACAGCGAAAGTCGTAAGGCTCATCGTGAAGCACTAATTGCTCATTTTGAACCAAGGATCGGGGAATTTTGTTCTGATTGTCAAAAAAGGTTGCAACAAAATCCGTTAAGAATCTTGGATTGTAAAAAGGATCGAGATCATGAATTGATGGAAACAGCTCCATCTATACTTGAATTCCTTAATGAAGATTCTACTCATTACTTTAACAAGGTACAGGAGTATTTAACTGCTAATGGGATTGAGTTTGAAGTTGATCCGGGACTTGTTAGAGGATTGGATTATTATAATCATACTGCATTTGAAATTATGAGCAATGCAGAAGGATTCGGAGCCATTACGACACTTTGCGGTGGTGGACGATACAATGGCTTAGCACAGGAAATCGGTGGCCCGGAAACTCCTGGTATCGGATTCGCGCTAAGTATTGAGCGTTTATTAGCAGCACTTGAAGCAGAAGGTATAGAATTACCAATTTCAGCTGGCGTTGATTGTTATATCGTAACAATGGGAGACCAAGCAAAAGATCGTGCGGTATCATTATTGAACGATATGAGAAATGCTGGTCTCGTTGCTGAGAAGGATTACGAAGATAAGAAGATGAAGGCTCAATTTAAAGCTGCAGATCGTCATCAAGCTAAATTTGTTGCGGTTTTAGGAGATGACGAATTAGCAAACAATGTGATTGCCATTAAAAATATGGAAACAGGCACACAAGAAGAAATTGCACTTGATCAAGTGATCTCATATTTAAAACAAAAAACAATGTAATAAAAGGAGAGGGTTTCATGTTTGGCCGTACGTATTACTGTGGCGAAGTTCCAGAGTCAGCAATTGGTGAAGAAGTCATTTTAAAAGGTTGGGTAGCAAAAAGACGTGATTTAGGCGGGGTTATTTTTATTGACCTGCGTGACCGTACAGGTGTTGTACAGGTTGTTTTTAACCCTGAAATTTCGGCTGAAGCATTAGCAATCGCAGAAAGAGTTCGTAGTGAATATGTGTTGGATATAACTGGTAAAATTGTTAAGCGTGATGAAGAAACAATCAATCCTAATGTTTCAACAGGGACAATAGAGGTTATTGTAGAGAATGTGACAATTATCAATGCAGCAAAAAATCCGCCTTTCTTAATTGAGGATAAATCTGATGAAGTATCGGAAGATGTCCGTTTAAAGTACCGCTATTTAGATCTAAGAAGACCGGCTTTACAAACTACTCTTCAATTGCGTCATCAAGTGACAAGATCTATGAGAAATTTCTTGGATGAAAATGGCTTCTTAGATATTGAAACACCGATATTAACAAAAAGCACGCCAGAAGGTGCTCGTGATTATTTAGTACCAAGTCGTGTGCATGAGGGAGAATTTTACGCTTTACCACAATCACCTCAAATCTTTAAACAGTTATTGATGGTTTCTGGTTTTGATAAATACTATCAGATTGCCCGCTGTTTCCGTGATGAAGACTTGCGTGCTGATCGTCAACCGGAATTTACCCAAATTGACATTGAAACTTCATTTATGAGTCAAGATGATATTATGTCTATGACAGAACAGATGATGTCAATCATCATGAAAGAAACAAAAAATATCGAGATTGAACTACCATTGCCTAGAATGACATATGATGAAGCTATGGGACGATATGGATCTGATAAGCCAGATACACGCTTCGGACTCGAGCTCGTGGATGTTGGTGAAATTGTTAAGAATAGTGGTTTAAAAGTATTTAACACTGTAATCGCAAATGGCGGTCAAGTTAAATCGATAAACGTTAAAGGTGCAGCGGATAAATACTCAAGAAAAGATATGGATGCACTAGCTGAATTTGTTGCTCCATACGGTGCCAAAGGGTTGGCATGGCTTAAGGTTGAAGAGGACGGCCTAAAAGGTCCTATTATCAAGTTCTTCACTGAAGAAGAGCAAAAAGGGCTGTTACAAACATTAGAGGCTACTGTTGGTGATCTTCTTGTCTTTGTGGCAGATAAAAAATCAGTTGTTGCAGATGCTTTAGGAGCACTTCGTTCCAAGCTTGGTAAGGACCTGAACTTAATTGACGAAAGCAAATTCAACTTCCTATGGGTGGTTGATTGGCCGTTACTTGAGTATGATGAAGCAACAAAACGCTATTATGCAGCACATCATCCATTTACAATGCCTGCACGCGAAGACATTGAATTGTTTGATACAGATCCGGCAAATGTGAAAGCACAAGCTTATGATATTGTCCTTAACGGTTATGAATTAGGTGGAGGATCTATCCGTATTTTTGAAAAAGATATTCAGGAAAAAATGTTTAAGCTGTTAGGTTTCTCTGAAGATGAGGCTAGAGAGCAATTCGGTTTCTTATTAGAAGCATTTGAATATGGAACACCACCACACGGAGGAATTGCTCTTGGATTGGATAGACTTGTTATGCTTTTAGCTGGTCGATCAAATCTACGAGACACAATTGCTTTCCCTAAAACAGCTAGTGCAAGTGACTTATTAACAAGTGCACCGAGTGCAGTTAGTGAAGCACAATTAGAAGAATTAAATCTTGAGCTTCGTGACTGAGTCAAGAACTTGAAATGAAATTTTTCTTATGCTATTATCTTTTTAAGTAATATATATGAAAGTCCTGATGTGTTCGTTGTACACCTAGTTTTGACCTAACATTTTTTATACGGGAGCTTGAAGTTTCCGGACAGAGTAAATGCCTCTCACTCGCATGAGGACTTACAAACCTCTGGAACAAAGCACCCACCTGCTGAGTGCGGGATCAAAACGAGGGAAATGGCGACGGCACAATCGGGACTGCTACATAGAAGATAAAACAGGGGCACCCCTTTCACCAACTGTGAAATGAGGTGTCCTTTTTTATACTATCAGAACGTATATAAATTTTATGGATGATAGTCTAAGAAAAACTAGGCTTTCTCCATTAGGGCGATAAGCCAAGTTTTTCTAATAATAAGGGCTTACTTTTTTAGTGATGTATGGTATATTCTTTTTCAGGTAAAAATACTGTCATTATGACATGATTAGAAATTTTAGGTTATCAATTGGAGTGAGTTAGTTGCTACATCAATTTTCGCGTAATGAATTGGCAATAGGTAAAGAAGGGTTAACTATTTTAAAAAACAGCACTGTCGCTGTGTTGGGAATTGGAGGAGTAGGCTCCTTCTCAGCAGAAGCATTAGCAAGATCAGGTGTCGGCCGCTTAGTACTGGTAGATAAAGATGATGTAGATATTACAAATGTAAATCGTCAAATTCATGCACTGGTATCAACAGTAGGTCAGCCGAAAGTAGACTTGATGGCTGATCGTATTAAAGACATCAACCCTGATTGTGAAGTCATTTCTTTAAAAATGTTCTACACTGAAGAAACGTATGAACAATTCTTTGCACATAATCTTGATTATGTTGTGGATGCATCTGATACAATTTCCTATAAAATTCATTTAATGAAAGAATGTATAAAAAGAAACATTCCGATTATCTCCAGTATGGGTGCAGCGAATAAAATGGACCCAACGAGATTTCAGGTCGCGGATATTTCCAAAACACATACAGATCCGATTGCAAAGGTCATTCGGACTCGCTTACGTAAAGAAGGAATTCATAAAGGCATAAAAGTCGTATTTTCAGATGAAAGCCCGATTGTGATTCGTGAAGAAGTACGGAAAGAAGTTGGAAATGATGCGGCGCCAATAAGAAAAGCAAAAATGCCGCCTTCATCAAATGCATTTGTTCCATCTGTTGCAGGGTTAATTATGGGTGGATATGTCATTACAGAGCTACTGAAGGATATTAAGATTACTCGTGTGAAGGATGAAAAGTAAAGTAGTTTCTTTATTGGGAGAGGAAAAGCATTAATGATAGAGTTGCTTTTCCTCCTCTATTAATTGGACCTCATTAATAAGGCGAAATAAAGTCTTATATTTATGATCTATCTTTTGTTTTTGATTAGTAAGTTGCACATACTTGTTCATAAGGGTTTGTTTTTTCTCATACAGCTTTTTATTCTCTTCAGTTAATCGTATATTTTCATTAAGAATGTGAATGTGGTTCTCTTTGCATCGAACTTGAGATAAATAATGAATGCATTCGTCTATTGTTAGTTGTATAATTTCACCGTGTTGTAAAACCTGTTGATTAGTTTGGGTTTCCTTTTTGTTAAGAGAAATTTCTTTTCTTCTCATTTTGGCTTGTTCAAACTCTTTTGTGTAATTTTTGCGTAGTTTCGCATTCCACCTGTATCCACACGCTGCTGCTGTACGATTCAATCGATTTCCAATATCTTTAAAAGCAGCCGACTGAGTACGGCCGTTTTGAACATATGATAGAACTGTTTCTGCTAGAAGTTGATCATTTTCTAAAGTCCACGCATCATGTCTAGTTTTCACGACAACCTCCCTGGATTCCCCTTTATCACCTTACAAACAAGTCAGTCATTTTTATCCTTTCCGAATTAATTATGTTTATTCCTGATGTCTTCCAAGCTCCTTCAATTACAATGTTTCGTTACGCGGTTTATAATGTAAGTTAGAAATGAACAGGAGGTATTAATGTGAACGGAGAACCACTTGCTTTCCGAATGAGGCCTTCAACAATAGATGAGATTGTTGGGCAAAAAGAGGTGATAGGGGAAGAAACAAGCCTTTATAAGATGATAAAAAATGGGTATGTCCCTTCTATGCTTCTGTACGGTGAGCCGGGTATTGGAAAGACATCAATCGCTTTTGCCATAGCAGGCACGACAAATATCCCCTTTATTGCACTGAATGCAACAACTGCCGGAAAGAAAGATGTAGAAGCAGTCGTTGATGAAACGAGAATTACAGGAAAAGTTATTTTGTTTTTAGATGAAATTCACCGTTTTAACAAAGCCCAGCAAGATTACTTGTTGCCACATGTTGAACGGGGAGACATCATCTTAATTGGAGCAACAACAGAGAACCCGTTTCATGATGTTAATCCGGCAATTAGAAGTCGATGTGGACAGATAAAACAGTTAACAAGACTAACTGTTGAAGATATCGAGGTCCTTCTTCAACGTGCCCTGCAGGATGACAGAAAAGGACTGGGTATGGTTAAGATTGATATATCAGAGGAACAAGTGAAAATGATTGCTTTTGGGTCCAATGGAGACGCTCGAAAATCCTTAACTTTATTGGAATCAATTGTTTATTCGTCATCAAAGGTAAATGATACATTTATTGTGGATGATAAAATAGTAAATGATATGGTAGAAAATGTTGGAGTATATGGCGATAAGAAAGGAACCCATTTTTATAATCTTCTTTCAAGTTTACAAAAGAGTATTAGAGGCAGTGATGTAGATGCGGCACTATATTATCTCGCCCATTTATTAGAAACAGGTGACCTTGTTGCAGTCAATCGAAGGTTAGTTGTGATCGCATATGAAGATATCGGCTTAGCGAACACTGCTGTCGGTAATAATGTTTTAGCCGCTGTCACTGCAAGTGAGCGTTTAGGGCTCCCGGAAGCACGTATTCCGTTATCTGTGGCAGTTGTTGAAATGTGCCTTTCTTCAAAGTCTAATTCAGCTTATAAGGCTTTAGACTTGGCAATTCAAGATGTTCGATCTGGAAAAGTAGGGAACATTCCAATGCACCTTCGAGACGGTCATTACGCAGGTGCAAAAGTGTTAGGACATGTTGGATACAAATATCCCCATGACTATCCGATTGGAACATTTGGAGGGTGGGTTAATCAAGAATATTTACCCGATAATTTAATAGGAACAAAATATTATCAGCCATTGGATGCCGGTGATGAAAAAAGACTTGCTGCCATCTATGAAAAGTTAGAGCAATTTAGAAACCAGAAAAAGTAGTACGAGTATTTATGTTGTATGATTTGTCCATGCAGCATAGTTGGTTTAAGTGCTTAATACGATAAGTTTATGCTATAATGGCTAGTGTTCAAAAGTATATAGACTAGAAATACATTGGAAAAAGGGTTTCGTACTGAAAAGAGACGGTTCATCTCTATTGAAATACTTATTTTAAAAGTACTGAATCTTTTGTCAGATAGTAGATCATGCTGATGATAGAAAAAGATTTATAATATTAATACAGTTTATATATTTTTAAAGGTTACTTACCTATATTAATTCCTGGCGTAAGGGGGAAAACAATGAAAATATCTACAAAAGGCCGTTACGGACTAACAATTATGATCGAGCTCGCCAGAAAACATGGTGAAGGTCCTACTTCTTTAAAGAGTATTGCTCAGGCTCATGATTTGTCAGAACACTATTTAGAACAGTTAATTGCACCTTTGCGAAACGCACGCTTGGTGAAAAGTATTAGAGGAGCATATGGCGGTTATATTTTAGGTGATGAACCTGCAAATATCACATCAGGAGATATCATTCGGGTTTTAGAGGGACCTTTAAGTCCTGTTGAAGTGTTGGATGATGAAGAGCCTGCGAAAAGACAACTATGGATCAGAATTCGTGATGCGGTAAAGGATGTTTTAGACAATACGACATTAGAAGATCTTGCTAATTACAACGGAGATGGAGACCAGGAACCTTATATGTTCTACATCTAAAAAATAGAACAAATAAAATAGAAAGGAGGGTATTCAGAATGAGAAGAATTTATTTAGACCATGCAGCAACTTCGCCTCTTCACCCTGATGTTGCTGAAAAAATGATGAATAATATGATTGAAAACTTTGGAAATCCATCAAGTATTCATTCTTTTGGCCGAGAAGCACGTCGAACTCTTGATGAGTCAAGAAGAAGTTTAGCGAACACAATTGGAGCTAAACCTGGTGAGATTATATTTACTAGCGGCGGGACAGAAGCAGACAACTTAGCTATAATTGGAACAGTTTTGGCGAATAACCAAATTGGAAAACATATTATTACAACACAAGTTGAGCATCATGCTGTATTACATGCGTGTAAGTATTTGGAAAAACTAGGTTATGAGGTAACTTATTTACCTGTTGATGAAAAAGGACTTATATCATTATATGATGTTAAAAAACATGTAACAAATCAAACGGTACTTGTCTCTGTAATGTTTGGAAATAACGAAGTTGGTACCATTCAGCCAATTCGTGAGATCGGTGAATATTTAAAAGATTACCCTGCTTTTTTTCATACAGATGCTGTTCAAGCATACGGGATGGAATCTATTGATGTACAGGAGCTTGGAGTGGATTTATTAACGGTTTCTGCACATAAAATTAATGGACCGAAGGGTGTCGGTTTTTTATATGCTAAAGCCGGTATTAAGCTTCAGCCTGCTTTATATGGAGGAGAACAAGAACTAAAACGCAGAGCAGGTACCGAAAATGTAGCTGGAATTATAGGATTTAGCCATGCAGCAAAGCTATCAATCGAAGAGAGGGAGCAAAAAAAAGAGCAATATATTGGATTTAAAAAAGAAATGATGAGGATTTTTGAAGACAACAACATTTCATTTCATCTAAATGGCTCTTTAAATGGTCTTCCACATGTTCTCAATTTATATTTTCCTAAAACACATATAGAATCACTTTTAGTTAATTTAGATTTAGCAGGTATTGCAGCTTCAAGTGGATCCGCGTGTACAGCAGGATCTGTTGACCCTTCACATGTACTGGTGGCGATGTATGGAAAAGAATCAGATCGTATCTTGTCTTCCATACGTTTTAGTTTTGGACTTGGGACGAGCATGGATGATATTCAATATGCTGCACAAGAGATTGTAAAAGTGATTAAGCGAGTAACAGCTTAGAAAGACACGGAGGTGAAATGGGATGAATAAAGACCCAAAAGATATAAGAGTTGTAGTCGGCATGTCTGGTGGCGTTGATTCATCAGTTGCTGCTCTTCGTTTAAAAGAGCAAGGATATGATGTAATTGGTATTTTTATGAAAAACTGGGATGACACAGACGAAAATGGTGTATGTACAGCAACAGAAGATTATAATGATGTTATTGAAGTATGTAACCAAATTGGCATTCCATACTATGCAGTAAATTTTGAAAAGCAGTATTGGGATAAGGTTTTCACTTATTTTCTGGATGAATATAAAGCTGGGAGAACGCCAAACCCTGATGTAATGTGTAATAAAGAAATAAAATTCAAAGCATTCTTAGAGCATGCCATGTCTTTAGGTGCTGATTATTTAGCAACAGGACATTACGCACGTGTTGAATACCGCGACGGAGAATATAAAATGCTACGTGGTGTCGATGAAAACAAAGATCAAACTTATTTCTTAAATCAACTAGGTCAAGAGCAACTTTCAAAGGTAATGTTTCCACTTGGAGATATTGAAAAACCTTTAGTTCGGGAAATGGCTAAAAAAGCGAATCTTGCCACAGCAACTAAAAAGGATAGCACAGGAATCTGTTTTATTGGTGAAAGAAACTTTAAAGAGTTCCTAAGTGGGTTTCTACCGGCACAGCCTGGAGTCATGCAAACTCTTGATGGTGAAGTAAAAGGAAAACATGATGGATTAATGTACTATACGATCGGTCAAAGGCATGGATTGGGTATTGGTGGAAGCGGAGATCCTTGGTTTGCTGTTGGAAAAGATTTAGAAAAGAATATTCTCTATGTTGATCAAGGATTTCATAATGATTTATTGTATTCTGATTCCATCACGGCAACAAATGTAAGTTGGGTTTCAGATCAACCTGTAACTGAATTATCATGTACGGCAAAATTCCGTTATCGTCAGCAAGATAATGAGGTGACCGTTACGATGATAGATGATACAACTGCTAAAGTGACTTTCAAAGAACCTATTAGAGCGGTGACTCCTGGTCAAGCCGTAGTGTTTTATGATGGTGATGTTTGTTTAGGCGGCGGGACGATTGACCATGTATTTAAAAATAACGAAAAGCTTTGGTATGTAGGATAAATGATTTTATCGTTTGTTCTTCCATTAGGGACATTTTTTTTGATAAGATGAAAGGGGTTGGCACATAAAGAGTCAACCCCTTTTCTTCGTAAAAGAACGAGTAATGAAAATAAAGGCAGGTATTAAGATGGACACTAATCAACGTGGAATTGAAGCGATGCAAAAAGGAAATTTTGAAGAAGCAGCAACTATTTTTTCAGAAGCAATTGAAGCTAATCCAAATAATCCGATTAGCTATATAAATTTTGGTAATCTTTTATCAGCAGTCAATGAATTAGATAAAGCACTTAAATTTTATGAAAAGGCAATTGCAATAGATTCGAATGCAGCTACAGCATATTATGGGGCAGGTAATGTATATTTTAATCAGGAAAACTTTGATGAAGCTAAAAAAATGTATGAAAAGGCATTGCAAAATGGTCTTGATGAAGGTGACCTGCATTTTATGCTTGGGATGTCTCTCTTTAATCTCGGTCAAAACCGTTTAGCTCTTCCATATTTTCAGCGTTCAGTTGAATTAAATAAAGAGGATAGTGACGCGAGATTCCAATATGGATTATGCTTGGCACAGCTGGAACTTATTGATGATGCAGTAAAGCAATTTGAGGCTGTGATACATTTAGATGAGGATCATGCAGATGCATATTATAATCTTGGTGTTGCGTTTGCTTTTAAGGAAAATACAGATAAAGCGATTCACATGCTGGAAAAAGCGTTGGATATTCAACCGAACCATATGCTGGCAGGACATGCATTAAAAATTATGAATGGTCAATCTAATTAAAGATCTATATGTGAAAGGAGAGCCGTTTATGCAGGAGAGTGCCGATTTATTTAGTGAAAATGAACGTTATGTGAAAGGTCTTGTTAAAGTTGTAATCTTTCACAATGATCAAAATTTATATTCTGTTTTAAAAGTAAGAGTTCATGAAACAAGTGAAAACATTGAAGATAAAGAAATAACGGTTACAGGTTACTTTCCACTCCTGCATGAAGATGATCTTTATACGTTTTATGGCACACTAACAAATCATCCCAAATTCGGTCTGCAGTTTCAAACCGAGCATTTTCGTAAAGAAATACCTCAAACGAAAGAAGGAATTATTCAATATCTTTCAAGTGATCTTTTTAAGGGAATTGGGAAAAAAACAGCGGAGGCGATTGTTGAGAAATTGGGAGAATCTGCCATCTCCAAAATCCTGCAAAACCCTTCGATATTAGATGATATCCCCAAGGTAAATAAAGATAAAGCAAAACAATTAGTCGATGCTTTAGTTTCTCATCAGGGGCTTGAACAAATTATGATCGCATTAAATCAGTTTGGCTTTGGCCCTCAATTAGCCATGAAGATTTATCAAACATATAAAGATGAAACATTAACAATTGTTCAAAATAACCCTTATCAGCTTGTGCAGGATATTGAGGGGATTGGTTTTGTAAGGGCCGATGAGCTCGGTAAACAGCTGGGTATATCAGGAAAAGATTCTGAAAGAATAAAAGCAGCGTGTCATTACATTATTGAACAATTATGTGTACAAGATGGCCATGTTTACATAACACTTGAGCAGCTAATAGTAAAAGTGAAGGAATTGCTTGATCATACGAAGCAAGCCATTATTCATGAGACAGACATTGGGACGGAAATTATTGCATTAGGAGAAGAAGGCAAGCTGATTGTAGAAGAAGAACGGGTATATCTACCCTCTCTTTATTTTGCTGAGCAAGGATTAGTCAAGAACGTTAAAAAAGTTCTGGAGCAAACCGAATATGACGAATTGTTCCCTGAGTCTGAGTTTTTATTATCACTCGGTAAACTGGAAGAAAGAATGAAGGTTCAATATGCACCTTCTCAGAAGGATGCTATTCAAAAAGCGTTAATGTCACCAATGCTCTTATTGACTGGAGGACCTGGAACAGGAAAAACAACCGTTATTAAAGGGATTGTTGAACTGTATTCTGATTTGCATGGCTGTTCTCTTGAACCAAAAGACTATAAAAAAGAAGAACCATTTCCAATCTTGCTTGTTGCTCCAACAGGTCGAGCTGCTAAACGAATGAGTGAAGCGACAGGTATGCCTGCAGTTACGATTCACCGCTTGTTAAAATGGAATGGAGCAGACGGTTTTGAACATGATGAAGATAATCCTATATCAGGAAAACTGCTCATTGTTGATGAGGTTTCAATGGTTGACATATGGATTGCCAACCAATTATTCAAAGCGCTGCCCAAGGAAATACAAGTCATCATGGTGGGAGACGAAGATCAGCTTCCATCGGTAGGACCTGGACAAGTCCTGCGTGATTTATTGGCTTCTAAAATGATACCAACTGTTCAGTTAACAGATATCTATCGTCAAGCTGAAGGCTCATCCATTATTGAGCTCGCCCATGAAATGAAAAGAGGAAATTTACCGCAAAATATTGCCAAACCAACATCAGATCGTTCCTTTATTCGCTGTTCACAAGCACAAATGAAGGAAGTAATTGAAAGAATTATTCAAAGTGCAATAAATAAAGGCTTTACCGCAAAGGATATTCAAGTATTAGCACCTATGTACCGAGGCGCAGCAGGTATTGACCAATTGAATAAATTACTTCAAGAACTGTTTAATCCTAAAACTCCCGGAAAAAGAGAAATGAAATTTGGTGAGGTTGTCTATCGTAATGGAGACAAAGTTCTTCAACTGGTCAATCAACCAGATAGCAATGTATTTAATGGCGATATTGGAGAAATTGTTTCAATCTTTTATGCTAAAGAAAATACAGAAAAAGAGGATATGATTGTCATTTCCTTCGATGGAAATGAAGTTACCTACACCAAACAGGATTTCAACCAATTTACACATGCGTTTTGCTGCTCCATACATAAGTCTCAGGGAAGCGAATTTCCTATTGTTGTGTTACCCATTGTAAAAGGATATTACCGGATGCTAAGGCGGAATTTAATTTATACGGCAGTAACCAGAAGTAAACGATCGCTTGTGATATGTGGTGAGTTAGAAGCTCTTCAATGGGGTGTGTCAAATAATGACAGTTCAGACCGCCAGACAAGTTTAAGGCAGAAATTAGGCGGTATGCATTCTGATTTGGAAATGGATGAACTTCAAAAGGAATTGCCATTTCCCGTTAGTGATGCAAATATTGGCATGGAAAACCTTTCACCGTATGACTTCATGGAACCAAGTGAAACATAAGAATGTTCGGAAAGGTGGAGATGACTTTGCGGACATTCTCAAAACTCAAAGGGCTACCTGTATACTGTTGCCATAATGCAACGATTCTAGGACATATAACGAATTTATGCTTATCTTCAAAAGGCTTTATTTTCGGGCTGATGATGGAAGGAAAGGGTTTTTTTCATCGTGATAAATTTATTCCAATTCATTCAATATATTCGATTGGAGAAAATGGAGTCATGGTTGAACAAATTGAAACCCTTTTATCCATCCAGGACATGAAGAAACAATATACGTACAACACCTACCATGACCTCGAGAATAAAGCAGTTTTAACAAAAGAGGGAAACAAATTAGGGTTGTTAGAAGACGTATATTTTTCTGAAAAATTGGGCACAATTGAGGCATACGAATTGACGGACGGATTTTTTGCAGACATCGCTGAAGGAAAAAAAGTGGTTAAAGCATCCGGAGAACCATTTTCGATAAGCAAAGATGCGATCGTCATTGATTTAATGTGAATGAGGTGTGCCTAATTGTTTTCATGTCCAAATTGTAGAAGTAAAGATCTTGGAAAGATAGGTGTAAATCAATATTATTGCTGGGGTTGCTTTATTGAGCTTTCAGTATCAAAAGGAAAAATATTAACCCATCAAGTGGAAGAAGATGGAACGTTAAGTTCACTTGATGATTTATTTTCAGAAGATGAACGATCAATAAGCATGTAAAGGGGAGATCATCTTGAACCGTACTTTAACATCATTAGTATCTCTGGGTCTTGGTGCAGTTGCTTATCATTATGCACGAAATACAAACATGACGAATAATCGTTCGATGAAGAAAATGAGAAAAAGAGTAATGAAAATGTTTTAGTAAAGAAGGAGCTGATCTGTTCAGCTCCTTTTTAGATTTTACTATCAGAAAGAAAAAGAATTTTATTGAGGATATTTTGCCATAAAGACTTGGTGATAAGCCAAGTTTTTCTCATTTTATTCCTTATATATTGGCAATAGATGTATAAAAATGATAAGACCTCCAAACAACTATATAGTAAGGAGGAGTTAAATGAGAGAAAAGCATATTAAGTGGCTGCTGCAAATAACGATAATATTATTAGCCTTATTATCCGTGTATGTATTTTTAAAACTTTACTCCGTATGGGCTCCTTTTTTAGTCATGTTTAAAGCGGTCATTATTCCATTTTTAATCAGTGCGTTTATAACATATTTACTTCATCCTGTAGTTGAAAAGCTTCACCGTAAGGGCTTGCCCAGGTCAATCTCCATTCTTATTATATATTTCCTGTTTTTTGGGTTAATAGGTTACGGCTTTTATAAGGGAATTCCTGTCTTAATAAGTCAGCTTAGAGATTTATCTGAAAACTTTCCACAGTTTACCATGATTTATAATCAATGGATGGATTCCATACATGATCACACAGATACATGGCCGGTAGGAATTCACGACCGGGTTGATCAAATGTTTAGTAAAACTGAAGAATGGCTTGCTGTTACAATTGAAAAAGCTATTAATAGCTTAAAAGGTATATTTGATTATATGTTATTACTTGCGATAATACCGTTTCTTGTCTTTTATATGTTAAAAGATTATGAGCAAATCAAAAAAGCTGCATGGTATTTAACCCCTCGAAAATGGAGAAGTGATTCCATTCAGTTTTTGAAAGACATTGATCATTCTCTTGGAAATTATATTCGTGGTCAACTGTTTGTTTGTCTTATCATTGGATCATTAGCTTTTTTAGCTCTGTGGTTTTTCCATGTTAAATATCCTTTAATTCTTGGTCTTTTAATTGGAACTACAAATATTATTCCTTATTTCGGACCAGTCATCGGTGCTGTACCTGCATTAATTATTGCAGCAACGATGTCGACAAAAACAGTCATCATCGTAATTGTTCTTATTGCAAGCCTGCAATTTATAGAAGGAAATATATTGGGGCCATTAATTGTAGGGAAGAGCCTACATATGCACCCTATTGTTATTATGCTTGCATTACTGGCAGGAGGGGAAATTGGAGGAGTAATTGGGTTAATGTTAGCGGTACCTGTTATCGTAATTTTAAAGGTTATGATTGTTCATCTTGCTCTTTTAAGAAGACAACATTGACATTTAGAAAACGCTTGTCTATAATTCTAGGGTAGAATAAGGAAAAACGATGATGGAATGAAGTATGCTGATACCGCTTTTAAGAGAGGAATTTTCATGGCTGAGAAAAATTCTAAAGTCAGGACAGCAGAAAGCTAATCCTAAGTGCAGAAAAACCTGCCGTATTGAACCACGTTACGGTTTTAATAAAGGTGACGGGTGTATACCCGTAATCAGGGTGGTACCGCGAGTTAACTCTCGTCCCTGTGTTAAGAGAATTCTTTTCACAGTGATGAGGGTTTTTTGTTTACAATTTATTATAAAAGATATGGAGGATACATATGAGAAATTTACAATCTGCAGAAGTTCGTCAAATGTTTTTGGATTTCTTTAAAGAAAAAGGTCATGATGTTGAACCGAGTGCTTCACTCGTTCCTCATGAAGATCCAACATTACTTTGGATTAATAGCGGTGTCGCAACTTTAAAAAAATACTTTGATGGACGTGTCATTCCAGCAAATCCAAGAATCTGCAATGCACAAAAGTCCATCAGAACAAATGATATTGAAAATGTTGGTAAAACAGCAAGACATCATACATTCTTTGAAATGTTAGGAAACTTTTCTATCGGTGATTATTTTAAAGTTGAAGCAATCGAATGGGCGTGGGAATTTCTTACAGATGCAAAATGGATTGGATTCGATCCTGAGAAACTTTCTGTTACGATCCACCCTGAAGATCATGAGGCATTTGATATTTGGAAAGATAAAATTGGCATTCCAGAAGAACGCATTATCCGTTTAGAAGGGAACTTCTGGGACATTGGGGAAGGACCAAGTGGACCAAATACAGAAATTTTCTATGATCGTGGCGAAGAGTATGGGAATGATCCAAGCGATCCTGAATTATATCCTGGTGGAGAAAATGACCGATATTTAGAAGTATGGAACCTTGTGTTTTCCCAATTTAATCATAATCCTGATGGAACATATACGCCGCTTCCAAAGAAAAATATTGATACCGGAATGGGATTGGAACGAATGGTATCTGTCATTCAAAATGTCCCAACAAACTTTGATACGGATCTTTTTATCCCGATTATTAGAGCAACTGAGCAAATCTCTGACGAACAGTACCGTAAGGATCAAGAAAAAGATGTTGCTTTTAAAGTAATTGCTGACCACGTTCGTACAGTAAGCTTTGCTATTAGTGATGGCGCACTTCCATCAAATGAAGGTCGTGGATATGTACTGCGACGTTTATTAAGAAGAGCTGTTCGGTATGCTAAACAAATTAACATCAACCGTCCATTCATGTTTGAACTAGTTCCTGTTGTTGCTGAAGTTATGGTTGATTTTTATCCCGAGGTTAAGGCAAAGACAGACTTCATTCAAAAAGTGATAAAAAATGAAGAAGAACGCTTCCATGAGACATTAAATGAAGGCTTAACAATTCTAAGCGAAGTGATCAAAACTCAAAAAGGAAATGGCAATGATGTAATTCCTGGTGAGGATGTTTTTCGTTTATATGATACATACGGATTCCCGGTTGAATTAACTGAAGAGTATGCAGAAGAAGAAGGCATGAAAATTGACCATGAAGGCTTCGAAAAAGAAATGGAAGCACAACGTGATCGTGCACGTGCTGCAATGCAGAAGGTTGATTCAATGCAAGTCCAAGGTGGAATGTTAGGCGAGATTAAGCTTGAAAGCAAATTTGTAGGATATGACCAATTTGTTGTAGAGAATGTTACTGCGATTGTTATTGTGAAAAATGGAGATGTCATTCAAGAAGCTCATGAAGGGGAAGAAGTACAATTAATTCTAGATCAGACTCCTTTCTACGCTGAAAGTGGTGGACAAATTGCGGATATTGGTACTCTTTCGAGTGAAAAAGCTGTACTAAAGGTAAAAGATGTTCAAAAAGCTCCAAACGGTCAAAACCTGCATAATGTATTTATAGAAAGTGGCACAATTCAAACAGGTGACCAACTAACTGCAAGGGTTTCAGAAGAAAACCGAAGTGGTATTGTTAAAAACCACACGGCGACACATTTGTTACATCAAGCCTTAAAAGATGTGTTAGGAACACATGTAAATCAGGCAGGATCATTAGTAACGTCAGATCGCTTAAGGTTTGATTTTTCTCATTTCGGTCAAGTTACACAAGAAGAGTTAGTTCAAATCGAACAAATTGTAAATGAACAAATTTGGAAAAGCATTGACGTTCAAATTGATTATAAGTCGTTGGCAGAAGCAAAAGAGATGGGTGCAATGGCTCTGTTCGGAGAAAAGTATGGGAATATCGTTCGTGTTGTCCAAGTTGGTAACTACAGCTTAGAACTTTGTGGCGGTTGTCACGTACAAAATACTTCTTCTATTGGTATTTTTAAAATTATCACAGAAACAGGAATTGGAGCAGGTACAAGACGAATTGAGGCTGTTACAGGCAAAGCGGCATATGAGTTAACAAATGAACAATATGGTAGACTTCAAGAAGCTGCAGAACTATTAAAATCCAACCCTAGAGATATCCTGTCAAGAATAACCGGCCTTTTACAGGATTACCGTGCCCTACAGCGTGAAAATGAGTCTTTGACTACAAAGCTTGGAAATTTAGAAGCAGGTAATATCGTTGATCAAGCTGTCACAATAAATGGTGTAACTGTATTGGCTTCAAAAGTGAATGCAAAAGATATGAATAGTCTTCGAGGTATGATGGATGACTTGAAAAATAAATTGCAATCAGCTATTGTTGTTCTCGGAGCTAGTGAAGATGGAAAAGTGAATCTTGTTGCAGGTGTGACAAAAGATCTAGTCGATAAAGGTTATCATGCTGGAAAGTTAATAAAAGAAGTAGCAGAACGCTGTGGTGGAAAAGGTGGCGGTCGTCCTGAAATGGCTCAAGCAGGTGCGAAACAACCTGAAAAGTTGACAGAAGCACTTAAATATGTCGAAGAATGGGTTGAATCCGTTTTATAATTAGGAAAAGTAGTGTAAAATGTAGGTAAGATAGGACAAGCAGATTCCCATTATGAATCTGAGAAAGAGGTGCGAACGGTGAGTTCATTTGATAAAACAATGAAATTCAACTTTTCTGATGAAACGGTCGAAACGAATGTAAACGAAGTTCTTTATACTGTATACGATGCGTTACAGGAAAAAGGGTATAATCCTATAAACCAAATTGTAGGATATTTACTTTCTGGTGATCCTGCCTACATTCCACGACATCGTGATGCCCGGAATTTAATTCGCAAGCTTGAGAGAGATGAATTAATTGAGGAGCTAGTTAAGTCTTACTTACAAAAAAACCGAGAGGCATAATATGCGAATACTAGGATTAGATTTAGGCTCCAAAACACTTGGAGTCGCAGTGAGTGATGAACTGGGCTGGACTGCTCAGGGAATTGAAACGATTAAAATTAATGAGGAAAGCCGAGACTATCAATTAGGAAGGCTTTCTGATATTATCGAACAGCACAGTGTAGAGAAAATTGTACTCGGTATGCCCAAAAATATGAATGGAACCATAGGCCCAAGAGCTGAAGCAAGTCAAAGGTTTTCTGAAATATTGACAAAAAAGTTTAATCTTCCTGTAATTTTATGGGACGAACGCTTAACCACAATGGCAGCCGAGAAAATGCTGATTTCTGCTGATGTTAGCCGAAAAAAAAGAAAGCAAGTCATTGATAAGATGGCAGCAGTGATGATCTTGCAGGGCTATTTAGATAGTCTAAACTAGAAATCCAAAACAAATTTTGAGGTGAAAACATGGATCACGGAGAAAAACAAATTACAGTTATCGATGAAAATGGAAATGAACAACTATGTGAAGTATTGTTCACTTTTGAATCTGAAGAATTCAAAAAATCATATGTACTTTATTACCCGGTTGGAGCAGATGAAGATGATAATGAAGAAATTGAAATTCATGCTTCAAGCTTTAATCCACACGCAAATGGTGAAGATGGAGAATTAGAGCCGGTTGAAACAGATGAAGAGTGGGATTTAATTGAAGAAATGTTAAACACATTTCTTGACGAAGAGGAAGAATAAGAACGAAAAGGTGCAAGGGAGACCATCTCCTTTGCACCTTTTTTCCTTTCCGTCTCAAAGTAAGTGTGATTGCCATAAATCATGTAATTTATTGCCGAATCGTCCAGAACATTGTAGTATAATAATGGGGTGAAAGGGGGATATACATGTCTGAAGATCCGAAAAAGGATACATTCCGTAAAAACCTAATGCAAAAACAAAGTGAGGCAAAGGTAGTTAGAAGAATTGTATTAACCGTTTTTATTATTCTGATTATTGCTTTTTCAGGAATAATCGGAGGCGGTTATCTATATATAAAATCTTCTCTAGAACCAGTAGATCCTAATGATCAGACAGCAATAGATGTCACAATACCAATTGGTTCATCTGTATCAACTATCTCAAGAATTCTGGAAGAGCATGACATTATTAAGGATGACCGGGTATTTAAGTATTATATTAAGTTTAAAAATGAGTCAGGCTTCCAAGCTGGAAATTATAAATTAAACAAATCTATGACTTTTAAGGATATTATTACAAGTCTTAAAGAAGGAAAATTGCTAAGTGAAGCAGCCTTTCAGATTACAATCCCAGAAGGTAGACAATTAACCGAGATTGCGTCAATTATTGCAAATCATACTGATTTTGAGGAAACAGAGATTCTTGCAACACTGACAGATAAAGAATTCATTAACTCGATGAAAGCAAAATACCCTGATCTTTTAACAGATGATATTTATGGAGAAAATGTGAAATATGCTCTCGAGGGCTATTTGTTTCCGGCTACTTATCCATATTACAAAGAAAAACCAACCATTGAAGAAGTGATAGAACCAATGGTGAAAAAAACCAGTGAGGTTGTAGCAAAGTACATTCCAAAACTTCAGGAACAAAAAATGAGTGTCCATGAATTTGTTACAATGGCTTCACTTATTGAGGAAGAAGCGACAGAAAAAGCAGATCGTGAAAAGATCTCAAGTGTGTTTTATAACCGAATCGACGTAAACATGCCTTTACAAACAGATCCAACCGTTTTATATGCGTTGGGGGAACATAAAGATCGAGTATTATATGAAGATCTTGAAGTGAATTCTCCGTATAATACGTATCAAAATAAGGGACTTCCACCAGGGCCGATTGCTAATGCAGGTGAAGTTTCATTTGTGGCAGCTCTAACTCCTGAAGATACCGATTTCCTATATTTCCTTGCAACAGGTGAGGGAGAAGTTATCTTTACAAAAACACTCGAAGAACATAATAAAGCTAAAAGTAAATATATTACAAACAACTAAATGTCGTTTTTAGAGGTAAAGAAAGGGAACGCCTTTATTCTGTTCGCATTCCCTTTCTTGTTGTGGTAAAATATATCGAGTTGTTAGTTGGACGACGATTTTATATGTTATTTAACAAGAGTTCTCTATGTATGAGGCTCTTCTTTTTAGTGTTTACCATTTGTGATGAATATAAGCAAAAGAAATTTAAGGTTTATGATTGCAATACATGAACAGGAGGGCAATCATGTTAGATCAAGATGTTATAACGTATGTAGAAAATTTAATACCGGAATCATCACCCTACGTTAAGCAAATGGAAGAGTTTGCGAAACTACATGAAGTGCCAATAATGGAGAAGGTTGGTATTGAGGTTTTACTTTTACTTTTATCCATGCAGCAACCAAAGAGAATTTTTGAAATTGGAACTGCGATTGGCTATTCAGCCATTAGGATGGCGACACATTTGCCCCAAACCCAAATTGTTACGGTTGAGCTCGATGAGGAACGGTATCACCAAGCCAACAAACATATCCATGAATTAGGTTTAGCAAACCGAATTAAAACCTTTTTAGGCGATGCTCTTTCTATTTCAGAAGATGTTAAACAATACGGACCATTTGACGCATTATTTATAGATGCTACAAAAGCAAAATACAAAAAGTTTTTTGCATTATATGAACCAATGTTAGCTGAAGATGGCATTATCTATTCAGATAACGTGCTATTTAAAGGAACTGTTGCTCGAGATCGTTCAGAACTTAAAACGAGAAGGCAGCGTACTCTCGTTCGAAAGCTGGATGAGTATAATCAAATGCTTACAACTTTAGAAGGATATAATACAACGATTATACCTGTTGGCGATGGAATTGCAGTAACAAAGAAAATGAAATAAAGAGGTGTGAAAAAATGCAAAAACCAGAATTATTAGTTACACCTAAATCAGTAAACGATGTTCTTCCATTGATTGAAGCTGGTGCAGATGCGTTTATGATTGGTGAACAAAGATTTGGGCTACGCCTTGCAGGTGAATTCTCAAGAGACCAAGTGAAACAAGCAATAGAAATTGCTCATCACCATAATAAAAAAGTATATGTTGCCATGAATGCAATTTTCCATAACGAAGCAATCGAAGATATAGAAAACTATTTAACCTTTTTAACAGAGGTAAATCCTGATGCAGTTGTATTTGGTGATCCGGCTGTTTTAATGGCAGCAAAAGAAGTGGCACCGGACTTAAACCTTCATTGGAACACTGAAACAACAGCAACAAACTGGTATACTTGCAATTATTGGGGCAGAAAAGGTGCAAAGCGTGCGATACTTGCACGCGAATTAAGTATGGATTCGATTATTGAAACAAAAGAGCATGCAGATGTTGAAATTGAGGTGCAGGTACACGGGATGACATGCATGTTCCAATCCAAGCGCACACTTTTAGGTAATTATTTTGAGTATCAAGGTAAGGCATTAAAAGTGGAAAACCGTACAGATACCAAGGAAATGATGTTTTTATTTGATCCTGAAAGGGATAACAAATATCCAATCTTTGAAGATGTGAATGGAACACATATTATGAGCCCAAATGATATGTGTATCATTGATGAGCTTGGAGACATGATCGACGCAGAAATTGACTCTTTCAAGATTGATGGTGTATTACAAACGTCAGACTATATTATAGAAGTCACAAAAAAGTACAGAAAAGCAATAGATCTTTATGTTGAGGACAAAACGAAATACGAAGAAGCAAAAGATGTCCTTTTAGAAGAAATTGAAAACATACAAGCGAAGAACCGCTCATTAGATACAGGCTTTTTCTTTAAAGAAACAGTTTATTAATTTGAATAGTTATAGTGCACAAAGGGAGTGAAAAAAGTGACGACAGTTATAGATAAAATATCTACAATCATCGATGGAAATCGTGTAATAACGAAGAAGCCCGAGTTATTAGCTCCAGCAGGTAATTTAGAAAAGTTAAAAATTGCCGTTCATTATGGTGCCGATGCTGTATTTATTGGAGGTCAGGAATATGGTCTTCGTTCAAATGCCGGTAATTTCTCTTTAGAGGAAATGGCAGAAGGTGTACAGTTTGCTAATAAATATGGAGCGAAAATCTATGTTACAACAAATATTTTTGCACATAATGAAAACATGGACGGACTTGATGAATATTTAATAGGATTACAGAATGCAGGTGTAACAGGAATTATTGTTGCTGACCCGCTAATCATTGAAACATGCCGCCGTGTGGCACCGAAACTTGAAGTTCATTTAAGTACACAGCAATCTCTTTCAAACTGGAAAGCTGTCCAATTTTGGAAGGAAGAAGGATTAGAGCGTGTCGTTTTAGCTCGTGAAACGAGTGCTGAGGAAATAAAGGAAATGAAAGAAAAGGTTGATATTGAGATTGAAGCCTTTATTCATGGTGCAATGTGTATTGCTTATTCCGGACGCTGTACATTAAGTAACCATATGACTGCACGTGACTCAAACCGTGGCGGTTGCTGTCAGTCATGTCGTTGGGACTATGACTTGTTTAAGCTTGAAAACAATCAAGAAGTAGCTTTATTCAATAAAGATGATGCATCGTTTGCCATGAGTCCGATGGATTTAAATTTAATTGAATCTATTCCTAAAATGATTGAACTTGGGATTGACAGTTTAAAGATTGAAGGAAGAATGAAATCAATCCACTATATCGCTACAGTTGTGAGTGTCTATCGTAAAGTCATTGACGCTTATTGTGCTGATCCTGAAAACTTTAAGATAAACCCTGAATGGTTAAAAGAACTTAATAAATGTGCTAACCGAGAAACCGCTTCTGCCTTCTTTGAAGGAGTTCCCGGCTATAAACAACAAATGTTTGGCGAGCATAGTAAGAAAACCGAGTATGATTTTGCGGGACTTGTATTAGATTATAACAAAGATACACAAATGGTTACCCTGCAGCAACGTAACCACTTTAAAATAGGTGAAACAGTCGAATTCTTTGGTCCGGAAATCGAGAACTTTACACAAACAGTTGAGAAGATTTGGGATGAAGATGGAAAAGAGCTAGATGCAGCTCGCCATCCACTACAAATTGTGACTTTTAAAGTAGATAAACCCGTCTTCGTAAACAACATGATGCGAAAGGGGTTCTAAACAAAATGGCGAAGAAGCCGGTTGTAATAGGGGTTGCTGGTGGTTCAGGCTCAGGAAAAACAAGCGTGACAAAGGCAATTTACGAGCATTTTAAAGGTCATTCAATCTTAATGCTGGAACAGGATTTTTATTATAAAGATCAAAGTCATCTGCCATTTGAGCAGAGATTAAACACAAATTATGATCATCCGCTTGCATTTGATAATGATTTATTAATTGAACATTTAAATGCATTAATGAATCATAATTCAATTGAAAAACCAGTTTATGATTATACATTGCATACTAGATCTGAAGATGTTATTATCGTGGAACCAAAAGATGTTATAATTCTTGAAGGTATCCTCATTTTAGAGGACGAGCGCTTACGTGAATTAATGGATATCAAACTATTTGTTGATACAGATGCTGATTTACGAATTATTCGTAGAATTCTTCGTGATATCAAAGAAAGAGGCCGTTCAATTGATTCGGTTATTGAGCAATACATTTCAGTTGTAAGGCCAATGCATAACCAATTTATCGAGCCGACAAAGAGATATGCTGATATCATTATCCCTGAAGGTGGGCAAAATCACGTTGCAATTGATTTAATGGTAACAAAAATTCAAACAATTCTTGAACTAAATGCAATTTTGTAATAACATAGCATAGATAAAGTCTACTGTGATCATATTATGTATAAGTAATAAAAATTATCTAGCTTTCTTTAAAAGTATCGTTTATATAAAATAGCGGGGGCACATTGTTGCCCTTACTTTTTACATACTGTGATAAACGATAAAGGGTTAAAAAGCTTAAAAATTTTTTACTTAATCATGTAAATGTTTAGTTAATACATAAGCAAAAGGATAAAGAATAGCATGAATGACTCAGTACGACCGGGAAGTCTACTAGAAGGAGTGGAATAAACATGGCACAAGAAAAAGTTTTTCCAATGACTAGAGAAGGTAAAGAAAAGCTCGAACAGGAGCTTGAATATTTGAAAACGGTTAAACGTAAAGAAGTTGTAGAGAGAATAAAAATCGCGCGTAGCTTCGGAGATCTATCTGAGAACTCTGAGTATGATTCAGCGAAAGAAGAACAAGCATTTGTTGAAGGGCGTATTACAACCTTAGAAAATATGATCCGTAATGCAAAAATAATTGAGGGTGAAGCTGATACCAGTTCAGTATCACTTGGGCGTACAGTTACTTTTACTGAGCTTCCAGATGGCGATGAAGAAACATACACAATTGTAGGAAGTGCAGAGGCAGATCCATTTGAAGGTAAAATCTCGAATGATTCTCCAATTGCTAAAAGCTTACTTGGTAAAAAAGTAGGCGATGAAGTGACAGTTCAAACACCTGGTGGAGAAATGCTTGTGAAAATTGTGAATATTAGTTAATAAAATGTTTATATAAGAAACACCTCGTCAAAAATGATGACGAGGTGTTTCTTTTTTATTTCTATTTTCAGGAATAATAAGGGAAAGATCGGACCTCAATGGAGGAAATGATGTTACAAAATAAGAGATTTATTTTCTTTGGTATTATGTATTTAGTCGTATTATCACTCTTTTTATATCGCTTAGCTGATATTCAATTAATAAATACAGAATCCTTTTCTAAAAAAGGTGTTAATCTTGTGCAGGAGAGTGTTAATCAAAGAACACAAGAAGTTATGATTGATGATGGGCGGGGGCGCTTTGTTGATAGAAATGGAGATCCGCTTCAAAAACAGGCAGAACCCTCATTGGTTCTTTTTCCTTTTTTAAAGGAGACGAAGTGGCCCTCTGAAGATCTTTCAAAAATTGTTGGAATTCCCGTTGATAAATTACAAGAATTAGTTAGTGATACGAAAGAGCCGATAGTGTTATCAAGTAAAGATGGTGTTTCATTAACAGCAGCAGAACTTGAAAAAATTAATGATCTTGAAATTCCTGGCGTCTTCGGTATTTATCAGCAAACAAAGTTAGACGAGACAATAGGAGAACATATCATTGGAATCGTTGGTGAAAATGCAGAGGCATTAAGAGTGAAGTACCCTGACCGTACAGATTTATCCTACAAAACAAAAATTGGTGTGACCGGGCTTGAAGAAGCATATGATGAATTTTTGTTACCAGATGCAGAAACAAAGCTGCTTTATCATGTAGATGGAGACGGCCATCCTTTATTTGGTATTAACGTCAAATATATTGCTGACTCAAATCCGTTTTATCCTGTAACTGTTGAAACAACAATTGATAAGGAAGTACAAACAATGGCTGAAGATGTGTTAGAACAACAAAATATCGAGAAAGGGGGACTTGTTTTACTTGATATAGAAAATAATGAAGTATTAGCTATGGCTAGTAAACCAAGTTTAAATCGATCTGATTCAAAAACACTATCAAATCAGATGCTTCAGCCTCTTTTTCCAGGATCTATTTTTAAAACTGTCATTTCTGCTGCAACAATCGAATATGGTTTAGATGATCCCACAAGACAGTTTAACTGCAGTTTAAACTTACATGGTGAAGCAGATGGGGGACAAGATGATGGACAACTTACCTTTGAAAGAAGCTTTGCGAAAAGCTGTAATTACACATTTACAACGTTAGCTAGAGAATTAATGGAGAAGGATCAACATGTTATTGAAGATACAGCAAGCAAAATGGGCATAATCAATCCGGTCGGATGGACTGGTGAAGTATTTCATTATGAAAACTTTAAGCAATTTCCTGATGAAAAAACAGGTAATATTTGGAGTGATGAAAAAGATAAAAATGTCCCTAGAGCGATTGATCAGACCGCTATTGGGCAAAAAGATGTAAAAGTTACTCCGCTTTCTATTGCAAATATGATGGCAACTATTGCAAGAGGCGGACAGAAACAACAAGTGAAAATCGTAAAAAATATATTATATAAAAATGGAACCAAAATGTATTCATTTACGTCCAATTCTTTAGAAGGAGAAACCATATCTCCTACGACAGCTGCAAAGCTTCAAAAGCTGCTCAGATTGGTTGTGACAGATTCTGAGGGGACAGGTAGAAGGTTTCAAACATCTCCTATGGAGGTATCAGGTAAATCAGGGACTGCTCAAACAGGTAAATCAAATGAAGATGATCAAACGTTGTATAATAAGTGGTTTGCAGGTTATTTTCCATCAGATCAGCCAAAATATGCATTAGTAGTTGTGGAGATGGATACAACCAGTGCTGAGGCTGGTACTAATGCCGCTTTTTATGATATTGTAAATGAAATGTCTAAAATTGACGAACGAAAAAACTAGTTTAGGAGTAGTAATCTTTTCAATTAGGATTTATGATACGACTAGATAGAAAATCTCCAAAATGCTAGAATGAAGACTGAAGGTAAAGGGATAAAAAGGAGTGTAGGGCATTGAGTAATAATCAATTTAGCACCTCTCGTTATGAAAAAAGAGATAAAAAAAGAAAAACGAATATTGTGTTAAACACATTAATAGGGATTGTGTTGGTTCTAATATTTGTGATAGGGTCACAACTCATCCTCGGGGCAAATCAATCTGAAAAGACAGCTAAATATAATGAGCAGCCTGATATAAAACTTGCAAGTGATGAAGAAAGTAACAAAGAACCTGCAGCTGAAACCGAAGAAAATGAGGAAGCGGAAGTAGAGGATCCTGAAGCTTCTGAAGAGCAAGCGGAAGAAGGTTCAGAGGAAACAGAGAACAATGATACCGCTGAGGAAGAAAGTGCAGAAGATCCTTTTGAGCAAGCAACGATTACAGAAGGAGAGCCTGGTTCAGGTGTTGCTGAAACAATTGAAAATCCTGCATGGGAGCCTGTAGGTACCTCACAATCTGAGCCTCATTCAGCAAATTATGATAAGAATTCACAGGATTGGAAAGAAATGACAAAAACGCTCAGTTATGCAACCGGAATTCCTGAAGCAGAAATGATTATTTGGCGCCTTGAAAACAATGGTAGTCCGAATGATGCTGTAGGTACGATCTCACCTAAAGATCAATCTGCAAAATATAAAGTTTTTATTACCTGGGTTGAAAATAAAGGCTGGATGCCAACGAAGATTGAAAAACAAAGCTAAATGAACTAGGAGCTTTTACGGTTAATACGTAGAAGCTCCTTTTTTTATTTCTTAGAAAACTATAAAATTCTTTGTGCTGTGGATAAGTCTCGGCATCCAGCCTCATCGCCTAGCCCCTCTATAGTCTAGCCAATTTAGATTTGAAGGCAAAGAACGCCTTCTAAATCTTCTTATTTGCCAAAGGCTGATCAAGGCGCTTGCGAATTGTTCTAAACTAGATTTTGGCCTTAAAGTGAACAACAGCACTATATATTCTTTTGCCGTCTTCAGTAACAAACATCTGATGGGAGACTGAATGCACGTGTAACAAAATAGCTTGGTTATGTACGATTTGATCATTTATCTTTTTTTCTAAGTCTTTAATAGATGTTGCTTCAAAAAATTCAACTTTATCCTTTAATAAGTCCAATTGAAAATCCATGTTCGACACCTCAATATACTTTTTCTTTATTAAATACTAACAAAACTTACATGTAAGTCAATTAACCACCTTGCGTTGAACAAATGAAATAGGTAAACTTCTATGTGGAGATAGAAAGACATAACTTGAATGTACAATGATACATAAGGAAGGATTGAGTGAGATGAAAATTGCCATTATTGGAGCAATGGAAGAGGAAGTAACAATTTTAAGAGATAAATTGGATAATCGTGAGCAAGAAATAATTGCCGGAAGTGAATTTACTACTGGTGTATATAATGGAGTTGACATCATTCTCCTTAAGTCTGGTATTGGAAAGGTTAATGCTGCTCTTAGTTCAACATTATTATTGGATCGATATAAGCCCGACTACGTAATTAACACCGGTTCTGCAGGTGGATTCCATTCTTCATTGAATGTTGGTGATGTTGTTATTAGCTCTGAAGTACGCCACAATGATGTGGATGTAACAGCATTTGGCTATGAATATGGACAAGTCCCGGGATTACCTGCAGCATTTACTCCAGATCAAAAACTTGTGGAAATTGCTGTGAAAAAAGCTGAAGAAATTACCGATATTCAAGTTGCTAAAGGATTAATCGTGACAGGTGATTCATTTTTAAATGATCCTGTTAAAGTAGATTTTATTCGAAGTAAGTTTAAAGACCTTTATGCAGGTGAAATGGAAGCAGCCGCAATTGCACAAGTTTGTCATCAATTTGAAGTACCATTTGTGATCATTAGAGCATTATCAGACATCGCTGGTAAAGAATCAAATGTTTCATTTGATCAATTTTTAGATCAAGCAGCTAAACATTCAGCTGACTTAGTTTTGAAAATTGTTGAAGCGATCTAAATTTCAAAATGACTTAAATCGTTGAGCAAGCTCTCATACATTTGAGTCATTTTTAAAAAATTATCCCACCATTGGGTTAATTTACTTGATTAATAGTCTGCTAGGCTGTGTTATTGTTTATATATAACACATTTAGTAGGTGATTGTATGAATAAAAAAGCATTACAAGCGCTGGTAACAGATTTTAAAAATTATGCTTTTGTTCTTTTAGCAGCAAGCGTATTTTTATATATTGGTGTCGTTTTGCCGGATCAAGGAAAGCATGCTATGTATGATATTATTTTAATGATTACGACCATACTATTTTTAATTGGAGCTTTTGTAAGTTTCAGAATGTCGTTAAAATATAAGAAACAATTAAATGAAGCAGAAAACAAATAAATATTGCAAAATTGCCAATTTCATTTATATGAGATTGGTTTTTTTTTTGATATAAGCTAATCCTAATTGTCTGAATATATAAATTTTTTATTATGTATTTACATAATTGGAAATCGTGGATATAATTACCATTGTAATAGTAAATAATAAAAGGAGGTCGAAGGAAATGAACATGAAAATGCGAACAAATTCACATAACAATAACTTAATCATTCTTATCGACCGAATTGGTGTATCTTAATTATTTACTTAATTGATTGCTATAAGATCAGCAAACACACGCCTCGGGATGATTAGAATCCTTGTGGCGTATTATATCGTTATTTAAACATGCTGCAGGTTGCCCCTGTGGCGTGTTTTATTTTTTTAGTCATTAAGATATCACGTCCAAAGAGAATTCATGAATCCTCTAAGGAATTGGCAGCCTGTTAAGGTGTTAAATAACTTAAAGGAGGTGATACACATGACAATTAACTTATTCTTTATTACGCTGACACTTTCTGTTTCTAAAAAGAAGAAAACCAAAACGGATATTCAACATGATCAAGAGATCCAAAAAAGAATGGAAGAAGTAAAAACAAAGCAATTTGAGAACTTTCACAACATGTAAATGAATGCTGAAGAAAAAAATACTGGAGGCGATGAATATGTTAAAAATCGAATTACTGCTACATTTAATTGTTGAGAAGGACACTGCCTAGCCAAGTTCAATAGGGGAAGAATGAAATTTTAAGAAAAGTTGAAAGAAGGACACAATTGAATGTGTCCTTCTTCTATTACGTATTATTTTTCTTTTAACCGATTTCGCTTTTCCTTTTCTGCACGATAAAACTCATGAAACATTTTCATTAAGGCGCGCTTTTCAATTCTAGATACATAGCTTCTTGAGATACCGAGTTCTTTTGCGATCTCACGCTGTGTCTTTTCTTTTTTTAAATCAAGTCCAAATCTCCCGACAATGACTTCTTTTTCCCTACCATCCAGTATATCAATGTATTGCTTAACTTTTTCCAATTCCATATTTAACTGAATAGTGTCAATTACATCTTCGTTTTCAGATTTTAGTACATCAATTAAACTGATTTCATTTCCTTCTTTATCTTGACCGATGGGGTCATGTAAAGAAACATCTTTTTTAGTCTTTTTTAAGGCACGTAAATGCATAAGGATTTCATTTTCGATACAACGCGCAGCATAAGTAGCAAGTTTTGTTCCTTTACCTTGTGAATAGCTTTCAATCGCTTTAATTAACCCGATTGTTCCGATCGATATTAAGTCTTCAGAATCTTCACCGGTATTTTCAAACTTTTTCACAATATGAGCAACGAGTCGCAAGTTATGTTCAATTAGCAGGTTCCTTGCATACTCATCACCTTCAGACATTTTTTGTAGATACTTCTTTTCGTCTGTAGCAGACAAAGGCTGTGGAAAGGCATTGTTCTTTACATAAGATACTAAGAACACTAATTCTTTTACAAAGAAGCCTAGTGCTGTTATGAGCCCTGTCATACCCCCACCTCCACTAAAAACATAATCTAGGCGCGTGCCTATAAGTCATGTGTATGTTGAAGGAAGCTTGTTTGTGTCTGTACAAATGAAAGTTATTCAGATTCTTTTCTTACACAAACATTTATATTCTCACATTTGTGAGTTTTTTGGACGATGTAGGGTAACAGCCTACGCTTTTATTAGGTTACATACATAGTAATATAAAAAAGGGACTAATAAAGGAGGAAAACAGATGTATGGTTATTCACCATTTGGACCAGCGCCATACCCGTATTACCCTGCAGCTGGTACGGCGGGGTATGGATATTGGTATGCGTTTATTGTAGTATTGTTAATTTTGTTGCTAGTTATTGGTGGAGGTTATTTTTACTACAATCACTATCGTTAACGAAAAATTGACATGTGAAGCCTTCAAGAAATGCCTGAAGGCTTTTATCTTAATGCTGATTCCTTGTTCATTTCTTGCCTGTAAGGAATTAAAGATAGTGGTGCTTCACAACAAATGGTATAATAACATTCACAAATTAGATGTTACATAGGTAGTTGAAGAGTAGTGTAAAAACAGAATGGACAAAGTATAAATAATGAATAAAAAAAAGCCGTCTGGCGACAGTGTTAAGCTTTAAGAAGAAGCTTTTAACACATGTCCCAAAGAACGGCGTTTGATTTCAATCATAATTAATTCTATAAAATCATCATTTAGTTTCATTTCAATCGCTTTGAAGTAGGATTCAATTAGTAGTTCGTCAGAAAGTTTACGCATATGAATGGCCAGTACGTGGCTCTCCACCTCCTAACATTTGTTAGGGTCTTATATATGTAGATATCAGATATAAGACATCTAAAATGTTATATTTTGTTATTAACTTAAATCTAACAGAAATCAAAAGTGAGAACAACCGTTCTGTTATCCACAATTAACAGTGGATAAATTGTGGGTATGTTGTTTATAAGGTAATGAAAATGAGGTATTACAGGGTGGATATTGTGTATAATATTATCCACAAGTGTTGAAGGTGGTCGGAAATTGTCGAAAAGTTTTTGTGATTTTTTGTGATGAATTTTCATATACTTTAATTTTGTTTTGAAAGAATGAAATAAATTCGATATGATGTAAGTTGGCAAAAAAATGAATAATGAGGTGTTAAAAACTCATGCTACAGTTATTTTTACCTGGAGATTATGTAAAAAGTATTTTTCATATATCTCCTATGAAATTAAAGGAAAGCGGAATAAAAGGTATTATTACAGATTTAGATAACACTCTTGTTGAATGGGATCGACCAGATGCAACCCCACAACTGATTGAATGGTTTAAAGAAGTGAAGGAACTTGATATAAAAATTACCATTGTATCTAATAATAATGAATTACGTGTAAAAGCATTTTCAGAACCTCATAATATTCCTTTTATCTATAAGGCTAGAAAGCCAATGGGTAGAGCGTTTTTAAAAGCGGTTAAAGATATGAACTTGAAAAAAGAAGAGGTTGTTGTAATTGGAGATCAGCTTTTAACAGATGTATTAGGTGGAAATCGTAATGGATTTCAGACCATTTTGGTCGTTCCAGTTGCTTCTACAGATGGTTTTTTCACTAGAATAAATCGAAGAATTGAACGCAAGATAATGGCTAATTTGAAACGTAAAGGTTTGATTCAATGGGAGGAATAAAAACGTGTCTGAACAGCAATTTTCATGTATAGGGTGTGGTGTTTCGATTCAAACACAAGATCCTGACAAGCTTGGATATGCTCCAGTAAGTGCTTTAGAAAAAGAGGATATCATCTGTCAAAGGTGTTTCCGTTTAAAAAATTATAATGAAATTCAGGATGTTTCACTAACAGATGATGACTTTTTAAAGATTTTACACGGAATTGGTGAAACAAAAGGATTAATCGTAAAAATTGTAGATATCTTTGATTTCAGTGGTAGTTGGTTACAGGGAATTCAACGATTTGTTAAAGGAAATCCCATTTTATTGATAGGGAATAAAAGCGATATTTTGCCTAAATCAGTAAAAAAACAAAAGCTGATTAACTGGATGAAAAGAGAAGCAAAAGAGCTAGGGTTAAAACCGATTGATGTTTGTTTGGTAAGTTCAGCAAAAGGACATGGCATAAAAGAAGTGGCCGAATTAATTGATGAATATCGAAATGGACAAGATGTTTATGTTGTGGGTTGTACAAATGTAGGGAAATCAACATTTATAAATCGAATGATTAAAGAAGTTGCAGGTGTTAATGATGTTATTACAACATCACATTATCCGGGAACAACATTAGACTTAATTGAAATACCTCTGGACAATGGAGCTTCCTTGTATGACACACCCGGCATCATTAATCACCATCAGATGGCACACTTTGTTGATAAACGCGACCTAAAGTTATTAAGTCCTAAAAAGGAAATTAAACCAAAAGTATTCCAATTAAATGAACAGCAAACCTTATATTTTGGCGGGTTGGCAAGATTAGATTATGTATCAGGTGGAAGAGAAGCACTCGTATGCTATATTCCAACTGAGTTAAATATTCATCGAACTAAACTGGAGAATGCGGATTCCCTTTATGAAAAACATGTTGGAGAGCTTTTAACACCTCCAAGAAAAGATGATGTAGAAACATTTCCGGAGTTAGTTCCTCATGAATTAACGATTCATGAAGGAAAGACAGATGTTGTCTTTTCAGGTTTAGGATGGGTTACAGTCAATAATCCAGGTAAAAAAATCACTGCTTATGCACCAAAAGGAGTAAATGTTACACTGAGAAAATCGCTAATTTAATTAGGGAGAGTTGAGGATGGGGAATTTATATGGACTAATTGGATGTCCGGTAGAGCATTCAATGTCACCGGCCATCCATAATGATGCTTTTAAAGAAAAAAACATGGAACATCATTACCATGCTTTTCATGTTGAACCTGAAGATTTAAAGGAATCTATTAAAGCCCTAAAGTTATTAGGGGTAAAAGGATTTAATGTTACGATTCCACATAAGGTTTCTATTATTCCATTTTTAGATGAACTGCATGAAACAGCAAAGATAGCAGGTGCAGTGAATACTGTAGTGAATGACAATGGTCGATTAATTGGACATAATACAGACGGAAATGGATATGTTGAATCTCTAAAAGAAATGGTGAATAAACCGATTTCAGATCATAAAATTCTAATTATTGGTGCTGGGGGTGCAGCAAGAGGGATATTTCTTGCACTTACTCACCAAGGGTGTCGGGATATTGATATTTCTAATCGTACGATTTCAAAAGCTGAAGAGCTCATTCTAGAGTGTCCTTTTACGAATAATAGCACTGCGTTAACCATACAGGAAGCGGAGGATGTTATTGAAAACTACGACATTATTATCCAAACAACTGCTGTCGGATTACATCCTCATATCGATCAGAAACCTTTATCACTAAAAAATGCTAAAAAGACTGCAATCGTTAGTGATATCATTTATAACCCAATTTATACGACTTTATTGAAAGAAGCGGAGGAGCTTGGGTTAACTGTTCATACTGGTGTTGGAATGTTCGTACATCAAGCAGCACTAGCTTTCCAGATATGGACAAAACAGGCTCCATCAATCGAGAAGATGACAAAAATTGTATATAACCAACTAGGAGGTACATCATGTTAACAGGAAAACAAAAACGTTTTTTGCGTTCTGAAGCTCATCACTTAAATCCAATTTTTCAGGTGGGTAAAGGTGGGGTCAATGAAAATATGATTAAGCAATTATCAGATGCGCTTGAGGCACGAGAGCTTTTTAAAGTGTCAGTTTTGCAAAATTGTGAAGATGATAAAAATACGGTGGCTGAAGAAATTATTAATGGAACAGGTGCAGATCTTGTTCAAATTATTGGAAACACGATTGTATTATATAAAGAATCCAAAGAAAATAAACAAATTCGACTACCTAATTAACAAGTAGGGGGGTATGAGGATGTCAAAAAAAATAGGTATTTTAGGTGGTACCTTTGATCCGCCTCATCTTGGCCACCTATTAATTGCCAGTGAAGTACAGCATGCTCTTTCACTATCAGAAGTATGGTTTATCCCAAATCAAATTCCTCCTCATAAACAATTGGATCATTTTACTAACAGTGATCACCGGCTTAATATGATAAAAATTGCTGTAAAGGATCACGCGGATTTTTCAGTTAATACAATTGAATTAGAACGGGAAGGACCATCTTATACATATGATACTTTAAGATTGCTACGTGAAGAATTTCCTGAACATACGTTTTATTTTATCATTGGAGCAGATATGATTGAGTATTTGCCGAACTGGCATAAAATCGATGAAGTGATCAAATTGGTCAACTTTGTCGGTGTGAAGAGAAGTGGGTATCAAACAAACACACCTTATCCAGTAATGGAGGTTGAAATACCACAGTTTGAGGTGTCTTCAACAATGTTAAGAGAACGATTAAGAAATGGTGGAAATACAGAATTTCTTATTCAGGATGATGTAAGAAGATATATTGAGGAGAATCAATTATATGGAACGTGAGGAAGCCTTAAAAATTGTAGCTGAACAAATAACAGAGCATCGATATGTTCATACATTAGGTGTGATGGAGACGGCTATCCGGCTTGCAAAAACATATGGGGGAGACGTCAAAAAGGCGGAACTGGCAGCCATCTTTCATGATTACGCTAAATTTAGACCGAAAGAAGAAATGGAAAAAATCATTAAAGAACAGGAAATGCCTGCAATTTTATTAAAGCATAATAGTGAGCTATGGCACGCACCTGTTGGAGCATATCTAGTTAAGAAAGAAGTAGGGATTAAGGATAAAGAAGTTTTACAGGCCATAAAATATCATACTTCCGGTCGTCCAAATATGACAATGCTTGAAAAAATCATTTATGTGGCAGACTATATAGAACCGGGAAGACATTTTCCAGGGGTGGAAGAAGTAAGAGAACTTGCAAAAACCAGCTTGAACCAAGCTCTTTTAAAGTCTCTACAAAATACAATGATATTTTTGCTGAAAAAAAATCAAGCCGTATATCCGGACACAATAGAGACATACAATTCGTTAGTATTAGAAGGAGGAAAAACAAGTTAATGACAGGTAGAGATATTTTAACAATCGTAGCAAAAGCAGCTGATAGTAAACGTGCAGAGGATCTGGTTGCACTCAATATGGATGGGATTTCATTAATTGCTGATTATTTTCTTATTTGTCACGGTAACTCAGACAAACAAGTACAGGCCATTGCAAGAGAAATGAAAGAACAAGCTGAAGAAAACGGAATTCATGTAAGAAGACTTGAAGGGTTTGATGAGGCACGTTGGATATTGATCGACTTAGGTGATGTGGTAGCCCATGTGTTTCATAAAGATGAGAGAAGCTACTATAATTTAGAACGTTTATGGGGAGATGCGCCTATCGAAGATCTTGTAAGTGAGCTTGAGCAATGATCTATCAAGGCTTCGCCTATATTTATGATCAATTAATGAAGGATGCTCCTTATGAAATGTGGGTAAATATTATTGAAGAATCGATCTCACTCTATCACCCGGGGGCATCAACCTTATTAGATGTAGGTTGTGGAACGGGAGAAATTGCGGTTTTATTAGCAGATAAACAGCTGTCAGTAACAGGTGTTGATCTTAGCGAGGATATGTTAGCTGTCGCGCAGTCAAAAGCGGATAAAAATAAAGCAAACATTTTATTTCTTCAGCAAGACATGCGAAGTTTAACTGATTTCCCTACCCCTTTTGAAGTCATCACAATTTGTTGTGATTCCCTTAATTATTTAGAGACAGAACTGGATGTACAAGCAACGTTTGAAGCTGTGCATTCACAGCTTCAAAATGAGGGATTGTTTATTTTTGATGTCCATTCACTACATAAAATTCACAATGTATTCGCGAATGCAACATTTACTGATCAAGATGAAGAGGTAAGTTTTATTTGGAATTCCTTTTTAGGTGATGAACCGAATAGTATTGAACATGATATGACTTTTTTTGTGAAAAGAGATGAGTATTATGAACGCTACGATGAGCTCCACTATCAGCGTACCTTTTCTATCGAACAATATTCACAGTGGTTAAAAGAGGCCACTTTTGAAATAGTAAACATTTGTGGAGACTTCGAATTAAATAAAGATCCTAATGATATGACTGAGAGAATATTTTTCATTTGTAAAAAAAGGTGAACTCATTTTAAGTGAGTTCACCTTTTTAAAAAAATTTTAAATAAATAAAGGAGTTTATCATTCCTAAGTAGAATTACTTATTTGGTATTTTACTAAACTGCTCAGAAACTTCTACAAGATCTTCATCGAATTTCTTATGTGTTGCTTGAAATATTTTCTCAAACATATCTCCAACATTTTCTTCAAGTACCTCTATTCCTTTTCCTGTTACTCCACCTTTTACACATACTTTCTCTTGTAAGGTAGGTAACGTGTATAATTCTGTTTCAAGTAATTTACCCATCCCAATAATCATTTCACTAGCTAATACAACTGCTTGATCTTTTGAAATATTCGTTTCAGCTACAGCCCCATCAACAAACCGTTGAAGTAGATAACTGAAAAATGCTGGTCCACAGCTAACAATGTCAGATGAAACCCTTGTAATATCATCTTCAATCTGAACAGGATTTGAAATTTGTTCAAAAAGCTCCTCGATCGTTCTTTGTGACTCTTTATGGCATGAGTTACCAAATGTGAGTAGGGAAACTCCTGAGAAAGCCCGGTTTGTAATGCTAGGAATGGCACGGGCTACTTGACAATGAACAAGTGATTCTAGTTGCTCAACACTTATTGGACTTGTAATCGATACAATGCACTTGTTTGGTGTTAAAAGGTGATCCAGTTTTTTTAATAGGGGGTGTATATCTAATGGTTTAACACATATAAAAACTAAATCAGACCTTTTTACAACTTCATCTGCTGTTTCCATCACATTTGTCTTTGGATATATTTCTTTTATCACCTCGGCCTTCGTGATTGTTCGATTTGTCATATAAATGAATGAGGGTCTAATAGCACCCGACTCAACGAATGATTCAATAAGGATTCTCCCCATGTTCCCTGTTCCAACAAAACCTACATTCAAAGTATATCCCCTCCTTAGAATGCAATTCTCTCCTACACGATATGATATGAAATGTTAATTTATACTATCAGAAGATAAAATTTTATTAATGATAGCAGAAGAAAAACTAAGACTTTTCCATTAGGACTTAGTGATAAGCCAAGTTTTTCTGAAAATTATGTAATAAGGAGTTTGAGATCGTGAATTTCCAGATAAACAAAAAATGGATGATAATCATGTGTATAAGTGTATTAATTGTTTGTTGTTTTTATTATTTTTACGCTAAAGAACCTGTGAAATCTGAAGTAGTTAAGATGGAAGAAATGGACATGAATGAATTTGAAGAAATCATTTCCGTAAATGAAAAGGAACCCGTTGATAATGGAGATGAACATACTTCAATTGTAATTGATGTAAAGGGAGCGGTGCTAAAACCGGGGGTTTATGAGGTTCCTGTGGATGCCAGAGTGTATGAGGCTATTCAAGAGGCGGGTGGATTAAGTGAAAAAGCTGATGAACTAGCAGTTAATTTAGCTTCTCCCCTACAGGATGGAATGGTGGTTTATATCCCTATTAAAGGAGAAACAAAAGAAAATCCCTTTATCTCACAAAATGTTGCTGAAGACCCCTCTCAAAAAAAGGTGAATATTAATCTTGCAACTAGTGAGGAACTTCAAACACTTACAGGAATAGGCCCTTCTAAAGCAGAGGCAATTATTTCTTATCGCGAGGAAGAAGGTCCTTTCACAAAGATTGAAGATCTTCTCGAAGTAACTGGAATTGGAGACAAATCATTTGAGAAATTACGTGAAGAAATTACGGTAAAATGATTTATTTAGGAAGTTTAAATTGACGAATATTTAGTATTGCAGATACACTATAGAAAGAAATATGTCGAGTAGGGGGATAACATCATGGGTCGTATTTCATGGAATCAATATTTTATGTCTCAAAGCCATCTTTTGGCAATGAGAAGCACTTGTACAAGATTAGCTGTTGGAGCAACGATTGTTAGAGATAAACGTATTATTGCGGGAGGATATAATGGGTCAATTGCAGGAGGTGTTCACTGTTCAGATGAGGGCTGCTATGTGATTGAGAATCATTGTGTAAGAACAATTCATGCAGAAATGAATGCTCTATTGCAATGTGCGAAATTCGGAGTGCCGACTGCGGGCGCTGAAATTTATGTCACTCATTTTCCATGCTTACAATGTTGTAAAGCACTAATTCAAGCAGGTATAAAAACCGTTTATTATGCGACTGATTATAAAAACCATCCATATGCTATTGAGCTTTTTGAACAAGCGGATGTCAAAATAGAATATGTTAAATATGAAAAGACAATAAGTGAGGCTGACAAGGATAAAGATGAACTAATCTTACACTTACTTAATAAGCTGTCTGAATCAAATACAGATGATGATGTAGTACAAGCTCTTCGAAACAAAGCAGATCAAATTCTGTCATAACCAAATTTAAGTCAGATCAGTAGAGGTGGAGTGTTAGACTTCTTTCTCTACTTGACTTAACTTCATTTGAAAATAATGTAGAGGTGTTGCATATTAAAGGTTATCTACTTTTCTTCGCAATTTCTGCTTCCTTATCCCTATCATTATGCCGTTTACAATATCATCCGTTTTCTTTAAGTCTCACTCTATTATTCCTTCTTTATATTCTACTTAAATTCAAACCTATCCACGTAATTCTTCATATTTTAACCATTCTTTTCTTTATTTTTCTTTATACCGTTACTGAAAAACATAATCAATCAAGTCTAACTGAAGGGGAGTATTTTACTTTAGGTGAAATAATATCCATTCCAAGAGTTGATGGAAATCAACTACAGGGTCTGATGAAAAATGAGGACAAAGAAAAGCTAACTTTTCGATATGCGATAGAAACAATAGAGCAAAAAGAAGTGGTAAAAAAACTAAAGCCGGGTGATCAATGCATTTTTAAAGGAGAGTTACATACACCAAAAGCAGCAACAATGCCAAATGCATTTGACTATAAGCAATACCTTCATGACCAACATATTCATTGGCAATATAAAATCGAAAAAATTGAGAGATGTTATTCATCAAATCAGTTTAAAGTGGATACTTTTTTATTAGATATTCGATTGAAGGGGCTGGAATTAATTGAACTTCATTTTCCACCTTCATCAGAGGGGATTGTTCAAGCTTTATTATTTGGTGAAAGGCAATTAATTGATGAGGAAGTTGAAAAAGGGTACCAAGCCTTAGGTATTGTCCATTTATTAGCCATTTCTGGCCTTCATGTAGCTATATTAGTAGGTGGCGTATATTATGTCATTATTTATTGTGGAATTACTCATGAAAGAGCAAGATTGATCTTCCTTGTATTATTGCCAATATATATGGTCATAACGGGAGGATCTCCCTCTGTTATTCGTGCATCTTTTATGGTAATACTTTATTTTCTTATTAAAATCTTCCGTTTAAAGATCCCGGCTATTGATGTCATAAGCTTTACTTGCTTATTTTTACTCATTTTTAATCCATATTATCTATTTCAGGTTGGATTTCAATTATCTTTTGTTGTCAGTCTAGGTTTATTACTCTCTGCAAAGGTAATCAGTCAATATAAAAGCTTTTTTGCTATATTAACCATCGTCTCATCCGTCGCCCAACTTTGTTCAATACCACTTTTGTTATTCCACTTTTTTGAAATGTCACTAATTAGTTTACCTTTAAATATGATGTTTGTTCCATTCTATTCATACCTTATTTTGCCGATGTCAATTGCCGCTGCTTTTTTCATCGTCGCTTTTCCTCCTTTAGGCACTATCTTTGTTTCGTTACTGGATAGTATTCTTTCATATTCGCATCAATTTGTATTGTATGTGTTGCAAATGCCATTTTCTACACTAGTAACTGGGAGACCGTCTATTATTTTTATCTTGTTCTATTGTCTTGCAACATATTTTCTTCTTCTAAGAATAGAACAAAGAGTTACATTACATAAAATCTGTCATTCTGTAGGAATTTTAGTGCTGTTATTTATTATTCAAGTTTCCTCTTCTCATGTGAATCCATATGGGAAGGTTATGTTTATCGACGTAGGACAAGGGGATTCAGTGTTAATACAATTACCGTTTAATAAGGGGGTTTTCCTGATTGACACTGGTGGGAGAATTTCTTTTCCGCAAGAAGAATGGGAAAGAACCAAAAGCACATATTCTCTTGTAGAAAACATAACAATACCGTATTTAAAATCAATTGGGATAACAAAAATAAATGGTCTATTTCTAACCCATGGTGATGTTGACCATATTGGTGAGGCGGTTAAACTCATAAATCAAATAAAGATTGAGGACCTGATTATCCCGGAAGGGTTTGTAAGAGGAGATGTTGAAAAAGAGGTGATAGATAAAGCAAATGAAAACAATATTGATGTGGAGGTTGTGCGTACCGGTGATCAGTTGATGTTTAATGATTTTCCTTTTTATATAGTATCCCCCCAGGAGCTAACTGACAGCAAAAATGATGATTCTCTCGTTTTGTGGACTGAGTTAGGAGGAGTGAAGTGGTTATTTACAGGGGATGCTGAACACGGTAGTGAAGAAAAACTTCTTAGAAAATACCCGGGCATACAAGCTGATGTTCTAAAAGTTGGTCATCACGGGAGTAAGGGTTCGACATCTGAACAGTTTCTAGATGCTTTATCACCATCTGTAGCTGTTATTTCTGCAGGATATAACAACAGATACCAACATCCACATCGTGAGGTAATTGAAAAATTAAAAAGTCGGGATATTAAAATATTTAGGACTGATTTACATGGAGGAATTTTATATGAATTTAAAGGAACAAATGGAACCTTTTCGATTCACCCTCCATATGATGAAGTAAAATAGAAAGAAAAAAGAGACTGCACGGAGCAGTCTCTTATGTAGTCAATCATAGTTATGTAGCAATTAGTTTTACAACAGTAGCAATAATGAAAATTGTCGCGAAGAATCCAAATGAGACAACAAATCCTACACCTGAATCGACAGCATCATTACGCTTACTCTGGACGTTCTTTTCAAATTCGTTCACGTTTACCCCTCCTATATCATATTTAGTATAAGCGATTACACTAAAAAAATCTACATTATCTTCTACTTAACAAAGGCTATTTCTTTCCATTGTTGCCTTGATTACTCACAAATAATTTAAAATGGAATGGCTACAATATAGATAACATTGTGGCATCGTTTCGTATTCAGGTTACCTAGGCCCTGGATCGGAACGTTCATATAGATGAAAGGGGATCTGAGCTGTAATCTCAGGTCCCTTACAATTATTTTATAAAAAAAAGCCTGGTAAATGCAAATAGAGTTTCCTTTTCATACTTGCCAAAGTGATGGTTTCATTTTACGATAAGTGAAGTGAAATGAACGATTGGAGAATAAAGATGATTTTTGATATATGGAAGGATATCCAGAATAAAAAATTAAACCCCGTATATTTGCTTTTAGGAGAAGAGGCTTTTTTAATGCAAGAAACATTGCGCTATATTGTTCAAGCTTCTTTACTTGAAGAGGAAAAAGATTTTAATTTATCTATGTATGACATGGAGGATACGGCAATTGAAACAGCCATTGAGGATGCGGAAACTCTGCCATTTATGGGAGAGCGCCGTGTTGTAGTAATAAAAAATCCTGTATTTTTAACAAGTGAAAAAAAGAAGGAAAAAGTGGAACACCGTATTGAAAAACTTGAACAATACTTACAATCACCTGCACCATATACAGTTGTCGTATTTGTTGCGCCATATGAAAAGTTAGATGAGCGGAAAAAGATTACAAAGCTGTTAAAAAAGCAAGCGACAGTAATTGAAATGAAGTCACTATCAGATGCTGATACAAAAAAGTGGATGGTAAGTGTTGCTAGGGAAACACAAGTTGAACTAGAGGGAGATGCCGTTAATCAGCTGCTTTTATTAACAGCAGGGGATCTAATGGTCATTCATCAAGAGTTACAAAAGCTCAGTACATACGTTGGAGAAGGTGGAATCGTTACAGTTGATACGGTTAATCTTCTTGTCGCCAGGACACTCGAACAAAATATATTTGATTTAATTGATCATGTTATTCATAAAAGAGGCAAACAGGCTTTACAGATATTCTATGACCTATTAAAAAACAATGAAGAACCAATTAAAATTCTATCTCTGTTAGTCAATCAATTTCGCCTGATTCTACAGGTTAAGGAATTGTCTACTGTAGGATATGGTCAGCAGCAGATTGCAACAACTGTGAAAGTACACCCTTTCAGAGTCAAGCTTGCCTTACAACAAGCCAGGCTGTTTCAAACGGAAGAATTGGCCAAGATATTAATGGAGTTAGCAGAGGCAGATTACGAAATGAAGACAGGGAAAAAAGATAAACAGCTACTTTTGGAGCTATTTTTATTAAAGTTGTTTAATGAAAAATAACAAAAAACGATCCAAACCGGATCGTTTTTTTGTTTAAGAAAGATTTGATAGCAGGGACTTTAAAGCTCCAGCATATTTTTCTCTTAATATTATGCAGTTAATCCGTTAACACTTTTTGCTAAACGTGATTTGTAACGAGCAGCAGTGTTTTTGTGTACTAAACCGCTTTGTGCAGCTTTATCAATTTTGCTGTTTGCTTCAACTAGTGCAGTTTTTGCATTATCAGCATCATTGTTTAAAACTAGTGCATCTACTTTTTTAATAGCAGAACGCATTGCTGATTTGATAGCAGAGTTATGTGCATTACGCTCATTGCTAGTTTTTACGCGTTTGATTGCAGATTTAATATTTGGCATATCTTTCACCTCCTAAGAAGTAAATCGAGATCTATATTACTCGACCATTTCCTTTACATGAACAAAAGATATTCTATCAAACAGCTACCCATATTGCAATACTAATGTAAAGGAAAATACATTGAAAGCCATTAAAATTTATTACATTTTGGATTCAGGTGAATTTCTCCTTCCGTTTTGAACAAAAATTAGAGAATGTTTCCGTGTATAAATGGCAAGGATATATAGTAGGAATAATGAAATGGGAGGTAATGGGAAAAATGGATAAGTCACTTGATTTAAGTAAATATTCGGTTCGAACAGACTTAGCTGTTGAAGCAAGGGCGATGGCACTTGAGCAGACAGAGGTTGAAAATACATCCAATATTAGCGGGGTTATTATAAAAGAGTGGGAGGAAGAGGGAGTAGGTCTTTCTTCATTGGAGATAGATGAACAGGGTTCTGAAATTGTTGGAAAAAAAGCAGGAAAATATTTAACGCTTGAAGTTCAAGGGATTAGACAAAAAGACACAGAGCTTCAAGAAAAAGTTATTGAAGTTTTTGCAAAACATTTCAGTCAGTTTATTTCTGATTTAAATATTCCTAAAGATGCAAGCTGTTTAGTCGTTGGACTCGGTAATTGGAATGTAACACCAGATGCTCTTGGTCCTCTTGCGGTAGAAAACCTCCTAATTACAAGGCATTTATTTAAGCTTCAACCCGAGAATGTTGAAGAAGGGTTCCGACCGGTTAGTGCTATAGCACCAGGTGTAATGGGATTAACAGGTATTGAAACAAGTGACATCATTTCGGGTGTAATCGAGCAGTCAAAACCGGATTTTGTTATTGCTATTGATGCGTTGGCTGCAAGATCAATAGAAAGAGTAAATACGACTATTCAAATCTCAGATACAGGTATCCACCCCGGATCAGGCGTAGGAAATAAACGAAAGGCATTAAGTAAAGAAACATTCGGCATCCCTGTTATTGCAATCGGTATCCCGACAGTAGTAGACGCTGTATCGATAACAAGTGATACGATCGATTATATCTTAAAGCATTTTGGTCGAGAAATGAACGAAGGTAACAAGCCGTCAAGATCATTAACACCTGCAGGGATGAATTTTGGCGAACGCCGTGTGTTAACAGATGAGGATTTACCAAGTGATGAGCATCGCCAACAATTTTTGGGTATTGTCGGGAGCTTGGAGGATGATGAGAAGCGTAAGCTCATTCACGAAGTACTTGCACCTCTGGGACATAATTTAATGGTAACACCTAAAGAGGTGGATACATTTATTGATGACATGGCAAATGTTATTGCAAGTGGCTTAAACTCAGCCCTTCATCAACAAGTGGATCAAAGTAATTCAGGCAGTTATACCCATTAACACGTTGTTCTACTTTCTTATGCTTGGACATACATTTTAGTAGACAAGCATAAGGAGGATATAAGAATGAAGCGTACTACTACTAGTCGCAATATGATTGTTACCTTAAATGGGACAAGCATAAAAAAGGGAATCGTCATAAGCTTCATTGTTTTGGTCATAACCTTTTTACTTTCCGGTATTTTAACATCGTTAAAACCGGAATACCGATTAACTTCTTCATCCATTCATGATTTAACAAAACACATTGATAGTGAGGCATTTTTGCAATTGTTAGGAGCGGAAAACCGCTATTTTGTTTCCGCGATGCCGGAAAAAGCCGAGCCAATAAAACTATCCTCTATTATGTTTAAAGTGGCAACAAGCATTAACCCTGATGATCCGCGAAGCCTTTTAGGACGGGAGTTACCGGGTTTTTCTCTCTTTGACAGTGAAATTGTTGTTGCCGGAGATGGGACAAACTATACAAATATGCCGTATGAATCACCACCACCAACAGAAGTATTGCTTCAAGAAAGAGAAGCGTCAATTGATAAAAATGATGTCGTCAATGCAGATGATGGTGAACCTAAAACTCCTCCGGCATTAACAACAGGTGACAAAAAAGTAGTGTACATTTACAACACGCATAATACGGAGTCATACCTTCCTCTTTTAGAAGGTGAAGACGATCCTAATCGGGCCATTCATTCCAAGGCTAATGTAACAATGGTTAGTGAACTATTAGGAAAAGCCCTTAAAGAAGAAGGAATCGGCAGTCAAGTGGAAACAACCGATATCCAAGACAATTTGAAACAAAAAGGTTGGAACTATGCCAAGTCTTATACAGCTTCTCGTCCCGTAGTTCAAAGTGCAATGGCAAGTAATCAGGACCTAACGTATATGATTGACATTCACCGTGATTCACAAAGGAAGGACGTCACAACCATAAAAATTGGGGACAAATCGTACGCGAAGCTTGCATTTGTTATAGGTGGAGACAATCCAACAGCGGAAAAAAATGAACAGCTTGCAAAAGATCTTCATGATTTACTACAAGAAAAATATCCGGGTTTAAGTAGAGGTATTTTTGAACAAGGTGGTAAAGGCTACAACGGAGTTTATAATCAAGATTTATCAAATAATGCCATGCTTCTTGAATTTGGTGGTGTGGATAATAACCTCGATGAATTAAAAAATACAATTGCAGCAGTGGCAGATGTTTTTAGTGAATACTACTGGCAAGCAGAAAAGGTGAATGGGGAAACTTCTTCTGAAAAAAAGTAAACTACTTATTGTGAGGGAAGCAAGATGGTAAAATTTATGTTAAAATGCATTGTTCTTTGTTCTGTTCTACTTTTTGGAGTACTTATAGGGATGCAACAAGCTAATCAAGGGATGATTAAAATGAAGGGCTACAATGACCCTGATTTTCAAGGTGCTTTCCAAATTGATAGTAATGAGACTGGTGACGTAGAAGCTTCAATCCTGGGGAATGAGGTTACAAGCCAAGACCTTCAAAAGAAACAAGAACAGTTAGAACAAATTGAAGCTTTTAATATTTTCTCTCAATTAGGTAAACAATTTGCCAATATTGTTAGCAGCGGTGTATCATCTTTGCTTAAAATAGTAACAGAATTTATGGATGGATGAATCATAAAAGCAAAAATTAATGAAAAAGCTGTCAAAAGAGTACATTATATATTGTATCTTTTGACAGTTTTTTATTGTTTGGAACTGAATACCTTTTCTAACCTACTTTAATTTGTCGATTCCAATGCCAGTTCCCTCGATTTTGCAAATTCTATTGGTTATTTGCGACTTTGTTTGAATTTTTGCAATGTGCAAGAATCTTACAGGTTATATTTTTTCTTGCAGCTTTCTAAGCTTTTTTGCAACCGAGTTATACAGAATCATTTCTTGATGGAATAAACTTTGTTCAATGCACGTTTATTATCCATTGAATGTTGATTTGCCAGTTGATATAATGAGAAATAGTGTATTTGTAAGCTATGTAGGAGTGAAGTCATAATATGAACAGAGAAGAAAAGTTAAATAGGCAATCGAAAATACGGAATTTTTCGATCATTGCCCATATTGATCATGGTAAATCAACTCTAGCAGATCGTATTTTAGAAAAAACATCTGCATTAACTCAGCGTGAAATGAAGAATCAATTATTAGATTCTATGGATTTGGAAAGAGAACGTGGAATTACAATAAAATTAAATGCTGTTCAATTAAAATATAAAGCGAAAGATGGAGAGGAATACACCTTCCATTTAATTGATACACCAGGACATGTCGACTTTACATACGAGGTTTCACGAAGCCTTGCAGCATGTGAAGGAGCGATCCTTGTTGTAGATGCAGCTCAAGGAATTGAAGCACAAACACTGGCAAACGTGTATTTAGCTCTTGATAATGATTTAGAAATATTACCTGTTATTAATAAAATCGATCTACCAAGCGCTGATCCAGAACGTGTTCGTCAAGAGGTTGAGGATGTTATCGGTCTAGATGCTTCAGAAGCGGTATTAGCTTCTGCTAAGGCTGGTATTGGAATTGAAGAAATTCTGGAGCAGGTAGTTGAGAAAGTTCCTGCACCACAGGGGGATCCTGAAGGTCCGTTAAAAGCATTGATTTTTGACTCGTTATATGATGCTTACCGCGGAGTAGTTGCCTATATCCGTGTTGTAGAAGGAACGGTTAAAGTGGGTCAAAAGATTAAAATGATGGCTACAGGTAAAGAATTTGAAGTAACTGAAGTAGGGGTATTTAATCCAAAGCCTGTACAGTTAAAAGAATTAAATGTCGGGGACGTAGGTTTTTTAACAGCAGCTATTAAAAATGTCGGAGATACTCGTGTCGGTGATACGATTACAAATGCAAAAAATGGTGCAACTGAGGCACTTCCGGGTTATCGTAAGCTTAATCCTATGGTTTTCTGTGGTTTATATCCAATCGATACGGCAAAATATAATGATTTACGTGAAGCTTTAGAAAAGCTTGAGTTAAACGACTCTTCTCTTCAGTTTGAGCCAGAGACATCACAAGCTTTAGGATTTGGGTTCCGTTGCGGGTTCCTAGGATTACTACACATGGAAATTATCCAGGAGCGAATTGAACGAGAATTCAAAATTGATTTAATTACAACTGCTCCGAGTGTTATCTATGATGTTCATTTAACAGATGGTGAGACAATTAGAGTAGATAACCCTTCTAACATGCCAGACCCTCAAAAAATAGACCATATTGAAGAGCCTTATGTAAAGGCGGCAATTATGGTACCGAACGATTATGTTGGTGCAGTTATGGAACTTTGCCAGAAAAAACGCGGGAACTTTATAGACATGCAATACTTGGATGAAAATCGTGTGAGCATAAATTACGAGATTCCGTTGTCTGAAATTGTGTATGATTTCTTTGATCAATTAAAATCAAACACAAAGGGGTATGCTTCATTTGATTATGAATTAATAGGGTATAAGACATCTACATTGGTGAAGATGGATATTCTGTTAAATGCTGAAAAAATAGATGCTCTTTCATTTATTGTTCATCGTGATTCTGCATACGACCGTGGAAAGATGATTGTTGAAAAACTAAAGGAACTAATTCCACGTCAGCAATTCGAAGTCCCAATTCAAGCAGCAATTGGTCAAAAAATTGTGGCTAGGTCCACAATAAAAGCAATGCGCAAAAACGTACTTGCCAAATGTTACGGTGGAGATATTTCCCGTAAACGTAAGCTCTTAGAAAAGCAAAAAGAAGGTAAAAAACGTATGAAGCAAGTCGGTTCAGTAGAAGTGCCACAGGAAGCATTTATGGCAGTACTACGAATGGATGAAAGCTGATCTTTTTCATCAAAAAGTAGCCTGTGCTATACTTGATACCATTAAATTGAAATAAACTGATGCCGCAGCGATGTCTGCGGCTTCTTAATTAGAAGGTGAAATAATGATTCAATCAGCTTATATTCACATCCCCTTTTGTCATCATATATGTCACTATTGTGACTTTAATAAAGTATTCTTTAAACAACAGCCTGTTGATGAATATATTGAAATGGTCATTAAAGAGATGCAACATAGAAGTAAAATTAGCCAGGAACACCCTCTTAAGACTATATTTATAGGTGGAGGAACACCAACTGCGTTATCAGCTAAACAGTTAGATCGGCTATTTGAGGGGATTACGGAAGAATTACTTCCTGAAAATCAACTTGTAGAGTTTGCAGTCGAAGCAAATCCCGGAGAGTTAACAGAAGAGAAGTTGTCCGTATTAAAAAATGCAGGTGTAAATCGTTTAAGTATAGGAGTTCAAAGCTTTGATGATGAGTTATTAAAGAAAATTGGGCGTGTTCATCGAACGGAAGATGTGTTTAGAACGGTCCATCAGGCTGAAAAGTCAGGCTTTGATAATATAAGTTTAGATCTCATGTATGCTCTTCCTGGCCAAACGGTAGAGCAGTTTAAGAAAACTCTTGAAACAGCTTTTACGTTAAATGTTAAACATTATTCAGCTTATTCCTTAATTATTGAACCTAAAACTGTATTCTATAATCTCATGCAAAAGGGGAGATTATCATTGCCACCTCAAGAGCAGGAAGCGATTATGTATGAGCTGGCAATGGAAGAAATGAATAAACAGGGATTTAAACAATATGAAATTAGTAATTATGCGATACCGGGCTATGAAAGTAACCACAATATCACATATTGGAATAATGAGTACTATTATGGTTTTGGAGCCGGCGCACATGGCTATGAAGATGGGATTAGAACATCAAATATCGGACCTGTTAAGAAATATATGGAAAATGTGCTTGAAGTAGGATATGCTTATCAATCCCAACATCAAGTGAGTATCGAAGAGGCAATGGAAGAGGAAATGTTTTTAGGACTCCGCAAAGTAGAAGGTGTTTATAAGGAAAGGTTTTTTAAAAAATTTGATTTAACAGTAGAAAGTAAATTTGGAGAACAAATTAAGCAATTAGTTCATAAAGGATTATTAGTGGATACTGAAAAGTCTATTTTCTTAACACGAAAAGGTAAATTATTGGGTAATGAAGTATTTCAAGAGTTCTTGATCTCATAAATCTGGATAAAAATTCATGTATTTATTAATTGACAATTTATTTTGGTTTTGATAACTTTTTATATATATTTAGCACTCGCTCTTGAAGAGTGCTAACAGAGGTGATGAATAATGCTTACAGATCGCCAATTGTTAATCCTTCAAGTAATAATTGATGATTTTATTCATTCAGCTCAGCCTGTAGGTTCTCGATCATTAGCGAAAAAAGACGATATAACGTTTAGCTCGGCTACTATTAGGAACGAGATGGCTGACTTAGAGGACCTTGGATTTATTGAAAAAACCCATAGTTCTTCTGGACGTGTTCCTTCTGAGAAGGGATATCGCTATTATGTGGACCATTTATTATCTCCACAAAGATTAACGAAAACAGAAGTATCACAAATTAAATCAATTTATGCTGAGAAAATATTTGAACTAGAAAAGGTTGTTCAAAAATCAGCGCAAATTTTGTCGGAATTGACAAATTATACATCGATTGTACTCGGGCCCAAAGTGAATGAAAATCGGTTGAAAAGGTTACAGATAGTCCCGATAAATCATGATACAGCGGTAGCTATCATTGTGACAAATACCGGTCATGTTGAAAATCGAACCATTACCTTTCCAGGATCACTTGACCCTAGTGATATCGAAAAAATGGTAAATATTTTAAATGAAAGATTAGTCGGGGTTCCTCTAGTTGAGCTGCAGAATAAAATTTTCAAAGAAGTTGTCACAGTTCTTAAAGATCATATTGAAAACTATGATATGCTATTAAGGATCATGGCTGGATCATTAAAGTTAGACTCAGCTGAAAAGATTTATTTTGGCGGTAAGACTAATATGCTAAGCCAACCGGAGTTTTCAGATATCGGCAGAATCAGGTCGTTATTAACGATGATTGAACATGAAAAAGAATTGTATGGTCTATTAAAAAGCAACAACACGGGATTAACAATTAAAATCGGTAAAGAGAATGATAATTCCGCAATGGAAAATTGTAGCTTGATTACAGCTACATATTCTCTAGGGGAAAATCAATTTGGTACAATTGCTGTATTAGGTCCAACAAGAATGGAGTATTCACGAGTGATCAGCTTATTAACAAGAATGACCCGTGACCTTTCTAAAACCCTTACTGAATTGTATCACGAAAGATAAGCTTGGTTATATTGATATATGGATGGGATATACTCTATTCCATCCGATTCCTATGCATATAAATCATATGATATAACGATTTCTTTAAGGGAGGTGAAACATCGTGTCAAATGAGAAAAACGTTGCAGAACAAGAAGAAACAGTAGATACACAAGACACTGAAGAAGTCGAAGTTGAAGTAGTCGATGCAGAAGATGTTATTGTTGAAGAAGCTGAAGAAACTGCTGATGAAACAACTGCAAAAATTGCTGAATTACAAGCGAAGCTTGACGAAACAGAAAATAAAATGCTTCGAAATCAAGCGGACTTCGATAACTTTAGACGCCGCACTCGCTTAGATCAGGAAGCTGCTCAAAAGTATCGTGCTCAAAGTATTGTCTCTGACATTTTACCTGCTCTTGATAACTTTGAAAGAGCGTTACAAATAGAAGCTAATAATGAACAAACAAAATCATTATTACAAGGTATGAATATGGTTTACAATCAGTTAGTTCAAGCCCTTCAAAATGAGGGTGTAGAAACAATTAAATCTGTTGGTGAACCATTTGATCCACATCTGCATCAAGCAGTTATGCAAGTTGAGGATGACAACTTTGAATCCAACACTGTAGTAGAAGAACTACAAAAAGGCTACAAACTCAAGGACAGGGTCATACGACCTGCAATGGTAAAAGTAAATCAATAAAAAAACTTACATATTAGGAGGTTCTATTCAATGAGTAAAATTATCGGTATCGATTTAGGTACAACAAACTCATGTGTCGCAGTTTTAGAAGGCGGAGAACCGAAAGTAATTCCAAATCCAGAAGGAAACCGTACAACACCTTCTGTAGTTGCTTTCAAAAATGGTGAACGTCAAGTTGGTGAGGTTGCAAAGCGTCAAGCTATCACTAACCCAAATACAATTATCTCAATTAAACGTCATATGGGTACTGATCACAAAGTAGAGGTTGAAGGCAAAAACTATACACCTCAAGAACTTTCAGCGATCATTCTTCAACACTTAAAATCTTATGCTGAAGAGTATTTAGGTGAGCCAGTTACTAAAGCAGTTATTACTGTTCCGGCTTATTTCAATGATGCTGAGCGTCAAGCTACAAAAGATGCCGGTAAAATTGCCGGTTTAGAAGTAGAACGTATTATTAACGAACCTACTGCAGCAGCTTTAGCATATGGGTTAGATAAAACAGACGAAGATCAAACAATCCTGGTTTATGACTTAGGTGGCGGTACGTTTGACGTATCTGTCCTTGAACTTGGTGATGGTGTATTCGAAGTACGCTCTACTGCTGGGGATAACCGTCTAGGTGGAGATGACTTTGACCAAGTTATTATCGACTACTTAGTTGCTGAATTCAAAAAAGAAAACGGCATTGACCTTTCTAAAGATAAAATGGCATTACAACGTTTAAAAGATGCAGCTGAAAAAGCGAAAAAAGATCTTTCAGGTGTAACATCAACTCAAATTTCATTACCATTTATTACAGCTGGAGAAGCTGGTCCACTTCACTTAGAAGTAAGCCTATCTCGTGCGAAATTTGATGAACTATCATCTGATTTAGTAGAAAGAACAATGGGACCTGTTCGTCAAGCACTAAGTGATGCAGACCTTTCAGCAAATGAAATTGATAAAGTTATCCTTGTTGGTGGTTCTACTCGTATTCCTGCTGTTCAAGAAGCAATTAAAAAAGCATTAGGAAAAGAACCGCATAAAGGTGTAAATCCTGATGAAGTTGTTGCACTTGGTGCATCAATTCAAGGTGGAGTTATTACTGGAGACGTTAAAGATGTTGTATTACTTGACGTTACTCCACTTTCACTTGGTATTGAAACAATGGGTAGTGTATTTACAAAGCTTATTGAACGTAATACAACAATCCCAACAAGTAAATCACAAGTGTTCTCAACAGCAGCTGATAACCAAACAGCAGTAGATATTCACGTATTACAGGGTGAACGTCCAATGGCAGCTGACAACAAAACATTAGGTCGCTTCCAATTAACTGATATTCCACCAGCACCACGCGGTGTACCACAAATCGAAGTATCATTTGATATTGATAAAAATGGTATCGTAAATGTTCGTGCTAAAGACTTAGGAACAAATAAAGAACAAGCGATTACGATTAAATCAAACACCGGTTTATCAGATGACGAAATCGAACGTATGGTAAAAGAAGCGGAAGAAAATGCTGATGCTGATAAAGCCCGTAAAGAAGAAGTGGAACTTCGCAATGAAGCAGATCAATTAGTCTTCCAAACAGAGAAAACGTTAAAAGATCTTGAAGGAAAAGTAGACGAAGCTGAAGTAGCAAAAGCGAATGAAGCGAAGGATGCTTTAAAATCAGCGATTGAAAGTAATAACTTAGAAGAAATTAAAGCGAAAAAAGAAGCTCTTCAAACTATCGTACAAGAGCTTTCAGTAAAGCTGTATGAACAAGCTCAGCAAGCAGCAGGTGCACAGCAACAAGGTGGAGATGCAGGCAGCAAAGCTGATGATGTTGTAGATGCTGAATTTGAAGAAGTAAATGATGACGACAAAAAATAAGTCAATCTAAGGTAAAAAGTCAAAGTCAGGGTGCGTCTTGACTTTGACTTTTTTTGCACGATCAGAAAATACAAAAATATTATGGATGATCGTATATGAAAAACTAAGGCTTCCCCATTAAGACCTGGGATAAGCCGGATTTTTTTATTAAAATGAAAAGCATTATATGGATGGATAATTATGTTGCTTTTCATCTCTTTTGAGTGATACAATTTACCTTATGTGAGAAAATCGGGAGTGAGAAATTATGAGCAAGCGTGATTACTATGAAGTCCTCGGGTTAAGTAAGAACGCGAGTAAGGATGAGATAAAAAAAGCTTATCGAAAGCTTTCAAAAACATATCATCCTGACATTAACAAAGAAGCTGATGCTGATGCAAAATTCAAAGAAATTACGGAAGCTTATGAAACATTAAGCGATGATCAAAAGAAAGCTCATTATGATCAATTCGGTCATACTGATCCGAACCAAGGTTTCGGTGGCGGTGCAGGATTTGGTGGAGACGGCTTTGGATTTGAAGATATTTTCAGCTCAATCTTTGGTGGCGGAACTCGTAGAAGAGACCCAAATGCACCAAGACAGGGTGCGGACCTGCAATATACAATGACATTGGATTTTGATGAGGCTGTATTCGGTAAAGAAACAACAATTGAAATTCCTAGAGAAGAAACTTGTGAAACATGTAATGGGTCAGGTGCTCAAAAGGGAACAAAACCCGAAACATGTACACATTGTGGTGGTAGCGGGCAACAAAGCGTTGAACAGAATACACCATTTGGCCGTATCGTAAATCGCCGGGTCTGTCACCATTGTGAAGGTACAGGGAAAATGATCAAACATAAATGTGGAACTTGCCGTGGAACCGGAAAGGTGAAAAAACGCAAGAAAATATCAGTGAAAATTCCTGCAGGTGTAGATGATGGTCAGCAATTACGTGTTTCTGCACAGGGAGAACCAGGAGTAAATGGTGGACCTCCAGGTGATCTTTATGTCGTGTTTAACGTAAGAGATCATGAATTCTTTGAAAGAGATGGCGATGATATCTATTGTGAAATGCCATTAACGTTTGCACAGGCAGCACTTGGGGATGAAATCCAAGTACCGACATTGCATGGAAAAGTAAAATTAAAAGTACCAGCAGGAACACAGACTGGTAAGAAATTCCGTTTATCTGGGAAAGGTGTTCCAAATGTAAGAGGGTATGGTCAGGGAGATCAATACGTTATTTTACGTGTATTAACGCCGACAAACTTAACTGAAAAGCAAAAAGATCTTTTAAGAGAATTTGCTGACATAAGCGGTTCAAAACCTGATGAACATGAAGAAAGTTTTTTTGATAAAGTAAAAAGAGCCTTTAAAGGTGATTAATTAACGAATTTTTAATGGTTTAGGATTGGAGTTGGTAGATATGAAGTGGTCAGAATTAAGTGTTCATACAACACAAGAAGCAGTTGAACCTATTTCAAATATCCTGCATGAGGCTGGAGCGAGTGGTGTAGTCATTGAAGACCTTGCAGATTTAATGAAAGAACGTAGTACCGCGCTAGGTGAAATCTACCAACTTGATCCAACCGATTATCCTGAAGAGGGCGTTGTTGTAAAAGCCTATTTACCCGTGAATAGCTTTCTTGGGGAAACTGTTGATGCAATTAAAGCCGGTATCAACAATCTATTGTTATATGATATTGATCTGGGAAGAAATCATATTACAATCAGTGAAGTAAATGAAGAGGAATGGGCGACGGCATGGAAAAAATATTATCATCCCGTAAAGATTTCTGAAAAGTTTACCATTGTTCCAACATGGGAAATATATGAGCCGGTAAGTTCTGATGAACTGATCATTGAACTTGATCCGGGAATGGCGTTTGGAACAGGTACACATCCTACAACAGTTTTATGTATTCAAGCATTAGAACGTACCGTACAAAAGGAAGACACGATCATTGATGTTGGTACAGGGTCTGGTGTGTTAAGTATTGCAGCTGGATTACTAGGTGCTACACAAATTGAAGCCTATGATTTAGATCAAGTAGCTGTTGAGAGCGCAAAACTAAATGTGAAGCTAAATAAGGTTCAAAACGTTGTAAATGTCTCACAAAAGAACTTACTAGATGGTGTTGAAGGACCAGTTGACTTAGTTGTGTCAAATATATTAGCTGAAATTATTGTTCGTTTCATAGACAAAGCTTATGACGTATTAAAAGAAAACGGAACGTTCATCACGTCCGGAATTATTCAAAATAAAAAACAGGAAGTAAAAGAAGCCCTAATAAATGCAGGCTTTGTCATTGAAGAAACAATGGTTATGGAAGACTGGGTAGCGTTTATAGCAAAAAAGAAGTAAGGAAAGAAGGCGTTTCTTTTGCAACGGTACTTTATTAAAGAAGATAAAACTAATATTGAGACAACCATTTATGTTAATGGTGATGATGTCCATCATATTTCGAGGGTCTTGAGAATGCAAGCAGGCGATAAGATTATATGCTGTACGAAAGATGGTTTTGAAGCTCTTTGTGAAATTGTTGAAATTACCAATGACCAGATTCAATGTTTTGTATTAGAATGGATGTCAGTGAATCGTGAATTACCTGTATCTATATCCATTGCGAGCGGGTTGCCTAAAGGGGATAAGCTTGAATGGATCATTCAGAAAGGCACCGAATTAGGTGCTTCTTCATTTATCCCTTTTAATGCTGCTCGTTCAATTGTGAAGCTTGAAGCAAAGAAAATCGGGAAAAAGCTTGAACGTTGGAATAAGATTGCTAAGGAAGCTTCTGAACAGTCATACCGCAATAAAATACCTGAGGTTTTAGAGCCTTGTGATTTTCAACATATTATAGAGTTAGCAAAAAGCTATGATGTGAAGGTCGTCGCTTATGAAGAGTCGGCAAAGCAAGGTGAAAAGAAAAATCTGGCTAAAGCTTTCGAAAAATTAGAAGAAGGCAGTTCACTTCTGGTTGTATTTGGCCCTGAAGGCGGGCTAACAGAGAAGGAAATTGAAAGATTAGAGCAAACTGGTTTTTATATATGCAGTTTTGGACCAAGAATTTTAAGAACGGAAACAGCACCATTATATTTATTATCTGCTGTTTCTTATTATTTCGAACTATCGAGGTGATAAATAATGCCTACAGTAGCATTTCATACATTAGGTTGCAAGGTAAATCATTATGAAACAGAAGCCATTTGGCAGCTATTTAAAGAAGCTGGCTATGAGCGGACAGAATACGAACGAATTGCGGATGTATATGTCATTAATACGTGTACAGTAACAAACACAGGTGACAAAAAAAGTCGACAAGTTATTCGACGAGCGATTAGAAAAAATCCTGATGGTGTTATTTGCGTAACAGGATGCTATGCTCAGACTTCACCTGCTGAAATTATGGCGATACCAGGTGTAGATATTGTTGTAGGAACTCAAGATCGTGTGAAAATGCTTGAGTATATAGAACAATTTAAAAAAGAAAGACAACCGATTAACGGTGTTAGAAATATCATGAAGACGCGTGTGTATGAAGAACTTGATGTACCATCTTTTACTGATCGTACAAGAGCTTCATTAAAGATTCAGGAAGGATGTAATAATTTTTGTACATTCTGTATTATTCCGTGGGCTCGTGGGTTAATGCGTTCTCGTGATCCAAAAGAGGTTGTTGCACAAGCTCAGCAGCTAGTTAACGCTGGATATAAAGAGATCGTACTAACAGGAATTCATACTGGGGGCTATGGTGAAGATTTAAAAGATTATAATCTTGCTATGCTATTAAGAGATTTAGACGAACAAGTAGAAGGACTGAAACGTATTCGTATTTCTTCAATTGAAGCGAGTCAAATTTCAGATGAAGTTATTGAGGTCCTTAAGAAATCAGACAAAGTTGTTCGTCATTTGCACATTCCAATTCAGTCCGGATCTGACACAGTATTAAAGCGTATGCGCAGAAAATATACAATGGAGTTTTTTGCGGAACGTTTAGACCGCTTAAAAGAAGCATTACCGGGCTTAGCCATAACATCTGATGTTATTGTTGGGTTCCCAGGTGAAACAGAAGAAGAATTTATGGAAACTTATAACTTCATTAAAAAATACAAGTTCTCTGAGCTCCATGTATTTCCTTATTCCAAGCGTACAGGAACACCTGCTGCTCGCATGGATGATCAAATAGATGAAGAAATTAAAAATAATCGTGTTCATCGATTAATTGAACTTTCAAATCAACTTGCGAAGGAATATTCTTCACAATTTGAAAATGAAGTGTTAGAGGTTATTCCTGAAGAAAGATATAAAGAAGAGCAAAACGAAGATTTATATGTAGGTTATACAGATAACTACTTGAAGGTTGTATTGCCTGCAAATGAAGAAATGGTTGGGAAAATTGTTAAAGTGAAAATTACGAAAGCCGGGTATCCCTACAATGAGGGGCAGTTTGTAAAAGTAATGGAAGACATTCACAAACCAACTGAAAAAGTTCGATTAACATCATGATATCAAAAAGGGTCAGCATAAAAAATGCTGTCCCTTTTGAATTATATAATGAAAATGTGATAAAAAGCAGTGATGGAGTACAAATTAATTTTGTACTCGTTTTTACACAGAATAAATGTTAAGATGTAAGAGGTCGGACAACTATAATAAGGAGTCGATACATAATGTCTAAAATAGCGAATATGATTGACCATACAGCCTTGAAAGCAGATACAACCAGAGATGTTATTGAAAAGCTTTGTCAGGAAGCAGCTGAGTATCAATTTGCATCCGTATGCGTAAACCCAACTTGGGTTGAAACAGCTGCTCAGTTATTAAAGAACTCTGAAGTTAAGGTTTGCACAGTGATTGGATTTCCACTAGGGGCAAACACACCTGAAACAAAAGCGTTTGAAACAAAGGATGCCATTGAAAAAGGTGCTACAGAAGTGGATATGGTCATTAATATAGGAGCACTAAAGGATAAAAACGATGATCTTATTCTAAAAGACATAAAAGCAGTTGTTGACGCTGCAAATGGGAAAGCATTAACGAAGGTTATTATTGAAACTAGTTTACTTACTGAAGAAGAAAAAGTTAGAGCATGTGAACTTTCTGTAAAAGCAGGAGCAGACTTTGTAAAAACTTCGACAGGCTTTTCAACAGGAGGCGCTACTGTAGAGGATATTTCACTAATGAGAAAAACAGTAGGTCCTACAATAGGTGTAAAAGCTTCAGGAGGAGTAAGAGATACAGAAGGTGCAGAGGCACTTATAAAAGCTGGTGCAACACGAATAGGAGCAAGCTCTGGAGTATCCATTGTAAAAGGAGAAGTTTCAACATCAGATTACTAATTCAAAACCATTTGGTCAATTTGTACAATCAAACAATTTTAATCTGCATAAAATAAACTTAACATTTAAACTTATTCAGAAATCAAGATCTTTTTATGATATGAGTTGACCTGTATTATTCATTATATTATAATGTCAAAGTACATGTTTAACTATAGACATGTTTTATTTACAAGATGTCGATTGGTTGTATTCGGAGGGAGGGAAAGAGAATGTCAAAAACGGTCGTTCGTAAAAACGAGTCGCTTGAAGATGCTCTTCGTCGTTTCAAACGTACTGTATCAAAAAGTGGTACAATACAAGAAGCTAGAAAGCGCGAATTCTATGAAAAGCCTAGCGTAAAGCGTAAGAAAAAGTCTGAAGCAGCTAGAAAGCGCAAATTCTAAAAGAGGGTGTACGTATGAGTCTTCTTGATCGGTTGAATCAAGACATGAAACAAGCGATGAAAAACAAAGAAAAAGACAAATTAGTTGTTATTCGTATGGTCAAGGCTGCTTTACAAAATGAAGCAATCAAACTTGGCAATAACGAATTGTCTGCTGAAGAAGAATTGACGGTTCTTTCTCGCGAGCTTAAACAACGAAAAGACTCCCTCCAGGAATTCAAAAATGCTGATCGTTTGGACTTAGTTGAAAAAACACAAGCAGAAATCGATATACTTGTCGATTATATGCCTGAGCAGCTTTCCGAGGAAGAAGTTTCTGAAATTGTAAAACAGACTATTTCAGAAGTAAATGCTACTTCTAAAGCCGACATGGGGAAAGTCATGGGAGCACTTATGCCCAAAGTAAAAGGTAAAGCAGACGGAAGTCTTGTTAATAAGCTTGTGCAACAACAGCTATCATAAATGAGTAAAAACACCTTGCCTTAGCAAGGTGTTTTTACTATCTACAAAAGTAAATCTCTTATTTTAAGACATACTAAAATAAGAAAAAGACTAATAAGAAGTGAGATAACGTATACATAAAATAAAATGAAACCTTTTGCACTTACATTCGTATTACTATTATCTGATTAAGCTTTAGATTTTCAGTGATCAATATGGCCTTTTAAGAGCTTGAGGCAAGAGTCCATATGCGTATGGTCCAACCGTTAACATTTAAAGTGAAAGGAGGGAAATAAGTGAAAAAACAGTTTTTTCTATTTTTGATTGCTTTCGCTTTATTACTTAGTTTTTATCAAGGGTATCAGTCAATAGCTAAAGCTGATTCGACTCAAAAAGTGTATGTCATTCCTGTCGAAGAAACTGTTGAAAAAGGACTTTCTCAATATATAAAAAGAAATATAAATGAAGCACAAACACAAAAAGTGGATCATATTGTCCTGGAAATTGATACTCTTGGTGGAGCAGTTGACGGAGCCATGGAAATTTCAGATACCCTTCGTTCAAGCGAGATTCCAATAACCGCTTATATAAATAGACGCGCTATATCAGCTGGAGCTTATATAGCATTAAATGCCGATCAAATTTATATGGCGCCAGGAAGTCAAATGGGCTCTGCTGCAGTTATCACAGGTGATGGGAATGCAGCTGATGATAAAGCACAATCTTTGTGGCTGTCTGAAATGCGCGAATCTGCCGAACGAAATGGCCGTGATCCTAAATTTGCGTTAGCTATGGCTGATAAAGATGTAGATATTCCTGAATATGGTGCCGGCAAGGGTGATTTGTTAACACTAGAAACAAAGCAGGCATTAGAAGTTGGCTATTCAGAAGGAACTGCTGTCAGCTTAGAAGACTTGTTAACTCAACTTGACCTTGGGAGTGCAACGGTTATAGAAGCTGAGGAAAGCCTTGCAGAGAAAATAGCCCGATTTATTACAAACCCTGTAGTTGTTCCAATTCTTTTATCTATAGGCAGCTTAGGTTTAGTTGTGGAGCTTTATTCACCGGGATTTGGAGTTCCTGGGTTTATGGGAATTTCTGCTCTGCTTTTATTCTTCTATGGGCACCTAGTAGCTGGTCTGGCAGGGATGGAAGCCATTATACTCTTTATATTGGGAGTTATTTTCTTAATAGCTGAATTATTTGTACCTGGCGGGATATTAGGTATACTAGGGTTTGCTAGCGTTATTGTCAGTTTGTATGTTGCGTCAGGGAATTTCGTTCATATGACGATATCATTATTGATTTCTTTTGCTGTAGCTTCTGCAGCATCTATTCTATTAGTAAAGGTGTTTGGAAAGCGTATGAATATCTTTAAAAAGCTAATATTGCGTGACTCCACAAATACCGAAAGTGGGTATGTGTCAAATGTTTCCAGACGAGAATTAGTTGGAGCAGAAGGTATTGCGTTAACAACATTAAGACCTTCTGGGACAGCAGTTATTAATGATGAACGACTGGACGTTGTAACTGAAGGCGGATATATTATAAAAGGTCAAAAGGTTAAAGTTATTAAAGTTGAAGGCTCACGTATTGTTGTGAGAGAGTTAAATGATTAATATTTAGGTAAATAGGAGGAATTTAACAATGGATGCATCTGCTATTCTATTAATTGGTCTTGTTCTTTTAGGGTTAATCTTTTTAGGTGTTTTCTTTACATTTGTGCCAATCGCACTATGGATATCAGCATTAGCTGCTGGTGTAAGAATTAGTATATTTACGTTAATTGGAATGAGGTTACGTCGAGTTATTCCTAGTCGCGTAGTGAATCCATTAATTAAAGCTCATAAAGCTGGTCTTGATGTTACAACGAACCAACTGGAAAGTCACTATTTAGCTGGTGGTAATGTTGACCGCGTCGTTAATGCACTAATTGCTGCAGAACGTGCAAACATTGAATTAACTTTTGAACGTTGTGCTGCAATCGATCTAGCAGGTCGTGATGTATTAGAGGCTGTTCAAATGAGTGTAAATCCAAAGGTTATCGAAACACCATTTATTGCTGGTGTAGCAATGGATGGTATTGAGGTAAAAGCAAAAGCTAGAATTACTGTAAGAGCTAACATTGAACGATTAGTCGGTGGTGCCGGAGAAGATACGATTATTGCCCGTGTTGGAGAAGGAATTGTAAGTACAATCGGTTCTTCTGATAATCATAAAAAAGTATTAGAAAACCCGGATCTTATTTCTCAAACAGTTTTAGGTAAAGGATTAGATTCAGGAACAGCATTTGAAATTCTCTCGATCGATATTGCAGATGTTGATATCGGTAAAAATATTGGAGCAGAATTACAAACCGAGCAAGCTGAAGCAGATAAGAAAATTGCACAAGCAAAAGCAGAGGAAAGAAGAGCAATGGCTGTAGCACAGGAACAAGAAATGCTTGCCCGTGTTCAAGAGATGAAAGCGAAGGTTGTGGAAGCTGAGGCACAGGTACCACTAGCTATGTCTGAAGCTCTACGTACAGGGAATATCGGTGTAATGGACTATATGAACATTAAAAATATTACAGCAGATACTGAAATGAGAGATTCAATTGGAAAAACAAATAAAGACCAGAACGATTCTGATCAATTTTAAAGATTTGTAAATGATAAGGGATGGAAGTCGATCAAAAAATCGGCTTTATTCCCTTTCCTCACAAAAGGAGGGAGAAAACATGGATATTACTGATATCATTTCCAATCCAATCGTATGGGCATTTCTTGTATGGTTGTTTTCAAGACTCTTTACTAATAAAAATAATGAAGAAGAAAACAAGCCGGAAGTACCTGGTCAGCCAAAAAATCGGCAAGAACCAAGGCAAAACCCAAGGCAAAACCCTAGACCAACTGCAAGGCCGGTACCTAAACCTGTCATGACAACTGTTGAATCTAAAAGAAATGAAGGAAGTAAGCCGCCTCTTCAAACGGTACAAGAGGCATATGAGAAGATGAAGCAGCGTTCTTCAGAAAAAGAAATAGAGGTAAGGGTTGTAAAAGAGCAACCTAAACCAAAGTCCGTCATGCCTCAGGAACGAACACTTTCAGTTAATCGAAATGTTCGTCAAAATCCTCTTGTCATTGATCAAAATAAGGCAGCCCAAGGTGTTATTTGGAGTGAAATATTAGGTCCGCCCCGTGCCAAAAATCCACATTATACAAAAATGGGAAGACATTCGTAACTTATCAAATAACTGTTATAAGACTTCATTTTCTCTCATACATATGAGATGAAAGGGGGTCTTTTTTTATGGCAAAAAAATGGCGCCAGCAACTTACACGATGGATCACCAACACAATCGAACTACCGCCGGATGTCATGATGGATCTTCCTAGAATTACGATGGTTGGACAGCTTCATATTTACATAGAAAATCATCGTGGACTCCTAAAATTTACTGATACTGAGCTTCGCCTACTACTCAAGCAGGGACAATTATTAATTAAAGGCGAGGCCTTTGTCATAAAGACGATCCTACCGGAAGAAATTTTATTAGAAGGAAAAATCGTTCAAGTTTTATATCTCGATGAAACGTAATTTCTTTTTTGTTATATGTACTCAGGATAAAAACCAAAAGATCTTGGGACATGATCTCTGGCGTCTGCTGTGGATCATTTAAGAGAACACAGCAGACAAAAAGAATAGAACATTTAAGTGTAATGTGGTTTACGAGGGGGAGAAGGATGAAAAATCAATGGACTAGTTATCTATATGGTGTTGTAAAAGTCAATATCGAGGGGAGAGGAACAGAAAGGTTTTTAAATGACTGTATGAGAGAAAGTATCGTTATTTGGAAAGTAAAGCGCAGCAAAAATAATAGCTTAAGTTTTTTTATTCGCCTCCGAGATGTACATGCCCTTCGTTCAGTTGTAAGAAAAAATGAATGTAAATGCCGGTTTGAAAGGAGAGCAGGTTTTCCTTTCTTAATAAGGAAGTCTTGGAAAAACAGCGGATTTGTTCTCGGTTTATTGGCATTTTTAATTGTTATATTTGTTTTATCAAATATGATCTGGGGAATTAAGGTTGAGGGTGCATCACCCGAAACAGAACATATTATAAAAAAAGAATTAGCAAGAATTGGAGTGAAAACAGGTAAGCTTCAATTTTTCGTTGATAATCCGGATGATATACAAAAATCCTTAACCGATAATATTGAGCAAATTACATGGGTTGGAGTTGAACTGATGGGAACAACCTATCATTTAAAAGTTGTAGAAAAAAATCAACCTGAAGAAGAAGAGCTTGTTAGTCCAAGAAACATTGTCGCAGAAAAAGAAGCAGTCATTAAAAAAATGTTTGTTGAGCAGGGGCAGCCATTAACTACATTGAATGAACACGTAACAAAAGGACAAGTTTTAGTTTCAGGTTTGATTGGTAAGGAAGAGGACCAAAAGAAAGTTCCAGCAAAAGCTGAAATATATGGTGAGACCTGGTATAAAACAACAATTTCAGTTCCCTTAAATACGACTTTTCAAGTATTAACTGGGAATACTAAGGATAAGCATTTTCTTCAAATAGGAGATTTTAGGATTCCAATATGGGGATTTGGAAAAAATATGTATAAAACGTTTGAAGTGGAAGATGATGTATATCACTTGAAGTTTTTGAATTTTACGTTACCGATCGCATATGCAAATGAAACCTACCTTGAAAAAGAAGAAGTTACGAGGAAATATACAGTTGAACAAGCCAAGGAGGCTGCATTAGATCGTGGTCGAAAGGATATAGAGGGAAATTTAGATGATAAAGAGATGGTAACTGGAGAAAAAGTTTTGCACCAAACGAATGAGAATGGTAAAGTTAGGTTAACCGTACTATATCAAGCAATTGAAAATATTGTGAAAACCACACCAATTGTTCAGGGAGACTAAAGAATGCCAGAAGAATTAGTGACAATGAATCAGCAAGTAGAAAATCCAAATGAAGCGATAGCGCTTTTTGGAAACCATGACATTCATTTAAAAAGAATTGAAGAAGAACTAAACGTATCCATTGTAACAAGGGGAGAAGGTGTATATGTTTCAGGAAATGCTGAAGATGTACAACTAGTAGATGAATTATTAAAATCCTTACTCCTCATCATCCGAAAAGGAATAAACATAAGTGAACGCGATGTTCTTTATGCCATTAGTATGGCAAAGGAAAAAAAGTTAGATCAGTTAGAGAATCTTTATATTCAAGAAATTGCCAAAACAGCCAAAGGTAAATCCATTCGAGTCAAAACATTAGGGCAGCGCCACTATATTTCAGCTATTCAAAATAAAGACCTTGTTTTTGGAATCGGTCCTGCCGGAACAGGAAAAACTTATTTGGCCGTTGTGATGGCAGTGAATGCTTTGAAGCTGGGATCTGTAAAACGAATTATTTTAACACGGCCTGCAGTGGAAGCAGGGGAAAGCCTTGGATTTTTACCCGGTGATCTAAAAGAGAAAGTAGATCCCTATCTAAGACCTTTATATGATGCTTTACATGATGTGTTAGGTATGGAACATACTCAACGCTTAATAGAACGTGGTACGATTGAAATCGCCCCGTTGGCGTATATGAGAGGTAGAACCCTTGATGATGCATTTGTTATTTTGGATGAGGCCCAAAATACGACACCTGCGCAAATGAAAATGTTCCTGACACGATTGGGATTTGGATCGAAAATGGTCATAACAGGTGATATTACACAGGTAGATTTGCCAAAAGGAGTAAAATCAGGGTTGTCTGTTGCGAAAGACATTCTAACCAATGTAAGTGGCTTGTCTTTTGTTCATCTTGAACAATCTGATGTTGTTAGACACCCGCTTGTTGCAAAAATTATTACGGCATATGAAAATTCCAAAGAAGGATCGTGACCCGAGAAGTTTGAAACGGGTCACTTTCTTTTTCACAGACTGTGTAAAAATCACAAGAGAACGATGTATATTTTATTAGTCAACACAAATGAAAGTGCTTGCAAGAAGAGCTTTTTTTGTCATATTTTGTCTTAATAGTTGAACATTTTTCGATAAAATTGAATAATGGAAGAAGAACGGTAAAAAAGGCCTTTCATTTGAAGGGGTTTAGAGGGTGGTGCAAAGTTGAAAAAGGAAAAACCTAACTCAAAAAAAGTGAAAAAAACGAATAGAATAGTAGAGAAATTTAAAGAATATCGATTTTTATATGTTTTTTTATATGCAATATTAGCTGTCGTATTATTTGTTGCTTTATATAGTAATGTAAAGCCTGAGACGCTTGATATTGAGCTTTTTACAGTTTCTGATGAAACGATATATGCTCCAGCAACTGTCGAGGATAAGGTTGAAACAGAGCGGAAACGCCAAGAAGCGTATGACTCTGTAGAAGATCAATATGTGTTGAAAAAAGAAATAACTGAAAAACAAGTCGATTTAATTTCTTCAATTTTTGACACAGTTATTGAAGTACGAAAAGAAGAGGCGGCAAATTCAGAATCTGCAAAACCAACTGTGGAGGAACAAGTTGAAAAAGTACAAGAAAAACTAACCCCTTCGATTAATAAAAAAATTCCTGGAGAAACATTTCTTCCATTACTAGAAACTACAGAAGATGAAGTTGTTTTGGCAAAAGACGCTGTTGTAACCGTTGTAAACAATGTCATGAGCAAAGAGATTCCTATTGTTCAGCTGACAGAAGCAAAAAAACAGGTCGAGGAAGAACTGCAATACACGTCTATGCGAACTGAAATAATGGAATCAGCCATATTTTTAGCTCGTTTTGCCATTACACCAAACTATGTATTTGATTTAACCGCAACTGAAGAACAGCGGCAGTTAGCCATTGATGGCGTTAAAGAAGCACAAATTAAACAGGGTCAAATTCTTGTTGAAGAAAATGAGCTGATTAATCGTGAGATATACAGAAAGTTAGGGCTTGTTGGTTTGCTGGATGATCAACAATCCATTAAACCTTTTTTAGGACTCGGGATATTTGTGCTTCTGATTATATCAGGCGTTGTGTATTTCTTTGAGAAGAAAGATAGTCCCATTTCTAAAAAGAATAATTTTTTGTTATTATATTGTTTGATATTTGCAATTACCATTCTTCTAATGAAGATCATTAGCTTGTTTCAGAAAATTGATTATACGCATATTGGCTATATTGTGCCGGTTGCAATGGGAGTCATGCTGGTCAAATTATTGTTAAATGAGCGACTAGCTATATGGACAAGTATGATTTTTGCAGTTTGCGGAAGTGTTATTTTTAATGAGGGTGTAACAGGGAGTTTTAACTTTTCAATTGGAATTTACTATCTTTTTGGATGTTTGGCAGCAGTATTATTTTTAGGAGAACACAATCTTCGTTCAAAAATCCTGCAGGCTGGTTTATTTGTTGCCGGAGTTAATATTCTTGCTTTAACAGCAATTATGTTAATCAGAAACGGCGGCTACTCAAATGTAGAAATAAGCTCCTATTTTATTATGGCGTGCGTATCAGGGCTTGTGTCTTCTGTTTTAACAATAGGTTTCATGCCATTTTTTGAAACAGGGTTTGGTATTTTATCAACAATGAAATTAATTGAGTTATCAAATCCGAATCATCCGTTACTTAGAAAAATTCTCACGGAAACACCTGGTACATACCACCACAGTGTAATGGTGGCCAATCTGAGTGAATCAGCATGTGAAGCCATTGGGGCAAATGGATTACTTGCAAGAGTTGCCGCATACTATCATGATATAGGGAAGACAAAGCGTCCTCAGTATTTTATAGAAAATCAAATGAATATTGAGAATCCACATAACAAACTGTCAGCACAACTTAGTAAAAATATTATCATTGCTCATGTAACCGATGGTGTTGATATGTTAAGAAAGCATAAAATGCCGAAAGAGTTTATCGATATTGCCGAGCAGCATCATGGCACAACACTTTTAAAATATTTTTATCACCAAGCTAAACAATCAAATGATTCTATTTATGAAGAAGAGTTTCGCTATCCAGGACCTAAGCCGCAAACAAAAGAAATTGCCATTATTTCAATCGCGGACAGTGTAGAGGCTGCAGTACGTTCTATGGCAAACCCTTCACCAGAGAAAATTGAAAAGTTGGTCAGATCAATTATTTCTGATCGATTACAAGATCATCAATTAGATGAATGTGATATCACATTAAAAGAATTAGATATTATTGCCAAATCATTCTGCGAATCTTTAAAAGGGATTTTCCATTCGCGGATTGAGTATCCAGAATTAACTAAAAAACAGAAGGTGAAATAATGAGACTATCAATTGACAGTCATGATGAAACAAGTGAATTAACAGAGGAACAAATAAAGACTGTTGAAGAGCTTCTTCAATTTGCTGCTGATGTGGAAGACGTTTCTGAAGGTGCAGAGCTGTCGGTCACATTTGTAACAAATGAACGTATACAAGAAGTGAACCGTGAATATCGGGATAAAGATCAACCAACAGATGTTATTTCATTTGCTCTAGAAGAAATGAGTGAGGGAGAACTAGAAATAGTAGGGGGTGATCAGCCCCGTGTGCTTGGCGATATTATTATTTCAATTCCAAGAGCAAGAGAGCAGGCAGAAGAATATGGTCATTCTTTCATGAGAGAGCTGGGCTTTTTATCAGTTCATGGCTTATTACATTTACTAGGGTATGATCATATGACAGATTCTGAGGAAAAAGTGATGTTTACAAAACAAAAGGAAATATTAAATAATTATGGACTCAAAAGATCAGAAGAATTCTGAATGGGTACGTTTTTATAAGAGTTTCCAATATGCCTGGAATGGAATTGTATCCACATTTAAATCTGAACGAAACTTTCAAATACATGTTGCCATATCAATTATTATGTTTATAACCGGCATGGTATTACGTTTTTCAATAATTGAATGGATGATTGTCCTGTTTTTAATCGGTGGTATGCTTGCGCTTGAACTGATTAATACAGCAATAGAGCATGTTGTCGATATGATAACAAGTGAAAAGCATCCGTTAGCTAAAGTTGCTAAGGATGCAGCGGCAGGGGCTGTTTTGGTTTACGCGATTCTTTCATTTATAATTGGAATAATCCTGATTACCAATCACCTTTTTGCCTCATAAAACAAAAGTGTTTTCAAGATACTTGTAAGGAGTTCGAACATCATTTTTAGTCTATTTTGATTAATTTTCGAAAATTCTTACAATTAAATTACAAATGCAGAATTAGGCGTGAAATTACTGTGAAAATTAGGTAAAATATAGAAGAGTAAAGTCATTAGCCAGGATAGAAAGGAAGAATTTTTAGTGAAAATTGAACAACTCATCGATGAAGCAAAAGCAGCAAGGGAAATGGCTTATACTCCCTACTCAAAGTTTAAAGTAGGAGCGGCTTTATTAACTCAAGATGGCAAAGTCTATAAGGGATGCAATATTGAAAATGCCGCATACAGCATGTGTAATTGTGCTGAACGAACAGCTATTTTCAAAGCATTCTCAGAAGGAGATAAGGTTTATTCTGCTTTGGCTGTTGTAGCAGATACGGATAGACCTGTACCTCCATGTGGTGCATGCCGTCAAGTTATTTCAGAGCTTTGTCCAAAAGATATGAAAGTTATTTTAACAAACCTCCATGGTGATATTACAGAACTTACAGTACAGGAATTACTACCGGGAGCATTTTCAGCGGAGGATCTACATGAATCATAATCAACCATATAAATCAGGATTTGTTTCAATAATAGGAAGACCTAATGTTGGGAAATCAACATTCATCAATCGAGTAATCGGACAAAAAATTGCCATTATGAGCGATAAGCCGCAAACAACTCGAAACAAGATACAAGGAGTTTATACGACGAACCAATCTCAAACGATTTTCATCGACACGCCTGGCATTCATAAACCCAAACATAAACTGGGTGACTTTATGATGAAAGTAGCACAGAATACATTAAAAGAAGTTGATTTAGTATTATTTATGATCAATGCTGAAGAAGGTTACGGGCGCGGAGATGAATTTATCATTGAGAGGCTAAAACAAACCAATACACCTGTATTTTTAATTATTAATAAAATTGATCAAATACACCCGGATGAGCTTTTACCTTTAATTGAACAATATAAAAAGCTTTATCCATTTAAAGAAATTGTTCCTATCTCTGCTCTGCAAGGAAATAATATTGATACATTATTACAGCAGATTGAAGATCTCTTACCAGAAGGGCCACAATACTATCCTGAAGACCAAGTAACAGACCATCCAGAGCGTTTTATTATTACAGAATTGATTCGAGAAAAAGTCTTACACTTAACCAGGGAAGAAATCCCACACTCTATAGCTGTAGTAATGGATACCCTTGAACGCAGGGAAAATAATGCTGCAATCTATGTAGGGGCAACCATTATTGTTGAGCGTAATTCTCAAAAAGGAATAGTCATCGGTAAGCAAGGAAGCATGTTAAAAGAAGTCGGAAAAAGAGCCCGAGTGGACATTGAAGCGCTTTTGGGATCAAAAGTATTTTTGGAACTTTGGGTAAAAGTCCAGAAGGATTGGCGGAACAAAGCTTCACAGCTGAGAGATTATGGTTTTAGAGAAGATGAGTACTAAACAAAGATAATATTCATCTTATCATTTAGCAAAAATTGTTTAACATGAAAAGTAGAAGAAAAGGTCAAGATAACGATAAAGAAATTGGATTGATGCTTGCTAGTCTTAACAACTGAAAGGTGGGGTTTATATGTTGGATTTTACCTGGAAAGTTTTTTCGCAAACAGGTAGCATTGATACGTATCTTCTTTTTAAGGAACTGGAAAAGGAGAATGATGAAGGACCCGATTCTCAAGAAGATGAACTAGCTGAATTAGATTTTCCAATTTCCTGATCTTGCCTGAACCTTTGAAAGGTGAGGGATATTTTGCTACAAAAATGTGAAGGAATTGTGATCCGATCAACTGATTACGGTGAAACAAACAAAATTATTACCTTATATACAAGAGAACTAGGAAAAGTTGGGGTTATGGCAAGAGGCGCAAAGAAACCAAGTAGTCGCCTTACGTCTATCACCCAGCTTTTTACTTATGGCTCCTTTTTATTTCAAAAATCCAGTGGTTTAGGAAGCCTTCAGCAAGGTGAGACTATACAGTCTTTAAGGAGTATTAGAGAAGATATTTTTCTAACAGCATATGCCTCATATATTGCAGAGTTGTTGGACAAGAGTACAGAAAATCTGGAAAGAAATCCATTTCTATTTGAGTTATTAATGCAAACTTTTACCTATTTAGATGAAGATGTAGATCCGGACATATTACTTTATATCTTTGAAATGAAAATGCTCCCTGTATTAGGTCTTCACCCTCAATTGGATTGTTGTACAAATTGCGGGCAGAAAGATGGTACTTTTCATTTTTCGATCAGAGAAGGTGGCTTCCTTTGTCACAGGTGCTTTGAGATTGACCCATATCGAATAAAAATTACTCCTATGACAGGAAAACTTCTTCGACTGTTCTTTTATTTTGACTTAAATAGATTGGGTACTATTTCAGTAAAGCAAGAAACAAAAAACGAACTAAAGATAGTTATTGATGCGTATTATCAAGAGTACTCAGGTTTAACAATTAAGTCTAAAAGATTTCTTGATCAATTAGACTCATTAAAGGGAAAGCTTAAATAGAGGATATTGACATCCTTTAAAAATTCAATTAAGATGCAATTATAATTTAACATTTTGTGTAGATGGAAAGAAGTACTTGCGAAAGACCCAAATGAAAGCGACCTTAGGATGGTGAAAGCTAAGGATTGGATCGTAAGGAAAGGCATTCCGGAGCAAATTCTTCTAAAGTGGCTTATACATATAAGCAATTAGGGTGGAACCGCGGGTTAGCTCTCGTCCCTATGTCATTAATCTGACATAGGGACGAGAGCTTTTTTGTTTGTCTTTTGTCAGAGATTATTTACTATTCACGGAGGTGTTTGGATATGAATATTCAAAACATGATATTAACTCTTCAAAAGCACTGGTCTGATCAAGGGTGTGTGCTTATGCAGGCGTATGATACTGAGAAAGGGGCAGGAACAATGAGTCCATATACTTTTTTAAAAAGTATAGGACCAGAACCATGGAAGGTTGCTTATGTAGAACCATCCAGAAGACCTGCTGATGGCCGTTATGGGGAAAACCCTAATCGACTTTATCAGCATCATCAATTTCAAGTTATTATGAAGCCTTCACCAGACAATATACAAGAGCTATATTTAGATTCATTACGTGCCTTGGGTATCAATCCTTTAGAGCATGATATACGATTTGTTGAAGATAACTGGGAAAATCCTTCTCTAGGTTGTGCCGGCCTTGGTTGGGAAGTATGGCTTGATGGGATGGAAATCACACAATTCACTTATTTCCAACAAGTTGGCGGCTTGGAATGTAAGCCGGTATCAGCAGAAATAACATATGGTATCGAAAGACTAGCGTCATATATTCAAGATAAGGAAAATGTTTTTGATTTAGAATGGACAGATGGATTTACAATACGAGATATTTTCCTAATGCCGGAATATGAACATTCAAAGTATACATTTGAAACTTCTAATACTGATATGTTATTTGAATTGTTCTCGACCTATGAAAAAGAAGCAATGAGACAAATGGACGAAGGTCTTGTCCATCCTGCCTATGATTATGTATTAAAGTGTTCACATACCTTTAACCTACTTGATGCAAAAGGAGCAATTTCGGTTACAGAAAGAACTGGCTATATTGGCCGTGTTCGAAACTTAGCAAGAAAAGTAGCAAAAACATTTTATGATGAGCGTGAAAAATTAGGCTTCCCGATGTTACAGGAAGGAGGAAAAGAACATGAGTAAAAAAGACTTATTACTAGAAATTGGCTTAGAAGAAGTACCAGCCCATTATGTAACACCTGCGATGAACCAATTTGCTGAAAAGCTTACAAAATGGCTTGAAGAAAAGCAGTTAACTCATGGAGAAGTAAAAACATATGCAACTCCAAGAAGATTGGCTGTTCTTGTAAAGAATGTTTTAGAAAAGCAACCGGATATTGAGGAAGAAGCAAAGGGTCCTGCGAAAAAAATAGCGCTAGATGAAAATGGAAATTGGTCAAAAGCTGCTATTGGTTTTACAAAAGGACAAGGTGCATCTGTTGAAGATATCTATTTTAAAGAAATCAATGGTGTTGAATATGTTCATGTCCAAAAATTTGTTAAAGGACAAGAAGCAAAAGATTTACTGTCAGAAACTCGTGAATTAATCACAGGTCTTACTTTCCCTAAAAATATGCGTTGGGGAGATCAGGAGTTACGGTATATTCGTCCAATTAAGTGGTTAGTTGCACTTTTTGGTCAAAATGTTATTCCGTTTGAAATTGCCGGTGCTAAAACAGGTTCCTTTACATATGGCCATCGTTTTCTCGGAAATAAAGTAGAGATAGCCTCTCCCTCACTATACGAAGCTGCTTTGTTAGAGCAATTTGTGATTGCTGATCCTGTCAAACGAAAAGAAGCGATAAGTCAACAATTGGTTGATTTAGAAAACGAAAAAAATTGGGTAATCCCAGTGGATGAAGACCTTCTAGAAGAAGTAAATAATCTTGTTGAGTATCCAACCGCACTTTATGGAACGTTTGAACAAGAATATCTTTCTTTACCTGATGAAGTGCTTGTAACAACAATGAAGGAACATCAACGTTACTTCCCGGTGCGAAATAATGACGGACAACTACAGCCATTCTTTGTTACAGTAAGAAATGGAGATCAAAACCATTTAGAAAATGTAGCAAGAGGAAACGAAAAAGTATTACGCGCAAGATTATCTGATGCAAATTTCTTCTATCAAGAAGATCAAAAACTTAAGATAGAGGATGCTGTGCAAAAGCTGGACAAAATCGTGTTCCATGAAGAACTAGGAACTTTGGGTGAAAAGGTTACCCGAATAGTCAATCTGTCTAAACAATTAGCAGATATGGTGCAATTGCAAAGTGATGAAAAAGATAATGTGGAACGGGCTGCATCAATTTGTAAATTCGATTTAGTTACTCATATGGTCTATGAATTTCCTGAACTTCAAGGGAAAATTGGGGAAAAATATGCACGTCTAAGTGGAGAAAAAGAAGAAGTATCGATTGCAATAAATGAGCACTATATGCCACGACATGCAGAGGATGCTGCACCGGGCTCAAATGTAGGTGCAATCGTTGCACTGGCTGATAAGTTGGACACAATCGTAGGATTCTTTGCGATCGGTAAGATTCCAACTGGATCACAGGATCCTTATGCTCTTAGAAGACAAGCAAGTGGAATTCTGCAAATATTATTATCAAAAGAGTGGACAATCAGCTTACCGCAATTGTTTGAACTGGCGCTTAGTCAATATGAAGATAAGAAATCAAATGAGGCGGTTGAGGAGTTAGTTTCATTCTTCAAATTACGTTTAAAATACCGTTTGGCTGAAGAGAAAATCCGCTATGATTTAAATGATGCTGTGCTAGAGTCGTCAGTGCTAGAGGTTAATTCAATTGTAGCTCGAGCAAAAGTACTTCAAGATGTTTCATCTCATACAGATTTCAAAGAAACAATCGAGGCACTTGCCCGTGTGATGAACATAGCGAAAAAGGCTACGGAAAGCGACATTAATAGTGAGCTTTTTGAAAGTGATTATGAAACATCATTATATAATGCCTATACAGAAACAAACATGAAAATAGACTCTTTAAACAATGTCGAGGATGTGTATAATGCACTGGCATCTTTAAAGCCTGTCATCAACGAATACTTTGACCATACGATGGTTATGTCAGATAATGAAGAAATAAAACGTAATCGATTGGCACAAATGCTTAAATTATCTCAACTAATTGAATCATTCGCAAAAATGAATGTTATTTTGGTGAAGTAAGTAAAATTAAAGATGAATAGGGACTGACAAAGACGTCAGCCCTTTTTCTATAGTCTTTAGATTTAAAACATATTCCTTTTCAAAAACAGTGTAAAGTATATAATTAGTTTAGGCTCTGTTTAATCTGAAATCTATAATATTTAAACTGAGATATAATTTAATAACAATTTTATTTATTTTTATTAACAAACAAGTTATCATTTGTGCTTACAAATTTTCTCTTTAAAAATGAATATGCAAGGCGGTGAGGAAAATAGAACTGAATAAAAGGCAGGAGCAAATTGTTGAAATTGTTAAAGAAAATGGACCAATAACAGGTGAACAGATTGCTGAACAATTAAATTTAACAAGAGCAACACTTCGTCCGGATTTAGCTATATTAACAATGTCTGGCTACTTAGAGGCGAGACCTAGAGTAGGATATTATTTTACAGGAAAAACAAATAATCATATGCTTACAGAACAGTTAAGAAAGCTTCAAGTAAAGGATTATCAGTCTATTCCAATAGTCGTCAGTATCAATGTATCAGTCTATGATGCGATTTGCATGATGTTTTTAGAAGATGTAGGAACGTTGTTTGTTGTTGATGAGCAATCTAATTTAGTTGGCGTGCTTTCCCGAAAGGATCTTTTGCGGACAAGTATTGGCAAGCAGGAACTTACATCAATTCCTGTAAATATAATCATGACAAGAATGCCGAACATTACCGTATGCAAGCCTGATGACTACATTATTGACGTTGCACAAGTGCTAATAGATAAACAGATTGATGCATTACCTGTTGTCAAAGAAACTGAAAAGGGCTATGAGGTAATCGGGAGGATTACGAAAACAAATATGACGAAAATTTTGGTTAGCTTCCTAAATGACTAAATATAGCATAAGAAATGGGGATGAAAATGAATTATCAATTGATCTATGTTTTATCAGATTCTGTTGGTGAAACAGCTGAGCTGGTAGTAAAAGCAGCGGCAAGTCAATTTAATGGAGTCTCAGCAAACACAAAAATAAAGCGCATTCCTTATGTTGAGGATAAAGGAACAATTCTGGAGGTTCTTGCTTTAGCTAAGAAAGATAATGCAATAGTATGTTTCACTCTTGTTGTCCCTGAGCTGAGAGCGTATCTAATTGAAGAGGCGAATAAAAAAGGAGTTGTTTATTACGATATCATTGGGCCATTAATTGATAAAATGGAAACTTCATATGGAATAACAGCCAAGTATGAGCCTGGACGAGTTAGAAAGTTGGATGATGATTATTTTAAAAAGGTTGAAGCTATTGAATTTGCTGTTAAATATGATGATGGAAGAGATCCAAGAGGGATATTAAAAGCAGATATCGTATTAATAGGTGTATCAAGAACTTCTAAAACACCTTTATCTCAATATTTAGCACATAAACGATTCAAGGTAGCAAATGTACCGATTGTACCAGAAGTTGAGCCACCAGAAGAATTGTACAAAGTTTCACCGCAAAAATGCATCGGGCTGCGTATTATGCCGGAAAAGTTAAATAATATTAGGAGAGAGCGGCTCAAATCTCTTGGATTAAATGATGAAGCTTTTTATGCAAACATAGATCGAATTAAAGAAGAACTTAACTATTTTGACAAAGTAGTGGAAAGAATTGGTTGTAAAGTGGTCGATGTTTCAAACAAAGCAGTTGAGGAAACAGCTAATATAATTGCTAACTTTATGAATAATCAAAATGGATGAGATTAAAAGGATGGCATAACAAAGGGGTTTTGTAGGTCATCCTTTTCTCAATTAGGTGAGTCGATTAATTTCTTGAAAAAATGATAGAAATTTAGAAACACTTGTATTATAATAAAAAATTGTGATAAAAATACTTTTTTTAGGTTTAGAACTTGACATATGGGAATAAACTATTATTTGTAAACTGTCAAGAGAACAAATAAAATAATTTTCGACAAAAAGGAATTTAAGGTCTTTCTCACGAATAGTATTCAGTACAAAAGTGCATTAGGTAGAAGGAAATTGCGGAGTGATGTAGAATAGAGAATTATGGCGAAAAAACGATGAAGATTTTTGTCGATGCTGATGCTTGTCCTGTAAAAAAAGAGATCATGCTAATTGCCAACAAATACGAAACGGATGTTGTGTTTGTAGCTTCCTACAACCACACTACTGATAAGACCTATGGAGGACAATGGATATTTGTTGATACAGGTAAAGAAGAAGCGGATCTATACATAGTTAACCATGTCAGCAGAGGTGATATGGTAATATCACAAGACATTGGATTAGCTGGTCTTTTAATCAGAAAAGGCGTTTGTTTTATTACACCCAGGGGAAAGCAATATACAGAAGAAAATATTGATACAGCTCTTCAGTTTCGTTATTTATCTGCTATAGAAAGACGTAGTGGTAAATTTACAAAAGGTCCGAAAAAATTTACAGATGAAGATACCTTGAATTTTATCACAACATTTGAAAAGATTTTGTCGAAACATGCAGGAGATCTTAAATAAATATCGAATATCTGTAATACGGGGTTGTTAGTATGGGAAATCGAATTCCCGAGGAATTAATCGAAAAAATACAAAGAACTTCTGACATTGTTGATGTAATAAGTGAATATGTTCAATTGAAGAAACAAGGACGCAACTACTTTGGACTTTGTCCGTTTCATGGCGAGAAATCCCCTTCGTTCTCAGTTTCAGCAGACAAACAGATTTTTCATTGCTTTGGCTGTGGTGCTGGTGGGAATGTTTTTTCATTTCTTATTCAACACGAAGGATATTCATTTATTGAAGCAGCTCAACATCTCGCTGACAAAGCTAATATTGAATTACCAAGCATATCTTCACTTGAGCAGGGTACAGGACCTGCGATTTCAAAAGACTCAGAGAAAATGATCGAAGCTCATGAGCTATTAAAAAAATTCTATCATCATTTACTTGTAAACACAAAGGAAGGTCAGCACGCATTAGACTACCTTTTAAGCAGGGGATTTACTAAAGACATTATTGATACGTTTGAGATTGGATACTCCTTAGATTCCTGGGACTTTGTGAAAAAGTTTTTAGAAAAGCGGGGATTTACCTTATCCTTAATGGAGGAAGCAGGATTATTAGTTAAAAAAAGCAACTCAAACGAAGAATTTTTTGATCGGTTCAGGAATCGAATTATGTTTCCGATCATGGACCACCATGGGAATACGATTGCATTTTCGGGACGTGTACTTGGAGACGAGAAGCCTAAATATCTTAATAGTCCTGAAACAAAAATATTTAATAAAAGTAAATTACTCTATAATTTTCATCGTGCTAGAGTACATATTCGAAAAAATCAGCAGGTTGTATTGTTTGAAGGTTTTGCTGATGTTATTTCTTCAACCAGAGCCGGCGTTGAGCAAGCAATTGCTACAATGGGAACATCTATTACTGAGGAACAGGCAAAGATCATTCGAAGAAATGTTTCAGAGGTGATTATCTGTTATGATTCTGACTCAGCAGGAATTGAGGCTACAAATAGGGCTGCAAAAATCCTTAAAGATGCCGGTTGTAAGCTAAAGGTTGCGATGATCCCTGATGGATTAGACCCTGATGACTACATTAATAAGTTTGGATCTGAAAAATTCAAGCTTGATGTAATAGGGGCCAGTGTTCCGGTCATGACATTTAAAATGTCCTATTACAGGAGAGGCAAAAATCTTCAAAATGAAGGTGAAAGGCTTCAGTATATTGAAAATGTCATTAGTGAACTAGCACAATTGGACAATGCAGTTGAAAAGGAGATCTATTTAAAACAACTGTCATCGGAATTTGACTTATCGATGGAGGTTTTAAATCAGCAGATTTTACAGAAAGAACAACAGAAGAATAGGCAAAGAACTCCGCAACAGCAAAAAATCACTACTCAGGAACAGCCAAAAAGAAAGCCGATCCAATCTAAGCGGTTATTACCTGCTTTTCATACCGCTGAGAGAATGTTAATCGGTCACATGTTAAGAAGCAAAGATATGGCAGAAAAGGTTTTGGAACGACTTGGACTTCAATTTAATATCGAAGAACATAAAGCAATTGTTACTTATTTATATGCTTTTTATGAAGAAGGAAATGAAGAAAATGTTAGTTCATTTTTATCGAAGTTGCCGAGTCCTGAATTACAACATATTGTATCCAACATTGCGATGATTACCCTTAATTCTGAGGTGAGTGAACAAGAACTTTCAGATTATATAAAACAGGTGTTGAATCATCAAAAAATGTTAATGATAAAAGAAAAAGAAGTAGAAAAAATTGAGGCTGAAAGAAATAAGCAATACAAAGAAGCAGCCCAAATTGCAATGGAAATTATTCAACTAAAACAAGCTCTAAAATCATGATAAGTAAGCTAATAATAGACGATTATTTTGTAGCATAAGATTGTGTAAAAAGGGCACATCAAAATATGTAACGTACTTGCTAGACAGTAATCCGATAGCTTATCTTACAATGGTAAGTTTGGAAGGAGGGGATCCTATGGCTGATAAACAAACCCACGAAACTGAAGTAACCTTTGAACAGGTGAAGGAACAGTTAACAGAAATTGGGAAAAAACGAGGGGTTTTGACATATGAAGAAATAGCTGAACGTATGTCAAACTTTGAAATTGAATCAGACCAAATGGATGAGTATTATGAATTTCTTGGTGAACAAGGTGTAGAATTAATTGGTGAAGCTGGTGAGGCAGCGGAAGCGGATCCTAATATTCAAGATCTTGCAAAAGAAGAAGAATTTGATTTGAATGATCTGAGTGTACCTCCAGGAGTTAAAATTAATGACCCTGTTAGAATGTACTTAAAAGAAATTGGTCGTGTTGATCTTTTATCAGCTAATGAAGAAATTAAATTAGCTCAACGTATAGAAGAAGGCGATGAAGAAGCTAAACGCCGACTTGCAGAAGCCAATCTTCGACTTGTGGTTAGTATTGCTAAACGCTATGTTGGTCGCGGAATGCTGTTCCTTGATTTAATTCAGGAAGGTAATATGGGACTAATGAAAGCTGTTGAGAAATTTGATTATGAAAAGGGCTATAAATTTAGTACGTATGCTACATGGTGGATTCGTCAAGCAATTACACGTGCTATTGCTGACCAAGCTCGAACAATACGTATTCCTGTCCATATGGTTGAAACCATTAATAAACTTATTAGAGTTCAGCGCCAATTACTACAGGATCTAGGGAGAGAACCTACTCCTGAGGAAATTGGAGAAGACATGGAGCTCACACCTGATAAGGTGAGAGAAATTCTTAAAATTGCACAAGAGCCCGTTTCTTTGGAAACACCAATTGGTGAGGAAGATGACTCTCATTTGGGTGATTTCATTGAGGACCAGGATGCAACGTCTCCTTCTGAACATGCTGCGTATGAGCTCTTAAAAGAACAGCTTGAGGATGTACTTGATACATTAACTGATCGTGAAGAAAACGTATTACGTTTACGATTTGGCCTTGATGATGGACGAACAAGAACACTTGAAGAAGTAGGTAAGGTGTTTGGAGTTACGCGTGAACGAATTCGACAAATTGAAGCAAAAGCACTCCGTAAATTGCGTCATCCTAGCCGTAGTAAACGTCTTAAAGATTTCTTAGAGTAAGGATATAGGCGGACGAAATGTCCGTCTTTTCTTCATAAAAAAACAGTTGATAAAAGGGAATCATAACATAACATATTTAAGCTTTTTTTGTTTTTGTACAATTAGAAAGAATATTTAAGGATGCTTTTATGAATAAAGAAAAAAAGGAAATAATCATTAAAGAGATTCATCACTGGAAAGAAAATAAACTACTTCCAGATACATACTGTGATTTTTTACTAGCACTTTATACTGAAGGAAATCATTATGAAGAAACAACTGCTCCCTCCGCTAATAGTAAAACAGGGACAAATATAATTTCGACTAGTACAGTTTTTGTGTTATTTCTAATCAGTGCTCTTGTCACCTATTTTACTGAATTGTCTTTTGTTTTGCAAACAGTTACATCAGGTTTTTTACTTTTAGCTTCAATTCTTGTTACCGCTTACCTTTTGGTTAGAAAAGGTAAGTTTCAAATACCTTTAGTTATAACATTTATTCAGCTGTTAATAACGTCTCTTTCGTTTGTTGAATTTGCAACAGGGGGAAATTCGTTTTGGGTTGCAACGACGGTTGTAACAAACTGTTTACTATGGATCACAATAGGTGGCTTCTTTCGGATTTACTATCTACTAATTAGTGGAGTAATAGCAAGTCTAATATTTGTGGTGACACTCTTTATATAGCCTCAAGGGAAATGTCAACAGGTTGTTAGAATAATCCGAAACTCTTGTCTGTTTTTTGTCTAAAGTGTGAAAAACATGGAGATGTTAAAAGATAGGTCTTTTCCTTAGTGGAAAATTACAGTAAAATAGAGGTTGTTTAAAAACATTTGTACTTATGTTGATTATCCAGCAGTACCGGGCAGCAGAGTAAAACATATAACCAGAAAATAGAAATTAGAATTATCGAGTGGAGCTGCTCGAATTTTTACGATAATTCTACTATACATTAGTAGGTTAGATATGGAGCCTAGTAATGGAAAGGTTTACTATTTACATAAGGGAGGTTACATGATGAATCGCAATCCACTTATTCCATTTTTATTAATCGCTGTTCTAGGAATCGGCCTTATGTTCCTTTTATCATTTAAAGGTATCGGCGACCATGAAGAACTAGCTAGCGGCGGAGAAGAAGAGCCAAGCACTGAGGATGTTGCAAACGCTACCCCTGAAGAGATTTACCAACAAAACTGTATTTCCTGTCATGGTGAAAACTATGAGGGTGGTGCAGGTCCTGCTCTTGTAGGTGTTGGTGATAAACTTGGCGTAGATGAAATTAAGACAACAATTCAGCAAGGTAAAGGAATCATGCCAGCTGGTCTTGTACCAGACGAAAAGCTCGACGAAATGGCTGAATGGGTATCACAAATTAAATAATTATAAAGAAGTCCTTTGCATCTGTGAAGGACTTTTTTTATACTTGATGAATAGGTTACTTCACTCTTAAGTGTAAATAAATGAATTGTGGTGAAATGATGAATGAATTGAAATTATCCAAAAGACTTGAAACAGTTGCTAACTATATTCCTGAAGGAGCTGTATTTGCAGATATAGGTTCAGATCATGCTTACTTACCCTGCTATTCTGTCTTACAAGGAAAAGCTAGTGGGGCAATTGCCGGCGAAATTACTGATGGTCCATACGAATCAGCTGACAGCCAAGTGAGAAAATGTGGACTTTCTGATGTTATATCTGTTCGAAAAGGAGACGGATTATCTGTTCTTAGAAAGGAAGATGAAGTTGATTGTATAACAATCGCTGGGATGGGTGGAACTCTCATTAGTAAAATTTTAGACGAAGGTTCTGGTAAGTTATCAAAGGTCACTCGTTTAATTTTACAGCCTAATATTCATGCAATTTCGATTCGCCAATGGCTGGTAGAAAACGGTTGGGAATTAATAACGGAAGAAATTATGGAAGAGGACCATAAAATATACGAGGTTCTAGTGGCCGAAAAAGGAGATCCTAAGAGACCTTATCAGACATACTCTTATGATGCGAATTTACTTCTGGGTCCTTTTTTAGCCCAAAAACAATCGGACATTTTCTTGAAAAAATGGACAGGTGAATTAAAGCACCTAAAGTCCATAATCCAACAATTAGAACAAGCAGGTTATACATATGAAAATAACGAAAAATACCAAGAATTGAGTAAGCAAGTAAAGCTGATTGAGGAGGTATTGTAAGATTGGCAAAAATTCCAAACGGTTATGAAGTCATTCAATTATTTGAACAATATTCACCAAAGTCTCTTGCTGTTGAAGGTGATAAAATAGGGCTCCAAATTGGAACGCTTAATAAAAAAATTGAACATGTAATGGTTACACTAGATGTGGTGGAGTCAGTTGTCGATGAAGCGATAGCTAAAAAAGTAGACTTACTTATTGCACACCATCCTCCTATTTTTAGACCTATTAAAAATATGACAACAGATACTGCATACGGCAAGATAATTGAGAAATGTATTAAACATGATATTGCGGTCTATGCTGCACACACTAATCTGGATGTTGCAAATGGCGGTGTCAATGATTTATTAGCAGAAGCCTTGCAATTGAAGGATGTGGAAGTGTTAATTCCTACATATGAAGACCAGCTAAAGAAACTGGTTGTGTTTATCCCATCATCATATGAAAAAGAGCTGCGAAATGCACTTGGAAAAGCAGGTGCGGGCCATATTGGAGAGTATAGCCATTGTTCATTCGCTACTGAAGGAGAAGGGAGCTTTTTACCTCTTGATAAAGCTAATCCTTTTATTGGAGAAAGAGGAAAAGTGGAATATGTTGATGAATCAAGAGTTGAAACGATTTTCCCTGCTTCTATACAAAAGAAGGTTATTCAAGCTATGTTAAAAGCTCATCCATATGAAGAAGTGGCCTATGATATTTACCCTTTAGAACAAAAAGGACCTATAATGGGGTTAGGGCGCATAGGCTTTGTGGAAAATGAATTAAGCCTTGAAGAATTTGCTGTGTATGTCAAAAATAGCCTTGGAGTTGAACGTGTAAGAATGGTAGGTGACCCTTCCAGTAAGGTGAAAAAAGTAGCTTTATTAGGCGGAGATGGAAATAAATATATCCACCAGGCAAAAATAAAGGGTGCAGATGTATATGTAACAGGTGACCTATATTTTCATGTTGCACAAGATGCACTGCTGTTAAATCTGAATGTCATTGATCCTGGACATCATGTCGAAAAGGTCATGATTGAAGGAGTTGCTAAAAAGTTAGGGGAATTGTGTGAAGAACATCATTTTGATGTAAATGTGTTTGGATCACGGGTAGATACAAATCCTTTTAAATTTGTATAAATGTGCATTAAAAAAGCGTCTGACTGAGTTCAGACGCTTTTTGATCAATTTTTAATTTTTACTTTTGGTAATATTTTTGACAGTGGTACTTTATCATCTACATTCCAAGTAGATTCATCTTGCGGATTGTATTGCTCAAGGAATTGAATGACTTTTTTTGTAATTGGCGTCGGTGTAGATGCTCCTGCTGTAACAGCAACAGTTTGAACATCCTTAAGCCATTCAAGCTTAAGCTCACTTAAATCTGAGATACGATATGCCTTTGTCCCGGCAATTTCTTCAGATACCTGTGCTAATCGATTTGAGTTATTACTTTTAGGATCTCCGACAACTATTGTTAAGTCAGCATCTTTAGCTTGTTCAGCCACAGCTTCTTGACGGACTTGAGTTGCTAAACAGATTTCACGGTGCACTTCTACATGAGGGAATTTTTCCTTCACTGAATCCATAATATCAGCAACATCCCACTGACTCATTGTAGTTTGATTTGTAACAATGACTTTCTCATTTTGAATGTTTAACTTTACGACATCCTCTGATGATTCCACAAGATGTACGATCTGTGGAGCGACACCTACTGCGCCTTCTGGTTCTGGATGCCCTTTTTTACCGATATAAATAACATCGTATCCTTGAGCTTCCTTTTCGCGGATAAGGTCATGTGTTTTTGTTACATCTGGACATGTTGCATCTAGTGTAACAAGCCCTTTCTCTTTTGCGATTCGTCTAACCTCAGGAGAAACACCATGAGCTGTAAACACAACTGTTCCTTGATCTACTTTCTCCAGTATGTCTAATCTGTTTTTTCCATCAAGTGTAATAATTCCATCTTCCTCAAATGCGTCTGTTACATGTTTATTATGAACAATCATTCCTAAAATGTAGATGGGTCTTGGTAATGATTTATCTAAAGCAGCGTTCTTTGCAATAACCATGGCATCAACGACACCATAGCAATATCCACGTGGTGCGATTTTAATTATGTTCATTAAACTGCCTCCTTAAGAGATCAAATAGGAGCAGGAGCAAAGTAATAGTCATGTCCTGTTTCCACTCAAAAAAGCCGTATATACGGCCTTTTTCACTAACAATCTCTTAATATTATAACGAAGTATAGGGAATATTACAAAGAAGAATATTAGATATACATTTTAGGTTGTGAGCTTCTTGTTGAAGGCTTTCGTTTTTTGCTACTTGTTGTCGGTGCTTCTTTTTCCTGTTTATCTTCAGTTACGATTGGCCGAGTAGCCTTTCTCTTGTTAGATGTTTGTGTATTGGTTTGTTGGTTTAACTCTTCATCTTTTTCGGAAGAAGAAGATTCCGGTTCAGCTGAGGTTGTGTCAGAATCATCACTACTATTTAGTTCACGATAAATTTTTATCATGGCAGGCAAATTTTTGACAAGTGGTCCATATTGCTGGACCATAGGTGTTACTTGTTGTGCCATCCCAAGAACCCGTTGAACGTTTCCTAGCATTCCTGAAATATTTGAAGGGTTCATTAGTCCTTGAAGTCCTCCGGAAGCCCTGGTTGCATTAGTGACTGCATTTGCTCCTCCAATAAAGCCTTGAGGGTTACTTGCAGCAGCACCCTGTGATCCTGGCAGAAAACGGGATATTAATCCTTTTAATCCACCGCCACCTGTTCCTCTTGGTGTCATCGAACCAAACTGAGGACCTCTTCCCATACCTGGCCCGGGCATTCCTTGTCGTCCCATAGGAATTTGACCTTGTGTCGGGAAGAATCCTCTGGTGTTCATGGGAGGCATTGGTCTTTGTTGAAACATATTTTTCCTCCTTTCCAATAATTGTTCCTCTATCCTAGACTATGCATAAGAGAGGTATTTGGTTTCTGAGGTATTTCTGTAAAACAAATTGAATTTGAGTTTTTCTTTTATTAAGGTATAATCTAATGATGGACTGATAAAGTGATTCGAAAATAAATTCTATGATCGATTGATATGAAAGCTTTATCAAAAAGGAGAGATACGGATGGAACAAACAAAATTTGAGCGTTTTTCATTAAAACCTTTTATTATAGAAGCATTGACAAAGGAATTAAAATTTTATGAGCCAACAGAAATTCAGGAAAGATTAATGCCTTCCATTCTAAAAGGGGAAAGTGCAATTGGACAATCTCAAACTGGTACAGGAAAAACTCATGCCTATTTATTGCCTTTATTAAATCAAATAGCAGCGGAGAAAAAAGAAGTACAAGTTGTGATCACTGCTCCTACCCGGGAATTAGCTACTCAAATCTATCAAGAGGTAGGGAAAATCATTACTTATTCACCCGATGAAATTTCGGCTAAGCTATATATCGGAGGAACAGATAAGCAACGAACCATCGAAAAATTAAAAAACCAACCACATATTGTTGTAGGAACTCCCGGAAGAATTAATGATCTTGTAAAAGAGAATGCATTGATCATTAACAAAGTTCGTTCGTTTGTTGTAGATGAAGCGGATCTCATGCTGGATATGGGCTTCATCAAGGATGTGGATATGGTAGCTGGTCAAATGCCGGAAAACCTGCAAATCTTAGTTTTCTCTGCAACCATTCCTGAAAAATTAAAGCCTTTTTTAAAAAAATATTTGGCAAATCCGCGATTTACTCATGTTGCTCCTAAACAAGCAACTGCCGCAAAAATAGAACATGTTCTTGTACCTGCAAGACATCGTGATAAATTAAAGCTCGTATATGATATGTTAGTTGATTTTAATCCTTTTTTAGCAATCGTTTTTACTAATACGAAAAAAAATGCTGATATTGTTGCTGATGCCCTAATAGAGAAGGGGCTAAAAGTTGGAAGAATACATGGTGATTTATCCCCTCGTGATCGTAAAAAGATGATGAAACAGATAAATGATTTAGAATATCAATATGTGGTTGCAACTGATTTGGCTGCCCGTGGTATTGATATTAAAGGAGTAAGTCATGTTATAAATTACGAGATTCCAACAACGGAGTTGGATTTTTATATTCACCGCGTGGGTCGTACAGCTAGGGCAGGTAGTTCTGGAATTGCAGTAACATTGTTTGAAACTTCTGACGATGACGCACTTAATAAACTGGAAAAACTAGGAATTGAGTTTGTTAACAAGGATTTTGTCGCTGGAGAGTGGAAGGATATAGATGACCGTAAACGTCGACAAAATCGAAAAAGGGTAACAGATGAAGTTGATGCATTAGCTAAAAGTATCGTTCAAAAACCAAAGAAAGTAAAACCTGGTTATAAGAAAAAAATGAATCGTGAAATGGAACAAATTAAAAAGAGAAAAAGAAGATTAACAAAGAAACAAAAATAGGGGGAGTAAAAATGCTGAAAATTGGATCACATGTTTCAATGAGTGGAAAGAAAATGTTATTAACTTCAAGTGAAGAAGCCGTTTCATATGGAGCGAACACATTTATGATCTACACAGGTGCTCCACAAAACACAAGAAGAAAAAAGATAGAAGACCTTAACATTGAAGCGGGACAAGCTCATATGAAAGAGAATGGTATAGAGGAAATTATCGTCCATGCTCCTTATATCATTAATATAGGAAACACGACAAATCCAGCAACATTTGAACTAGGTGTAAACTTTTTACGTTCAGAAATTGAACGAACAAAAGCGCTTGGAGCTAAACAAATTGTTTTGCACCCGGGTGCACATGTAGGTGCAGGTGTGGATGAAGGAATAAGAAAGATTATCGAAGGTTTAAATGAGGTTTTAGAACAAGATCAGGAAGTACAGATTGCATTGGAAACAATGGCTGGTAAAGGTTCTGAATGCGGAAGATCCTTTGATGAATTAGCAAAAATAATTGATGGTGTGACTCATAATCAGCACTTGTCAGTTTGCTTCGATACATGCCACACACATGACGCAGGATATGATATTGTAAATGATTTTGATGGAGTTCTAAAACAGTTTGATTCTATTATTGGATTGGACAGAATAAAAGTGCTGCATATTAATGATAGCAAAAATCCAATGGGTTCTAGTAAAGACCGCCATGAAAATATCGGTTTCGGTCATATTGGCTTTGAAGCACTGAATCGAATCGTTCATCACGAAGCACTAATGAATGTTCCTAAGATTTTGGAAACACCTTTTGTTGGTGAAGATAAAAAATATAAAAAGCCTCCATATAAATATGAAATTAATATGTTCAGAGAAAAAATGTTTGATGAGGGACTTTTGGAAAAGATAGTAAATCAATAGGGAAAGAGGAGAGAACTACATTCAAAAAAGTAGTTCTCTTTTTAATGAACCTTATCAATATTTATTTAAAAGCATAAAAACAATTTGAAAAAGAGGATATTCAGAGTTTGAATATCCTCATAAGTATGGTTAGTTTGTGAATTTCTGGAATATTTGATTTACTTGTTGAGCTGTTTGTGGAGAGGTAATATTTGCAATCTGAGTAAGTAGTTTTTTTCTTTCATTCACATTAAAAATATTGATGTTTTTTCCATGCATAGCTTTTACAACTTTAGTCGCTTGGGGATGTTCTATTGTAATATTAAATTGCTTCGCATATTGCATGAGTTCCTCAACAGAAATATTGTTAAGCTTTTGGTTGATAATTTTTTGAAATAAGATCATAGTTAAACCTCCTCTAAAACAATGTATGGAAGGTTTGATTAAAATGTGCCGCTTTTTAAGAACGCAATTTGCTTTACATTTTATAAAGATTCCTGTACAATTCTTATGTTGTAAAAGTCTAACATATAGGAATCGATTATAAATCGTAACGATTCTTAAATCATAAAGGAAGATGCAAATGAATCAACCGGTTGTAGAAATAAAAGATCTAAACTTTACTTATGAGCGGCAAAGAGTACTAGAAAATATAAATTTAACGATAAGACAAGGCAGTTTTTTGGGGCTTGTTGGGCCTAACGGATCCGGAAAAACAACATTATTAAAATGTTTATTAGGGTTATTAAAACCTCAGCAAGGTGAAATAAAGTTGTTTGGCCATCAAATTCAAAAGTTTAAAAATTGGCATGAAATTGGGTTTGTTTCGCAAAAGGCAAATAGCTTTAATACCGGATTTCCAGCATCTGTGTTTGAAGTGGTGTCAAGTGGTTTAACGTCGAGGCTGGGATTGTTTAAATTTATGACTAAACAAGATCGTACAAAAGTGTATGAAGCGATTGAAGCTGTTGGATTAAGTGCTTTTGCAAAGCGCAATATTGGCGAAATGTCTGGTGGACAACAGCAAAGAGCGTTTATTGCAAGAGCAATTGTTAGTAACCCCAAATTGTTAATTTTAGATGAACCAACCGTTGGGGTAGATGCTCAAACGGTTCAAAGCTTTTATGATATGTTGTTATCCTTAAATAAGGATCTTGGTATCACACTAATCTTGGTAACTCATGATGTAGGCACGATTACAGACAAAGTGTCACATGTTGCATGCATTAATAAGCATTTACATTTTCATGGGAACTCCAAAGAATTTGAATCACTAAAGGATGATGAGATGTCCGACTTTTACGGACACTCCTTACATGTGTTATCACATGATCACTCCCATTAATGGAGGAAATATGAAATGTTAAGTAGTCTTTTTCAATATGAATTTTTACAAAATGCCTTTATTTCTGGAATGCTTATTGGGTTAATTGCCCCTTTACTTGGTGTATTTGTAGTTGTAAGAAGAATGTCTTTAATCGCAGATGCACTTAGTCATGTTACATTGGCTGGAATTGCCGCCAGTTTATTATTGGAAAAAAAAGTAACAGCTTTTGTGGGAATTAATCCACTATATTTAGGCATGGCATTTTCAGTGAGTGGTTCCCTTTTCATAGAAAAACTTAGAACCGTTTATAAACATTATCAAGAATTGGCTATTCCAATTATTTTATCGGCAGGTGTGGGGATTAGTGTTATATTTATTTCGCTTGCTGACGGCTTTAATACCGATTTATTCAGTTATTTATTTGGTAGTATAAGTGCTGTAAGTCGTACAGATATGTATGTAATCTCAGCAATTACAGTTGCAGTTATTTTCGTCATATTTTTCCTATACAAAGAACTCTTTTTGTTATCATTTGATGAAGAACATGCCGTAGCATCTGGTATTAGTGCCAAAGTTATTCACTTTATTTTTATTTTTATGTTGGCGCTTGTCATTGCAGGCTCAATGAGAATTGTTGGGATTTTGTTGGTTTCATCTCTTATGACTTTACCTGTTGCTGCAAGTATTAGAATTGCTAAAGGATTTAAGCAAACGATTTTCTTTTCTGTACTATTTGGTGAAATATCTGTTATTATTGGATTATTCCTAGCCTATTATTTAGATTTAGCACCTGGGGGAACAATTGTCATCCTATCAGTTCTTATTTTGATTATGACAATAATATGGACTAAATATACAAAGGGGAAAGTTTCATGAACGTTCAAGAAGCTCTCGACTTATTAAAAGAAAAAGGATACAAATACACAAGTAAAAGAGAAGAGATGCTCCAACTCTTTGCTGACCATGATAAGTACCTTACAGCAAAAGATGTGTTGGAATTTTTGAAAGGTGATTATCCAGGTTTAAGTTTCGATACAATTTACCGAAACCTTTCTCTATTTGCTGATCTTGGGATTTTTGAAATGACAGAGTTATCTGGTGAAAAGCACTTTCGATTTACATGTAGCACAAAACACCATCATCATCATTTTATTTGCATGAAATGTGGAAAAACGAAAGAACTTCCTGGTTGTCCAATGGGAAATCTAACGGATAGCCTAAATAACTATGATATAAGCGGCCATAAGTTTGAAGTATATGGAAGATGCCCTCAATGTCAAATATAAAGAAAAAAGGAAGGCTTCATTTTTTTAGCCTTCCTTTTTCTTATATCTTTATTTCAGTCCATTGCTGGACCCATTTCTTTGCCTCACGCCAATCATTTACTCTAATAACCCCATTTGGAATTGGATCTTGATTATAAGGTGTATTAAATAAGATAACTGGTATACCTTGTTCTTCATTTATCATACAGGCATTATCATGCTTGTCCTCAAAAAAAATAGAAATATTATTTTCCTTAACAGCAGCAAGTTTATCATGGCTCCCAATTAATTCAATATGGTGATAAAAAAGGTCTTTATCTTTGAACCATTGATTTGTGATTTCCATTAAATGCTTTCTTCTAGCGCTAATAAACATTAATTGATGCATATCTTTCCATTCATCTAATACTTCTTTTGCATGTAAAGCAAGTGGTGCTTCTTTATAGATAATTGGCTCAAATTCGTCCATCCAGCTCCAAAAGTCTGCATCTGTGATGTTATAAATTTTTGTTAAATCATATTGAGTTAAATCTTGATATGTCAAGGATTTTTTAAATGACTGATTTAAATAAGGTAAAAAGGTTTGCGGATCTGTAACCGTTCCATCTATGTCGATTCCTAGTCGTAACATTTTTTTCTCTCCTTCATGAAGTCCTAATACATAGTGTACCATACAAAATTTTTAATCGAACAGAAAAGTTTTACAGTTATACTTTTTGTCACTAAGTTTATAATAAGAATGCTCCTTTATTTAAGAAAGGATGGGATCTACATGGCAGACGAAAATAAGTTCAATGAACGAGATCGTTTTGACAATCCTGATTATAGGGGAATCACGCCGCTAGATCGAGAAATAGAAACAGATTATGAAACAGAAGCAGCTGCTGAAATTGCAGCCCCGGTTAATATGGGGGGTACCTATAAGGCAGCTGATACTGAGACTGATCGAGGTGAAAGAGTTGGTGAAGGCAAAGGGATTGGATATCTGGCCTTAGCTTTATCCATCATTTCACTATTTATCTTACCTGTCATTTTAGGAGCAGCAGGTATAATTGTTGGATTTATTGCCAGAAGAAGAGGGGCTCTTACAACAGGAGCTTGGGCAATTGGAATAGGTGTCGTTTCAATTATCTTAGGGATCTTTATCATGCCGTTCTTTTAGAATAGCTGATTAGACATTGAAATTGGGGATTGATCTTTATGGTCAATCCCCAATTTATTATTTCAATCATCAGTGTTTTAGCGATAGGGGGATTTGGCACATGGAAATGAAAAAGAAACAATCTATTCACAATCCAGTGAAATCCAGTCAAATAAATAATGATGCATATGAGGCTAATATGAAGCTCCAGGAACAGTTTTACAAAGATGATAGCAGGGAAGAGGATTCAGCTCTCTCATTGTCCAATAGCAGCAATTTTGGAACGTTTATCTTACCTGAAGATGTATAAAGACAACGAAAAAAGGATATCCACAGATTGTGGTATATCCTTTGTCATTTATGAATTTATTTATGCGTTTGCTTCAGCTTTCTCTGCGGCCTGCTTAGCATAATGTTCTTCAGCAATTTTATCAATTTCTTTTTTTAGTTCCTCAACCATTGTCGCTTCAGGAACTTTGCGAACGATTTCTCCTTTACGGAACAGTAAACCTTCTCCACGAGCACCTGCTATCCCAATATCTGCTTCACGAGCCTCACCAGGACCGTTTACAGCACAACCTAAAACAGCTACTTTAATCGGTGCTTTAATCTGTGAGATATATTCTTCTACTTCATTTGCAATGCTTATTAAATCAATTTCAATTCTTCCGCAAGTTGGGCATGAAATTAATGTTGCAGCATTTGCTGCTAAGCCGAATGATTTTAAAAGTTCACGGGCAACTTTAACTTCCTCAACTGGATCGGCACTTAAAGAAACACGTACCGTATTTCCAATTCCTTTGCTAAGAATGGCTCCTAAACCAGCTGCACTTTTTACAGTTCCTGCAAAAAGTGTACCTGATTCTGTAATACCTAAGTGTAAAGGATAGTCAAAAGCTCTTGATGCTTTATCGTATGCTTCAATGGCTAAGTTTACATCTGAAGCTTTCATTGAAACTATAATATCATGGAAGTCCAAATCTTCTAGAATTTTTATATGGTGCAGGGCACTTTCAACCATACCATCTGCAGTTGGATAACCATATTTTTCTAAAATTCGTTTTTCTAACGAGCCTGCATTTACTCCGATTCTAATTGGAATTTTACGCTCTTTTGCTGCTTTTACGACAGCTTCTACTTTTTCTCTTCTCCCTATATTCCCAGGGTTGATTCTAATTTTATCTGCTCCGCCTTCAATGGCTTTTAACGCGAGTTTATAGTCAAAATGAATATCAACAACGAGTGGAATATTAATTCTTTTTTTAATTTCAGCAATTGCATTAGCTGCACGTTCATCAGGACATGCAACACGTACAATTTGACAACCTGCTTCTTCAAGACGGTTAATTTCAGCTACAGTTGCCTCAACATCATGGGTTTTAGTTGTTGTCATACTTTGAATAACAACTTCATTATTTCCACCAATCGTTAAATTCCCGACTTTTACAGGTCTTGTTTTCGTACGATGTATGATTTCACTCACGTGTAAATCGCTCCTTAAATTAGTTTAAGCATTTCATGAACATATACCTTTATGATACTTGAGTTTCTTCTTTTTTTCTAGTAATTCTACTTTCCAACCTCATTTTACAGGGCGGTTTATGAATTGACAAGGATGATCTATTATTTATAATCTGGAAAAAAGTACGAAGTACCAACCTGAATTTCCTCCACTTTTACACCAGGATTAAGTTTTTCAAAATCCATAACAAGCTGATCAATTGAAATTGGAAGTGTACCATGGTATTTCTCTGTAATCGTTAAAACAGTATCACCTTGTTTGACAGAATGTTCATAAAAAGCTGCTTGTTTATCTTCACTATTTTTGTTGGGTACTGAAGATACAATAGCAGTTTTATTCATAACTGGGAGTGTGCCAACTTTTAAATCATAATAAATAATATAACAAATAAAAAAACATAGGAGTAAAATTGAGAATCGCTTCATTTTTTAGATCCTCCAATGAAAGGATTTTATATAATGATCCTATGCTTGTCCTATTTAAATATGTCTGCTTTTTCGAATCTTCTATATAAATGTAAAAAAATTATACATGGAACTTAAAAAACGCGGATTTCTCCGCGTTTTTTAAGTGGTTTCATTCTTCTTCTTGTTTGGTGGGATTTCTTTTAATACAAGGTATAGGACAATTAAATGAACAAACCAATTCAATAAGAATCCGCTTGGAACAACCACTTGCAAACTATCCATGATGATAAAGAAGATGGTCGCTAATGTTGTAGAGTATGCTGCAATCACCCATAATTGTTTAAAGTTAACTTTTCGCTGCAGACTGTTTTTGAATGCCAAGCCAAACAAAGCTAATATGGTGATTTCAATAAATTTGACGAATGCACCAAATAAATACATAACAAGAATCATGATTGTAAGTACGATTGGAAGCAGCTGGTTGAACTGTGATGTGATCTCCATGATATCTTCCTTTGAGATGGTCATGTTCAACAGTGAATATTCATAGGTTTGTGCTTGACCATTTGCCGCAAAAACAAATTTATCTGATAATATCCCAATTGCATTTTCTTTTGCTTCCATCTCCTCCACACCATAAGCTCCAGAACCGTCTAAAATGATGAAAAATCCATCCTTCTTTATTTCTACAGGTTTTTCTGAGTCTGTAGATAGTAAACCATTCTCAATTGTAAAAGAAGGCAAATCATTACTTAGTGTTTCATCAAAACTTTTTAAGCCTTCACTTAAGCTGCTTGAAAAATAAATAGCAGTTGGTAAGGTGCTTAACAAGGATAAAATAAAGACGAACAGAATCGTTTTGCCTATTCCTTGGAACCGAAATTTCGAAATCGATTTTGGAGAATAAATACTTACATAAAGTTGCTTAAATATATTCATGCTAAGAAGACACATCCTTCAAAAGTTTACGCTCTCTATTTTATATCCCTTGATAGATAATGACAAGGAATCGAGGCCAGATAAAAGCAATAATCATATAAAATTCACTTTGTAAAGATATTATAAATTTTTTGTAAATATTTTTAATAAATCTCTTTACAATAAAACAGTATTTCGTTAATAATTGTAAGGGTTGTAGATGTTTGTCGACAAAAGACGAAATGAGGAGTTGGAAATTTTGGAATTAGATATCCAGAAGATGATATTTGAATTCATTGGTGGATTAGGGATTTTCCTATTCGGAATCAAGTATATGGGAGATGGTCTTCAACGATCAGCCGGTGATAAGTTGAGAGACATTTTGGATAAGTTTACGACAAATCCGTTAATGGGTGTTTTAGCGGGTGTTATTGTGACGGTATTAATTCAATCCAGTAGTGGAACAACTGTTATTACGGTTGGTTTAGTAAGTGCTGGATTTATGAGTCTTAGACAAGCTATCGGTGTAATTATGGGGGCTAATATTGGGACAACCGTTACGGCATTTATTATCGGTATTAAAGTTTCGGATTACGCGCTGCCAATAATCGCTGTTGGAGCAATATTACTATTTTTCTTTAAAAACAAAAGAATACATAATATCGGTCAAATTGTTTTCGGGTTTGGTGCTTTATTCTTTGGATTGGAATTAATGGGAGATGGAATGAAACCACTCCGCACCTTAGAGGCATTTCATGATTTGACAGTTAGTATGAGTACCAATCCGTTATTGGGTGTAGTAGTTGGAACCCTTTTTACTGTTATTGTTCAAAGCTCCAGTGCAACGATTGGAATATTACAGGAGTTATTTGGCCAGGGATTAATAGATATTAATGCGGCACTTCCTGTTCTTTTTGGAGATAATATTGGAACGACAATTACCGCAGTGTTAGCATCTATTGGCGCTTCTATAGCAGCAAGAAGAGCAGCATTGACACATGTTATTTTTAATTTAATTGGAACAACCATTTTTCTTATTTTCTTACCTATATTTACAAGTTTTATGCTGTATTTACAAGGAGCATTAAATTTAAATCCAGAAATGACGATTGCTTTTGCACACGGTACTTTTAATTTTACGAATACGTTGATCCAATTACCATTTATTGGTTTCTTAGCGTTTATTGTGACGAAGTTAATTCCTGGTGAAGATTCAGTAATTGAGTATAAAACAAAACACTTAGATCCGATATTTATAGAACAATCTTCATCTATTGCACTGGGGCAGGCAAAGGAAGAAGTCCTTCGTATGGGACAGTTTGCAACAATTGGTTTGGAAGCAGCAAGAGATTACCAAGCAACATACTCTCAGAAGAATGCAGACACCGCCATGCAACTTGAAGATGCGATTAATAACCTAGATCGAAAAATTACAGACTATTTAATACTTATATCAAGAAGTGAAATGTCCCCGACAGAGTCTGAAGAACATAGCATGCTAATGGACACAGTTAGGGATATCGAACGTATTGGTGATCATATTGAAAATGTAGTAGAATTAGTTGGTTACCAACTAACAAACAAAGTTAAACTAACTGATTCAGCTAAAAAAGATTTAGAAGATATGTTCGAATTAACGATTCAAACGTTAAAAGATTCAGTAACAGCTCTTGATGACAAAGATACAGCGTTAGCATCAAAAGTATTAAAATCTGAAGAGCAAATTGATAAGATGGAAAGAACCCTTCGTAAAAAGCATATTATGCGTATTAACGAAGGTAGCTGTACAGGTTCAGCTGGTATCGTTTTTGTTGACATCATAAGCAATTTAGAACGAATTGGAGATCATTCCGTTAATATTGCAGAAGCTGTTTTAGGTTATAGAGACTAATCTTAAATTGAATATATAAGGGAAACAAGGTTTCTTATTTTAAGGCTGTGTTAATGTAAATTTAATACAGTCTTTTTCTTTTATATAATTTCAGCAATAAAAAAAGATAGGACAATAGCAGGTCATGAATCCTTGGTTGAAAATAAGTAATCTGTCTTATTGACGTGTTTTTAATCTTAACACTAGCTTAATATTTCGATGTTATAATTAGTCGAAATTACACGAGAGATGGAGGATTCGGTTTGGGAAAGAATTGGCTTGAGTACATCAATAATATTTTTATACATAAGAAGTTTGACCAGAAGAAGCTTAATCAGAACAAGAAAAATACTAATAAAAATGTATCTGCATCCAACCGTTTATTTGATAAAGCATTTAAAAAGTTTAATTTGCAAAATCGATTATTGTTCTTATTTATTTTCTTATTAATTGTTTCCGTTACTATTGTAGGTATTAGTTCCTATCTTAAGGCGAAGGATACAACTATTGAAACAATTGAAAATCGTATAAGTCGTGAATCTGAAGTTATGACATACGTTGCTAAAAACTTGAAGTTTTTATATGTAAGTGATGATGCATATTTTATGCAGCAGTTAGAGATTAGTATTCGTGACCAACAGCGAGAGTTAGAAACAGACGGGATTCAATCTCATTTATATTATTATGCCAATGGAGAAATCAACACATTTAAAGTAAGTAATCACTCAAATATCCCTTTCACAGATGCTTTTAAGGAAAAAATTTCAAAAGAAGAAAAAGGGGTCTTTCACCAAACAGTTAAGGGGGAAGACTATACAATTTCTGTTATTAACATGCCTGAGGTTAATGGGAAATACCTTTTAATCGTTCCAACAGCATCTTATTTGGGGCCAGTGAATGAAATGGCACAATTTATGATCGCTGTAATTGTTGTGAGTTTAGTTATTTCAATTTTCTTGCTAATTTTATTTGTTCGAAGTGTAACAAAACCTTTAACTGAACTTCGAAATGTTATGACAGAGGTACGCGAAGGGAATTTAAAGAAAAAAGCTTTAATTAATACAACCATTCCAGAGCTTCAATCACTAAAAGTAAGCTTTAATATGATGATAGAACAGATGAGTAACGTTATAAATGAAATAAATGAAACAACAACAGAGCTGGAAACAACCGGTGAAAAATTGAGTCTTTCTTCTGAAGATGCGCTTTCTTATAGCAGACAGTTAATAACTGCCATTAATGTTGTAAAACACGGAGCTGAACAAACAGCAAGCAGCTCGGATAGTAGTGTAAATGGCTTTCAATCAATGAAACAAAAAATACAAATATTAATCTCAGGTATGGATATGGTATTTCAAAGCTCTGAGGATATGAATATATCTGCTAAGCGTGGAGAAAAGAATAATACATACTTAATTAATACCATTAACAGTTTTGAGAAAGATTTTGAACACATGACATCAACCATACAAGAAGTAAAAGAACATTCAACTTCAATAACAAATCTTGTAGGTTTAATAAAAGGTGTTGCTGATCAGACGAAGTTATTATCTCTTAATGCCACAATCGAGGCAGCAAGGGCAGGAGAAGCAGGAAAAGGATTTGCCGTCGTTGCAAACGAGGTACGTAAACTAGCTGAGCAATCTTCTTCTGCTACTGTAGACATCTCCAAATCAATTTCCGAAATGGAAGACGTAACTATACGTGCTACAAATGAATTTGATGAAATGCTTATAAAGATAAGACGCTATCTAGAAACGGCAAACGATTCAAAAGCATCATTTGATGAATTAATGAAAGAAATCGATACAGTTAGTAAGAAGCTCCAAGGAATGCAAGGTGAGCTTCAAAAATTAAAATTAGTACTTCCAGACCTTGAGGAACAAACATTAAGCTTTGCATCCATTTCACAAGAAACCCTTGCCAGTACTGAAGAAATGCTTTCAACAAGTAATGACCAAATACAACAGATGGAAAGTACTCATGAAATTGGCTTACAATTAAAAGGATTATCCAATTCATTATCTGGTATTTCCAAACAATTTAACTTAAACTAAAAATGAATGTTGTATAAATTCTTTATACTTATACAACATGTCATTTATAATTTGTGTCCAATATATATAAGCTAGAGGAAAAGGTGTTGTATGCACAGAATATCAAAATAGCTTTAAGATAATGAGGGGAATTTTAAGTAAGAACAGAAACTTGTATTAATTAGCCGTGAAAAAATTTTTCAAGGAGGTTTTTGCCATACAAATAATCTATTGGTCAATAATCATTCTAATGTTTGTTATTGCTTTTATAGGACTTATTTACCCAATCATCCCAAGTGTGTTATTTATTGTCATAGGATTTTTATTATATGGTTTGTTCTTTACTTTTACTGAATTAACATGGGTATTTTGGATTGTACAAGGGCTTTTTATTGCTTTATTATTCGGAGCCGATTATCTTGCAAATCTATTAGGAGTTAAAAAATTTGGAGGTAGTAAAGCGGCTATTTGGGGAAGTACAATCGGTCTTTTAGTCGGTCCATTTATTATCCCGTTATTTGGAATTATAATTGGTCCTTTTATTGGGGCAGTCATGGCAGAGCTTTTATTCCATAAAAAGAACTTCAAAGATGCCCTTCACGCGGGTATTGGTTCTTTAATAGGATTTATTTCCGGAGTTTTTGCAAAAGGACTAATTCAATTAATAATGATTGCTTATTTCCTCTTTCAGGTTTTAAGGTAGGATTACCTCTTGCATATAATTTATTTTTTGTGAGAAGACTGTTATTTGTGTTTAAGGCTTTTCAATTGAAAGTATAGGACAATTTTGGTAACCTAGGAATTGAGAAGCCTATATTGGCTTTTAACTTGTACATATATTAAGGAGGAATTAACAATGGCTTATGAATTACCACAATTACCTTATGCTTATGATGCACTAGAACCACATATTGACAAAGAAACGATGAATATCCATCACACAAAACATCATAACACTTACATTACAAATGTAAACGCAGCATTAGAAGGCAATGCTGATTTAGCAGGGAAAAGTGTAGAAGAGTTAGTTTCTAACTTAGACGCTGTTCCAGAAGCTATCCGTACAGCAGTACGTAATAATGGTGGTGGACATGCTAACCACAGCTTATTCTGGACGATCTTATCACCAAATGGCGGCGGCGAACCGACAGGTGAGCTTGCTGATGCAATCAACGCTAAATTTGGAAGCTATGATAGCTTCAAAGAAGAGTTTGCTAAAGCTGCAACTACTCGTTTCGGTTCAGGTTGGGCTTGGTTAGTAGTAAATAATGGTGAGCTAGAGGTTACTAGTACTCCAAACCAAGATTCTCCTCTAATGGAAGGTAAAACACCAGTTCTTGGTTTAGATGTTTGGGAGCATGCATATTACTTAAATTATCAAAACCGTCGTCCAGACTACATTGCTTCTTTCTGGAATGTAGTAAACTGGGATGAAGTTTCTAAGCGTTTTAACGCAGCGAAATAATAATAATTAAAAAATTTTTCCGAGAGGGCTAACATTTTGTTAGTCCTTTTTGATTTGAAATCTTCTCTTAAATGACGGCGACTATTTACAATCTAAATACATAACTACAATCCGATAAGACAAACTATGTATTAGAAGTTGAAGGGGAGTAGTTGTTATGTCAAAAATGAAGAAGATTATTGGTGATGTAGATGTCAGTAAGGATTTGGTTTTATTATTGGTGATTGGTGGATTGTATTCATTAAGTATTGCGCTTTCTAATACGTTTGTGAATGTTTACTTATGGAAACAATCAGGAAAGTTTATTGACTTGGCCATATATAATTTATCAATAGTGGTCATGCAACCTCTAACATTTATCTTTGCAGGTAGATTAGCTAAAAAAATTGACCGTGTAATTGTTTTAAGACTTGGAGTTATTTTCTTAGCTGCATTCTTCTTAATTGTCCTCATGATTGGAGGCTCTGCTGCAAAGTTTCTCTTTCTCTTAGGTGGTACATTAGGGATAGGGTATGGTTTCTATTGGCTTGCATTCAATGTTTTAACATTTGAAATTACAGAACCTGAAACGAGGGATTTTTTTAATGGATTTTTAGGAGTCATGAACTCCACAGCAGGAATGGTTGGTCCGATCGTTGCAGGCTTTGTTATTTCCAGGTTAAAAAATTTTACTGGTTACACAACAATCTTCACCATTTCTCTCATTTTGTTTTCAGGTGCAGTAGTGCTTAGCTTTTTTTTAAAGAGAAGAAAAGCAGAAGGAGATTATATATTAGCGCGAATTTTCCATGAAAGGAAAACCAATAAAAATTGGGGGCTTATTACCAGAGCACATTTCTTTCAAGGTTTACGTGAAGGAACTTTTGCTTTTGTAATTGGTGTATTTGTTTTTATTTCTACCGGAAGTGAATTGGCATTAGGAACTTTTGGTTTGGTTAATTCCGCGGTTGCTTTTCTGGGCTATTATCTTGCGACAAGAGTGATAAAGAAAACGAAGCGCAAACGTTTCATACTAATTGGTGGGACGTTACTGTATGTTTCGATTTTCTTAATACTTTTTGATGTGACCTATCAAAGATTACTTATTTATGGAGCACTTATTGCAATTGGCTACCCAATGTTACTCGTTCCATACATGTCCTTAACATATGACGTTATAGGAAAAGCATGGAGTGCTGCCAAGGCGAGAATTGAATATATTGTCGTAAAAGAGATTTTTCTTAATGCAGGAAGAATTGTTTCAATAGTTGGATTTATTATTGCTATTTCTTTCTTTGATGAAAAACAAAGTATTCCGGTTTTACTTGCAATTATTGGTGCGGGACACTTTGTTATCTACTTTTTTGTAAAACATGTTCATCTGAAAGAAAGTGATAAAAGCATTGAGCACACAGGGCATAAACCAGTTTTAAAAAACAATCTTGTTGATGGTGATAGTAGTGGGTAAAGGGGAAACTTACATTCGATTTTCCCCTATGTTAAATTCATCAGGGTATTTACTTTTTGTTTAATGTTATTAATTTTTCTTCTTCCCCCTTCAATTATAGATGAGATTCTTTTTGATTAAGACAAGTATATTTCCCCCTATTGCTTCATCATCTATCGGCTGTTTAGGTGAAGAAGATACTTCATAATCCAGCTTTATTTTTCATTTTTAAATTTCTTCTTTCTAAAGTTACAATTAATTCTTTTCCCCAATTTCGTCCGACTTTTCCTCAAGTTGAAGTGTTTCTGTCAAACAATTCCTACAATCATTTTCTTATTAACTTCCATTATTTATGTTTAATACACGTGCATGCCCCCTATCAAACAAAATGTGACAATCTCCACCACGAATTTACAAAACCTTTACATTTGCTTAAAACGCCATTAATACTCAAGCGTTATTCTATTACTCGTAGGACAAAACAAAAAACATTCTTTAGGGGGAATATGGCAATGAAAAGCTTTAAGAGCTTAGTATTACTTTTAGTAATGGGAATTTTAGTAGTATTCGCAGCAGCATGTGGCAATGGAGCATCTACAGAAGAAGAACCAAACACTGGATCAGGAGATTCAAATGAAGAAGAAACTGCATTAGAAGGTAGCGTTGTAATAGATGGATCAGGTACAGTTTATCCTTTTATGGCAAAAATGGCAGAAAATTATATGACTGAAAATGAAGAAGTTTCCGTTGAAGTAAGCCGTGCAGGTACTTCTGCTGGTTTTGAAAAGTTTCTAGTAGCTGAAAACGGAACAGATTTCAACGATGCATCACGTGAAATCAAAGATGAAGAAGCGGCTAAAGCAGAAGAACTAGGTATTGAATACAAAGAATTCCAAGTTGCTCTTGATGGTTTAACATTTGTTATTAACAAAGAAAACGATTGGGCTACAGAAATGACTCAAGAAGAAGTAGTTAAGATCTTCCTTGCTGAAGGTGGAGTAACTAAATGGTCAGATATCAACCCTGAATGGCCAGCTGAAGAAATTAAGCCAATGGGTCCTAACGAAAACCATGGTACAAACGAATTCATGTTTGAAACTATTATGGAAGAAAAAGACTTTGTTGATTCTGTAAATTTACAACAAGAATATTCTACTCTTGTAGATCTTGTTTCTAAAGATAAAAATGCTATTGCATTCTTTGGTTATGGTTACTACGACAGCAATAAAGACAAGCTAAATGCTGTAAATGTTGACTTTGGTAATGGTCCTGTTGCTCCAAGTTTAGATACTATCGGTTTGGATGATGCAGCAGCTTATAAACCATTTACTCGCCCAGTCTTCACATATTTAAATGTTGGAATGGCAAAAGAGAAGCCTCAAGTGCTTGATTATGCAATCTATGCTATGGAAAATGCTCAAACTGTAGCTTCAGAAACTGGATTCGCTCCATTAAAAGATGAAGTAATTCAAGAGTCTATCAGCTTCCTAGAAGGATTAAAATAATCATAATTATTGCTTTTCCTATTCACAGAAGATGAGAAGTTGATGAGAAGATTAGCTTCTCATCTTCTTATGTGTTTCCTCTACTAATATAAACTACTAAAAAATTTCACCTCCCCCAAATAAAATAAATGGAGGATGAAAGGGGTTTTCGATCTTGGATAACAAAGAAAGCATCCGTGACATGATTGAAAAAAAGAGAAGCTCTACAAATCTAACTTCTGTCACAGAAAAGGTTATGCCTAAATTTTTATTAGCTATTGCGACGATATCAATCCTTACAACTCTTGGTATAGTTATTACTTTATTAACTGAAACAATAAACTTTTTCAAAGATGTTCCTTTTTTAGACTTTTATACAGGAACTATATTAAATCCACTAGGTGATGATGCACAATTTGGTGTACTTCCATTGCTGACAGGGACGATTTACTCTACTGTAATAGCAATGTTTGTGGCTATTCCTGTTGGTTTAATGGCAGCCATTTTCTTAAGTGAGTATGCTTCCGATAAAGTACGAAGAATATTAAAACCAATACTTGAAATTCTTGCTGGTATTCCTACAATTGTATATGGTTTCTTTGCATATACTTTTGTAACACCTTTATTGAGATCCTTTATTCCAGCTTTAGATCCAACAAATATCCTAAGTCCTGGTATTGTAATGGGGATAATGATTATTCCTATGGTAGCCTCACTTTCTGAGGATGCAATGAGTTCTGTCCCTAACTCAATGCGAGAAGGAGCTCTTGCTCTTGGTTCAACAAAACTTGAAGTGACTTGGAAAGTTGTTATTCCAGCAGCTATATCCGGAGTGATTGCTTCATTTGTATTAGGGATTTCTCGTGCTATTGGTGAAACAATGATTGTCGCTATAGCAAGCGGAAGTAACAAAGACTTTACGTTTGATCTTACACAATCAATGCAGACGATGACTGCTTATATCGTTGAAGTAACTGGAGGGGAAGCTCCTGCTGGTTCAACTATTTACTATAGTTTATACGCTGTCGCAATGACTTTGTTTGTATTTACACTCATTATGAACCTCGTTGCCCAGTATATTTCTCGTAAATATAGGGAGGAGTATTGATTATGAAGTATGTAAATGTCGAACAAGTACAAAAGAAAATGGGATCACGTCTATTTGCAAATAATCTTGCAAAAGGGCTTTTCCTATTAGCAACACTTTTCGGATTAGTCATATTATTAACATTAATCTATAGAGTATACTCAGATAGCATTGGATGGATCGATTTTCAGTTTATTACAAGTAAGCTCTCAACAACCGCAGAACGAGCAGGAATTATGGGTGCAATTGCAGGGACTTTATGGTTAATGGTTGTCGTTGCTCCAGTTACGATGTTTTTAGGAGTTGGAACAGCCATTTATTTAGAGGAATACGCAAAGAATGGAAAATTAAAATCTATTATTCAAACGAATATTTCTAACTTGGCCGGTGTACCTTCTGTTGTATTCGGTATCTTAGGCTTAACTGTGTTTGTACGTAGTTTTGAATTAGGAAACATAGTGCTTGCCGGTGGCCTAACGATGTCTTTATTGGTTCTTCCAATCGTTGTCGTTGCAAGCCAGGAAGCTATTCGTGCTGTTCCACAGTATTTAAGAGAAGCATCATACGGAATGGGAGCTACTAAGTGGCAAACAATAAAAAACATTGTCTTGCCGGCAGCAATTCCCGGTATTTTAACTGGTTTAATACTCTCCCTTTCAAGAGCTATAGGTGAAACAGCTCCACTTGTTGTTATTGGTATTCCAGCTTTGTTAATTCCACTCCCAGATGGAATTTTTGATAAATTCACAGTGTTACCAATGCAAATTTATTACTGGACTGTTGATTCAGCACTTGTGGCTGAGTATGCAAATCTTGCTGCTGCAACAATTGTTGTTCTTTTAATCGTATTATTCTTAATGAATTCAATTGCAATTATCATTAGAAATAAGTTTCAAAATAGATTTTAATTTTCGGGGGGTTTTTAACAATGGCAGTATTATCCGAACGTGAAAAGAAAAAAGTAACGAATATAGATAGAGACGTAAATCAAGTAGATAATAAGAAAATTGTTTATGAAACGAAAGATTTAAACTTATGGTATGGTGGGGACCAGGCATTAAAAAACATTAATCTTTCCATTTATGAAAATGAAGTTACAGCAATTATCGGTCCTTCTGGTTGTGGTAAATCAACATTTATAAAAACGTTAAACAGAATGGTTGAGTTAATACCTGTTGTTCGTATTTCAGGAGATATTAGGTATAGAGAAAAAAGTATATTAGATAAAAGCTATACGGTTGAAGATTTAAGAACAAGGGTAGGTATGGTTTTTCAGAAACCTAACCCATTCCCGAAATCGATATATGATAATATAGCATATGGACCTCGAATTCATGGTATAAAAAATAAAGCTATTTTAGATGAGATTGTTGAGAGAAGTTTACGTGGAGCAGCAATCTGGAATGAAGTAAAAGATCGATTAAAAGAAAATGCTTATGGGCTTTCGGGAGGGCAACAACAACGTTTATGTATTGCTCGCTGTTTAGCGATTGAGCCAGATGTAATATTAATGGATGAACCAACTTCAGCTCTTGATCCAATATCAACTCTTAAGGTAGAGGAATTAATTCAAGATTTGAAAAAAGATTATAGTATAATCATCGTTACACACAACATGCAACAAGCTGCTCGAATTTCGGATAAAACAGCGTTTTTTCTAAATGGAGAAGTTATTGAATTTGATGTAACCGATAAAATCTTTTCAAATCCAGAAGATAATAGAACAGAGGATTATATAACAGGTCGATTTGGATAAACAAAATGTCGTGCATTTTTGAAGGTGCACGACTATTTTGTTTTAAATAGTTATTGGTAGTTTTATGATAGTACTGTTTGGGAAATATATAACAGTATGTATATAGGAGGTAATGAATATGGGTGTCAGAGAGAAATTTGATTTTGATTTGAAAAATTTAAGAGATAAATTAATTGAATTAGGTAGTTTAACAGAAGTTGCATTAACAAAATCAATAAATGCACTTGAAAATCAAGATATTGAAGAAGCGTTACAAATCATTGAAGATGATTATAGAGTGGATGATCTGGACGAAGAAATCAATGATTTGGCAATTCTTTTAATCGCCAAACAACAACCCGTTGCAACAGACTTACGTCGAGTCATCGTAGCCATTAAGATTTCCAGTGATATTGAAAGGATGGCGGACTTTGCTGTAAATATTGCAAAATCTACAATTCGAATTGGTGACGAGCCATTAGTTAAACCTATTCATAACATCAGAAAAATGCATGAAATAGCAACAAAAATGTTATCACTTTCTATTAAGGCATTTAATGAAGAAGATCTTGTATTAGCAAAAGAGGTAGCTGATATGGACGACCAGGTTGATGACCTTTATGGAGAAACGATTAAGGATATTCTTTATTTGATGGAGAAAAAAGATCATCTTCAACAATTAACTCAGCTTTCCTTTATATGTCGTTATATCGAAAGAACAGCTGATCATGCAACAAATATTTCTGAAAGTATCATGTATCTCATTAAAGGTCAAAGATATGACCTAAATAGTTAATAAGAAAAATATAAATTGGTTTATGAACCAAAATAAAAAAAGCTAAGAAGATGTTCTTCTTAGCTTTTATCTAGTAATTGCTTCAGCAAGCTGTTGGAAAGTCATGCCTTTTTGAACCTCAAATGTTCCTAACTGCACCTGTGTATGATAATTATTTTTGATTAAGTACTGATCAAATTCAAAGGAGTCAGAAATAATCGCATTTTCTTCTAGTAGATCAGAAACTTCACTTGTCGTCATACCAGCTTTTATTGTTACTTTATATTTTATAACTTCTTCTTTCTTTTCTTCAGTTTCTTTTGTTGGTTCTGTATTTTCTGTTGTTTCTTCTTTAGGAGTTTCTTCAGTCGCTTTCTCAGTTACTTCAGCATTTTTTGTTGCTAATAATTCTTCATATTCATCAATTGAAATGGCTGTTTGCTGGTTGCTGGTTAAGAATTGTTCAACTTCCTTTTCGGAGAGCTCTTTTTGTTCAGCGTTAGCCTCTGTTTGTTGATCACCTGAAAAAAGATAGGTTCCACCAAGTACAGAGGTTGCTACGATCATACCTGCTGCAAATGCCTGAAAGCCTGTCTTACTCATGTTAATACCCTCTCATTCTTTTCAACAATTAATTTTACTTCTTCTACAGTAGTTGCTTCTGATAATGCTATAGCTTCAATAGACATTCCTTGTCGATACTTAGCAAGTATACGAGTAGGGTTTCCTTTTTCCTCTTCTTGGATCGAACTGTTTTGTTCTTTTAATGGTGCGTCATTTTGTAGTAACTCTTCTTCCACAATTCGCATTTTCTTTTTAAGCTTATAGATCTCTTGCATAGCAGACAATTGAAGATGGTCCAATTCCTGTTCAAGTTCTTTTACATTGTCGCGTTGGAAGAAAGATACACCGATAAGCGCAATGCTTATAATAAACAAAATGATAATCATTATAATCATACTTTTCACCTTCTTAGATTATTTCCCTCTACCTTTATATCATAAATCTGCAATTGAAAGAAGTGATATTTTGTAGAAATTGTAGTTTTTTGACGATATTTCTTTTTTAAACATTTAACCGTAATATTTTAATCATGTTAAGATAAAGAGAACATGATGACGAAAGAAGAGGTACTATATGAGCTCCCGATCTTATGATAATGTCGAACAATATATTGTACGTGAACAGACATCTATTTCTGTCGATTATATTGAAATTATTCCATATCCAAACCATATTATCATCTCATGGAACATTATCTCCTCAACTCAAAATCTCCTTACAGACATTCTAAATGAAGACTTTCGTGATTTATTATGTAAGGTTAATTTAATTAGAGTAAAAAAGAATAAAGAACGATTAACGATTAATATTAGAGGAAGTAATGGCATAATTGAGTTTAGCTCTTTAGTAAAAGGAAAATATTATTGTGAGTTAGTAGTAGTAAATTCACAAAATGAAACAATTACAATAAAAAAATCAACATCAGTTATTATTACTACTAACCATATAGAACCTAAGAATCAAGATTGGATGCAAGTATTAACGAAAAATACTAATAGTTGGTATACTTCTTTCTCCGGGTACACAGTATATGAATAAATTAGGAACCAAACATGCATCAACTGTCCTTCATCTTACAACTGAATTTGGTGATCAGTTGATAGGAGGGCTTGGAAGGCACGTAAATGACCTTGTACAATCATGCAAAAAGGAAAATTTGACAATTATAGTTATGACCATCTCTCACACAGAAAAAGAATCATTTTCATTTAATGGTGGTATTCATATATTTCGTTTGCTTCCTTGGCAAGAGAATTCGGCAAGCTTCCCTGATTATTTTCGAAATCTTAATTTCCGATTTACTCAATTTATTCTACAAGACCTCCACATGCAATTTGATCTTGTTCATGTTCATGATTGGTTTTTTGCGACAACTGCTTGTCAGATTAAAAAGATGCTGGGAATACCCTTCGTCTCGACAATTCATTCGACTGAGCGAGAACGAAAACAATTTAATAATGGGAGAGTTATTCCTCAAATAGTAGAATATGAAGATCAGTTACTGCAATGTTCTGACCATATCATTGTATGTAGTGAATACATGAAAGACATTTTGTTAATACGCAAACCAAATAGACAAAAATTTATATCCGTCATACCGAACGGCATTATTCTTAAAGATTTTACAGAGATGCTAGGTAGGGATGAAGCATTAAAAAGGTTTCCATTTATAGTAAAACCATTTTTATTAGGAATGGGGAGATTGGTAAAAGAAAAGGGATTCCAGATTTTGATTGAGGCGTTTTCACAGATACACCGACAGTATCCAAACTTAAAACTTGTGTTAGCGGGTAGCGGACCATATGAAAATGAACTAAAAAGAATCGCAAAATTATACAGATTAGATTCAAAAGTCATATTTGTGGGCTTTCTAAACAAAATAGAACGAAATACATTACTATCTAAATGTGAAATGGTCGTGATTCCAAGCTTGTATGAACCTTTTGGTATTGTTGCATTAGAGGGTTTGGCGGCTTCCAGACCAGTTATAGCTTTTAAAACGGGCGGGTTAAAGGAAATAGTAAAAGATAAACGTGGGATTTTGTTAGAAGGGATTTCCAGTGTTCAATTAGCTGAAAGGTTACATATATGCCTTCAACATCCAAAAGATGTGGAGGCTGTGGCACTGCGGGGCTACCAGGCGATGATCGATGAATATCAATGGTTTTCTATTATAAGAAGAACAATTTCCGTGTATAACAAAGTTGTAAGCAACAGAAATTTCATTAATAAGTAAAAATAATAAAATACATGTGGAATTTGTTAATTAATAATGGTATTATATTAAAGTCTGATTTGTTTTATAGTTTTTTTAAGTTTGGAGGGAAAGAAACATGCGTGTAAATATTACATTAGCTTGCACTGATTGTGGCGAACGTAACTATATTTCTAAAAAGAATAAACGTAATAATCCAGATCGTCTTGAGCTTAAAAAATATTGCTCAAGAGAGAAAAAAATGACAGTACACCGTGAAACAAAGTAAGCAGTAGGATATTTATTCCTACTGTTTTTTGTTTATTTCCCATAAAAGGAGGCTCCTCAATTGGAAAAGAGCCAATTAAGAGAAATGGTTAAAAAACAATTAGAGGAATTACATTCTGATACTTTCATAAAAGGCTGTGCGGACATACATAGACACTTATTTACATATAGCAAATGGAACAAGGCAAAAACGATTGCTTTAACAATTTCTCGAGGAAGAGAAGTTGATACAAAAAACATCATTGAAGAAGCCTGGAAAGAAAGGAAACATGTTGTAGTTCCTAAGTGTGATCCAAAATCAAATACAATGACATTTCGCAGAATTGAATCGTTTAATCAATTAGAGACAGTGTTTTTTGGTTTAAGGGAGCCAATTGTAAGCAAAACGATACCTGTAGAGCCTGAAGAGATTGATCTCATGATTGTTCCAGGTTTATGCTTTGATCAAGAAGGATATCGTATTGGATTTGGCGGCGGTTATTATGATCGTTACTTAGAGGAATATCTTGGTGATACTATTTCATTGGCATTTTCCTGTCAACTATTTAAATGTTTACCAAGAGAATTACACGATGTACCTGTCGGTGGAATAATTACAGAACTAGGAGTAGAAAAGTAAATGATGGTGTTGGGTGTCCTTTTTATTATTTTTCTGTCGGTTGCTGCATGGAAATCAAAAACCTTAACAAAAAGTGGGATGATTGGAGCGATGGTTGTTGGCTCAGCCATTTATGTTGGCTTTTCATGGAAGGGTATCCTTTTGCTAGGGAGTTTCTTTGTCACATCTAATATGTGGGGGAAAATAAAATCCAAACAAAAAGACTCTTTACATGATATGGTAAAAAAACATAATGAGCGGGATATTATTCAAGTTTTTGCAAATGGCGGAGTTCCGGCTTTTATAGCGATGATTTCAATAGTGGATCCTAGTAACTTTATTATTTATACAGTGTTGTTCAGTATATCATTAGCTGCGGCTAATTCAGATACTTGGGCATCAGAAATAGGAACATTAAGCAAAGGTCAACCTAGAATGCTATTCACTTCTAGAAAGGTGGAACGCGGCACGTCCGGTGCTGTTTCATTATTGGGTACATGTGCAGCGTTAGTTGGCTCGTGTTTAATCGGAGCGATAGCGGTTTTGTTATTTGATTTATCAATCAAGTATCTATTAGTCATTTGTATATTTGGTTTCCTAGGAAATATTATTGATACGATATTAGGTCAAACCGTTCAGGTTAAATATACCTGTAGAGTTTGCCATAAAGTAACTGAAAAGAAAATACATTGTCAACAACTTGGACGTAAAACAAGTACATTTTCTTTTTTGGATAATGATGCGGTCAATATCTTATCCATTGTCTTGTCAACATGTTTATCCTTACTTATTCTATAGATAAAAAGGATAAAAATTGCATCTCCTACTAAAGATATAAATAGGAGGGATGAAAATGAGACGATTAATTGTGCTTTTAGCTGGTTCATTTGCGATTTATCGTTATCGATACCGCATTGTGAATTTTGTGTTGGGTAACCAGCAGCTGCGAAGATACTTTATTAATTTATCAATGAGAGTACCTTTTATTCGAGATCGCTTTGTTAATCGGGCATTCCATTAAGTTTTCATTGTAAGCTGACGTTTATTTAGATGTCAGCTTTTTACATGTTATTAACATGGAGCAGTTTTCTTTTTAATCAAATTAGGGAATTGGTATAATGAAGAAAAAATAACGGAGCGATGATATGGCGTTTGAACAGGATTTTGTCTATTGGTCATTAGTTGAACAATTAGTTGTTGACCAAAATTATTCGATGTTAGCAATATCACAGGATGGAAATGAAATGATCCTTCAGCCTTATCGAAGAAAACAATATTCTATAATTCGATTAAGAAGAGCTGATGTTGACTGGGGAAATACACTTGCAGTAGATATTGAACAGGCTGGAAGGAGATTTGAACAACTAATAAAAAATGGAGTAAGAGGACCAATAACAGTTTTAAATATTTACTTTTCACCTTTAGCGCCGGTAGACGATTATCCTGAGGTCTTTGTAAAAGGATATAGCGGAGGACGTAAAGGGAATATTGATATTACTTCCATGATGATTAGAAATGATAATCTTGAAGAAAGTATGGAAAAGATTCAACAAGCAATATCAATTCAATTAGACATCGAAACCATACTCTCCGATAAAGAGATAAATGCGGAAGATATTCAGTCTATACGAACAAAGGTTATTACTCATCAGAAAGATATGAGGGATGCTGAAAGAAAGTTATTTCAAAATGGGAAACCATTCTTCACAAACATTTTTTTAGCACTCCAGATTGTTATGTTTCTTATTTTAGAGCTTAATGGAGGAAGTACAAATACTGAAACATTAATACAGTATGGTGCTAAGTTTAATCCTCTAATCTATGAAGGTGAATGGTGGCGTTTTGTTTCTCCGATTCTTTTACATATAGGTTTTTTACATTTACTTATGAATAGCTTTGCTTTGTTTTACATAGGACCAGCTGTAGAACGTGCATATGGAAAATGGAAATTCTTGTTCATTTATTTAGTTGCTGGTGTTTCAGGTTCAATGGTCAGCTTTGCATTTAGTCCATTTTTATCAGCAGGAGCCTCTGGAGCTATTTTTGGTTGTTTTGGGGCATTGTTATATCTTGCTGTATACAATCGGAAAGTTTTTTTTAGAACAATGGGCTCTAACTTATTAATAGTTGTAGGGATTAATTTAGCCTTAGGCTTTGTCATTCCTAATATTGATAATGCCGGCCACATTGGAGGATTAATCGGTGGCTTTTTAGTTGCGCTTATTGTACAGCTACCACATCAGAAAAAAGTATTAATTAGACTAATTGGGATTGTTGGCACAGTTGTGCTCTTATTTGGATTGTTTCAATACGGAATGAGCCAAGCAAAGGAGCAATATCCCGAATATATTGCATTACAAGGTCAAGAACTTATTCAAAATGAGAAGTTTGAAGAAGCTTATCTATATCTTAGTAAATCGATTTCTGATGATCATAACTCAACTGATGTCATATTTTTAGCTTCTGTAGCAGCCATCCAATTGCAAAAGTATGATGAAGCAATGGATTATCTGCAACGTATCATTTCAGATGATGACAGTTATCATCAAGCCCATTATAATTTAGCTCTTTTATACGCTAATCAGCAAAATATTGATCAAGCGATTGAAGAAGTCACAAAAGCATTAAAATATGATCCAGATAATAAAAGATATCAAGCGTTGAAAGATGAATTAACTCGCTAATTGTTGATATTTTGAATGAACTGAAAAGGTGTTCCATCTTCAGATTGAATGATAACAATTAAATGAGAACGATCTTTTGCGAAAAGAAGGAGAGGCATTGTACTACCAATTGGTTCAATGATCTTTCCTTCTTTTGTTTTTAAACCTAAAAAGTAATTTTTATATAGACCTTCCCACAAACTGCCAATTACCTCTTGACTTTTTTCTTCGGAAAATCCCGGTAATGGACGGGTTTGATAATGAGAAAGCTCAACAAGGGGAATTGGATTGTATCGATTTTTATCAATTTTGAAATGTTGAAGTAATTCATTCCAACTAAATTCTAAATGTTGTTCTGCTACTTTATCTAGGATATCCTTCCACTCTTGTTCTTCTTCTGTTTGAGGTGTTTTAAATGAAAAGAGTTTGGTAAACTCTGAGTCAATGACATACAAATGGTCAGTGGACATTTTTTGTACACTTCTTATTTCATCTTCATTCAAGTGAACTTCACCGTAATGCAAACTTATCGCTTCGTAGTGGCTGCTGTCTTCTCCGCTTACTTTGTTGAACTGTGCCAGCTTTTGGCTTTGGTCTTCCCATTCTGATAAAGTTTTTACAAGTTTTCCGTCTGAAAAGAGAAGCGATAAGTCTTGTCTTAGAAAGGCTTGTTTATCAGTAATAGATGTTACGTCCCACTCAATCATGTACTCATCATCATCTTTTTTGTCAACAAAGTGTAATAGAGTAGAAGCTTTTGTAAATGAAACTGTATCAGTAATAGGGAAAAAAATAATACTTTCACGTGCATTTTGACCTTTAAAAAAATATAGAAACATAGATGTACATAAGGCAAGAAGGATTAATAACATCCATTTTTTATTCTTCATTTCAATCACTCCGGGAAAGACAGGTTGCTAAAATTGTATGTGCAAATGTACGAATATATGAGTACAAGCAGGAAAGAAAATATACAGGTATGTTTTACCAAATTTCCGTCAATGATGAGTAACAAATAGTGAAACGAAATGGAGTAAACAAATGTCTTATGAAGTTGATAAAAAAATAGCGACAAAAAGTTTACAAGAAAATACAGCTTATTTAAGTGAGCGTCTGGGAGTTAAAAAAAGTTTTGACGTAATTCAATTAGATGTTGAGTATGCCGGGCGTGAAATGGCTTTATTTATGGTCGATGGCTTTGTTAAGGATGATATTCTTCATTACTTAATGAAGTATTTATCAGAGCTGACACCGGAACAAATTGAAGAACATACACTAGAAAAATTACTGAAAACGTATATTCCTTATGTTGAAATTGATAAAACAGATGATTTAAATACTGTTGTGCAAACAGTTTTAGCAGGTCCAACAGCTCTTGTTATCGATGGAATTGATCAAATCATCTTAATTGACGCCCGAACATATCCTGTACGAGGACCTCAAGAGCCTGATATGGAACGTGTTGTTCGTGGATCAAGAGATGGATATGTCGAAACAATTGTATTTAATACAGCCTTAACTAGAAGACGGGTAAGAGACCGGTCATTAAGAATGGAATATTTACAGGTGGGAAGACGATCAAAAACAGATGTGGTTGTTTGTTACCTAGAAGATATTGCAGATTTGTCACATGTAGAAGACCTAAAGAATTCTTTGCAGGCAATTGACACAGATGGTCTTCCAATGGGTGAAAAAACAATAGAAGAGTTTATTTCAGGTAGGCATTTAAATCCGTATCCTGTTGTGAGATATACAGAAAGACCTGATACTGCGGCAGCACATCTTTATGAAGGTCATGTAATAGTTTTTGTTGATGGTTCACCAAGTGCCCTTATCACTCCAACAACATTTTGGCATCATTTACAGCATGCTGAGGAATATCGAAATAAACCAATAGTTGGGGCTTATTTGCGAATTGTTCGATTTATTGCCGTATGGGCATCAATTTTTATTTTGCCGCTTTGGTATTTATTGGCGAAACATCAGGAACTACTGCCCGATAATATAAAGTATATCGGGATAGAGGATGCGGGTCAGGTCCCATTACTTGTGCAATTTTTGCTAATTGAATTAGGAATAGATATCCTGAGGATGGCTGCTATACATACACCATCATCCTTAGCTACTGCATTGGGATTAGTGGCAGCCCTAATGGTTGGTCAAGTAGCCGTTGAGGTAGGGTTGCTTACTAATGAAGTTATATTGTATTTGGCCATTGCAGCGATAGGTACATTTGCAACTCCTAGTTATGAGTTAGGTCTGGCTAATAGAATATATCGAATCATTTTATTGATTTTTACTGCTTGGTTGGGTGTAATTGGTTTTGTTGTTGGAATTACAGGGTGGATCATTATGCTTTCACGTATGAAATCATTTAATGTACCTTACTTATATCCATTTATTCCTTTTAACTATCGGGCAATGCGGGATGTATTATTTCGCTCCCCAATGCCCTTGAAAAACAGAAGACCACCTTTCTTGCATCCCCAGGATCCGGACAGGTAACTTAAATAGCAAAAGACAGGCTCAAATATAATGAGCCTGCCTTTTGTTTAAGCTGCTTTTTCAAAAGGAATAGGATTACTTTTATGACGTTTCAGTTGGATTAAGAACCAGATAAATACAGCTAAAAAGATGAATGCACCGCAAATCATTGAAGTTTGATAAGAAAGTTGGAACCCTTCCGGTGCATAAAAGATATATGATCCTGTGACAGCTGTCATAAAGAATGCGGGAACAGTGGATATCCAATGAAACTTCCCGTTTTTCAATAAATACATCGTTGCTGTCCATAACATAACTGTTGCAACAACCTGGTTTGTCCATCCAACATAACGCCATAAAAATGTGTAGTCCATTTGTGTTAATAAATAAGTTGGAACAACTACTGGAATCGTCATAAGAATTGTTTTCATTTTTGAATCGAAGTTACCGAACTTACTTACTAATTCGACGAGCATCATTCGTGATGAACGTAAAGCAGTATCACCTGTTGTAATAGGTAAAATGATAACCCCTAAAATCGCTAATATACCTCCAAATTGTCCTAACGTTGTTTTGCTAATTTCATTGACAACACCTGCTGTTCCTCCCTCTGCTAGTGCTCCTTGAAGCCCGTCCGTACCTCCAAAGAAAGTCATTCCAGCGGCAGCCCATATTAATGCGATAATCCCTTCTGCAACCATTGCACCGAAGAATACTTTTCTCCCATCACTTTCTTTTTTAAGTGTACGGGCCAATATCGGACTTTGTGTACTGTGAAAGCCGGATATTGCACCACAAGATATTGTGACCATTAAAAGAGGCCAAACAGGAATTTCTCCAGGATGCAGATTTTCGAAAGTAAGGTTAGGTATCGAATGATCCATAAAAAATAAGGCAAAGCCAATTGACACAGCCATAATAATTAAAATGAAACCTAAAATAGGATAGATCTTTCCAATCAATTTGTTTATTGGAAGTATAGCAGCTAAAACAAAATAAGCAAAGATAAGCAATAATGAAGTTGAATAGCTTAAAGGAGTAAGCTGTTCAACCAATTGTGCTGGACCAGCTGTAAATGCAGCTGCAACTAATATCATCAGAATGATTGAAACAATATTAATCACTGTTTTTACCGTTTTTCCTAAATAACGACCAACCAGTGTGGGATACTGCTCTCCACCATGTTTAATTGAAAGCATTCCGGAAAAATAATCATGTACAGCCCCTGCAAATAAACAACCAATTACGATCCAAATAAATGCAACTGGACCATATAAAGCCCCCATAATGGCTCCGAAGATAGGTCCAAGCCCCGCAATATTTAAAAGTTGAATCAAAGAAGCTTTCCACCAGCTCATTGGCATATAATCCAGGCCATCAGTTTTTGTAAAAGCAGGTGTGATCCGAGCGTCATCTATTCCAAAAACTCTTTCAACCACTTTTGAATATATGAAATATCCTGAAATTAATAGTACTACTGATAATAGGAATGTAGCCATTTGTGTTCCCCCTCACGATACACGTTGTAATAAGTAACATTATTTTAAACTTGTATTTATTAAAATTCAATATATTTTTTAGAAAAAATAAATTATTCAGAAAAATTTATAGATGCTTATGTTTATTGATGTCGAAAATTTGGCTTTGTACAGATCGTGGAGTTTTTTTGTATATCGAAATATTATTAAAAGGAAATCATAAAAATATATTCATCAATTAATAAGGATATTTTTAAACGTTTTCTTGACGCTTCGTTGTTTTTCTTTATACTTTATAGTAGTACTAAATTAATAGTGTAAAGTGATTTTTATACTTTAAGAAAGTTTAACTGGATTAAAGTATAAGAAAAGACATCGACTTCCGCCACTCTTGTCAGTAAGTCGTGTTTTTCAAAGATTGAAGTAGGTGATCATGTGAATACCATTTATGATGTACAACAACTGTTGAAAAAGTTCGGCACGATCATATACATAGGTGACCGTATAGCGGATTTAGAGCTTATGGAGGATGAAGTTAAGCAATTGTATCAATCTGGTCTTATTGAAACAAAGGTTTACCAAATGGCTATCCTTCTTCTTAGACAAGAAATCCAAAGTTTGAAACGGTAGAAAAAAGAGATCATTTATTATGAGAGTAACATTCCAAAAAGAAATGTGAAAACGCTTGCCGGAGGATCCATATATAATAGTAGGAAAAGGTGATAGAAATGAATGAACAATGGTTAGTAGGTATAGATTTAGGCGGAACAACAATTAAAATGGCATTTATTAATTATTACGGTGAAATTGTTGAAAAATGGGAAATTCCAACTGATAAAACAGGTAAAACCATTACAACAGATATTGCCAAAGCAATTGATACAAAACTTGAACAAATGGGACTAACAAAGGCAAAGCTTGGTGGAATAGGAATGGGAGCACCTGGCCCGGTTAATTTAGAAAAAGGTCTTATCTATGAAACACCAAACCTTGGTTGGGAAAATTTCCCCCTTCGTGACCATATTGAACTGGAAACAGGGCTGCCTGCTGTAATTGACAATGATGCCAATATTGCTGCACTTGGTGAAATGTGGAAGGGAGCAGGAGATGGAGCTAGAGATTTAATATGTGTAACACTTGGTACTGGTGTAGGTGGAGGGCTCATCTCCAATGGAGAAGTTATACACGGCATAAATGGTGCAGGTGGAGAAATCGGCCATATTACTGTTGTTCCTGATGGTGGAGCTTTATGTGGTTGCGGAAAAACAGGCTGCATTGAGACAATTGCTTCTGCAACTGGTATAGTTAGAATAGCAAAAGAAAAACTACAATCTTCAGATGAAGAAAGTATTTTACGAAATAAATCAGATTTGAGCTCAAAAGATGTTTTTGACGCTGTTGAGCAAGGTGATGCACTTGCGGAGGAAGTAATAGATTACGTTACTTTCCAGCTTGGTCTAGTTTTAGCTAATATTTCTAATGGGCTTAATCCAGAAAAGATTGTTATTGGTGGCGGAGTGTCTAAAGCAGGAGATCTTCTCATTTCAAAAGTGGATCACTACTTTAAACGATTTGCTTTCCCACGTGTGGCTCAGGCAGCTTCTATTTCAGTGGCAACACTTGGAAATGATGCAGGTGTGATTGGTGGAGCATGGTTAGTAAAAACCAAACTTTTAAATAATTAAATGTAAATAGGTAATAGTAAAAAGGAGCTTCATTTGATGATGATGCTCCTTTTTCATTTCATCATATCGTTTTAGTGATAAGGGCGAATTTATGACATTTATTTTTCAGAATCTTTAAACTTTGCATACAAACGAAACTTTTTAGGTTTTGAAACGTCTAATAGTAGGGTATAGAGAATATGCTAAACATTATAATTCTATCAGGCTATTGTAATGACAATATTAAAAAGCATTGATTTTTTGTAAAGAAAGTATTAAGATATGTTTTAGTGTGCAACACTTAACCTAATAATTGGAAAATATAAAAGAGATAAGCGTGTCTGCCCTATGGGATGAGGAGGTAGTAGCTGTGCGCAAGAAATCTTTTTCGAAAATCTCATTTTTACTCTTAGCAACATTATTTCTTTGGATAAAAACGTATATTGTCTATAAAACTAGCTTCGATATTAAAATTGAAAATTTCACACAAGAGTTTATTCTGTTTATAAACCCTTTAAGCTTTTTATTATTACTATTCGGGTTTGGGTTGTTCTTGAAAGAAAAGAATAGAAACCGATATATCTTTGGAGCAAGTATCTTTGTAACAGTACTTTTACTTGCAAATATGGTTTTCTATCGATTTTTTAATGATTTCTTAACAATACCGGTATTATTTCAGACAAGCAACATGGGAGATTTAGGAAGTAGTATTACAAACCTATTTTTACCAACAGATATTTTAATGTTTGTTGATATTGTGATTCTATATTGGTTATTAAGAAAACCAGCGTTTAGAACATTGTCGGTACTAACCAAAAAAGAAAAATCAGCTTACTTTCTTTTAGTCGCTTCCGTTTTTTTCTTTAATTTAGGGTTAGCTGAAGCGGAACGCCCACAGCTTTTAACACGTTCATTTGACCGCGAAATGCTTGTGAAAAATATAAGTGTATTTAACTTTCATATCTATGATGCTGTCCTTCAATCTAAAACGTCTGCTCAACGTGCCTTAGCAGATAGTGACAGCTTAACTGAGATTGAGAACTATGTGAATGCAAATCGTAAAGAACCCCAAGATGATCTTTTTGGAATTGCAAAAGATCGAAATGTAATATTATTATCACTTGAATCGTTACAAAGCTTTGTTATTAATGAGCAGTTAAATGGAGAAGAGATTACTCCGTTCTTAAACGACTTAATCAATGAAAGCTATTACTTTGAGAACTTTTATCACCAAACGGGTCAAGGTAAAACATCTGACTCGGAGTTTTTAGTGGATAATTCTTTATATCCATTAGGAAGAGGAGCTGTCTTCTTCACAAATAGTAATAACGAGTATACTGCTACACCTGAAATTTTAAAAGAACATGGATATTACTCATCGATATTTCATGCAAACAATAAAAGCTTTTGGAATCGTGATCTAATGTATCAAGCATTCGGGTATGATCGTTTCTACGATGTGAATGATTATGAAGTCACAGAAGAAAATTCAATTGGTTGGGGATTAAAAGATATTGATTTCTTCGAACAATCTGTTAAGCACATGGATGAATTACCACAACCATTTTATACGAGATTAATTACTCTAACGAATCACTTTCCATTTGAATTAGGGGAAGAAGACCGATTAATAGACGAATTTGATTCAAACAGTAAAACATTAAATCAGTATATCCCGACAGTTCGCTATATGGATGAATCTGTGAAACGTTTCTTCGAAGAACTGAAGAAAACAGACGTATATGAAAATTCAATTATCATTTTGTATGGTGATCATTATGGAATTTCAGAAAATCACAATGTGGCAATGGAGAAATTCCTAGGAAAAGAAATTACGCCATTTGAGTCCATTCAATTACAACGTGTTCCATTTATTGTTCATATACCGGGTGTTACTGATAAAGAACCTCAAACTTTTACAAAGGTTGCAGGACAAATTGATATCCGTCCAACAATCATGAGCTTACTTGGTATCGACGCAAGCGATCAAATTCAATTTGGTACAGATGTTTTTTCCGAAGATAAATTATCATTTACGGTCCTTAGAGATGGAAGCTTCATCACAGAGAATAATATTTACACAAAAGGTTTCTGTTATGATAAAGAAACCGGTGAGCCGACAGATCAATCTGTTTGTGAACCATATATGGAAAAAGCCAAACAAGAATTAAATTATTCTGATGAAGTGATCTATGGAGATTTACTCCGATTTTACGGAGATAACCCTACAGAAGTAGAGGAAACAGAGGCTGCTGGGTCTAAAGAGGAATGACACTTTAGGACTGACTTATTCCAAGTCAGTCCTTTTCTATTTCATTTATTGATAAATAGATAAGATTAAAACAACAATTGGTCAAATCAGTCATAGGCTATAGTAAGTAATTAGGTAATGGAGGTTTGATGATGACCATTCAAAAAAATACTGAAAACATTGAAGGGAACCCTCTTCATACAAAAAAGCCTTATAGCTCTGATGAATTGTATGATGATCTTGCTAAACTAGAAAATATGTACCCTTTTATTAAACGAAACATTATTGGTTATAGTGTATTAGGTAAACCAATTATGGAGGTCATGATCGGGAATGGACCTAAGAAAATTCATATGAATGGATCCTTTCATGCCAATGAGTGGATTACGACAAGTATTATGATGCATTGGTTACATGAGTATCTTGAATTAGTAAGTAAAAACTCATCCGATAAAGAACAGGATATGATCGCTCTTTATAAAAACACGACACTATCATTTGTTCCAATGGTAAATCCTGATGGAGTTGATCTTGTTTTAAATGGGATTCCTGATGTAACTGAGTATGAAGCAGCACTTTTGCAGATGAATGACTTAAGTATTGATTTTTCACAATGGAAAGCCAATATTAGAGGTATAGATTTGAATAATCAATATCCGGTTAATTGGGAGATCGAGAAACAGCGAAAAATACCAAAAGCTCCTGCTCCACGGGACTATCCAGGAGATGCTCCTCTTACAGAGCCAGAAGCAATTGCTCTTGCAGAATTAGTAGAAAAAGCGAATTTTGATCGTGTCCTGGCATTTCACACACAAGGGGAAGAAATTTACTGGGGATATTTACGTAAGGAACCAGAGGAAGCTGAACACATCGTAAAAGAATTCGAAAAGCTAAGTGGATATAAAGCTGTGCGTGATATTGACAGTCATGCAGGATTTAGAGATTGGTATGTGAATAAGTGGAGAAAGCCAGGTTTTACAATTGAACTAGGAAATGGCGTAAACCCTCTTCCATTTGATCAGTTTGATGAAATCTATAAAAAAAGTAAAGGAATCTTTTATTCAGCACTTTATATGTGAAGTCCCAGAGTGGTATTTGTATCAACTTTGCCACTCTTCTTTCAAAAAAAATATAAAATTTAAGATGAAATTACGAGGATTGACATAGCTTTTTAAATAAAAAGTATGTTACTTTATATGAGGTATGCTCACCACTTTTTTGTGAATGAATGGAGAAAAAATGAAACATCTTCTATATTCAAACGTATAGTTTAGTAGGACAAGAATTATAATTGATTTTTAGGAGAGCAAGGTGAGAAAATGTTGATGAGATTAACAAAGTTATTTTCCATCATGTTGTTAATCCAGCTTTTTTTATCAGGATGTATTCCATCTCATCAACAGGAGAATAACCAAGAACCACAACCTAGCAGAGAGAGAATCATTCAAGAAGAAAAAGAATCGGAAAACCAACCTGAAGAAAAGAAAATGAACCTGCAATTGGACATTAAAGAGGAATTATTTCACTCTGTTGCTGATTGGTTGGATGACGAAACAGTTCTATATATTGTAAATAATGCAGAAGGCTCTGAAGTCCATACATACAACTTATATACAGGGGATACTAAATTATTTTACAAATCCGAAGATCCAATTGTTCAAATGAAGGCAAACGAGGACAATAGTTTGTTCTTTGTCCAAACAAGTCCATCTAGCTATGAGGCGGAATTGCTTTTTCTTAATCGTGAGGGTGATATTCAGTATCAAACAGAGATTGAATCTTATGAACTTTCATTTACATGGAATCAAGTTAATCCTGATCAGCTTTTTGTCACAAGCTTTAATGAAGACTGGTCATATTCTACAAAACTCATTGATATACATAATGATCAGGTCATGGAAAATCCTGTAGACATTCCTTTTATCCAATGGGTTAACAATAATCAGGTCTCCTATATAAAATGGGATCAGGAAGAACCTTCTTTGACTGCACCATTGTATATGTATAATCTAAAAGACCATACAGAGACGTTACTATCTGAACAAGTTGTAGCGAATACAAATTTTCCAAATCTCATAACGGCAATAGAATTAATTGATGAAAAAGGGACAGCTGTTGTCCGTTTTTATGATAGTGATAGTCAGGAGAAATTAGCAGAGATGTCTACAAGATTGGTTGCTCTTTATTCTGATTGGTCTATTCCGTATCATGATTTGGACAAGGAAGAAAACTTATTTTACATATTTGAAGTAAATGAAGAAAAAAATGATTTTACTCTTGTTTCTTTCTCACCGGATACATCTAAGAAGAAGGTCATTTTTGAAAGTATTGAAAATTTTCAAATAAAACTCTCACCTAATGGAGAATTTGCTCTTTATGGCCCAAGATTTGAAAAGATGTTAGATTTAAATAATCAGTCGGTAAAAGAACTCATTAACCTAAACTGAGATTGAAAGGACGAATTTTTATGGCAATAGTAGATGTAACGGTAATTCCTTTAGGAACCACGACACCAAGTGTTAGTGAATATGTTGCTGATATTCAACACATCTTAAAGAAATTTGAAGAAGAAGGAAAAATTAAATATAAGTTAACACCAATGAATACGATTATTGAGGGAGAACTACCTACTCTTTTTCAAGTAATATCAGCTATTCATGAGGCACCATTTCAAAAAGGAATTCAAAGGGTTGCAACAAATATTAGAATTGATGATCGTAGAGACAAAAAAACAACGATGGAAGGCAAATTGGAAAGTGTTGAAAAACACTTACTAAAATGAATGAAAGTAAAAAAACCCTTAGCCGCAGCTAAGGGGTTTGCATTTCTTGTTAATGCGCAGTCGGAAAGCCGTGATGGATAAATGTCATGACAGCAAACCATCCGAATACAGCTAATGTACCAAATGCAAAGAATGCACCAAGAAGGTTCTTGTCTTTTAGTGAACGAATAAATCCGAAGATCGCAAGAATGGTAACAAGTGCGAAGATGATAACTAAGCCCATTAAAAAGCCCCCTTACTATGTAGATCATTTTCGTAAAATCATGTTAGATTTTTCATAAACTTAAATATACAAAATAACAAGTCCTTCTAATATTTTAATCGGTTTCATAGCGTTTGTCGAGCTTATTTTCCATATCTGTCAAATACAATCCATGTCTTATTATCATAACCAATCTTAGCTAAACTTAAGCATTTGTCTGATTATCAACATTGGATAGAATAGTGTACAATAAAAATAACTGTGAAAATTGGAGGAATATACAATGAAATGGAGACAACTTCCGTTAGGACCGTTTCAAACGAATTGTTATCTTTACTCAAATGAACAAAAGGAATGCTTAGTTATTGATCCGGGCGGGGATGGAAATAAATTAATTAGTATTCTTCAGCAACAACAATTAAAACCAATTGCCATTCTTCTTACTCATGCTCATTTTGATCATATAGGTGCTGTAGATGATGTTCGAAAGCAATGGAATATTCCGGTTTATGTACATAAAAATGAAAAAGATTGGCTCTCTGATCCTTCAAAAAACGGATCACAATTATTCATGGCAGGAGCAGTATCAGTGTCAGACCCTGATGAATTGATAAAAGGTGAAGGCCGGTTAGAAATAGGCAGTTTTGTTCTCGAAGTATTTGAAACACCTGGACATTCACCAGGGAGTGTTTCTTATTATGCGAAAGAAGCTGATGTTGTGTTCTCAGGGGATGCACTTTTTGCAGGCAGTATTGGACGAACTGATTTACCGGGTGGAAATCATGAACAATTAATAAAGAGTATTCATAATAAACTTCTTATCTTACCCGAAGAAACAATTGTATTATCAGGACACGGACCTGATACAAGTATTGAACAGGAAATGGAAACCAATCCTTTCTTAAATGGATTTTAATATCAAAAAACAGGCAGCCAATTAGCTGCCTGTTTTTTGATGAAATTAATGTCCCATATTTTGTCCTGGAATCATCATAAATGTTGTCCAGTACGTAAATCCGACAAAGAAGATCGTGAGGTAAGCACCAAAAATGTAAATGTACATACGCTCGGATAATTTTAAGTAAGATAAGAAGACAAAAAATCCGGTTTGTCCGAAAAAGAGTAAGGAAGTAGTCTTCATGTCACCAAGATAAAACATAACAGCGAAGATTCCTGTCCAGAAACCTAATACCCGGAACATACGATCCATATGTATCCCTCCTTTGTTGACTTTGCCTCGGCTTGAAAATGAGTCATAACGACAAAAATCTGATCCTAAAAGTGCATAAAAAATCATCTTCATATGTTAGCTTTTGACAAATATTAGTATGACATACAAGTCCACCACTCTAATCATTATAATGTACCCTTTATATAATTGTAAATAGCGTTTACAACGTAGTATTCACAATCTAAAAAGAAAATATAGCTGTGTAAGATTGTTTGGTTAAAAATGAAGCAAATAACTATACATAAGTTATACAAATATTGTACAATTGAGACAACGACGATCTGAGACTAATAGTAAATCATTAATAAATACCCGAGGAGGAAGTATTGTGAAACATCTAACATTTTACAGCTATCCAAGTTGTACATCATGCAGAAAAGCAAAACACTTGTTAAAAACACAAAATGTTGACTTTCAAGAACGACATCTTTTCCGTGATCCACCGACGATTGATGAACTAAAAGATTTGCTAAGGCTTACAACAGAAGGAATAGATGAAATCTTAGCAACAAGAAGTCAAACATACAAAGACCTAGAATTTGATGTTAATGAACTGTCACTATCTGAATTACTCAAACTTATAAATCAGGACCCTAAGTTACTTCGCCGCCCTATTATAACTGACGGTAAGCAACTGGTCGTTGGATATAACCTTCATGAACTTAGAAAAGTTGTGAAAAAGAAGGAGGTGCAACGGTCAGTATCATAGAAAAAGACGTCTGCTTGTTTAAGTAGACGTCTTTTTCTTAAGCTGGGCTAGCTGGATTTGAACCAACGCATGACGGAGTCAAAGTCCGTTGCCTTACCGCTTGGCTATAGCCCAATAATTTCTTTTGTATAGCTTGTTCATAAGTACAAATATATTATGTGTAATTTTCCATATTATATTCAAAAATAGATCGAAAAAAACATATGTTCCTCTACTAATTTTTAAAAATAAATAGCCATATTTAAACCAAAACGAGATTTTGCTCATGTGCAGTTTACTTGAAAGTTTTGTACAATGATTTTAGCTTAAGGAAAGGAGAAAATAAGTTGCAGTCCATTGAACAAATTAGTGAGCGTATTATAGAGGAAGCCTGTGCATTACGAGCCTCAGATATACATATCATACCAAGGGAACATGAAACCCTCATTCAGTTTCGAGTTGACGATGATTTAATTGAAAAACACGCAATGAAAAAACAAACCTGTGATCGTATGATCTCGCATTTGAAATTTCTTGCATCAATGGATATTGGGGAAAGAAGAAGACCGCAAAATGGAGCCTTATCACTCTCAACAACGAATATCAATGTTCATCTAAGACTTTCAACACTACCTACAATTCATGAAGAAAGTCTTGTAATACGGATACTGCCTCAAGAAAAAATTCCGCCAATTACTCACATATCTTTGTTTCCTTCCACAACAAAAAAACTGTTATCTATCTTAAATCACTCACATGGATTAATGATTTTTACAGGTCCGACCGGTTCAGGCAAAACGACAACATTGTATTCACTCATTCACTATGCCAAGCGACATTTTAACCGTAATATTATCACCCTTGAAGATCCAGTTGAAACAAAAAGTGAGGAGGTACTGCAAGTTCAAGTTAACGAAAAAGCAGGAATTACTTATGCAGCTGGACTAAAAGCAATATTAAGACATGATCCCGATATTATTATGGTTGGAGAAATAAGAGATCGAGAGACAGCGCAAATTGCCATAAGGGCGAGCCTAACCGGACATTTGGTCCTCTCGACAATGCACACCAGAGATGCGAAAGGAGCTATATACCGGCTGTTGGAATTTGATGTCAGCCTTTCAGAAATCGAACAAACATTAATAGCGGTGTCAGCACAAAGATTAGTTCAATTAAAATGCCCGTTTTGTGAGGGTCAATGTTCCCCCTTTTGTAAAAAACTTAGGCAAAAAAGGCGATTAAGTATTTATGAATTACTATATGGAAGGAATCTTTCAGCTGTTATAAAGGAGGCACAGGGTGAAGTCAGCCAATACCATTATCCAACACTTAAGGATGTAATTAAGAAGGGAATAGCACTAGGGTATCTATATCCGAATTCATATGATCGTTGGGTATTTCATCATGAAGAATAAAAGATGGACATTACATGATCAAACAATGATTTTAAAAAGGTTAAGTGATTTATTAGACAAAGGGTATACATTAAATGAAGCATTAAACTTTCTCTCTCTAAATGAACATGGTTACAAGAAAGTTGATTTACTTCAATGTTTAAAAAAGCTTTCATCCGGTGTTTCTCTTCGTTTAGCATTAAGTCAGCTTCATTTCCATCGTGATGTGATCAGCTATCTTTATTTTGCAGAGCAACATGGTGATTTGGAATTTTCCTTACGGGAATGTAGTGATATTTTGCAAAAAAAAATTACTCAAATGGAAAAACTTGCAAAGCTATTACGATACCCCATATTCTTAATAATTACTGTTGGCATCATCTTATCAATTGTTCACTTTATTATAAGTCCTCAATTTGAACAACTGTATCAGTCAATGAATATTGAAGCAAGCTTTTTCTCCCTTTTCCTCATTGTATCCTTTACAGCTCTGAAATGGTGTAGCTTTTTTGCGGCAGTTTTATTCGTTTGTTTACTTATCTATTACTATTTTTTCTTTCGAAAAATGCCAGTTGAGGAGCGAATGCAGCTAGTCATAAAAATTCCAGTTATAAAAAGGTTTTTTACTATTTTTAATAGTTATTTTTTTTCTTTGCAGCTTAGTAATTTGTTAAAAGGAGGTATGTCAACTTTTGAGAGTTTGAAAGTTTTTCAGAATCAAGATATTTTATCTTTCTTTAAAGTCGAGGGATCTTACTTAATCAATCGGTTAAGTGCTGGAGAACAATTGCACACAATTATTGAGAATCGAGGTTTTTATGAGAAAGAGCTGCCATTAGTGATTTTACATGGACAAGCAAATGGTCAACTTTCAAGAGAGCTTTATACTTACAGCCAACTTATTATCGAAAAACTTGAGCAAACAATCATTAAAATGATGACCATTATCCAACCGGTTATTTACGGTTTTGTTGGAGTAATCATCTTGTTCGTATACTTATCGATGCTACTGCCGATGTATAAAATGATGGAAAGTTTATAGGAGGATCTAATGAAAAAGGAAAAAGGATTTACATTAATTGAAATGCTGATCGTTTTGCTCGTGATCTCTGTTTTACTGCTTATTACGATTCCAAATGTGACAAAACATAATCAAGGTATTCAAAAGAAGGGATGTGAAGGGCTAATTAATATGGTCCAAGCACAAGCTACCTCCTATCACATTGATAATCAGGAAATTCCCACAATGCAAGATTTAAAAGATAATGGCTATCTCCGCGAACTCCCGGTTTGTCCAAATGGAAACAACGTTATCATCTCTTCAACTGGTGAGGTTTCTGAGGTTGGGTCATGAGTATGAAAAAAATGGTTTTACCTTAATTGAATCGATTATAGTATTGTTTATTGTCAGTATAATGAGCTTTGTTTTAATCATCAATATTGTCCCGATATACAATCAAAAGGTCATTGATACTTTCTTACATCAATTTGAAAAAGATATGATGTATGCTCAACAGTACGCGATAGTAAATAAACAAGCAACAACCATCCTGTTTGTACCAACTGAATATAGATACACTGTCGGAGAAAATCGAATAACCTTGCCACTGCTCCAGAGAGAATACAATAACGAAATAATCATACAAGCTACTAACTTTTCAAATCGAGTCGTCTTTAATGCTAACGGATCAATCCGAAAAGGGGGGACAATTCATATCTCATATAAAAACCAAACGTATAAGGTGGTTTATTATCTTGGAAAGGGACGTTTCGATATTCAAAAATTGTAGAGGCTTTTCATTGGCTGAAACCATGACAGCATTTAGCATTTGGCTACTAATCATCACGGTTTTCATCCCTCATCTTGTTTTACTTACACAAGAAAGAGCTAATAATAGGCAGTCTTTAACAGCAATAAAATTATTACATGAAAAGGTCCAAGGTGTATCTTTTCAAAATACTGAAAAAGTAAACGAGACGATTATGAAAGACAATGTGGCTTATCACCTCACATGGAAGGAGGACATGTCTGATCAAAAGGCTTGTTTGGAATGGGAAAACTACTATAAAAAAACAAAGTCAGTTTGCCTGCTTGTTTCATAATGAACGGGGGTATACTATATTGAATTTGTTACTTACGTTTTTTATTTACACCTTCATCATATCCACGGTCACTATCGTCTTTCATTTTCTGGTTTCTCATTCTCAGCATCCTAAGGACTTGAAACCATTTGAATGGGAGTTGTTTGTTATTCAGCTTCATAAAGAAATCAAAGAATCAAGTGATGTTGTCGTCAACGAAACCAACATTACTTTCAAGAATAAACATGGTCAACAGATTAGTATAAATAAATACAAAAATCTAATTAGAAGACAGGTAGGGGGCTTAGGTCATGAAATTATGTTATTAAAAGTTAAAACTGCTACATTTAGACAAAATGAATCAGGATTTGAATTAGCCGTTGTTAGTGAAGCCGGAAAAAGGTATACACATATTTTTCGCTCTTATAAGGAATTAGTCCAAATATGAAAAATCAAAAAGGGTTCATTCTTCCAAGTATCATGGTCATTGCATTATTTTGTTTACTAATCGTCGCTCATATCTCAACAATCTTAATCAGTGAAAAGACGTTTTATGAAGAAACAAAGCAATATTATATCTTAGAAAATCTGATGAATGTTGCTGTGAAGAAATCATTACAGGAATTAAAGAGTGGAAATACTGTTGACCATAATAGTGATATTTATCAAACAAGTAATGGATATTTTTCTTATACAGTGACAACTAGTGATGATGCGATATATGAGGTTCAATTATCATGCAACACAAATGAAACAAAAGAATACACAGCATCTTACAAATTCGATAAATCAAAAAATGAAATGATCTTCTGGTCTGAATATTAAGAAATATGGTATTGTAGAAAGAAAACATGGAGGACCAAGTGTTGAAAGCAATTTATTTAACAGGTTTTATGGGAGCGGGAAAGACAACTGTAGGAGAAAAACTGGCAGCTGAAATGAATCTTCCAGTCCTGGATACAGACCAAGAGATCATGAAGAAATTAAACAAAAGTATTAAAGATATTTTTGAACAACAAGGTGAACATTATTTTCGATGTGAAGAAACAAATATGTTAAAAGAGCTACCAACTGATAATATCATTATTACAACAGGTGGAGGCATCGTAATAAAAGAAGAAAATAGAGCTTGGATGAAAGAAAATGGTCACATCGTCATGTTACACGCTGACCTTAATACTATTTATGATCGAGTGCACTCAGATCAGACCCGTCCATTAGCAAGCAAAAAATCAAAGGACGAGCTATATCAACTTTATAAGTCTCGCGAAAGCTTCTACAAAGACTGTTCTTTACTAATTGAGACAGACCATAAAAATATTGAAGAGATTGTGAAAGAAATCAAAGAACGACTAAAAGAAAGCGAAATTGGAAATAGATAGAGGTAGAAACCAATATATAATGAGGTGTTTTTACCTTGTCTACAAACGACTATGTAAAATATGTAACACAGCAACTGGTAAAATACATGGATACCCCAAAAGAAACAAGAAAACTGCAAAAAGAAGAACGAAAACACCAAGATTTAACAACATCGTATTATAGTAACCGCTGGTTCGGTGTGTTACCATTCGCCCTTAAACTTCTAATGAATAAAAAGAAGAATCATTAATTGAAATCAAATCAACAAAAAAAGCTGACAATAGATTTTGTCAGCTTTTTTACGCCTCGGGAATAACTTGAACTTTTTTAATTTCACCTGTCTCTGAATCAAACGTAATTGTCGTATATACGGCAAAGTCCTGCATACCCTCGCGTAATGTAAATCGGTATTGTTTCACCGTAATATCCTTTTTCTTTTTATCCCAAATCTTCTGCGAAAACAATACCTGTGATAGCGGATATCGTTTTTTCGTCTCTTTTACCGCCACATCTTCCCATGTTTTTTGAGAAACTGCTTGAACCTCCGGAGTAAATGAAACTTGTATGGCTGTAAATCCGAATAAAACAGTAAGCAAAAACATCCATTTCTTCACGTATGAACACCATCCTTATGAATTATTTTTACCAATGGAAAAAAATTCATACATTGATGGAGAAAAAGTGGACTAGACAAAACATCTGTACAATGAATTGATGCCATACTTAATTATGTTTATCATTGTAATAGGGGGGGCTTCGTTAATGACAGGATTAATTTTATTGTTCATTATTACATTCTCAGTTATTGTTGGTGCATCGGTTATTAGTAGAAACGCAAAAGAACATTCAAAGGTTCGTAAGGATAACTCTACTTTCGTTCCACCGCAGTTTATTGGTGATTCTCATGGTAAGAGGGATCATGATGATTCTTCAGATGGGTATGAAGATTTTGGCGGTGGAGATGGTGGTGGCGGAAGTGGAGGAGATTGATTCAACCTCTTTCATCTACCGGTGGAATAAAAGGTCGTCAATAGACGCCCTTTTATTTCTCAGAAGTTCCACCTTGTTGAAGAAATGATTGAATTTGATCATATGATAATCCGATCTTTTTTGCTTCTAGTATCAATTCCAACCATTCCATATCAATTTGATTATTGATATAATTCTTTGAAATTTCAGTCATTCGGCTTGTCCTCCTGAATTAGGATGTTTTGATTTTTTGCATTTTTCCACTTTTGAAATTTCAGGTAATCCCGAAATTCTCTAAAATCATTTTTGCTCATGCCTTCTTCAATGGCTTTATGTAACAACTTGCTCCACTCTTCATCAAAAATAAACTCTTTTGAGTAATTAGCTGCAGTAGGCGATGATCCTAATAAGTCTTCTACCTCTATTTCCAGAGTTAAAGCAATCTTTTTTAAAAACTGAAGCGAGGGGTTTTTTTGTACATCTCGTTCAATATAACTTAAATAAGATTTTGACACACCTGCCAACTCGGCTAATTCACTAATAGAATAACCCTTCTCCTGCCTCAACTCCCTTAATCGTTCTCCAACCATGCTTTGGTCTCCTTGTCTATATTACAAAAATTTTCCTCACAAGGTTCATTATATGAAACATCTTGTTCTTAATAAAATAACGTAAACATGTGGAAATAAGAGGTATTTAAAGAAAAAGTGCAATAAGTGTTCTTTTTAACGAAAAAATGACAAATTTAAGAGTTTTTTTATTTAGGTAAATTATCATATATTTGTAATGAATGTAATATTCTATATTTTATGTATAGAGTTAATTTATAATGCTTTAAAGTAAAAGATTAAGACTAGAACTTAAAAAAACTGGAAAAACTATAAAATTCATTAAAAAGGATTGACTTGTTCTTTATAGTGAACTATCCTAGTTTAAGAGAACATGATTTCATGATTATTTAAATGTGTGTTCTTAATTAAGAAAAGTAGGTGGCGGGTGTATGTCTAGCTTTCATAAGCTTGAAGATAGACGTTTAAATGAATTTAAGCAGTCAAAAGAAATTGATTTGAAAGAAGTTTTCATGATTATAAAAAGGTACGGTTGGATCATTTTCCTTATTACAATCCTATCAACTTCAGCTGGTGCCTTTTACTCTGTGTCAACTTACAGTCCTTTGTATCAATCAACAGCTAGGATTATTATTGGCGCAGATAGTAATATGATAACAACATTAAAAGTCATCATTCAGGATTCTACTGTACTAGAAAAAGTTGTGCAAAAGTTAAATCTCCCTTACTCTGCAGAATCACTTAGTAGGAAAATTAGTGTGGGAAGTATAGAGAATTCACAAGTTGTAACCATCAGTGTTGTTGACTCTAATCCTAAGCAAGCTGCTACGATAGCTAATGCTGTTGCAGAAACCTATAAAGATGAGATCCCAGCAATAATGGATTTTAAGGATGTTAGATTACTGTCTGAAGCAAAAGAAATTCCATTCCCGATAAACGAAAATCAAAACAGAACCATTATGATCGCAGCTATAGGTGGTATCATCATTGGAATTGGGCTTGCATTTTTACTGGATTCTTTGAATAACAGCATTAGGAAGGAACATGAAGTGGAAGAATTACTCGGTATCCCTGTTCTTGGATCCGTAGATAAAATGAAAAAGAATAACATGCAGAAGAAAAAAGGAAAGAAAACAAGTTTTGAACAGAGGAGTGAGACACTTGGTTCTTAAACTGAATAAGAAAAAGGCACTTAAAGAAATGACTAAGCGCCATTTTGTTACATACACAAATCCTGGTTCAGAAATTGCAGAACAGTATAGAACAATAAGAACGAATATCCAATTCTCGTCAATTGACGAAAAATATAAAACATTGATCATTACTTCTCCATCTTCTTCAGAAGGAAAAACGACAGCTGCCATCAATTTAGCCATTTCAATATCTCAACAGGGCGAAAGGGTCCTTTTAATAGATGCAAACCTTCGGAAACCTAAATTACATATCTCTTTTAATCTTAAAGATTATCATGGTCTAACTGATGTATTAATTGGAAGAGTGGGATTAGAGGAAGCTATTTTTCAAACTCAAATTGGTAAGCTGGATTTGTTAACAAGTGGTATTATTCCCTCAAACCCTACTGAAATTATTGGTTCAGATGCAATGAAGTATTTACTTAAAGATATAAAAGGGGAATATGATACAGTTATTTTTGATAGTCCACCAGTATTAGAAACAACGGATACAAAGCTTTTAGCAGGACTATGTGACGGTGTTGTGATGGTCGTAAAGGGTGGAAAGACTGATAGAGAAAAGGCAGTTGAAGCAAATCGGTTATTAAAGCTTGTCAGGGCAAAGGTATTGGGAGTTATATTAAATGAAAGATCATAATTTGGTCTTTTGTTGTTCGTTATAAAGAATAATTGTTTGTTAGGCGATGTCTCCTTGCCTTTATCAATGGAGGCACTCGGCCATGCTGTGGGTTGAAACTAACCTTAGACGCGAGTCGTCATTAGCATGGTGTGAGGAAGGGTTAGATGCCCTATTAATTAAAATAATCACTTATAAATCTTACATGATCGAGACTTATAAGTGATTATTTTATAAAGGAGCTGAACTTATGAAAGAATTTGATCGCTTTCCTAAGGTAATGAAGAAGCTCGTGCGATACATAAAACAGGAGGCAACTTTAGAACAGCTGGAGCAATTCAAAAAGGAGCTTGACCACGCAATGGAAAAAAGAACTGTCATGTTACAGAAAACAACAGAAAACTAAATAAGGAGGTGAGAACGTGTCTTATCGAAGTCGCATATGGTTGCTTATTGGATTAGATTCACTAATTGTTTTATCCACCATCTATTTCAGCAATGCACTAATTAACCCGAGTTTACAGGCATTAACTCTTTCTATTTTTGTTATTTCTATAACTTTATTAATAAGTCATCATCTATTTTCATTTTTATTTAAGCTTTATAAAAAGGCCTGGGAATATGCCAGTATTGGCGAACTAATCATTATATTTAAAGTCATAACTTATACAATTATCGTAACAGCGGTTGTGCAACAAATTGTACAAAAACAAATTGATTTTCGGATCTTAGCCATAACATGGATGATTCATCTTTTATTAATAGGTGGTTCAAGATTTTTCTGGAGAATCTATCGAGATACCTACCTGAAACACCCAATAAATAAAAAACGCACGCTTATAATTGGAGCCGGATCAGCTGGAACAATGGTTGCAAGGCAGCTTCTGCATAACCGTGATGCAGAGCTTATACCAGTAGCTTTTGTTGATGATAATGTGCATAAACAAAAACTGGATATATTAGGTATTCCTGTAGCTGGTGGTGTAAAAGAAATAGAGAGAATTACAAAAGAGCTTACTATTGCAAATATTGTTATTTGTATTCCATCATTAAATAAAAAGCAACTCAACCATATTTTTAGAGAATGTGCCAAAACAAATGCAAAAACCCAAATGATACCAATGCTCGAGGATTTAATGACAGGTAAGGTATCCGTCAATCAATTTCGTGATGTTCAAGTAGAGGATCTGCTTGGACGTGAAGCAATTGAACTTGATATTACTAGTATAAGTGATTATGTGTCTGATAAGGTTGTCCTTGTAACTGGTGCTGGAGGTTCTATTGGTTCGGAAATATGCCGCCAAATTTCAAAGTTTCATCCTAAAGCATTGGTCTTACTAGGACATGGTGAAAATAGCATTTATACAATAGAAATGGAATTAAAAGAAGCGTTTAAAAATAATGGGATCGAATTCATAACTGAAATTGCTGACCTTCAAGATTTTGATAAGCTCTTAAAGGTAATGGATATTTATCAACCGCATGTGGTTTATCATGCAGCAGCACATAAACATGTGCCTCTGATGGAACGAAGTCCAGAGGAAGCAGTGAAAAATAATATTATCGGAACTAAGAATGTTGCACAAGCAGCAAGTGTTCATAATGTTGAAATCTTTGTCATGATCTCGACAGATAAAGCAGTTAATCCAACGAGTGTCATGGGCTCAACCAAGAGATTAGCTGAAATGCTGATTCAACACTTTGATCAAATTAGTTCAACAAGATTTGTTGCTGTTCGATTTGGGAATGTGTTAGGAAGCAGAGGCAGTGTTATCCCACTTTTTAAAAAGCAAATACAAAATGGTGGTCCTGTTACAGTGACACACCCTGATATGGTCCGCTACTTTATGACAATTCCCGAAGCGTCAAGATTAGTGATTCAGGCTGGAGCACTAGCAAGAGGTGGCGAGATTTTTGTTCTTGATATGGGAGAACCTGTAAAAATCGTAGATCTTGCCAAAAACTTGATAAAGCTTACAGGAAATAATATAGATGAGATCGGAATCGAATTTACTGGTATGAGACCTGGTGAAAAACTATTTGAAGAGCTTTTAAATAAGGATGAGGTCCACGAAGAGCAAATCTATCCAAAAATTTATATTGGCAAAACCTCGCAATTATATATAGAAGAAATTGATTATATTATTAAAAATTTTAAAACGTTGGATCGAGAACTTTTAAGAGAGACACTATTAAATTTAGCTAATGAGCGAGTAGAATACCAGAAGAAATTAGTATCTGTTTAAGAGGAGAGGGTTAAGGTTGAAAGTTAGAAAGGCGATTATTCCAGCAGCAGGATTAGGCACAAGGTTTTTACCAGCAACAAAAGCAATGCCAAAGGAAATGCTGCCCATTGTCGATAAACCAACAATTCAATATATTATTGAAGAAGCAGTTGAATCAGGAATTGAAGATATTATCATTGTAACTGGAAAAGGAAAGCGGGCGATTGAAGATCATTTTGATCACTCTTTTGAATTAGAACACACATTATTGGAAAAAGGGAAAATGGAGCTACTTAGTGAGGTTCAAAAGGCATCCAAACTTGTTGATATTCATTATATACGTCAAAAGGAACCACGTGGGTTAGGGCATGCCATTTGGTGTGCACGGAAATTCATTGGCGATGAACCATTTGCAGTTCTTCTAGGTGATGACATTGTCAAAGCAGAAAAGCCATGCTTAAAACAGATGATAGATCAATATGAGCGTTACAATGCATCGATCATTGGAGTTCAGCATGTAAAAGATGAAGAAGTATCTCGATATGGAATTGTAGATGCAATGGAGATTGGGGAAAGATTCTATAATGTTAGCAATCTGGTGGAAAAGCCAAAGCAAGAGAATGCACCTTCAAACTTAGCCATTATGGGACGCTATATCCTTACACCGAAAATCTTTGAAATGTTAGAAAAACAACAGCCAGGTTCTGGTGGAGAAATTCAATTAACAGATGCAATCGCAACACTAAATCAGTTTGAAGCCATTTATGCCTATAACTTTGAAGGCAAACGTTATGATGTAGGAGAAAAAATGGGCTTCATCCAAACAACAATTGAACTTGCTCTGCAGCGTGAAGATCTAAAACATGACTTACTAGACTTTTTATGCAATGTCATAGAAAAAGAAGTAACAGAAATTTAACACCCTAACCTTTGGGTGTTTTTTCATGTTAAAAAAAGGGTGAAAACAATGGTAAATAAAGTGTTATTTTGCGCTACTGTTGATTATCATTTTAAAGCCTTCCACCTTCCTATTTTGAAGTGGTTCAAAGAAAAAGGCTGGGAGGTTCACATTGCAGCAAGTGGTGAGATGGAACTTCCGTTTGTAGATCAAAAATTTAATATCTCAATTCAGCGCTCACCTTTTCAAACTAAGAATATTACGGCTTTTCAGGAGCTAAAGGAAGTTATTAACAAAAATGATTATAAAATAATCCACTGTCATACTCCAATGGGCGGTGTTCTTACAAGGATGGCATCAAAGCAAGCAAGAAAAAATGGAACAAAGGTTTTTTATACAGCACACGGTTTTCATTTTTGTAAGGGAAGCCCGGTTATGAATTGGCTGCTTTACTATCCGATTGAGAAAGCCCTTGCTAGATATACAGATTGTTTAATTACGATCAATGAAGAAGATTACAATCTAGCGATTTCGCATCGATTTAGGGCTAGTGAGATTGAGCATGTTCATGGGGTGGGAGTAGATACAACCCGGTTTAAGCCTATTGATAAGGAAGATAGACGAGAGAGAAGAGAAAGATTTGGTTTTAAAGACGATGACTTTTTAATGTTTTACGCAGCTGAGTTTAACAAAAATAAGAATCAGCAATTTTTAATAAAAGCATTGGCTAAAATAAAGGACTCAATTCCAAATGCGAGACTCTTGTTGGCAGGTGAAGGACTACTACAAGATTCCTGTAAGAAATTAGCCTCTGAACTAGGTGTTAATCATATGGTGGATTTTTTAGGATATCGAAATGATATTGTAAACATCCTTCCGATGTGTGATGTTGCTGTGGCATCGAGCTTACGGGAGGGTTTGCCTGTTAATATTATGGAAGCGATGGCTTGTGGGTTGCCGGTGGTAGCAATTAAGAATCGGGGACACAATGAACTGATTGTGAATCAAAATAATGGTTGGACTGTGGATTCAGAAGATATAAATGATATGGCTGAAAAAATAGTGCTCCTTTCGAATGAACAGCATCTCCTTAATACTTTAGGTAAGAATGGCCGAGACAGAATTGAAAAGACATACAGTGTTAACACAATAGTAAATGAAAAAAGTCAACTATATGAAAAATACATGGAAGAAATGGAGGGGATAAGATGGGTAGCCCAATAAGAGTATTACATGTCGTTGTCAATATGAATCGTGGCGGAGCAGAAACACTTATTATGAATTTATATCGTAACATCGATCGCTCAAAGGTACAATTTGACTTTTTGACATGTAAAGAAGGAGTATTTGATCAGGAAATTTTAGACTTGGGTGGGAAAATCCATCGCATCCCTTACATTACGGATGGCGGACATTTTCATTACATAAAGAGTTTAAAACAATTCTTTAAAGCAAATGACCAGTATAAAATTGTTCATTCTCACATGGATAAAATGAGTGGTTTTGTTCTTAAGGCTGCTAAGAAAGCTGGAATTTCGGTTAGGATAGCTCATAGTCATAATACACAGAGTGAAGGTGGTTTTGCTGCAAAACTTTATAAAGAATATGCAGGTAGCAATATTGAAAAAGCAGCAACTCACTATTTAGCTTGTTCAAATTCAGCTGCAAAATGGCTATATAAAAACAAAGCTAATTTATCCAAGTTGTTAAAAAACGGTATTGATGCGGAGAAATTTTCATTTTCGAAGAAAATTAGAGATAAAGTGCGAGAGGAGCTTGGAGTAGAGGAAGATAGTTTAGTTCTAGGACATGTAGGACGCTTTAATCACCAAAAAAATCATAGATTTTTAATTGAGATTTTTAATGAGCTATATAAGGTTGAACCTAAAGCTTATTTAGTTTTAGTTGGTGATGGCACTCTTAGGTCTGACATAGAAGAAAAAGTGAAAGAATTAGGATTAGAAGAAAAGGTAACGTTTCTAGGGGTTCGGAGTGATATTAATAGCTTGTTACAAGCATTTGATGTATTCGTTTTCCCGTCTCTTCATGAGGGCTTACCTGTAACTTTAATTGAGGCACAGGGATCAGGATTACCGTGTTTAATTTCGGAAAATATTACAGATGAAGTTGATATGAAGGTGGATCTCGTGAAATTTTTACCGATCAACAATAAAAATATATGGGTGGAAGAAATAAGAGAAATCCCAACTAGGGCTCGAAACCGAAAAATTCCATATCAAGCTCTTTATCAACAAGGATATGATGTGAAAAATACTGCTCATTTTATGAGTGATTTCTACTTGGAAATGGTGAGGTGAATTAGTTGAAGAAATTAACTGTATTCACTCCAACCTATAATCGAGCGTATTGTCTTCATATTTGCTATGAAAGTTTAAAGTCACAAACAAACAATGAGTTTGTATGGCTAATTATCGATGATGGGTCAAGTGATAATACACAAGAATTAGTAAATAAGTGGAAAAAAGAAGGCACTGTTGAGATAAGGTACATAAAACAGGAAAATCAAGGGATGCATGGTGCTCATAATACAGCATATGAACATATTGATACTGAATTAAATGTATGTATTGATTCAGACGACTACATGCCAGATGATGCTGTAGAAAAGATTCTCTCATTCTGGAGAAAGAATGGTAATGATCAAGTTAGTGGGATGATCGGTCTTGATGCATTTAAGAACGGTGATGTTATAGGTACAAGAATGCCAGAAAATATTAATCAATCAACTCTTTTTGATCTTTACAATAAATTTGGTGTAACTGGAGATAAAAAGCTTGTTTATAGGTCTGAGTTAACAAAAAAATACCCATATCCAATCTTTGAAAATGAAAAATATGTTGGTCTAGCTTACAAATACCATAAGTTAGACGAAGATTATCCAATGTTATTAATGGATGAAGTCCTCTGTATTGTTGAATATTTACCTGATGGTTCTTCATTAAATATGCTAAAGCAGTATCGGGTTAACCCAAGAGGTTTTGCGTTCTACCGAAAAGAGTTAATGAAGTTACCATTTGGAAATAAGAAATTCAAATTTAGACAGGCTATTCACTATGTATCTAGTAGTCTGATATCTAAAAATAGAAATTTTATAAAAGAATCTCCTTTGAAAATAGTAACAGTGTTTGCATCTCCATTAGGGTTACTTTTATACTTTCTAATTATGTCTAAAACGAAAACCTAGTTGAATTAGTGAAATGAAAGGATAAAAAATGACGGTACTATGGGCTACAATTCTCATTGTGTTTATTTTTGCTTTTTTATCAAGGTATATACCAGTTAACAGTGCTGCAGTTGACTTTTCATATGTTAAACCTAATAATTTTATGATTTTTATTGTTTTAATATGCTTGGTACTAGTTTCTGGTTTAAGAAACACCATTGGCGATACTTACTTTTATATGCATGCATATGAAACCATTGATTTTACATGGAAATACGCACTAGAGAATAAAGATCCAGGGTTTAGTGTTTTACAAATGTATTTAAAGAATGTATCACATGACCCACAACTACTTTTAATTATAACTGCAATGTTCACAAATTTATTAATCGTTATTACATTATATAAATATTCAAGAATGATAGAAATTAGTTTTTATGTATTCATCACTTCTGGAATGTTTATTGTATCAATGAATGGTGTTCGTCAATTTCTTGCAGCTTCTATTATTTTTTGGGCAACTAAGTATTTGTTGGGTGGTCAATTTAAACATTATTTAATAGTTGTGTTAATTGCATCTACTTTTCATGAAAGTGCACTAATTCTATTGCCAATTTATTTTATTGTACGAAGAGAGGCTTGGACAAAGGTTACATTTTTATTACTAACGTTAGCTATATTAATTGTAATGAGTTTTGATCAGTTCTCTAGAATATTATTTTCTACACTAGGAGATTCACAATACGGACATTACAGTAATTTTGAGGAGGGAGGTGCAAACGTTATAAGAGTACTTGTTGATGCAGTTCCAATTGTAATCGCATATCTTGGTAGACATAAATTAAAAGAAATGTGGCCAAAAAGTGACATTATAGTAAATATGTCAATTATAGGATTACTGTTTACAATTATTGCAACACAAAATTGGATATTCGCAAGATTCAATATTTATTTTAGTTTATACAATATAATCTTAATTTCTTGGATAATCTATTTATTTAAAGAAAATAACAGAAAATTTGTTTATTTTAGTTTGTTAGTTTGTTATTTTGCTTATTTTTATTATGAACAAGTAATTTCAATTAATCTTTTTTACGGTAGTGATTTTATAAAATTCTAGTATAAGAGAAGAGATATCTTTTGTGATAGCGAGGATTAAATATGATAATGGTTTCAAATCCAAAAAGAGTTTTGCATGTTGTAAGTGCAATGAACCGTGGCGGTGCAGAAACACTATTAATGAATGTTTATAGGAATATTGATAGAACGAAATTACAATTTGATTTTATATCTCATCGAAGAGAAGCTTGCCACTATGATTATGAAATAGAATCGCTAGGAGGAAAGGTATTCCAAATTGCTAGTTTAGGTAAAGTGGGTCCAATTAGTTATGTTAGGGAATTAAAAAGGATTATTGAAAAGAATGAGTATGTTGCTGTCCATGCACATACAGACTACCAATGTGGATTTCCAGTATTAGCAGCAAAATTGTCTGGTGTGGAAAAAAGAATTGCTCATTCTCACAGCAATAATTGGGGACTAGGTAACAGTTTAAAATCAAAAATAAAACTTAGAGCTTTACAAATGCTTATTAAAAAAAATACAAATCACTATTGTGCATGTAGCAAAGAGGCAGGTCAATTTCTTTTTGGTGGAGATGAAATAGAACAAAAGAGAATAAAAGTATTAAAGAATGGAATTGATGTTACTCGTTTTAGCAGTCAAAACTTTGAAGATTACTTTAGTGTTAGGAATGAAATAGAAATTCCAAATGATGCAAAGATTTTAGGGCATGTAGGTACCTTTTCAGAGTCAAAGAATCAGATATTTGTTTTAAAAATCTTAAAGAACTTGCTTGAAAATAGAAAAGACATTTATACAGTCTTTGTTGGAGAAGGTCCTTTAAAAAAGAAAATAGAGTTTGAGGCGAAAAGACTTCAAATAGAAGATAATGTAAAATTCTTAGGGGTGAGATCGGATATATCAAGACTTATGAATGCGTTTGATGTTTTTTTATTTCCATCTATTTTTGAAGGATTTGGAATAGTAACGATTGAAGCACAAAGTTTAGGAATACCTTGCATTGTATCTGATAGAGTCACTACTAAGACAGATGTGGGAGTAGGGTTAATTAAATATCTTAGTATTGAAAAAGACAATGAAGAGTGGTTAAAGGAAATAAATAATGCATTCACATTAAAAAGACCAACACAAGAAATTATTACCAGGAATATTTCTGAATTAGGATTTGATATAAAAGATAGTATTCCTGAATGGTTAGCTTTATATGACATAAGATAACTAATTCTATAAAAATGTTCTTTATAAAGAATTGTTTATTTTGGATCAAGAAAGAAGATGTGGTTGAATAATGAATATTTCAGCGAATTTAACACAAAAGAAATTGCAAGAAATCTTAATAAACAGCTATGAAAAAGGGCAAGAAAAAGAAAACTTAAGGGTAACAGAATTAATAGAAGATATTAAACGTCAGGTTATATTAGCAGTAAAAGAATAATGTGGAAATAAAATGAAAATTAAATGTTTTAGGAGGTGATTGGCATTAAGCGAAGTTTTGATTTACTAGTGTCGCTGGCTTTATTAATCTTTCTTTCACCAATTCATATTATACTTGCATGTTTAGTTAAGAAAAAATTAGGTTCTCCGATCATTTTTAAGCAACAAAGACCAGGTTTAAATGGAAAGCCTTTTTATTTTTATAAATTTCGATCAATGACTGATGAGAAAGATGACAATGGTCGATTATTACCTGACGGTAAGAGGTTAACTTCGTTTGGAAAATTTTTAAGGAAATATAGTTTAGATGAATTTCCTCAGCTTATTAATGTTGTAAAGGGTGATATAAGTTTAGTTGGTCCAAGGCCTTTGTTAATGGAATATTTACCACTCTTTACAAAGGAGCAATATAAAAGACATCAAGTAAGGCCAGGTATTACAGGATGGGCACAAATTAATGGTCGAAATTCAATAACTTGGGAAGAAAAGTTTAAATTAGATGTTTGGTATGTTGAAAATCAAAGTTTTTTATTAGATTTAAAGATTTTGTTTTTAACAATAAAAAAGGTAATAAATTCAGAGGGAATAAAGCATGGCGATCATGCAACAATGCCAGTTTTTAAAGGGAGTTTGAACAATGAAAAAGAATATTGATATGAATATATTATTTACAAGTTCCGGAAGAAGAGTTGCATTATTAAACTATTTTAAACAGGTTTATCAGCAGCAAAATATAAATGGGAAAATTATAACAGCCGATTTAAAAAATAATGTTCCATCAGCTTATTTTAGTGACAAGCACTTCATTGTCCCAAGAGTAAGTAGTCCTAACTACTTAAAAGAATTATTAACAATTTGTAAGCAAGAATCAATACACTTAATAATCCCTTTAATTGATACTGAATTAACCTTATTAGCAAAAAATAAGCAACTTTTTGAAGAGGTAGGTGTAAAGGTATTAGTTTCGAGTGTTGAATTAAACGAGATCGCATCTGATAAGATAAAAACCTTTCAATTCTTTGTAGAGAATGGGATTCCAACTCCTCAAGTTTATACTAGTGACGAACTTAAAAACAAAGCTTATAAGTTTCCGTTACTTATTAAACCTCTTGATGGTAGTTCAAGTAATGGTGTTACAAAAATTCACAATGAAAAAGAGCTTAATTTCTTTATTGATTATGTTCAAAATGCAATGGTGCAGGAGTTTGTCGAGGGTACTGAGTATACTGTTGACGTTATGATTGATTTTCAAGGGAATATTAAAACGATTGTGCCTAGAATGCGTATAGAAACAAGAGCAGGTGAAGTGAGTAAAGGAGTTACTGTGAAAAATGACTTAATCATTAATGCAGTTGAGGAAGTAGTAAATTTATTACCACAACCAGTTGGTTGCTTAACTTTGCAGTGCTTTAAGAAGACTAATGATGAAATAACATTTATTGAAATTAATCCTAGGTTTGGTGGTGGAATTCCATTGTCTATTGAAGCAGGTGCAAATTTTCCATTATGGGCGATTCAGGCAACAAAAGGAGAAGTTTTTAATGATCAAAATTATTCTTGGAAAGAAAATCTAACAATGCTCCGGTTTGATGAAGCTGTCTTTACGGAGAGAATTCGATATGCCAATTAAAGCCGTTGTGTTTGATATGGATGATACGCTTTATTCTGAACGTGATTATGTAAGAAGCGGAATGCAAGAATTGGAGAAATGGGTTATTGAGAACTATAATATTGTTGGATTTTATGAAATTGCAATGAATTTTTTTGAAACTGGAGAAAAGAAATATATCTTTAATAAAACACTTGATCTATTAAAGATTCCATACAACGAAAAAATAATTCAAAGTATAGTTAATATTTATCGTTCACATAGACCATCTATACAATTATTAAATGATTCAAAATGGATATTAGATCATTTGGATGAAAATGTAAAAATCGGTCTAATATCGGATGGATACTATGGTGCCCAAATAAACAAGGTTCATTCATTAGGAATAAAAGAAAAGTTTCATTCAATTATTTTAACAGACCAATTTGGAAGAAACCATTGGAAACCAAGTTATAAGCCGTATGAACAAACTTGCTTAAATTTACAAGTGACGCACCATGAATGTGTATATATAGGCGACAATGTTTCTAAAGACTTTGTAACAGCGAAGAAACTTGGGTGGAAAACAGTTCATATTGAAAGAGAATTTGGCATATACGCAAATATTACTGAAAAACAGGAATTCATGGCACATTATAAAATCAAGAACTTGAAAGAATTATCGGGCATACCGGAATTTCAACATCTTTTTATTACTAAATATGTTGAAGCTTTTAACTCTTAGGAGGGGAATATGATTAAGAAGAGAATCTATTTATCTGCTCCTCATATGAGCGGTAACGAAATCAATTATATTAATGAAGCATTTGAAACGAATTGGATTGCCCCGTTAGGACCAAACGTTGATGCTTTTGAAAAAGAAATAACCAATTATGTAGGAGTCAGTGAAGCTGTTGCCGTAAGTTCGGGTACTGCAGCAATTCATCTGGCTCTTTCTTTATTAGATGTAAAAAAAGGAGACAATGTTTTTTGTTCTACCCTTACATTTATAGCAAGCGCTAACCCAATAATTTATCAAGGAGCTGAACCAGTTTTTATAGATTCAGAGCGTGACACATGGAATATGTCACCTCAAGCTCTAGAAAGAGCATTAAAGAATGCTGCTAAAAAAGGTAAGTTACCTAAAGCAGTTATCGTTGTTAACCTTTATGGACAAAGCGCTAAGATGGATGAAATTACTTCCTTATGTAATCAATATAATGTCCCAATAATTGAGGATGCTGCAGAATCACTTGGATCAACTTATAAAGGAAAAGCGAGTGGTACATTTGGAAAGTTTGGAGTTTATTCTTTTAATGGTAATAAAATCATTACAACCTCTGGAGGAGGAATGTTAATTTCAGATGATACTGAAGTTCTTAATAAAGCTCGTTTCTTAGCGACTCAAGCAAAGAATCCGGCCCCTCACTATGAACATAGTGAAACAGGATTTAATTATCGGCTGAGTAACGTATTAGCGGGGATTGGACGTGGACAGCTGGAGGTATTAGAGGAAAGAGTACAAACTAGAAGGTTAATATTTGAAAAGTACTATCAAGAACTTTCACATATTCCTGGTTTTCAATTTATGCCTGAATTAGAGAATACTAGATCAAATCGATGGCTTACAGCGCTAACAGTAGATGAAACTATAACAGGAATTTCAGTAACATCATTATTAGAAAACTTTGCTGCAGAAAATATTGAAGCTCGACCTGTTTGGAAACCACTTCATCTTCAACCAGTTTTTAAAGGTACTCAATACTATCCTCATTGTGAAAATAATAGTATATCTGAACAGTTGTTTACCTCAGGTATTTGTCTCCCTTCTGGATCAAATATGACGGAAGTGGAACAATTAAGGATAATTAGTTGTTTTAAAGAAAGTTTGAAGTTAATGGTTTGATTATTCTTAGATACTAATTCAGAATCCTAGGTGGTATATATGAAAAATGTATTAATTGCTTCTTTTGATATGGAAGTTGGTGGAGTAGAAAGAAGCCTTATTAGCATGCTTGATAATTTTGATTATGAAAATTATCGAGTTGATTTGATGTTATATAGACAGCAAGGTGATTTGATGAGTTTAATCTCAAAAAAAACAACTTTATTAGAAGAAATTGAACAATATACTACTTTTAGAAAATCAATAAGTGAAATCTTGAGAGAAAGACAATTTGCTATCGGATTCTCAAGAATTATTTCTAAATTAAGTGCTGATTTAAAAGGGAAAATTAATAGAATCGCTGAACCTGGATACTACCAAATGCAACTAATGTGGAAATATGCTTTATCTTATCTACCGAAGTTAGAGAAAGAATATGATGTAGCGATTAGTTATCTATGGCCGCATTATTTTGTTGCTGAAAAAGTCAAAGCCAAAAAGAAAATCGCATGGATTCATACAGATTATTCTACTGTTGAAACAGATATTAAATTGGACTTAAAAATGTGGAAGAAATTCGATCATATAGTGGCTGTATCAGAAGCATGTAAAACATCATTTTTGAATAAATATGGTGAATTAGAAAGTAAAGTTATTGTAATAGAAAATATAATGTCACCTGAATTCATTAGAGAGATGGCTAATGAAAAAGTTGATAATCCGATGGTGAGGGATAATAGATTTAAAATTGTAACGGTTGCCAGACTATCTCATGCCAAGGGAATTGATAATGCTGTAAAAGCTTTGAAAATCTTGAAAGATAAAGGTTATGTTGATATTGCTTGGTATGTAGTGGGGTATGGCGGCGATGAATCTATGATTAGAAAATTGATAAGAGAATCTAATCTTGATGATAGTTTTATCCTATTAGGAAAGAAAACCAATCCATATCCATATATGAAAGAATCGGATTTATATGTACAACCGTCTAGATATGAGGGAAAAGCAGTGACGGTCGGGGAAGCGCAAGTACTATTTAAACCTGTTTTAATAACTAATTATACAACTGCATCCAGCCAGGTGGATGATGGAATTAATGGATTTATTACTGAATTATCTATAAATGGAATAGTGGATGGGATTGAAAAGTTATATAAGGATACTGAACTGAAAAATAAATTAATAGAAAACTGCTCAAACGTTGATTTTAATAATCGGGTGGAATTAGAGAAGTTATATAGTGTCGTATATTAAATGAACTAAGGTAATGGGAAGTTCTCTTCTGAAAACTCCCATAAAAAATGTAAAATATAAAAATAGATTAAAGGGAGTATTAGATAAATGGATAATGTTTTGTTGTTAGATACATCAGTAGGGTCACTTAACAAGGGAGATGACATTATAATGAAGTGTGTAAGAAATCAACTGTCAGATAAAACTCAAAATGCATATGTTTTGACATTACCCACTCATGTTTCTCCGTTTCATTGGTATCAGGTAGCTAGAAATTCCAACAGGGTACAGGTTTATAGTAATGCCAAGTATAAATTTGTAGGTGGTTCTAATTTGTTAACAATGGATATGCTTACACACTTTCCACAGTGGAATATTAATTTATTTAATTATGGACCTTTAAAAGGAAGTATTCTGGTTGGTGTAGGTGCAGGTAAAGGTAGTAAGATAAATGGATATACAAAAATACTATATAAAAAAGTTTTGTCACATGAACATGTACATAGTGTAAGAGATGAAAGAACAAAAAGGTTTTTGGAAGAAATGGGATTTAAAGCTTTGAATACAGGTTGTGCAACAATGTGGTCTCTTACTCCAGAATTTTGTGAAAAAATACCTAAAACAAAATCAGATTCAGTTATTTTTACACTAACTCATCATTCTAAAGACATTATTAATGATGAATTATTAATAGATATATTAAATCGGAATTACAAAAATGTATATTTTTGGATTCAAGATGCTAAAGATCTAAAATATTTTAAAACTTTAAATGATATTAATAAGATAAAAATTATTCCTCCAACTGTAGAAGAATATGAAAAAATCCTTAATACAGATGTTGATTACATAGGCACACGATTACATGGCGGTATTTTTGCAATGCGTCATAAAAAACGTTCAATTATTATTTCAATAGATGAGAGAGCTAGAGGAATGAACGAAACATATAATCTTAATATTATTGATAGAAGTGAACTCAATAAACTTGAAAGTATGATCAATTCAGAAATAATAACAGATGTTAATGTTAACTTTGACGTGGTCAATGAGTGGTTAGATCAATTTGAAATCTAAAAATATGAAATGAAATTCGGAGGATTAAATGAACAGTATAATACTTGATAAAATAGTTGTGAATAGAAACAGGGTTGATTATTTTTTTAGTGTTACAGGTAATATACAAAAGTATTTTAAATCAGAAAATCATATGTTCTTTGAATATAACTATGATATTACTGATATTCCAAAAAGCATTTTATCAATTCCATTTGTATCAAATGTAATTCCCTTAATCTGGATTACTGACTCAACAATACGAATTGACCAACTAGATAAATCATTTTTTGATTGTTTAAATAATATAAGAGATGCGTATCAAGATATGTTTCCTAATATTGAGTTTAAAGGTTCGATTTCCGTAAATAAAATAGTTACTAATATCTATGTCCCTGAACGAGAGGCAGCATCTTTATTCAGTGGAGGCCTTGATGCTCATACAACTTTTATAAGAATAAAAGATAAAAATCCATTATTAATAACAGAGTATGGTTGGCATGAGAAGGACATTCAATTTAGTGAAGTTTGGGAAGCGGATAAAGAGAACGCAGAGCGATTTGGAGAAAGTTATGGATTAGGAAACATTCTAATTCAATCGAATTATGGCACATTTATGAGAGCTTCTGAAATTGACCATGATTTTAACAAAAAATTAGGAGATTCATGGTGGCATGGGTTACATCATAGTTTAGCTATTATATCAGCTGCAATACCCCTAGCTTACATGTTAAAGGTTAAGTGTATATATATTGCAAGTTCAAACACTCCATTACATAAAGTAACTTGCGCATCAGATCCTACGGTAGATAATGAAATAAAATTTGCGTCTGGTATGGTATTTCATGATGCATACGAACTTACAAGACAAGATAAGGTTAAAGTTGTAGTGGATTATTACTATGAGAGAAAAAAAACTGTAAATATAAGGGTATGTTTTAAAAATGAAGAAAATTGTTGTAAATGTGAAAAATGTTTAAGAACTATTTTAGGAATAGTTGCAGAAGGGAAAAATCCTTCCGCCTATGGCTTTAATGTCCCTAATAACCTTTCTGAACATGTTAAAACATATTTAAACCAAGAGGTAAAATTTTTCACTGACACATTTATAAACATTTATTGGACTTTAATCCAAAAAAGAATGAAAGAAAATTATACGAAAATAAAGTATAGAGATTTGCTAGACTGGTTTTTAGACTATGATTTCATGACAGAACGTAAAAAATCGTTACTAAAATATCGAGTTACAAAGTTTTTCCCAATTTTAAAAAGAAAGATTTCTAACAAAGTCAATAGAATGTTTGCATAAAATATGTAAAACAGAGGTATTGTTATGAGAGTACAAAATTCGCTAAGGAATATGTTTTTTGGTGTGTCTGGACAAATAATTAGCGCAATTATGGGTTTTATTGTTAGAACGGTATTTATTTATACTCTTGGTATAGAATACTTAGGCATAGAAGGTCTTTTTACAAGCATATTGACTATGTTATCACTTGCGAACTTAGGTTTTGACACAGCCATGATTTATAGTTTATATAAGCCCATTGCCGAAAAGGATACATACAAAATTCAGGCACTTATGAATTTATATCAAAAGGCATATAGACTTATAGGGATAATTATTTTATTAATAGGATTATCACTATTACCATTTCTTCCATATTTAATAAATAGTCAAACTACAATTAATAATTTAAATATTATCTATATTTTATTTTTACTTAATTCTGTTTCATCATATTATTTTGTCTATAAACATTCTATTATTATTGCAGATCAACGTAATCATATTATTTCTAAGATACACGCTGTTTTTATCATTCTATCTAACATTGCGCAAATAATAATATTATTAAGTATAGAAAATTATATCGTGGTACTTACTACTCAAATATTTTTTAGAATTATTGAGAATGGATACATTGCAAAAAAGGCAAATACGTTATACCCATTTATAAAAGAAAAAAATAAGGCAAAGTTATCTAAAAAAGAGAAAAAATCGTTTTTTAAAAATTTATACGCATTAATGTTATATAAAATTAGTGGTGTTGTAATAAATGGAACTGACAATATTATTATCTCTATATTTGTTGGAGTAACTGCGGTAGGAATCTACTCAAATTATTTGTTAATTATAGGTACAATAACTACTTTTTTAAGCTATATTTTTTATTCTATTACTGCCAGCGTTGGGAATTTAATTGTAAAAGAGAGTGAAGAGAAAAAACATTTTATATTCCGCATATTGAATTTTGCTAATTTTTGGATTTACGGCTTTTTTGCTGTATGTCTTTGGAATTTAATCGACCCTTTTATATCAATATGGCTAGGTAAACAATATGTGTTTGATAAGTATATAGTCTTTGCAATAATATTGAATTTTTTTACTGCTGGAATGCAAGATGCTTCTTCAACTTTTAGAGAAACGACTGGACTATTTAATAAAGGTAAATACAGACCAATATTTGCAGCTGTTATAAATATTGTTGTTTCTATAATCCTTGCAAAACAAATAGGGTTGGCGGGTGTACTTTTTGGTACTGTTATTAGTAGATTATGTACATATTTTTGGTATGATCCTTATGTTATATTTAAATTTGTTTTTAAAAAGTCGGTTAAAACATATTTCTTTAGATATTTATTGTATTTAGTGTTAGTTTTAATATCTACAGTAATTACTGATAGTCTAGGAAATGTACTTGATAACAATGTATATATTAACTTAGTAGTACGAGGGATTTTGTGTTTGATTATTCCCAATATGCTTTTCTGGATTATATTTAAAAGTACAGAAGAATTCAAATATGTATGGAGTATAGTGAGTACATTACCTAACAAATTGAATTCTAAGGAGTTGGCTAAAAATGCTTAGATGCTAGGTGTTTACATGCGACCTTTACTATTGAGCTATATTCTATGAATAAAAATGTTACTTATTTATGGGGACATATTTGTAATTCTATCAAATTTATAAAAACCATAAATTCAAGAAATGATATTAGATAGGAATTTAGAAAATGTAATCAAATGTATCTTCTTATTTAGGATGGAGGATTTATTTTTGAAAAAACTTATGATTAAATTTTTTAATATAGGAGGTATTCATGGTCTAATTGCCTTGAATAATTATCGAATTGGTAATTGGCTATTCTACAAGTGTAATGTCCCAATAATGAAAAATATCTTTTGGATTATATATAGGTTATTTGATTATTTTTTCGTAAGAACATTTCTTGGATCAGAGTTCCCAGCTCAAGCTAAAATTGGCAAGAATCTAAAACTTCCGCATGGAGGTAAAGGAATTATAATCGAAAGAAATGTAGTAATAGGGGATAATGTTACAATCTATCATCAAGTCACACTTGGAATCAATAATCATGCTGGAGTATCTCCAAAAATAGGTGATAATGTATTTATAGGTGCTGGTGCTAAAATTCTAGGTGGCGTGATTGTTGGTGATGGATCCAAAATCGGAGCCAATGCTGTTGTTATAAAAAATGTTCCCAAAAATTCTACTGCTGTTGGTGTACCGGCAAGAATATTAACGAAAAACTAAAATGAGTTTTGCATAATCAATCATACAAAAAATGTACTATGAATAGCTTGTGATTTTTAATCTGAGGGGAGTGTCTGTGCTTATTACTTGCCAGACACGTTTTTTTTGATTCAACCAAAACATTTAACAAGAGTCTGGTAATGAGTTGGTTCAACAACAAAGTCTGTTCTTGATATACAAAACACACCTTTTATACTACTCGCCTTATTCGACTAGGAATGCCCTTGCGCTCTATTATCTATATTTTGAACATCAGTATTTATTGATATATAATTAAGCAGTCAAAAATTAAGTTTGTCATTTCACATTTCTATATATTTATTTTAAGTTAAGTTTTTGTTCATTCGTATTGTTTGAATGTTGCTTTCTCTCAATTACATTTTTTAAAGTAATCGTGCAGAGAATAACTGTATCTAATTAGTGGGAGGGGATTCAGAGCCACTTGTGCCTCAGACATACATTTATATGATCTCAAGGATTATTACTTGCAACCTTTCATTTATAAAAGCAGCCTATATAGCCCTCAAAAATATTAGATTACCTAATCTATAATAACCCATTCGGGTTATTAAAATAGTTAATTTTAGGGTTCAATAATACCATTAATTATATTATTTTCAATTATAGATTTATTAATGGAATTAATACTAGCCATCCTTAATATATTATTTTTAATAACTATTACAGCGTTATTTGTAGTGGAGTTTTGTATCCCCACTTGATTTATTTTTGTGGCAGAAAGGAAGTTATTCTCAATTATAATTAAATTACCAGAAAAGGAAGATTCTATTAGAATTATAGGTCTAGGATGAACGTCATTGGTAACTTTTATTATATTATCTTTCATGATTACTTCATCTACTATATTTTGTAACCTCAGAATTGTCCCGCTCGATTTGTTAAAAATACAATTTTTCATTTTAAATGATTTGATGTTTTTTAATATTAGTAGACTGTTGTTAATATCTTCACTACTAATTTTACAATCTATTAGTTCAAGTCCATCATTTTCATTAGATATAATATCAAGAAAATCAACGTTCTTAAATGTACAATTAATATACCTTCCTGCAAATAAGGCAGGATTTTTTACATTATTAAAAATTATGTTTTCAAAAATCCACCCCCCTTTAAATTTAGATGAATTGGCATAGGTTAAATAATACACGTCGTGTCCTTCAAATGTACAGTTTGATATAACTTGAGGCTCGTTAATAAGTTCTAAAGTCCATTGTAAATTGGAGAAGGCATTAATTTTGTCAGAATCATTGTAAAATCTACAACCATCTATCTTAACAAGATAGGCAAAGGGATTATTGACGACCAGTTTACTGTTATGAAAAAGATTATTATATAGATTTAGAGGTCTATTTTTATAAGTGCCTAGAACATTTAACTGTGTTCCGTAGAGATTATTATTTGCAAAAATAACCTCACCAGATAATATGACCTTTGCTTTGTATAAGATATTACTAGTTATGGAAACTTTATCTGCACCTCCATTAATTGCTAATGATGCTCCTTCACTCAGTGTATAAGAAATTTTATTCTCTGCTATAAATATTGATTTCCCATTTACAACAACTACATCATAAAAATTATTATGATGAAAGTTATTGCTATTGATATAGATGAATTGATTCAAATCATATCCGTCCTCTATGTCGATTCCTGCTTGTGGAGGAGTTCCACCTATATGATGTATCTCATTTTCTCTAATATAAATATATTTTGTACCACATATACTTATTCCCTGCCTTCTACAATGATGTAGATCACATTTATTAATATAGGTGTGCTGTGGAAAAGATGGTACTCTTACGTTTATTAAGCAATTATTACTTACTGGTATTTTACTTTGGTGTAATTGAATTTTTGCATAATCTGCCTTTATTGGTACTTCTACCTCATCGAAAAATTGTACTTGTTTTCTTGATGAAAGGAATGTATTATCACTATTATAAAAAAAAACGTCATAATAGTCCGTTATTATATCAGACCCTAAATCTCCGTATCCATTACCATACAATCCAAAATAGCCATATTTCTTAATTGCTAATTGATTCATGTCAATTTTTAAGGTGGAACGTATTTTACTAGGGTTTTGGATTAAAGTCCCATCAATAGTGCTTATACTACCTTGTTCCCATGAACTAGCAAAATCTACAGGTGTAGGAAAAATCTGCCCGAATGTACTATTTATAGTTATAGCATCTCCAGTACAATTAAGTATCTCAAGGTTATCTAATGTAATAAATCTAGTATTATTTCCCCCGTTCGATGGAGGAGTAAAGCTACCGACTTGAATACCATAACCAGCCTCATGAGTTCCTCCAGAGGAATAATCATGCGTTTCCTTGTCTCCTTCAATTATGCCATTTGTTACCCTTGAAAACCTTTGATTTCTCTGAAAACTTATTATTGCATAGTGTATTCGATTGTTATCTCTTACTTTTAATGTTGAACCGTTTAAATTTAATGTCATAAAACTTTGCGGCTCTATTGTATTGTACTCATCTATTAAATAAGTCCCTCTTGGTAAAATAATTTCTATAAAATTGTTTTGTGCTGCCCAAACTATTGCATCATTTAGACCTTTAGTCGTATTTACAGCATCGGTTCCATCTTTTTTCATTCCCCAACGATCAAGTTCTACTACATAGGTTGCATTAGAACTAACCATAAAAATATCATCTCCATAAATTATTATAAAAGTACTTTCAATTTATTAAATTCTAGTAGCTATCAATATGCTTGGACAAAATGGTAAAAAAAATAAATGAATGCGTATAAAAATTAAATAATAAAATTGTGTTTTTTAGGAATTTTACATTAAATATTTGAAGTGGTTGATTAATAGTAAGCAGGGGTGTAAAATGAATGTAGGTTCTTTATAAAGAACGGATTAAATTTTCGATTTTTAAAGTGTATTAGACTTATTTCATCTAATAAAAGAGAATAAAGTTTGATTAAATTCATTTAAATGTTACAGCGATTGGATTCTTTATTAAGAAAATGCTTAGAATTTCCCCACTTCTTAAATATATATAACTAAAAATTAAAATTTCGGAGGCAAAGTCCATGTCCATCTTAATCACAGGCGGAGCAGGTTATATCGGCTCCCACACATGCGTAGAATTATTAAACGCAGGATATGAAATTGTGGTACTAGATAATCTATCAAACAGTAAAGTGGATTCGCTTGATCGTATTAGAGAAATTACCTCAAAGGACTTTAAATTTTATCAAACTGATTTACTGAACAAACCTGAATTGCAAAACATTTTTGCTGAAAACAACATAGAAGCTGTTATCCATTTCGCTGGATTAAAAGCTGTTGGAGAATCGGTTTCTATCCCATTGCATTATTACCACAACAATATTACTGGAACACTAATTCTGTGTGATGTAATGGAGCAATTCGGCGTTCATAACATGGTCTTTAGTTCGTCAGCAACCGTGTATGGTATACAAGAACAGGTCCCACTCTCTGAAGAATTACCTCTTCAAGCAACAAATCCATATGGAAGAACAAAGCTGATGATTGAGGAAATATTACAAGATGTTTATGTTTCAAATAAAAATTGGAGTGTAGCTATATTGCGATACTTTAATCCGGTAGGAGCTCATTCTAGCGGAATTATGGGGGAAGATCCTAATGGTATACCAAATAATCTTGTACCGTACATAACTCAAGTAGCTGTTGGAAAATTATCTGAACTTAGAGTTTTTGGGAATGACTATTCTACTCATGATGGAACAGGTGTTAGAGATTATATCCATGTCGTAGATCTTGCAGCCGGCCATTTAAAAGCACTTGAAAAAGTAATGGTATCTTCAGGTGTAAGTGCTTATAATCTTGGGACGGGTACGGGATATAGTGTCTTGGATATGATTCATACTTTTGAAAAAGTAACTGGTAGATCTATACCTTATCATATTAGTAACCGTAGACCAGGGGATATAGGAATTAGCTATGCTAACCCATCGAAAGCACAAAAAGAATTAAATTGGGTAGCAAAAAAGGGGCTTGAGGAAATGTGCTTAGATTCCTGGCGATGGCAGTCTAATAATCCCAATGGTTATGAGGTATCTAGTAAAGAACAAGCGGTTTTAAATATTGTTAAATAATTAGGCTCAAACTATGTTCATGGTTGAAGTGACCACTAAAATAATTACATGAAGGTTAAACAAAGCAAATATTGAAAATACGTAATAAAAACTGTTGCATGCCATAAGATTGTATAGTATTGTTCTTTATATAGAATAATTTTGTTCTTGAAAATGAAATGAAACTCCTACTTTTAAAAAGTGTAGTTTATTAATCATATTTATATATTCTTAATAAAGAACGATGTTTTGTTTGAATTCAAATTGTTTCTAGAAATCTCATTTTCACTTAAATTTCGCAGCTTCTTTAACTTTTAGTGAATTGCAATTGGTAAGTTGACCTTTATGGTTTTTAGGGGGATATGATGTATAAAAAACTATGCTCACGCTGTATGTGCATGTCTTATAGTAGTTCAGATCTTGCAAATTGGCTATGTCCACATTGTGCAAATGACTTAACAAAAGAAAAAGCGAAAAAAGTTGATCATACAATTAATATACCATTAATGAAAAAAAGACTAGAGCAGCAAAGGGGCATCAATACATATCGACAACTTTCTATAAGTAAAAGAAATTAAATAAAAGGTGAAAAATGTTATAATTTTGCATGTTTGCAGGTTCTTTAATAAGAACTTAAAGGATGATCTAGAGGGGTTTATGTTCTTTTTAATGCATAGGAGAGGTAAATATGAGTGCAATCGCAGGTATTGTTCATCTGAAAGATGAGCCAATAAATCTAGAACAAGGGAATAATGTAATGTCAGCTTTACAAAAATATCCTGCTGATGATATTCAGGTTTGGCATAATGAGAGAATATTTTTCGGTTGTCATGCACAGTGGATAACACCAGAATCAGTTGGTGAACAAATTCCTTATTATGATTATGAAAGACAATTGCTTATTACAGCAGATGCGATTATTGATAATCGAAAAGAATTATTTCAGAAGTTACAAATATTCACTAGTGCTTCAGCGATCACTGATAGTCAGTTAATTTTACTTGCCTATGAAAAATGGGGAGAGGATGTGCCAAAATACTTAGTTGGTGATTTTGCTTTTTTGATTTGGGATGAAAGAAATCAGCATCTGTTTGGAGCTAGGGACTTTTCAGGAACAAGAACATTGTACTTTTTTCATAATAAAGAGAAGTTTGCTTGTTGTACTGTTATAGAGCCTTTGTTTTTATTGCCATACATTCAAAAAAACTTAAATGAACAGTGGCTTGCCGAGTTTATTGCGATTCCGGTTACTGCAGATTCAGTATCAATAAATACAACAGTTTATAAAGATATTCAGCAAATACCACCTTCTCATACGATAAAAGTCCAGGATGGAAAAGTTGAATTATCAAGATATTCAATGATTAACTCAGGAGAAAAATTAAAGCTAAAATCGAGTAATGAATATGAGGAAGCATTTAAAGAGGTGTTTGACAGAGCAGTCGGAGATAGGTTGCGTACCTACAAGCAAGTTGGGTCACACCTAAGCGGAGGCTTGGATTCAGGATCTGTAGTAAGCTTTGCATCAAAAACTCTTAAGGAAAAGAATAAAAAGTTACATACTTACAGTTATGTACCAGTAGATGACTTCATAGATTGGACACATAGAACTAGGATAGCGAATGAACGACCATTTATAGAATCGACAGTTCAATATGTAGGAAATATCTCTGACCAATATTTAAGTTTTCCAGAGAAGAATCCTTTTTCAGAAATTGATGATTGGTTAGATACGATGGAAATGCCCTATAAATTTTATGAAAATTCTTTTTGGTTAAAAGGGATTTATGAACAAGCTAACCAACAAGATGTTGGCATACTTTTAAACGGGCAAAGAGGCAATTGGACTGTGTCTTGGGGTCATGCTTTACATTTTTATGGAACTTTATTAAAGAAATTGAAATTTATAAAGTTATATAAAGAAGTGAAGTTATATAGTAAAAATCTTGGTGTAAATAAAAAGCGTACAATGAAATTTGTTTTGAAAAAAGCACTTCCATTGTTAAATAGACCTTTTTCATCACCAAATCAAGATATCTTTCCAATATGGATTAATCAAGACTTTGCTGCAAGAACAAATGTCTTCCAAAAGCTTGAAGAACAGGGAGTAGACATTAAGGGAAACACAGTTACTGATGTATATAAAATCAGAGAAAAACAATTTGAACAATTACACTTTTGGGGATTAAATGGCACAATAGGCACAAAATTATCTCTTCGACATTCCCTATGGGAGCGTGATCCTACGAATGATCTTAGAGTAATTAATTTTTGTATTTCAGTACCTGAGGATCAGTATGTTCAAAATGGTCTTGACCGGTCGTTAATTCGTCGATCTACGGAAAATTTATTACCAGATAACATAAGACTTAACCAGCGGACTAGGGGAATTCAAGGTGCAGATGGCATCCACCGAATGAAAAAAAGTTGGCAATCGTTTATAGAGGAGCTAAATATGCTCTCAAATGATTCGATAATGTCAAATTTTATTAATATCGACGTTTTTAGAGATTCGTTAGAAAAAGTTAAGAATAATCCAAAACCTGAATTCATTTATGAGTTCGAATTTAAGATATTAATGAGGAGTTTAATTTTATTTCGGTTTCTAAAACAGTTTGAAGGGAGGTGACGAGATGAAAAAACAATGGAAAGCTCCAGAGTTAGAAGTGCTTAATATTAGTATGACGATGGCTGGTCCTGGAATAAAAACTCCAGATGCAGTTCAGCCAGATCCGGATGCTGATGAAAATGATGTAGTTCATTATAGCTAATGCTAGCGAATTGAAAATGGACATAAGAAGCTCTTATACGTTTTTGTGTAAGAGCTATTTCTTCTTTATTACTAATAAAAAATAAATAGTATTTATTAGTGATTGACACATTTTTATAAAGATGGTACTTTTATCTTAGTGGTGTTCTTTATAAAGATCATCTGTGCAGTGTTTTGTATTATTACCATTTTATTTATAATAGATTGTTCTTTATAATGAACTAAAATTCGGGTATTAGTTTTATCATAATTTACATTCATAAGTCTAAATTATTTGTCAGGAGAATATTAAGTATGAGTGCAATCGTAGGAATAGAAACCTTTAATAATAAACCCATAAATTCAATAGGACTCTATCCTTTATTAAATGCTTATAAAGGTTTCCCTGCAGATAACATTCAAATCTGGCAAAAAGACAATATATTCCTCGGCTGCCACTTTCAATGGATCACTCCTGAATCAATTGGAGAAACACTGCCATATTATGATTATCATAGACAATTAGCAATAACCGCTGATGCAATTATAGATAATCGAGAAGAGCTTTTAGATCGGCTACAAGTTGGAAAATCACAATGGAGGTCAATACCTGATAGTCAAATCATATTACTAGCTTATTCTAAGTGGGGAGAAAATGCTCCAAAGTATTTAATCGGTGATTTTGCTTTCATGATTTGGGATGAAAAACAGAAAAAGTTTTTTGGTGCGAGAGATTTTTCTGGTGCAAGAACTTTATATTATTTTTACAATAGCGAACAGTTTGCCTTTTCAACTTTAATAGAACCTCTATTTTCTTTACAAAATGTAAAGAAGAGTCTCAATGAAGAATGGTTAGCAGAGTTCTTAGCTATTCCAAATATGGTTGAAAGTGTTGATATGAATTCTACTGTCTATAAGAATATTAAACAAGTCCCGCCGTCTCATAGTATTTCTGTAAAAAACGGAAAAGTTGCATTAACAAGGTTTTGCAAAATAGTAGTAACTGAAAAATTAATTCTTAAGTCTAATGAAGAATATGAGGAAGCTTTTCGAGAAGTCCTGCAAAAGGCTGTGACCGATCGACTTAGAACGTTTGGTGAAGTTGGATCACACTTAAGTGGGGGTCTGGATTCAGGCTCAGTTGTAAGTTTTGCTGCCAGAGAATTGAAGAAAACGAATAAAACACTACATACATTTAGTTATATACCAGAAGAAAGCTTTATTGATTGGACAGATAAGTATTATTTACCAAATGAAAAGCCTTATATAAAAGAAACAGTTAAATACGTAGGAAATATAAAAGATCAATATTTAAGTTTTTCTGGAGAAAGTCCTTTGGATGTAATAGATGATTTCCTTGACGTAATGGAGATGCCTTATAAATTCTTTGAAAATGCCTTTTGGTTAAATGGTATCAACCAAGAAGCACAAGAAAAAGGGATAAAAGTGCTTTTAAATGGTGCAAGGGGTAATCACTCTATTTCATGGGGCTCTATGAACTTAACGTATAGTTATTATGTATCCTTACTTAAAAAGGCTAAGTGGGTACAATTATATAATGAATTGGATGATTATTGTAAGAACTTTAAAACAGGAAAATCAGTAATGATTCCATTCATTTTCAAAAGGGCATTTACTTCAATTAAAACCAAGACGAACAATTCTAACTCAAATCTAAGTAATTTCTTAATAAATCCTCATTTAGCTAGTAAAACAAAAGTCTTTGATAAATTAAAAGATTTTGGATTAGATGTTTATGGCAATCCAATAAAGGATGTAAATCAGTATCGAAAAAACTATTATCAACACTTATATGTTTGGAACAAAAGTGGTGTAGCAAACACCAAAATGTCCTTACGCTACTCTTTATGGGATAGGGATCCCACTAATGATATAAGACTTATTCGTTTTTGCTTGTCTGTTCCTGATGAACAATATACGACAAAAGGGTTAGAACGTTCTCTAATAAGAAGGGCCACTAAAAACTACTTACCTAATTCTGTGAGGTTAAATCAAAGACAAAGGGGCATACAAGGAGCTGACACAATTCACAGAATGACCAAAAATTGGGATATTTTTATTGAAGAAGTAAATACCCTTCTCAATGATTCCATCATGTCATCTTTGATTAACACAAGAATGGTAAATGAGGCAATTTCAAAATTAGGTAAAGAGCCAAAACCTGAAATGGTATTCGAAGAGAATTTTAGAATAGTAGTTCGTAGTTTAATTGTGTATCGATTTTTAAAAAAGGTTGGTTAGAGTTCGAAAGGAGGTGATATAGGTGAAAAAATCTTGGAAAGTTCCAGTACTAGAGATACTTGATATTAGCATGACAATGAATGGTCCTGGTAACGCAAATGCCGATTGTTTTGATGTTTCTGATGGAAAAAGTGAAACTCACGAAGGAAGATCTAATGCTTCTTGCTTACCAAAAGGTAGTTTAGATAGCTAATATCCTGCAAAATAAGTAAAAATCCCTTATATCTAAAAAAGTATAAGGGATAGTATTAAACACATTATGGAGGACATTGGGTGAAAACATCTATTAAACAAAAAACATCATACAAAGCATTTGGATTTAATATTTTGAGCGATATCTTTCTTCCAGAATTACCAGATCCGGAAAATGATGGAGAAGCAGATATTTTCATAGAATATAAAAACCTAACATCCACTTGGGAGGAGCTATCAGAGGGAAGTGAATATTTTGTCCTGAAAAAGGGCCAAATTCTTTTCCGCCTACCTGAAAAGGCAATATTTATGATTAAAAACGGAAATAAAATCTATTATTCCCCAATGAATAACACCACTGAAGACCAAATTCGATTATATCTACTAGGCACCTGTATGGGAGCACTATTAATGCAGAGAAAAATCCTTCCACTTCACGGTAGTGCAATAGAAATAGATGGGAAGGCATATGCAATCGTTGGAGATTCTGGTGCTGGTAAATCAACTTTAGCTTCTGTCTTTTTAAATAAAGGATATCACCTTATAAGTGATGATGTTATTCCTGTCACTCTAAATGAAAAAAACATTCCTATGATAACACCCGCATATCCTCAACAGAAGTTATGGCAAGAGAGTCTGGATCATTTTAATGTTGAATCAAGCCAGTACCGTCCAATCGTTGAAAGAGAAAGTAAATATGCTGTTCCAGTTTTAAATCAATTTGCTTCTAAACAATTACCTCTAGCGGGTGTGTTCGAATTAGTTAAGACAGAAAATGACGTGATTGAAGTTAATCCAATACAGAATCTCCAGTGCCTTCAAACTTTATATTCACATACCTATCGAAATTTCTTTATTCATCCGTTAGGTTTATTGGATTGGCATTTTAACATAACAGCAAAAATTTGTGAAAGTATCAGTTTATACCAATTGTGTCGACCTGTATCTAGATTTTCAGCACTCGATTTAGCAGACATTATTTTATCAACAGTAAAGAAGGAGGAAACGTTTTATGGTTAAAACAAAAGAGCTTTTGTCAACACATATTGTCAGTCAAGGAGAAGGTAATATTGTAAGTGATATGGGTGGAGAAAAAGTAATGTTAAGTATCGGGAATGGGAAATATTACAATTTAGGTGAAATAGGTGGAGTAGTATGGGATTTAGCAAAAAAACCTATCACAATTGAAAAACTAGTCACCCATTTAGTTTCTCATTATGAAGTTGAACAAAATGAATGTGAAGTACAAGTAATGAAGTTTATTAAGCAATTAAACGCTGAAGGTTTATTAATAGTAGAAAGTTAAATTATAGTTTTTGTATCTAGAAGGGAATAATTAGCTTGAATAAACTAAAGATCTTTCTAAAAATGGATTGGAAGATGAAGTTACTCTTGGTTGAAGCTTATTTCTATTTAGCGATTGGACGCTATTTGAAAAGCATTTCATTTGCAAAAATAGCACCCTCTTTAGGGGAGCATATGAAAGAAACGTCGTTTGAGCAAACATTATCAAATAAAAGAGTATTATCAAGTATTTCCCAGGCTATTCATATGATGAGCCGTTATACATTTTGGGAAAGTCAATGTCTTGTAAAAGCGATTGCCGCGATGAAAATGTTAGAGAAACGAAATATTGAAAGTACCCTATACTTAGGGACAGCTAGAGATGAATCCGGTGAGATGATTGCACATGCTTGGCTGCGAAGTGGACCTTATTATATTACTGGATTTGAAGGAATGGAAAAGTTTACAGTTGTAGGGAAATTTGCCAAAAAAACTGGGGGAAAGCACCATGCAAAATCAAGTTCACCTTAATCTAGCGAATGTTCCTGAAGAACTTAAAGTGATCCTTGAGATAATAAAGAAAAATACTGTTAATAGAGACCTTTTTATGGGCATTGATTGGGATCATTTTATTGAGCAATCAATGCATCACCGTGTATATCCTGTACTACATTCAATTTTAATCCATTTAGACAAAGGAATAATACCAACGAAAGTAATGAATCATCTTTCAGTTCAATATAAAAGAAACACATTTAACATGCTTTATTTAAGTTCAGAGATGGAACGGATAAGTAAGCTTTATACAGAGGATAACATTCGTCTTCTATTCTTAAAGGGACCTGTTATAGCTCATGATCTTTATGGTGATGTTTCACTTCGTACATCCAGCGATTTAGATTTTCTGGTTTCAATTGAAGACCTTGAAAAGGCAGAAGCCATTTTAATAAAACAAGGGTATGAGAAAGTTGACTACATTGAAACAGTTTTAAATGATTGGAGATGGAGACATCACCATGTTACATATTTTCATCCTTTAAAACGGATGAAAGCAGAAATACATTGGAGACTAAATCCCGGACCTGGAGTTGAACCTAAATTTGATCAATTGTGGAATCGAAAACTAAAAAGTGAATTAACAAATTATCCAGTTTATTTCCTTGGAAAAGAGGACCTTTTCTTATTCCTCGTTTCACATGGGGCTAGACATGGGTGGTCGCGTCTAAGGTGGTTACTTGATATTCATCAGTTGACAGAACAACAGGTTAATTGGAAAAAAGTAAATGAATTATTAAAAATCTATCAATTTCACAAAGCAGGAGCTCAGGCACTTGCTTTAACTTCAGAGTTATTGGGTTCAAATATTTCAGCGGAAATGATGCCTATACTAGCTAATAAACATTCTCAAAAACTAGCACAAGAGGCCATTTTTTATTTTGAAAAAATGGTTAATTTACATACAGATCCCGTACCTGAAGAGGTATTTCGCTATCATTCACGTCATTTATTTTCATTAATGTCTTTTAAACAAAAGATATGGTATACGTTAAGCATATTACACCCATTGCCTGAGGATGCCGATGCATTACCACTACCAAAAAAACTTCATTTTTTATATTTCCCTCTACGACCATTTATTTGGGCTTGGAGGAGAGTAAGGAAACACGCGTTACCTTAGGAGGAAGGAAATGTCAGATTTAATATACTTCTTAAAACAAATCCACCATTATGCAGGGAAGGTTTTATATATAAATCTGTTTGCCATGATGTTTATAAGTTTACTAGATGGTGCAGGTATCTTACTGCTCATCCCGATGATTAGTATGAGCGGAATCGTAGAAATTGAAGCGAATGAGATGCTTTCAAACGTATTCTCATTTTTAAATAATATTCCTAGTAATATAGGTTTGCCAGTCATTTTAGTCATTTATGTTTTAATTGTTGTTGGACAAAATGTACTACAAAGATCCATTACGATTCGGAATACTAAAATTCAACATGGCTTTTTCCGACATATTCGAATTGAAACTTACGAAGCTCTCCTTCATGCAAATTGGAATTTCTTTATAAAGAATCGAAAATCAGATCTTATTAATTTTTTAACTGCTGAAATTGCCCGTTCAAGTGCAGGTACACATTCATTCTTACAATTTATGACTTCCTTAGTCTTTACAGTTATCCAGATAGGGATTGCCCTTTGGTTATCCTCAAGTATAACAATGTTTGTTTTGTTAAGTGGGCTTGTATTAATCCTCTTTAATAGAAAATTCTTAAAGAAATCTGTAGAATTGGGACAAAAAAATTACACGATGGGTAGAGAATATTTAGCTGGAATAACGGACCAAATAAACGGGATAAAAGATATTAAGAGTAATTCATTAGAAAAATCCCGTATGGAATGGTTTAAAAAAATTACGAAAGGGATGCAAGACGAGCAGATTGAATATACAAAATTAAAAACCATTTCACAAATGAATTATAAAGTCGCTTCGGCTGTTTTAATTGCCTTATTTATTTTCATTGCTCTAAGCGCATTTCATGCACAGGCAAGCCAATTAATGTTGATTATCGTGATTTTTTCTAGACTTTGGCCAAGAGTTGCAGGAATTCAAGGGTCACTTGAACAAATTGCAACTATATTACCTGCCTTTAAAGCATTGAAAAATTTTCAAGAAGAATGTAAGAAATCTAGAGAATTTCAACTAGGAATAGAAAATAAACCCCTACATATTAACCGACAAATAGAACTGGAAGATGTATTTTTCCGTTATGAAAGTAATCAATCAACTGGATATGCCTTAAACAACATAAATATTGTTATACCTGCTAATAAAATGACAGCTTTTGTAGGTCGTTCTGGTGCAGGGAAGAGTACACTGATTGACATGTTAATGGGCTTAAATCAGCCTGAGAGAGGCAAAGTTTTATTAGATGGGATCCTTTTATCGCAAAAGAATATCCCATCTTTTCGTAAGTCAATTAGCTATGTTCCACAGGAACCTTTTTTATTTAATATAAGTATAAAAGAAAATTTGGAACTTGTTGAACCCAATGCCTCAGAAGAACAAATGTGGGATGCATTAGAATTTTCTTCAGCTGCTGAGTTTGTACGTGAGTTACCTAATGGGTTAGATACGATTATTGGGGATAGAGGTATCCGACTTTCTGGAGGAGAACGACAAAGGATCGTTTTAGCAAGAGCCATTTTACGCAAACCTTCGATGCTTGTATTAGATGAAGCAACAAGCGCACTTGATACAGAAAATGAAGCTAAAATCCAACACGCACTGGATAAGTTAAAAGGAAGAATGACCATTGTCGTAATCGCACATCGATTGTCAACAATAAGGAATGCTGATCAAGTAGTTGTTCTTGATAAAGGTTCAGTTATTCAAAACGGTGAGTTTGGGAGATTAGCTAAGGATAAGCAAGGTATACTTGGACATCTATTGGAAAGTCAAATCGAAGCTAGTTTATAAAAACTTTCACACTAACAAAAACTACAGTAGGTGTACAAATTAAGGAGGCTTTATGGGAAAGGGGAGGTTATTTCTAATTTTGGTTCTGGGTCTATGTTTTTTGATCGTTATTTATACCTTTTGGGATAATAATAGAATAAAGATTGTCGAACAAGTAATCAAAATTGATGATTTACCACGGGAATTTGACGGTTTTAAAATCCTTCAAATATCTGATCTGCATGAAAAGACATTTGGCTCGAAACAAGAAACACTCATAAGAAAAATAAATTCTATTAATTATGATGTTATCGCGCTAACTGGTGATCTCTTAAGTAATAGTGATAGTGAAAATTACTCTCCAACTTATGAGTTGCTAGATAGTATTGATAATAAAGAACATATTCTATTTGTTCCTGGTAATACCGACCCAATTCCTTATGTTGTTAATCCTGATAAATCTATTTCAAAGAACACATTCCTTTTGGGGATGGAGGACCGAGGAGTACACTTATTAGATTCAGTATATACAATTGAAAAAGGAAATACCTCCATTTATTTTGGGCATTTTGATATATCTAATCCTGATACTACTAGTCAGTTCGCTAAGCTTGAAAAGGATGATCTTTTTGTCATATTGAATCACTATCCAATAGTAGATAAAAGAATTGACCAGTTAAACCAAGACCCACATTCATATTTTAGCAAGAATGATTTAATGATAGCAGGACATTATCATGGTGGGCAAATTAGAGTTCCATTTGTCGGTGCCTTATTTATACCCGAACCATACTATGCTAATAATGGGCTATTTCCACCTCAAGATCGAGTAAAAGGATTGTGGGAATACAATGGTACAAAACAATATGTTAGTGCTGGCTTAGGGAGTAGTAATGCAATACCATTCCTAAAATTCCGTTTTTTAAATACTCCGGAGATAAATGTAATTACTCTAAGAAAGAAATGATAAATATTAACATCATTACTATATGAGTGAGATGGTAGGTTATGACAAGACTTGTTTGTTTTTACCTTGCAATATTAAATATGGTCGATGGTACAATAACATATATTGGTTTAAAGTTAAATTTCATTGATGAAGGAAATCCAGCTATGAGTTTACTATATGAACACAACTCTGCTTATTTTCTTCTATAAAATATTCACTTTCCGTTTTTTTAGTATTGATTCTTTGTTATACGAATATCACTACAAGTAAAATACTTGGTTTTTTCTCATTGGTCGGTGCTACTCTTTATACAATTGTAATGTTTATGCACGCATACTGGGTTTTCATTTCGTTATTAATTTGAAAATAGCTGTCTATAGGATTTGATAATTACACAAGGATAATCAGGCTAAAAACAAAAAGCACAACCAGCAGCCATCAAGCCGCCGATCATGCTTTATTTATCATTCTCATTCTGTAATCTCCACTTATTAAATTCCAAAAACTCTCTAAACTGCTCCTTAGATACACCTGATTTCATTGCATCTTGGACCAGTTTTGTCCATTCTAAATCGAGCTCTTCTGGGTCGGTTTCGTTTTGTTCATTTAGAAGAGTGTTTACTGATACACCAAGAACAGATGAGACTTTTTCTAGAAATTGCACAGAAGGATTTGACTGGAGATTTCGCTCAATCGAACTTAGGTAGGATTTTGCGACTCCTGCTCGTTCTGCTAGTTCAGACAGTGATAGATTTTTTTGTGTGCGATATTTTTTTATTCTCGGACCAATCACGTCAAGTCACCTTCCTTAATGAAGCCATTATAACATATAAAGAAGGGTTTGTTTTATATGCAGAACACAAAAACAAAAAAATTTACAATTACTTAATACTATTATGATGATTTTAAAACAGCATCTGACTTTTTGGATAAGAACTCTTTAATCTCTTCTACACTGATTCCTAGTTCAAGTGCCTCTAATATGAGCTCAACCCATTCTTGATCTAGCTGCCCATCGTGTGTGATTCCTTTAATTATTCCCATTATTTTTTTCCTCCTAAAATACTAATCTGTATTTCAGGCAGCCCAGCCGTCTTAGTTGTCAACCTGAAGACCCGTGACTTTGCGTCCCTACTTTTCAATAGGTTTGCCTTTGTACTGATTAAGTTGGCATCAATTGTTAATATTATATTTCTATTGTCCTTTATTTATGTATAACTATTTAACTATTGACAATGTTTATTATAAAAGAGAACTGTTATCAATGTCTGCAGAACTTTGTCGACGAAATAAATTTTTTTCATTTATCTGTAATTTTTACAATGAATTTACAAACGTAAGTGGGAAGTATAGTTTTTATATGTTTTTCTTACATGAAATTTACAAAAAATTAATAAAGAAAAGAAATGATAAAAATTAAATTTGTCGAACGAAAATTCCATTTTCATCATTTGTGTTTCTCCTAAGTAATTTGTATCATTACTTAGGAGTTCAACATTCCTTCAGGAGTCAAATAAAAGATGCCGCCATTTTGAATGGAAATATGGATTTGTGGTTCATACAACTCTTGTAATGCTTGTTTTTCAACTTCGTAGCATTCGGGTTTTTCTTCAAGATCTTCGTAAAAATGATTTAATAGTTCTAAATCTTTGTTCCATCTTTCCCGCGCTTTGTCTGCCCAGGTATGATCGTGATTGTGTATATCTTGTAATATGAATTGTTCAATCCGTTTTAACCCGCTTTGTGGCTTTATGAGAGGTGTCATGGTAAAGCAAAGGTCTGGAATTTTTGGTGTTAACTCCAATTTTTCAAGTTTTTCTTGGAAATTTTCGACTAGCACTCCACTTACTAAGTGTAACCCGATGGAATAGAGTTGATCTTTTTTCATATCACATTGATAGGAAACCATGATATTGACTCCGATCCAGGGGTGGAGGGGAACATTTCCTCCATGTGGTTTGACGTACTCAAAAAGTCTAATATAGCTTCCTAGCTCTTTTGTCGCATGAAAAATTTGGTGAAGGCGAGGGGCTCCAAAGTGCATAACCTCACCTTTTAGGTCTTTTGGTGCACGATTCTGGTCTGTGATGAGCGTAAGCTTCATTGGGTTTGGGACCCCGTTTGTTTTTTCAAGGTAATGCCAGTAAAAAGGTCTGTTCATTAATAGCTTATCCATTTCAATTGTAAGTTGTACAGTTATATATCCTTCTTTGTTTTCAAGAACTTCACAGGAGTTGGATGTGAAAAAACTTTCTAAAAAGTGATGAATTTGCTCTTGTTGCATACTTTAGCCGCCTTTCTACTTATCTCCGCTTGCTGCTTTACGTTGTTCTTGTGAAGCTTGAGCATAATCAAGAATTGATGTTAAGTTCTCCATTTTAATTTTCATTTCTCTGTCATTTTTTGAGTGATACATAATGTCTTGTATATGTTCTTCGAAGTTTTTTATTTCTAATCGAGTGAGAATTTCATCAAGGTCACCAATGACTTTTTCAAATAAATGTATTTTGTCATATAAAAGAGTTAATATATGTTCTTCAACCGTGTTTTTAGTTGCCATATTGTATATGTTAACGTCTTGTTCTTGTCCTAAACGGTGGATACGGCCAATTCGTTGTTCTAATCGCATTGGGTTCCATGGTAAATCATAATTGATAATATTATGACAAAATTGAAGGTTGATTCCTTCACCACCGGCTTCTGTTGCAATCAGTACTTGAACACGATTTTTAAAGAGTTCCTTCATCCAATCTTTTTTTCCTCTTTTAAAGCCCCCACGAAAAGGGACAGATGTAATGCCATGCTGCTGAAGAAACCACTGTAAATAAAATTGTGTTGCACGGTATTCAGTGAAAATAATGACTTTATCATCCAGTTGCTTAATCAACTCTACTACCTTCAATGCTTTTGAGTTTTGAGTAACACCGTCAATGGCCATCATAATTTCTTTCATCACATTATTAGGAAGGACTGATTCCTCTTCCTCGGGCCGATCAAGCATTTTTTTTAGCGTCATATAGACTGCTTCGCGGCTACTGCAGGCTTCTCGCTGTAAGGTCATGATGGAGAAGGTGTTTGCAGCATATTGAGACGATGACTTTAGTGCAGTGATTGTGTCATAAAGATGTTGTTCAGTTTCAGAAAATTCGATCGGCACTGTTTCAACATTGCGCTTTGGCCAATCAATACCTGTGTCACCGCGTCGATTTCGAATCATAACCTTATTAATGAGCTCGCGTAATTGCTCATGGTCTTCGATTGAACGTTCCTTCGCAGAAAAAACATCTGAAAAATACGCTTCGTTTCCGAGATGACCCGGCTTTAATAAAGATACTAAATTAAAAATTTCTTCTACTCTATTTTGAACAGGGGTTGCTGTTAATAGTAAACAATATTTCTTCTTTAAATTTTGAACAAATTCATAGTTTTTTGTTTTATTATTTTTTAGCTTGTGTGCCTCATCAATAATGACTAAATCATAGTTCTGGTTATAGACAATGTCTCGATGTGGGCTTCTTTTTGCTGTATCAATAGACGAAACAACAACATCACATGCTTCCCATACATAGCTTTTCTTTTGTTCTACAGCAGGGATAAAGAATTTTTCATTTAATTCACGGGCCCATTGGGAAACAAGTGATGCCGGGACGAGAATGAGTACTTTTTTGACCAATCCCCGAATCATATATTCTTTTAAAATGAGACCTGCTTCAATTGTTTTTCCTAACCCGACTTCATCAGCAAGGATCGCTTTTCCATTCATGTGTTCAACGACACGTTGTGCTACCTCCAACTGATGAGGAAGAGGTGTAAAATGTGGCAAGTGTTTAGGGGCTTGTAAGCCTTCAAATGATGATACTTGTGTGTGTGTTTGTACTTCATAGGCAAGCTTATACAACTCCCAATTTGACCATGGACCATCATTGTCTAATTTTTCTAGAAATCCATTCTGCCAGGAAGAATCGAAGTTCGTCTTTATATTCATTGTAAAGACAGTCCTTTCGTGATAATTACTTATTTAGAATGTTCACGATTTTTCTTGTAATATGTGAAAAATAATATAAAAATATGAATTGATCGATAAAAACCGAACGTTTAACTTAAAAATAATTTTAATGTTAAGATAAAAAATGATTGTCGAAAGTCTGCTCACATGGTAGGATGTTAGTAAGAAAGTTCATCATTTTCATATCTTTCAGTCAGCTTAACGCTTTCATTCGGTATAAAATGCTGATGTTTAAAATGTCAAATGTCATAATTCAGGTTTTAGTAGTATAACCAACACAAAAACAAAATATGTGCGGATGAGAATAAGGGGAGAGACTATAGCTAAAGTATAGCGCCGAAGGAGCAAACAATTGTGTGAATCTCTCAGGCAAAAAGACTCTTATTTGACGCGACTCTGGAGAGTGTTTGCGTGAGTTCACGTAAACTACCAAAGGGGAAAGCCGTATGGGGTGGTAGATGTCTCTTTACAAGACATCTATTAGCATGCATAAGGTAAACTTTCAGGTGAAAAGGACAGAGACTTCCATTATGTAATTGGGAGTGCTATGTCCTTTTTTTGATGCCATTTTTTAAAAACGGAAGGAGTAGTCCACATGTCAGAACTACATCGAACACCTTTATTCGATCTTTATAAAGAGTATGGTGCCAAGACAATTGATTTTGGAGGCTGGGATTTACCTGTTCAATTTACTTCTATTAAGGATGAACATGAAGCAGTTCGAACAAAAGCAGGGTTATTTGACGTATCCCATATGGGAGAGGTCGAGGTTCGAGGTGAAGATAGTTTAGCTTTTTTACAAAAGGTTGTCACAAATGATGTGTCTCTTCTTAAGGCTGGCGACGCTCAATATACAGCTATGTGCTATGAAGATGGTGGAACAGTGGACGATTTACTTATCTATAAAAAAGCTGAAAATGATTATTTACTAGTGATTAATGCTTCGAACATCGAAAAAGATCTTGAGTGGCTACTATTCAATAAGAATGGAAATGTCTCAATCGAAAACAAATCAGAAGAATATGCACTACTTGCTCTGCAAGGGCCAGCTGCTGAAGATGTTCTCCAAACATTAACTGATACTGACCTATCTGAGATCAAGTTCTTTAAGTTTAAGAATGGTATAAAAGTTGCCGGTGTTGATGTGCTAATTTCAAGAACAGGTTATACAGGTGAGGATGGGTTTGAGCTATATTGTGATTCAAATAATGCTGTGACGTTATGGAAAAACATCCTTGAGGCAGGCAAAAATAAAGGAGTTATACCATGTGGACTTGGTGCTAGAGATACATTGCGATTTGAAGCAGCGTTACCTTTATATGGCCAAGAGCTATCAAAAGATATTACACCGATAGAAGCGGGTATTGGATTTGCGGTGAAAACGAACAAAGAAGCAGAGTTTAACGGAAAAGCCGTTTTAATGAAGCAAAAGGAAAAGGGAACAGCTCGTAAGTTAATTGGAATTGAGTTGTTGGAAAAAGGGATTCCACGCCATGGCTACGAGGTTTTTGCAGAAGATGAATTAATAGGTGTTGTCACAACAGGAACTCAATCACCGACTTTAAAGAAGAATATTGGTTTAGCTCTACTAAAATCTGAATTTACACAACTAGGTACAGAGATCGAAGTGCAAATAAGGAAAAAACGATTAAAGGCTAAAGTGATTGCCACACCTTTTTATAAAAGATCCAAATAATTATGCTAACTTATATATCCGTATGGAATCTGAGAGGAGATTTTAGCTATGAATCATCGTTACCTACCAATGACAGATCAAGACAAGCAGGAAATGCTTCAAGTAATTGGTGTTCAATCAGTAGATGAGCTTTTTCAGGATATTCCTGAGAGTGTTCGTTTTAAGGGAGAGTATAAGATTAAACAAGCAAAATCTGAAACAGAGCTCCTTAAAGAATTATCACAACTTGCAGCAAAAAATAAAGATTTACGCAAGAATGCTTCATTCCTAGGTGCAGGAGTTTATGATCATTACATGCCAATTATTGTCGATCATGTGATATCCCGCTCGGAATTTTACACGGCGTATACTCCTTATCAACCTGAGATTTCTCAAGGTGAACTACAGGCAATCTTTGAATTTCAAACGATGATTTGTGAGCTAACCGGAATGGATGTGGCGAACTCATCTATGTATGATGGAGGAACAGCATTGGCTGAAGCAGCAATGCTTGCAGCAGGACAAACCAAAAAGAAGAAAGTCATTATTTCGAAGGCTGTTAATCCGGAAACACGTGATGTGGTAAAGACATATGCGGCAGGTCAATACATTGAAGTGATCGAAATTCCTGTTAAAAACGGTGTAACAGATATAGAAGCATTAAAGCAAGAAATGGATGAGGATGTAGCAGCGGTTTTAGTTCAATATCCAAACTTTTTTGGTTCTATTGAGCCATTAAAAGAAATTGAGCCGGTTGCACATACTGGCAAAAGTATGTTTATTGTTTCATCAAACCCTCTTGCTTTAGGTGCATTAACTCCTCCGGGAGCGTTTGGTGCTGATATTGTTGCAGGTGATGCACAACCATTTGGAATTCCTACAGCATTTGGAGGGCCACATTGCGGTTATTTTGCTGTAACAACGAAATTATTACGTAAAGTTCCAGGCAGACTTGTCGGTCAAACAACAGATGAAAACGGAAAACGCGGGTTTGTTTTAACACTTCAAGCACGTGAACAGCATATTCGACGAGATAAAGCGACTTCTAATATATGTTCAAATCAGGCGTTAAATGCTCTTGCTGCCTCTGTCGCTATGACAGCCTTAGGGAAACAAGGTGTTAAAGAAATGGCGATTCAAAATATCCAAAAAGCAAACTATGCAAAAAGAGCCTGTTTAAAAGCTGGTTTAGAGATTCCATTTGATCAACCAATTTTTAATGAGTTTGTTGTAAAGCTTTCTAAACCGGTTTCAGAGGTAAACAAACAGCTTTTAAAAAAGGGCATCATCGGTGGATTTGATTTAGGGAAAGTCGATCCTGAACTTGAAAATCATATGCTGATTGCGGTGACAGAGCTGAGAACAAAGGACGAAATTGACACACTTGTGAAGGAATTGGGGGATGACAATGAGTAATCAAGATCAAGCATTAATCTTTGAATTAAGCAAAGAAGGACGTATTGGGTATAGCTTACCAGAGCTTGAAGTCGATGAATTGTCGTTAGATGAACTAATTCCTGCTGATTATATTCGTACAGAAGAGGCATTGCTCCCTGAAGTGTCAGAGCTGGATATTATGAGACACTACACAGCTTTATCGAAGCGGAACCATGGAGTTGATTCCGGTTTTTACCCATTAGGTTCATGCACGATGAAATATAACCCTAAAATCAATGAAAATGTTGCGCGAATTGCAGGTCTTGCACATATCCACCCTCTACAGGACGAGTCAACAGTACAGGGAGCAATGGAGTTGCTATTTGATCTACAGGAGCATTTAAAAGAAATTACGGGAATGGATGAAGTTACTCTTCAACCTGCGGCAGGTGCTCATGGGGAGTGGACTGGTCTTATGATGATTCGTGCCTACCATGAAGCAAACAATGATACGAAACGAACAAAGGTCATTGTTCCTGACTCAGCACATGGTACCAATCCAGCATCTGCTACGGTAGCTGGTTTTGAAACAATTACAGTTAAGTCAGATGAAAATGGATTAGTGGATTTGGAGGATTTACGCCGTGTAGTTGATGATCAGACGGCTGCATTAATGTTAACAAACCCAAATACGCTGGGATTATTTGAAGCGCACATTTTAGAAATGGCCCAAATTGTTCATGATGCCGGTGGTAAGCTTTATTATGATGGAGCTAACTTAAATGCTGTTTTAAGTAAAGCAAGACCAGGAGATATGGGATTTGACGTTGTTCACCTTAATCTTCATAAAACATTTACAGGTCCTCACGGTGGTGGTGGTCCTGGTTCTGGTCCGGTTGGTGTAAAAGCTGATTTAATCCCATACTTGCCGAAGCCGGTATTAATAAAGACAGAAGAAGGCTATCATTTTGATTACAACCGTCCTCAATCAATCGGTCGGGTAAAGCCATTTTACGGAAACTTTGGGATCAATGTTCGAGCATATACGTACATCCGTACAATGGGACCTGACGGCTTAAAGGCGGTAACAGAATTTGCTGTGTTAAATGCGAACTATATGATGCGCCGTCTCGCACCATATTATGACCTTCCATTTAATCAGCATTGTAAACATGAGTTTGTTTTATCAGGTAGACACCAGAAGAAATTAGGTGTTCGCACACTTGATATTGCAAAGAGATTACTCGACTTTGGTTACCATCCTCCAACCATTTATTTCCCGTTAAATGTTGAGGAATGTATCATGATCGAACCAACCGAAACAGAATCAAAAGAAACGCTTGATGCATTTGTTGATGCAATGATTCAGATCGCAAAAGAAGCAGAAGAAACACCAGAAGTAGTACAGGAAGCACCACATACAACTGTCGTAAAAAGACTGGATGAAACAACTGCAGCGAGAAAGCCAATCTTAAAATATCAGCGATAAATGTGAAAATGACCTACTCGAATGTAGGTCATTTTTTGTCATGTTTTTCAAGTCATTATAATTTATGCGCATGTTCATTCAGACGTTTTGAGAGCTGTTCAATCTCCATTATTGATTTGAAAAGTTGCTGCATGGATGTTGCTTGATTACTTCAGAACTTACTCATTTTCCTTAATTGATTTTTCCATTTGCTTTGGTTTACTAAAGAATGTATTTAGCGGTCGTACATTGTCTTTAACATACAATTCATGCCGAAATAATAATAATCTGCAAACTTTATGACTACTTTTTAGAACCTTTGTCGAGAGGGAGGAATTGAGTACATGATTAGTAGAACTAGTAGTATTAAGAAAAATAGACAAAGGTTGGTGTTTAGATTGGCAGCAAAATATATAACAATTTCAAAAGCGGCCGCATTAATCGGCGAAAAAGTATTTGTGTTAAAGCAGTGGGAGGATGATTTTTGTGAGCTTATCACTATAAAAAGAGATGAAAGAAATATGCGGTTATTTACTGGAGAAAACATTGAATTTTTTCAAAAAATTAAAGCATATAAAGATAGAAATTTAGATAATAAGACGATTAAACAACTACTGCAGCAGCAATCCGTAAGTTCACCAATTCAAGAAAGCTTGGGTCAGGCAGAAGTTGCTGAGCTGAAAGCAACTCTGTCAAAAATTACTTCATTTATTGAATCCAAACAAGTTCAGACTGTCTTCCAAATGGAGGATCGACTTGATTCTCTTGAGAAAAACGTGATTTCATCCGTTTCAGAGAAAATAAGTGAAACAGCTAAATTGCAAACAGAGGTAGCACGGATTGAGTTTTCAGATCTTCAAGACATGATTACAAGTTTAGAAGTGACAGCTGAGGCGGATAGGGAGTCTTTTAAAGAAGAAGTTCATCAGGAAAGAGAAATAGCACAACGAAAAACAGATGAGCGTGAAGAGCGGTTCTTGGCGTTTGTAAGAGAGCATCAATACAAGCAAGAGAAAATGAAGCAAGATAAATCCGGATTAGGATTTTTAAAACAAATATTAAGCTTTGCCAGATAAATGAGAAGGGTCGCTTTAAATCGCGACCCTTTTTTATGTATATTCAGGCATTTCTACCTTTTTCTCAATTTTAATTCGTTTTAGCTTATTGTCTTCAACATTCATGATAATAAAGTGCAGATTCTCATAATCGTGGGATTCCCCTTCATCAGGAAAACGTCCTAATTCTTTTAGAAGAAATCCTGACACAATGTCCTCCTGCTCAGGGATCTTCGTTTTGAAAACTTCATTTAAACGTCTTAATGCCAGTTTTCCATTACATATAATATGATCTTCTGTTATTTCTTCAATTAGGATCTCTTCATCCTGATCTGTTTCATCTTTAATTTCTTGGCCAATCATCGCCTCAATGATATCCTCATGGCTTATAATCCCTTTTGTTCCACCATATTCATCAAGAACAATGGCTAAGTGTCTTTGCTTTTTTAACATTAATTTGAATACGGTTTCGATCGAGTGAAATTCAAAAACAAAGAGCGGATCATCATCCATAAAATCTTCCAGTTTTTTATGTGGCTCTAAAGACCAGTTTAACAATGATTTTGCATGCAGAACACCGATGATTTCATCCATGCTTTCTTTGTATACCGGATATCGTGTATGACGACCTTCTAATACAATATCTCGCGTTTCTTCATAGGTAGAACCTGATGCAATCCCTTGTATTTCGGTTCTTGGTACTTTTAGTGCGTCACGAACATCCAGATCATAAAAATCGATTGCACCCTTAATCCGTTTCGTTTCATCTGTTTGCAGGATTCCTTCAGATGTAGCGATATTTACCATTGTAATCAGTTCTTCTCTTGAGATTGAAGCGGTTTTGCCTTCTTCTTTTGAGAGGATATTAATAACCATTCTTGTGAACCTTGATAGGAGAAAAATTAATGGTTTTAAAATGAAAATGATCATACGAATAACCGGGAAAACCATATACGCGATCTTGTCCGCAAAAGTGGCAGCGATAGACTTTGGTAAAACTTCAGCAAAAATAATCAGCACAACCGTTAAGATCCCTGTAGCAACACCTACACTAATACCATATTCAATTGCAATGACTGTAACAAGGGTTGGCAACATGATGTTGGCGATGTTGTTTCCGATTAAGATACCTGTGATAATTTCATCTGGTTTTGAGACAAAATTCAGTAATTTTTGTGATTTCTTATCATTGTTTTCCGCTTTTGATTTTAATTTCATTTTGTTTACAGCAGTAAGTGCTGTTTCACTGCCGGATAAGAAGAACGACATCAATAGAAAAAACACTATGGCAATAATCAAGACTTGATTCCTCCAACAACAAATACATTTTTATTTCTATCTCTTATCTTACCTTATTTTTGGTTTTGAAGTCGATAAATGTGATACATATTATAAATTTTGAACAGAAAAAAGAATTCATGAAAAGGAAAAAGCAACTCCCAATTTCACCCACATGAAAGAAGATGAGGTTGTAGTTGCTTCCTGTATACATTAATTAGTTATTTTTTCTTTACTTTCCCTGTCCATCCTTTAAAACCGCCTTTAAGACAATGAAGATTATTATAGCCTTTTCGCTTTAACATTTGAGCAGCTCGGCCACTTCGTACCGTATTTTGGCAATAGAAGTAAACTGGTTGGTCAGGACGGATTTCTTTGTAGCGTTGACGTAACTGAGAAAGCGGTATATTTCTAGCACCTAAAATATGTCCACCTTCAAACTCGTTCGGTTCACGAACATCGATTAATTGTGCTTTACGATAGCCTGCACGAAATTCTTCTTCTGTAAGTTGCTTCATAATTTTTCGTTGATAGAAAAAATTAAACGTAATGTAGGCAATCAGGGCAACTGCTACGATGATTAGTAAAATGGTTGATGTTGTCAATATCCTCGACCCCTTTTTTATAGGTTATATCATTGTAAGCTCATAAGAACTCATATACAGACTTCTATTATTATATAAGAGCTTATGAAAATTGTCATCAGGTTGTATGCATTATTATTTTCTTCCAAATAAACTTCTGCTAGACTTAGGATGTAAAAAAAATAACAAAGAGGGTTACAACATGGCGAAAGAAGTATGGAGATATATTGATTCTGGAAACTGCTCTCCAGCATTTAATATGGCATTGGACGAAGCGCTTTTAGAATGGCATAGCGAAGGCAAGATTCCGCCTACCATTCGATTTTATGGCTGGAATCCAGCAACACTTTCAATCGGTTACTTTCAAAAAGTTGAAAAAGAAATAGATTTAGAAGCAGTGAAAAGATATGGTTTAGGCTTCGTTAGGAGACCTACAGGGGGCAGAGGAGTTCTTCATGATCAAGAACTTACATACAGTGTCATTGTATCAGAGGAACACCCTGAAATGCCCAAGACAGTAACAGAGGCTTACCGGGTTATTTCAGAAGGAGTTTTGGAGGGGTTTAAAAATCTCGGTCTTGAAGCATACTTCGCTATTCCTCGTACTGATGAAGAAAAAGCAGGTCTTAAATCACCTAGGTCAGCTGTGTGCTTTGATGCTCCTTCCTGGTATGAGCTTGTTGTCGAAGGGCGTAAAGTTGCAGGAAGTGCACAAACCCGACAAAAAGGGGTTATCTTACAACACGGATCGATATTACTAGATCTAGATGAGGATATGCTTTTCGATCTATTTAAATATCCGAACGACCGTGTAAAAGAAAGAATGCAAAGGGCCTTTAAAAACAAGGCCGTTGCAACGAATAGTCTTAGACAAGAGCCGGTTACTATTGCAGAAGCAAAAAAAGCTTTTAAGGAAGGTTTTGAAAAAGGTCTAGATATTGACCTTGAGCCTTATAAGTTAACAGGTGAAGAACTAGAGTATGTAAATCAACTTGCGAAAAATAAATATGAAAGTGATGGATGGAATTTCAAAAGATAGGGACGTGATCTTAGGATTACGTCTATTTTCATCTAGTAGGGTGTGTTTGTAGAAATTTGACGAAAGAAATTTTTTATCGATCTAATTTAAAAACGTTGATTTCTAAGGATTTCAATACATTCAAACAGATGCAAGTGACAAAATTCTTCAAAATCCCCCTTTTACGAGTCGAAACCATCATAAATCTCTTTAAAGCTTCTTTTTTTAATAAGTTATCCATTTGACAAAAAGAGAAATAGTTGACCTTAAAACTATATATAGTATTATTCGTCAAAAAGTAAACACTATATATTGAATTATAGGGTTGTATATGATAAATTAAATCAGGAGATTTACAAGAAAGATAGATAGAGGAGTTGTTACAATGACAGTTGTTACTGAGCAAAAGATGAGCGTTGATGTGGAGAAGCTTAACAAAGATATTTCTGCATTTCCGCAGGTTCATCCTATTACTAACGATATGAAATTAACACATAAAGGTGTTTCGAGACTTGTTATGCTTGACCGTTATACATTTAAAGACACGGAAAAAATTACGTTATCTGAAGGAGACTTTGTTGTTTTAACGATCAAGGAAGACCCTAAATTCCCGGCAAGAGGGCTTGGGTTTATCAAAAGTATTGATTGGGAAGCAAAAACAGCAAATGTGCTAGTTGATGAAGAATATAGACACTCATTAGATAAACCTGAGGAAGTGGAGACAGGGATCGTAAAACGCTCGTTAGATGTCATTGAAAAACCACTTGAAATCTTTTACGAACAAATCGCGAAGCGTAATGCAACAGGATTGGCATCGGTTGAGAAAACAGAAGAGAAACGTCAAGAATGGTTTGAAAAGTTTTATCAAGAGCTTGTTAACTTAAACTTTATTCCGGCAGGACGTGTTTTATATGGTGCAGGTGCTGGAACAGAAGTAACCTATTTTAACTGCTATGTTATGCCATTTGTGAAGGATTCACGCGAAGGGATCTCTGAGCATCGTAAACAGGTAATGGAGATCATGAGTCGCGGTGGCGGTGTAGGAACGAACGGGTCAACATTACGCCCTCGTAACACATTAGCAAAAGGTGTAAACGGAAAATCATCAGGATCTGTATCATGGTTGGATGATATTGCGAAGCTAACACATCTAGTTGAACAAGGTGGCTCAAGGCGTGGAGCGCAAATGATCATGCTGGCCGACTGGCATCCGGATATTATTGAGTTCATTATTTCGAAAATGCAAAACCCTAGAATTCTACGTTTCCTTATTGAAAACACTAATGATGAAGCGATTAAAAAATATGCACAGGATAAATTAAAATTCACACCTCTTACACAACAGGAAATTGATATGTACCAAGGAATAGTTAACTACAAACAAATTCCAGGAACAGGTGGATTTAGTGAAAAAATCATAAAAGATGCTGAATTAAAGCTGCGTACTGGCGGTACTTACAGTGTTCACAACTCTGAGTTCTTAACAGGTGCGAATATTTCTGTTACGTTAACAAAAGACTTTATGGATGCAGTAGAAAACGATGCTGAATATGAACTTCGTTTCCCTGATGTAGAAAGCTATAATGAAAAGGAAATGACTGAATACAATGAAAACTGGCACAAGGTTGGAGATGTACGTGAATGGAAGAAGCAAGGCTATAAAGTACGTACGTACCGTAAAATTAAAGCAAAAGAGCTTTGGAACCTAGTCAATATCTGTGCAACATATTCAGCAGAGCCGGGAATTTTCTTTATTGATAATGCAAACGACATGACAAATGCTAAAGCATATGGTCAACAGGTCGTAGCAACAAATCCGTGTGGTAAAGTGGCTTAGTTTGCCTCACGTAAAAAACTGCGGAATAAAGCGGGAAGGCTGAGATGCTAATCCGAACCGAAGGCTAAGGTAAAATCTAAGTCAGGGGCAACGCATAGATGGTGAACCTCACAAGAGAATATAATCCATCCACGAGGCCGCAGCATTACAAATTTGTAAACATATCAGGCAATTACGAAGGTTATTGAGGTGATAATCATGAACAGAGGTTATGCTGGTTTTTATGGTGAGCATTATCTTCGAAGCTCATATGAGTATGCTTATGCAAAATACCTTGATTATCATGATATACCATGGAGTTATGAAGACACTAATTTTGATGTAGGATTCAAAACATACAAGCCTGATTTCTTCTTCTACGATAAAGATGGAAAGCTTGAGAAAATAGTATAAATAAAGTCCAGGAATGAAAAAGCGATAACTGAAGCTAAAAAGGCGTTAGATGTAATAAAAAAAGAACATCATATCGATTGTGAAATAATCTCATACAAGCAACTCTTGAACTTATACGAGACATTACCTTTTTCTTTAACCTCAATAATAACAGAATGGATAAATTCGGATCACACAACTATCCATAAAGCAGCAATTGGAAAGTTAAATGGACATTTTAATCTTAAACATAGTGATAGTGCTAAAAAGAAGATTGGTGAACGGACTAGGAAGCTCTGGGAATCAGATTCTGTCGCGAAACAAAAGATGATTGAGGGATTAAAAAAGAGTGGTATTAAAAAGGGATATATTCGAGTTCCGAGAGAGAAAAGGAAATGTCAAGAGTGTAAACAAGAATTTGAAGTAATTAAGACATCTTCACAAAAATATTGTAACCGAACATGCTCTGGAAAAAATGTAATTAAAAATGCGACTTCTCAGTATGTAGAGAAACGAAAGATTTTGCATCAGGGTATTAAAGAATACATTATAAAGTGGTCAATCGATAATATGGAACTAGTTTTAGCTACGCCTTTAAATAGAATTCAAACAACTATTGCATCTCTAATTGAGGAGATTCATCAATTATTTGATGTAAAGGACTTTAGAGTAATTTCAAAAGCAGTTTTTGGAGAAGATCGTGGGAGAAAAGAATTAATTATGTTTATGAAAAGAATTTGTAATGAAAATGTATGCTGAACTTGCAGGAATAAAACTGTAAGAACTATTGGATAAAAAGCCAATAGGATAACAAACTACTGGAACAACCACTTGCACCATATTCTGTCTGTAACTTAGCAGCAGTAAACCTTGCCGAAATGGCAAATAAAGAAACAAAAACAGTTGACTTTGATAAGCTTCGTAAAACAGTTGAAGTTGGCGTGAGAATGCAGGATAACGTCATTGATGCAACTCCATATTTCTTACCTGAAAACAAACACCAGGCACTTGGCGAACGCCGTGTTGGACTAGGTGTAATGGGCTTACATGATCTTCTTATTTACTGTGAAACAAACTATGGTTCTGAAGAAGGAAATGTATTAGTTGATAAGGTCTTTGAAACAATTGCTACCACAGCATACCGTGCATCAATCGAATTAGCGAAGGAAAAAGGAAGCTTCCCGTTCTTAGTTGGAGAAGAAGATGGTGAAACAAACCGCCTTCGTGAAGCATTTACACAAACAGGATTTATGCAAAAAATGCCTGCAGATATTTTAGAAGGTGTAAAAGAGTACGGAATTCGTAACTCACATCTATTAACTGTTGCTCCTACTGGATCGACAGGGACAATGGTTGGTGTTGCAACAGGACTTGAACCTTACTTCTCATTCTCGTACTTCCGTAGTGGAAGACTTGGTAAATTTATCGAAGTAAAGGCAGATATCGTGCAGGAATATTTAGATTCACATCCAGAAGCAGATGCAAACAACCTACCGTCATGGTTTGTATCCGCAATGGAATTAGCTCCTGAGGCACATGCAGATGTACAATGTGTCATCCAACGTTGGATTGATAGTTCTATTAGTAAAACAGTTAATGCTCCAAAGGGATATACTGTTGATCAGGTAGAAAAAGTGTATGAGCGTCTTTACAAAGGTGGAGCAAAAGGCGGTACAGTCTATGTAGACGGTAGCCGTGATACGCAGGTATTGACACTAAAAGCTGAAGAAAATACATTTGATGAAAATGAAGAAGTAGAACCAAAAGAAAAAGGAAAAGTTGTTCTTGTTGATACAATTAATGATCTTCGTTCAACAGATGTAACAATTGGGAATGAAGTTGGTAATACTTGCCCGGTTTGTCGTGAAGGTACAGTTGAAGATTTGGGCGGCTGTAATACATGTACGAGCTGTGGCGCACAATTAAAGTGTGGACTGTAATCAGTTTGAAGGATCTGACATTGTCAGGTCCTTTTCTTTCCTGCAATACAACCATACCTTGTCATGAACAATAAACTCATGTAAAATTGTAATGATGTCGTTAAAAAGTTCGGCGAATATGGAGGGACCAACATGCCAACACCTAGTATGGAAGATTATATAGAACAGATTTATTTACTTATTGAAGACAAAGGATATGCTCGAGTTTCAGATATAGCCGAAGCATTGGCTGTACATCCCTCCTCTGTTACAAAGATGGTTCAAAAACTTGATAAAGATGAATATCTCATATATGAAAAATATCGAGGTCTCGTATTAACAAATAAAGGGAAGAAAACAGGTAAGCGTTTAGTTTACCGACATGAACTTTTGGAGCAATTTCTTCAAATAATCGGTGTTGATCAAGATAAGATTTATGATGATGTGGAAGGGATTGAACATCATTTAAGTTGGAATGCTATTGACCGAATTGGAGACTTAGTTCAGTACTTCGAGGAAAATGAAGAAAGAGTCAATACTCTGCGTAAAATACAAAAGAATAATGAAGAATCATAAAAAGCGATGGGAAGTAGAACCACTACGACCCATCGCTTTTTTTATATCGTCGAACTAAGAGGAAAATTATATCAATTATTATTTTAATAAAAAGTATACAGAGGGATATACAAGTCACATGTTCCATACTAGAATGATAGGTTTTAATCCTTTAATATGCATCAGCTTTAATGCGTTAAACGAGGGAGCGAAATCATTGTCGAACGAAACTTAAGTGTAAACGACCGATTATGACAATGAGCATTAACATATTATGCAATAATATTCAGTACTTTCATTATATTTTAATAGTTTATCATTTTAATAAAATAATGGTGGTGAGAAATTGAGTATACAACCAATACTCCAAATAAGAAAATTAAGTATATCTTTTAGATCTGAAAAAAAGGTAGTGCCAGCTGTAAAAAATATTAGTTTTGATGTATACAAGGGAGAAATAGTAGGGATTGTAGGAGAGTCTGGTAGCGGAAAGAGTGTAACATCATTAGCAGCAATGGGGTTAATTCCCAGTCCTCCAGGGTTGATCGAAACCGGTGAAATTTTGTTTGAGGGAAAAGATTTAACCAAGCTAAATGAGAAAAATATGAGAAAGATTAGAGGGAATCAAATTTCAATGATTTTCCAAGAACCAATGACCTCGTTAAATCCTTTGTTTTCGATAGGAAATCAATTAACAGAAGCACTACGATTACATACTGATGTAACAAAAAAGGGTGCCAGGTTGAAAGCAATTGAATTATTGAAATTAGTAGGGATTCCTAGAGTAGAAGAAATAATAAATGAGTATCCGCACCAACTATCCGGCGGAATGCGGCAAAGAGTTATGATCGCTATGGCGATGGTTTGTAATCCCCGTGTTTTAATAGCAGACGAGCCCACAACAGCTCTTGATGTTACGATTCAAGCGCAAATTTTAACACTTATGAAAGAACTAAATACAAACATGAATACTTCGATTATTTTCATCACACATGATTTGGGTGTAGTTGCAGAGATTTGTGATCGGGTACTTGTTATGTATTCAGGCCAAATTGTTGAACAAGGTGATGTTAAGACTATTTTAAAAGATCCAAAACATCCTTACACGAAGGGGTTAATAAAATCCATCCCGGATATTAGAGGGAAAATAGAGCGCTTATATAGTATACCTGGCCAAATTCAGAGTCATGGGAGTTCACATCAAGGGTGCCGTTTTGCCCCGCGATGTGAGGAGGCATATGGTGAATGCCTAGAAGGAGTACCAAGCTTATATAAAATGATGAAGGAAGGACATAATGTGCGGTGCTTTTTACATAAAAAGAGCGGGGAGGTTGATAAAAATGACCGAATTTCTTCTTCAAGTTGATGGATTGAAAAAAAACTTCCCAATCAATAATGGATTACTAGGGAAACAAACGGGGGAAGTGAGGGCAGTTGATGATCTATCCTTCTATGTAAAGAAAGGAGAGACTTTAGGCATTGTTGGTGAAAGTGGCTGCGGGAAATCAACTACAGGTCGTCTCCTAATGAGATTAATAGAGGCAAGTGATGGAAAAATTGTATTTGAAGATAAAGAGATAACAACAATGTCAAAGAATGAATTAAGAAAGATACGGAGAGATATCCAAATGGTTTTTCAAGATCCCTATGCCTCCTTAAATCCAAGACACTCGATTGAAAAAATTTTGGAAGAGCCATTGATTGTTCATCAAATAGGGACAAAGGAGGAAAGAAAGAAAAGGGTAAAGGAGATGTTGGAAATTGTTGGATTGGGTCGTCACCATGCTAGAAGGTATCCACACCAGTTTAGTGGTGGGCAACGACAAAGAATTGGGATAGCGAGAGCCCTTATGACAAAACCAAAATTAATTATTGCGGATGAGCCTGTTTCAGCTCTGGATGTATCAATTCAGGCCCAAGTATTAAACCTGATGAAAGATATTCAGGTGGAATTCCAACTTACCTATATTTTTATTGCACATGACCTTGGTGTTGTTCGTCATATCAGTGACAGGGTAGGAGTGATGTATTTAGGTAGATTGATTGAATTAGCGGATAGTGAGGAACTTTATAAAAAGGCTATGCATCCATATACAAAAGCACTTTTATCTGCTGTTCCAAGCGCTGATCCTGATGTTATTCGTCATAACATTCCTTTATTAGGAGAAATGCCAAGTCCTTCAAACCCGCCTTCAGGATGTGCTTTTCATACTCGATGTTCAGAAGGTATGGACATTTGTAAATCGATTAGACCTAATGATCAAAACATAGATGGTCATTTTGTTGCTTGTCATCTATACAATCGATGACAAGCAACATTGATGATAAATAACTAATGGGGGTATGAAAGGAAAATGAAAAAGAATATGAAGTGGTTACTAGTTTCATTGTTAGCACTAAGCATGCTGCTAGTTGGTTGTAGTGGAAATTCAAATCAAGAAGCAGGTGGAAAAGAACAGCCCGCAAACAATGCGGAAACCAAAAAGGACACACTGGTGTTTGGGCGTGGAGGGGATTCTACATCACTGGATCCTATTACAACGACTGAGGGAGAAACCTTTAAAGTAACGGAAAATATTTTTGAAACACTACTAGAGTATGGTGAGCAAGATACGACCTTACATCCTGGTCTTGCTGAATCGTGGGAGGTATCAGATGATGCATTAACTTACACCTTAAAGCTCCGTCAGGGTGTGAAGTTCCATGATGGGACAGATTTTAATGCAGATGCTGTTGTATTTAACTTTAATCGTTGGATGAGTGGGAATGCAGATGATTTTCCTTACTACACGATGTTTGGCGGATTTAAGGGAGAAGAAGGTCATGTTATTAAAGAGATTAAAGCTCTAGACGAGTATACAGTTGAATTTACACTTAACCGTCCCCAAGCTCCATTTCTGAAAAATTTAGCCATGTCTCCATTTGGTATTGCGAGTCCAACAGCTGTTGAGGAATATGGTGATGATTTTAGGAAAAATCCAGTCGGAACAGGTGCGTTTAAATTTGTAGAATGGAAGCAGAATGATCGAATTGTTTTGGAAAAAAATGAAAGCTATTGGATGGAAGGATTCCCAAAGTTAAATCAAGTAATATTCAGAGTTATTCCTGAAAATACGGCAAGGCTAAATGCTTTAACGAACGGAGAAATTGATTTAATGGATGGAGTTAATAATTCTGATGAAGCGACGGTTACTAATAATGATCAATTACAATTAATTGAGCGACCATCTATGAATGTTGGATACTTAGGTTTTACGACAAATAGACCGCCATTTGATAATAAGCTTGTTCGTCAAGCATTAAATCATGCGATTGATAAGCAAGGAATAATTGATGCGTTTTATGGTGGAAAAGCGGAGGCAGCGAAGAATCCAATGCCACCTTCAATTGAAGGATATAACAATGAAATTGAAGACTATCCTTATGATTTAGAAAAGGCGAAAGAGTTGTTGGCGGAAGCTGGGTATCCAGACGGATTTGACATGGACCTGTGGGCTATGCCGGTAGCAAGGCCTTATATGCCAGAAGGAATGAAGGTTGCGGAGGTTATTCAAGCATCTTTTGCAGAAATTGGCGTCAAAGCAGAAATTCAGTCGGTTGATTGGGCAACATACCTGGAAAAAGCAGCAAAAGGGGAATTCGATGCATACATGTTAGGCTGGACCGGTGATAATGGTGATCCGGATAACTTCTTATATACCCTCTTAGATAAAGATAGTATCGGAAGCAACAACTATTCTTACTATAGTAATGATGAACTTCATGATGTATTAATTAATGCTCAAAAAGAGACAGAACAAGATAAACGAAATGAATTATATAAGCAGGCTCAAGAGATTATTCATGAAGATGCACCTTGGGTTCCACTTGTTCACTCTACACCTTTATTAGCTGGAACGAGTTATATTGCTAATTACTTCCCACATCCTACCGGCTCGGAAGCATTGACAAAAGTTGAATTTAAATAAAGTTGTTAGATGGGGAGACATAGTCTCCCTTATCTCGACTGGAAATATTGAATTGGCACTTTTCTCTCCTAGTAAACCTAATCCCTATGTGAACTTTAAGGCTAGCTGCTTGATTTCCTTTTCCTCTATAAAAAGGGGGCGTTAAGATACCTAAACCTACATGTTAATAAAAAAGAGGTGAGCATATGTTGTCCTATACGGTTCGTCGACTGTTTTCACTTATACCTGTTTTGTTTGGAATGACATTGGTTGTTTTTGCCATTATACGGGCAATTCCCGGTGACCCTGCACAAGTTATTCTCGGGCAAAAGGCTACAAAAGAGGCGATTGCTACTTTAACGAAAGAATTAGGGTTAGATAAACCGTGGTATATTCAATATGTCGATTATTTACAAGCTCTTTTTACGGGAGATCTTGGTACATCATTACGGACAAGAGGGCCGATAAATGAAGAAATATGGCCATATCTGGCTGCAACCATTGAACTTACACTGGTCGCCATGATTATAGCGATCTTTATTGGAGTCAATGCAGGAATTATCAGTGCGTGGTTTTCAAATTCATGGTTTGATTACCTTGCGATGATTTTAGCATTAATCGGTGTGTCAATGCCTATATTCTGGCTTGGTTTAATGGAGCAATGGGTGTTTTCGATCGAATTAGGATGGTTACCGTCAACAGGAAGGGAAGATGTAAGAAATCCTGTTGAGGCGATAACGAATATTTATATGATTGATACAATTCTTCAAGGCAGAGCAGATCAATTTGTACAGGTTATTCAACACTTGATTCTTCCAAGCCTTGCCCTTGCGACCATTCCAATGGCTATTATCGCAAGAATGACACGTTCCACCATGCTTGAGGTTATGAAATCAGACTATATCCGAACTGCGAAAGCAAAAGGATTAAACATGTTTTGGGTTGTATATAAACATGCATTAAAAAATGCCATTATACCCGTTTTAACAGTTATTGGGTTGCAGACAGGTCTCCTTTTAGGAGGAGCAATTTTGACTGAAACAATCTTTGGGTGGCCTGGTATTGGACGTTATCTCTATGATGCCATTAGTTACCGTGATTACCCGGTTATTCAGTCAGGAATTTTAATGATTGCAGCGATTTTTGTTTTTATTAATCTAGTTGTTGATCTATTATATGCCGTTATCGATCCGCGAATTAAATATCATCAATAACGAAAAGAGGGGATATCAATGGCAGAGGTTGCTAAAAATAAACCTCATACTTTGAATAAGATAGCAGAAGAACAGGTTACACCACCATGGAAAGAGGCATGGCAAACCTTTTGTAAAAATAAATTAGCCTTGGTTGGATTAGGTCTTGTGATTTTTTTCCTTATCCTGGCGTTGCTTGCTCCAATTATTGCTCCATATGGTTTTAAGGACCAAGAACTGTCAAAACGATTACTTGCCCCATCAAGTGAACACTGGTTTGGGACTGATGATTTCGGTAGAGACATTTTTTCCCGCGTTCTATACGGTGCAAGAATATCTCTTTGGGTTGGTTTCTTTTCAGTATTAGGATCTGCGATAATTGGTACGTTTCTTGGTATTATTGCAGGTTATTACGGAAGATGGGTTGATACAATCATCTCAAGGATATTTGATATTATGTTAGCATTTCCTAGCATATTGCTAGCTATTGCAGTTGTAGCTATTCTTGGACCCTCCTTGCAAAATGCACTGATTGCAATCGCTATTATCAATATTCCAAATTTTGGTCGACTTGTAAGATCAAAAGTTCTGAGTGTTAAACAGGAGGAATACATAATGGCAGCAAAAGCGATAGGGATGCGTGATAATAGAATTCTTTTTCGGCATATTTTACCGAACAGTATGACACCAATTATTGTGCAGGGGACATTAGCCATTGCAACAGCTATTATTGAGGCGGCAGCACTAGGCTTCCTCGGATTAGGAGCTCAAGCGCCAAATCCGGAATGGGGAAAAATGTTATCAGATTCAAAGCAATACCTTATGCAGGCTCCTTGGACCTTGTTCTTTCCAGGTTTAGCCATTATGCTAACCGTTTTAGGTTTTAATTTAATGGGAGACGGCTTACGAGACGTTCTGGATCCAAAAATGAAACAATAGAATACACATGATTAGTTTTCAAAAAACTCCAAGTTGCGGGAGTTTTTTATTTTTCCTCCAAGAAAAATCGAAACCAAATTGCTTTCTAATGACAATTCGATTGGTCTATTTTTCCACCCCATCTCTTACACTATAAAAGGAGGAAGGTGAGGAGCTATGCAAATTGATGGTGTATTTTCAGGTGGTGGAATAAAGGGATTTGCTCTTATTGGAGCGTATGAGGTGATTGAAAAGAGAGGGTTCGAGTTTAAACGTCTTGCAGGTACAAGTGCAGGATCTATTATTTGTGCCTTTGTTATGGCTGGTTATAGAAGTGATGAAATATTAGAAATGATGGACGAATTAGACCTGAAAATGTTATTAGACGCCCGAAAATCATTTCTACCGCTCCCATTTACAAAATGGATTTCACTTTATTGGAATTTGGGTTTATATCGTGGAGTCAAACTGGAAGAATGGATCTGTCAAAAGTTAAAAAACAAAGGGATTTCTACATTTGCGGATCTGCCAGTAGGTAGTTTAAGAGTTGTTGCCTCAGATTTAACAAATGGTCGGTTAATCGTGTTGCCTGATGATCTTCTTAAATATGGAATCGAGCCATTATCTTTTTCAGTAGCAAAAGCAGTGAGAATGAGCTGCAGCCTCCCTTATTTTTTTGAACCTGTAAAATTAACAACGTCAAAAGGGGTTAATATTTTTGTTGATGGTGGTGTACTTAGTAACTTTCCAATATGGCTTTTTCAGCAAAAAAGTAAACATACCAAAAAAAGGCCTGTTCTAGGTATAAAATTGAGTTCTAGTGAACAGGAAAGACCCGCTAAAGAAATTCATAATGCAATTGATATGTTTAATGCTCTATTTGAAACAATGAAAGATGCACATGATAGCAGGCATATTTCCAAAAGACATGAAAAAGATATTGTGTTTATTCCTGTTGAAAACATTGTCACAACAGAATTCGAAATAAATGAACAAAAAAAACTAGCTCTAATAGAGCTAGGTCGAAGACGAACAAACGAATTTTTAAAAAATTGGTCATATTAGAAAAACGCTCGGTTTTTCTTTTTTCCTTTCTTTCCTTCAATCACTGTTAAATGTGAAGGTTGTTGCTTTTTCTTTTTTATGGCAGAGGCTTTTTTTGTTTTCTTTACTTGAGAAATGTTTCTTACATTTGAACCTTTATTGCTTCGGTCGTCAAAACGTCTTTTGGATTGTTTCGCAGCTTTTAAATAGGAAGATTGCTCTTTTCCCATTTTTCTTCTAGAAACTAATCGATAAATAAGGTAAATTAACCCGGCGATTGCTGCATAGATTGCAATTTGTTTTAAAAGCCATAGAGGCTCTGACACGAGGGTTGTGACAAAACCTATTACTCCTAGTAAAATAATAACCATGACGATCCAATTAGTACGACGAGTCATCCTGACCACCTCCAAGGAAAGATACCAATCAAAATACGCTCAAATCACACGATTTGCTCTGCGGATGTCTGAGTCTCTTTTTCCATCCGAAGAAGTTCATTAAAACTTGCGATTGCTACTTCAACTTGGTCATTTGTAGGTTCTTTTGTTGTTAAAAGTTGTAACCATAAACCCGGATACCCTAAAAATCGTAAAACCGGAATGTGGCGAACCTTATTTGTGAGCTGTAGTACTTCGAAAGAAATACCAAGTACGACAGGTATTAAAGCCAAGCGATTTACGATTCTTAACCATAATGGATCTGTCGGAACAAGTGTGTAAACAAAAACACCAACAATGACTGTAAAGAGAATAAAGCTACTGCCGCATCTGTAATGCAATCGTGATTGGCTTTGAACATTTTCAACTGTTAACTCTAGATTATTTTCGTATGTGTTAATTACTTTATGCTCTGCCCCGTGGTATTGAAACACGCGTCTTATCAAAGGTGTAAATGAGATAGCATATATGTATGCTAAAAGTAACGCGAGTTTGAAAGCACCTTCTATGAGAATTTGCCCGAAATCCGAAGAGATAAGGGGACGGAAAAATTCTGCTAAGAAAACAGGTAAAAGCGTAAAGATAACTTTACCAAAGAAAAAGGAAAGAACCCCTACTGCTGCAATGCCGAGCCACATTGTTAGTTTTGAATCACTTTTCTTTTGCTCTTCAATCATTTGCTCGTCATCCGCCGGATCAACTTCAAAGCGCTCAGTAGCGAAATTCAAGTGCTTAGACCCGTTAGCACTTGCCTCGATGATTGCCACAATTCCCCGTAAAAAAGGAATCTTTTTCAAAGAAGATAACGTTTTCTGACTTTTCCTAGGTAAATGGAAATAATCAATGGAGTTGTCTGTTCGACGAATGGCTGTTACGTAGTGGTGTTTTCCACCAAACATAACGCCTTCGATAACAGCTTGCCCACCATATGCAGGTTTTTTTTCATTTGCCATGTGACACCAACCTATCTAATTCTTATTATGGAAGTAAACAATGTTTAATCAGAGTTTAGCTATTATCTCTATAATACAGAATTTAGAAAGAAACCTCTACAGTGATGTTTAGAAATAAACATTATAAGAGCCAGCAATTTGCAAGGAACGATTAAACTGTTTATTTGGATGGTAATAATGGACAAATGATCGTGATTCTTCCTTTTTCTAACGCTTAGTTTAAACGAATTGTTGGAAATTATTCCTATACTAACATTATACCCACGCATTTTTTTACTAGACATGATTAAGATGAAAAAGTGTAAATTTTATCCCACCTTAACGGGCAGTAAAACTTCCACTTCATGATTCGAGAAAAGAAAAGAAGATAAGTTGGAGATAACTGCCCGTAAAGGTCCGATAAGTCTCGCTAACCATCAGTAGGGGATGAAGAGAACCCCCACTGATGGAAGTCTCACTTTATCCACAAGATCTTTAAGGAAACATGCATACGCAAAAAATGGACATAGTAAGAATGGAGGTGTTGGAAAATGGCAGCTAAAGAAGAAGAGAAAAAGAAAAAAGATCAACCAGATTTAGAGCAGAATAAAAAAGAAGAACCGATGTCTGTGATGGGAAAGTCGATTGTAACAGGATTTATTGGTGGAGTTTTTTGGAGTGCATTGGCCTATCTAGCTTACATTTTGAATTTCACAGAAGTAAGTCCTAACCTGATATTACAACCGTTCGCATTAGGAAACTGGAAAGATGGCGTTGTTGGTAATTTAATAAGTATTATTATTATAGGATTAATTTCGATTGGAGCAGCATTAGTGTATTATGCAATCTTAAGACGTTTCGATGGCGTATGGCTTGGTCTTGCTTACGGAGTCGCATTGTGGGCGCTGGTATTTTTTGTTCTAAATCCGATTTTTCCAAATGTAGAAACTGTTTTAGAATTATCTCGTGGAACCATAGTAACAACAATATGCCTTTATATATTGTACGGACTGTTTATCGGATACTCGATTTCGTTTGATTATAAAGAATTCAATACCAGGTTAGAAAGCTAAGGAAAACAATAGCTTGATATGGTAGAATGTTCATGTGATGAACATTCTTTTTTATGTAATTAAAAACATATCTAATAATATAAGTACACATCACATTTAGGCACTACATCCTTGCTTATGAAAAGAGGTGTAAAATCATATATGAGAGTGTTAGTTATAAATGGACCGAACTTAAATCGATTAGGTGTACGTGAACCGGGAGTTTACGGGTCAAATACATTAACAGATCTTGAAAAGGAACTCTTAACATTTGGTGAAAAGCTCAACTGTGAAGTAACTTGTTTTCAATCAAATCATGAAGGTGATTTAATTGACGCGATTCATGAAGCAGATGAACAGTATGATGGCATTGTGATCAATCCTGGTGCTTTTACACATTACAGTTATGCCATTCGGGATGCAATTGCGAGTATCTCTGTTCCAGTTATTGAAGTCCATATCTCAAATGTTCATGCAAGAGAGGAATTCCGCCATACATCAGTTACAGCTCCTGTTACAGCCGGTCAAATTATTGGGTTAGGGTTTAAAGGGTATGAATTAGCCATTCTTGCAATAAAAGACAAGATAGGAGGCAGTAGAACATGAAATTAGAAAATATCCGCAAACGCTTTAAAGAGTTATCCATTGAAGGGCTTGTTATAACAAGTAGTTACAATAGAAGATATATGACAGGTTTTACAGGTACTGCTGGAGTAGTCGTTATTTCCGAAGAAAAAGCTGTATTTATCACAGATTTCCGTTATACAGAACAAGCTGCAAAAGAGATAGATGGTTTTGAAATTGTTCAACATACGGGTCCTATTGTTGAGGAAGTTGCAACTCAAGTTGATAAACTCGGAATTAAGAGATTGGGATTTGAGCAAGATCATGTTACATATCAAACCTATACAGCGTATAAAAATGCCTTGAAAAATACAGAGTTTATCCCGGTATCTGGTGCAGTAGAAAAGTTACGCTTGATAAAGTCTCTTTCAGAGATTAAGATATTAAAGGAAGCGGCAGAGATTGCTGATGCTGCGTATAAACATATTCTTACTTTTGTCAAACCGGGTTTAAAGGAGATCGACGTAGCAAATGAGCTAGAATTTTTTATGAGAAAAAACGGAGCGGTTTCTTCATCTTTTGATATTATCGTAGCATCGGGGTATCGTTCCGCATTACCACATGGCGTTGCAAGCGAAAAAGAAATTGAAAAAGGTGATTTTGTTACACTTGATTTTGGTGCATACTACAAAGGATACTGCTCAGACATTACGAGAACGTTTGCTGTCGGTGAACCGAGTGATGAACTGAAAAATATATACTCTGTCGTACTTGAATCACAATTGCGCGGAATGAATGGTATCAAACCTGGAATGACAGGCAAGCAAGCGGATGCTTTGACTCGTGATTACATAAAAGATCAAGGCTATGGTGAGTATTTTGGTCATTCAACAGGACATGGTCTTGGAATGGAAGTACATGAAGGGCCGGCTTTATCTTTTAGATCTGATACAATTCTAGAACCAGGGATGGTTGTGACCGTTGAACCAGGTATTTATGTAGCTGGTCTTGGCGGGGTGAGAATTGAAGACGATACAGTCATCACGGCTAATGGCAATGAGTCTTTAACACATTCGCCAAAAGATCTTATTATTTTATAATAGGGAAGACATGTTCTTTACATATAAGAATGAGGTTTTGAGTGAAATGCTCAAGTTTCCTTATTTATTTACCAACTTAGGAGGACTATTTCATGATTTCAGTAAATGACTTTCGTACAGGATTAACGATTGAGGTGGACAACGGTATTTGGCGTGTAATGGATTTCCAACACGTGAAACCTGGAAAAGGTGCTGCTTTTGTTCGTTCAAAATTACGTAATCTACGTACCGGAGCGGTTCAAGAAAAAACATTTCGTGCGGGTGAAAAAGTAGCGAAAGCTCAAATTGAAACTCGTAGAATGCAATACCTATATGCAAATGGTGATCAGCATGCATTCATGGATACAGAAACATATGATCAAATTGAATTACCATCATCTCAAATTGAGTATGAATTGAAATTCCTTAAAGAAAATATGGAAGTTCAAATTATGATGTTTGGTACAGAAACACTCGGCGTAGAGCTTCCAAACACTGTTGAGTTGGAAGTAACAGACACTGAACCTGGTATTAAAGGTGATACAGCTTCAGGTGGTTCTAAACCAGCTACCCTTGAAACAGGTTTAACTGTACAAGTACCATTCTTTATTAACCAAGGTGATCGTTTAATTATTAATACAACTGAAGGCACGTACGTATCACGTGCGTAATGTCTTTACTGAAAAAAGATGCTACTTTTGTTAGCATCTTTTTTTATTGTCTTCTGCCTTTATCCCCAATATAAATAGCAATGTAACAAACCCCATGATAGAAATTCATTCGTTTTGCTCTTATCTTCTTCCATCTTTTCTGTCTAAATTACTTCTCTTTGGCATATGGTGTACAAACTTATGCTTTTAGGAGGACAACATGAAACGTTTATTTACACATATTGATTCAACAGTATTCGCTATGGCAGGTCTTAGATTTTTATCAGCAGGAATTGAATTAACAGCTGCAATTTTAATGTTGGTTTTTAATGATGTAAAAAAAGCAGTAACGATTAATTCATTATTGGCGATTGTTGGTCCAGTTATTTTTATTGTAACGATGACAATAGGGATTTTTCATATTGCCGATCAACTGTCTTATGCAAAATTACTATTTATTGGATTAGGTGTTTTTTTTATCCTCTTTGGAATCTACAAATAGATGAATAGCCCATATGCTTCACAATAAATCTCCGGGCTTTTATGTCATGAATGTGGTCAAGCATGCATAGATTAAAGTAACGAATAGGTTAATAGGAGGAAGCGGTATGAAAGAGTTGCTAGAAATGCTTCCGGAATCCATAAGAAAAGAAATCTTAAAGCTTCATCCTGCAAGTTTGTCTCGAGTAGAAGAAATTCGTATTCGTATACTGAAAAAGGTTGAAGTCATCATAGCCGGGAAACCCATTTTTCTCTCATCGATGACAACATATGAAGATTCAATCAATCTATTAAACGAGCTAAGCCATTATTCAATTTATACATTAGAGGATGAATTGAAAAAGGGCTATATCACGGTTCGTGGTGGTCACCGTGTCGGGTTAGCCGGCCGGGTGATTACAGAAAATGGACGAGTTAAAGCGATACGTGATGTAACATCTTTTAATATTCGAATTGCAAGAGAGAAGCTGGGAATTGCGGAACCATTTGTTTCATATGTCTACCATCAAAAGTGGTTAAATACCCTTATTATTGGTCCACCACAAACTGGAAAAACCACTTTGTTGCGCGATTTTGCCCGATTAATTAGCAGCGGCTATCAACATATTCCTTCAAGAAAAGTCGGGATTGTTGATGAGCGATCTGAAATAGCAGGATGTGTTAAGGGGGTACCACAGCACAAATTAGGGGATAGAGTGGATGTCCTTGATGCATGCCCTAAAGCTGAGGGAATGATGATGCTGATCAGATCGATGAGTCCGGACGTACTGGTGGTTGATGAAATCGGTACTGCTGAAGATGCGGAAGCTGTTTTAGAAGCCGTACATGCAGGTGTTCAGTTATTTGTTTCTGTACATGGATATAAAGCTAGTGAATTAATGAATCGTCCAAGCATCAAATCGTTAGTAGAGGCAAATGTTTTTGATCGGTATCTTGAATTATCAAGAAGAGATGGACCGGGAACTGTCCAGCAAATCCTAAATCATCAGGGTAAGCACTTACTAAAAGAAGGAAGTGTGTCGTAAATGATCAAATGGATGGGTGCATTTCTCATTATTATTGCGACAACTTGGGCTGGTTTTGAAGCAGCGAAACATTTAAATCAACGAACAAGACAACTTCGTCAGCTAAAAGTTGCCCTTCAATCCTTGGAGGCAGAGATTATGTATGGTCATACCTCGCTTATTGTGGCAGCACAGAATATTTCAAAACAGCTTCCGAAGCCACTATCAGGCTTCTTTGAACAGTTTGCTGAAAAGCTAATAAAAGGACACACAAGTGTAAAGGGTGCATGGGAGGAAAGTTTAAAGGAGATATGGCGCTTAACGGCTTTTAAACAGGGAGAATATGAAGTGTTAAAGCAATTTGGTGAAACGCTTGGTCAGCATGATCGAGTTTCACAGCAAAAGCATATTAGACTCGCACTTACCCATTTAGAAAGAGAAGAAGCAGATGCGATTGATCGACAAAACCGATATGAACGCATGGTCAAAAGCTTGGGAGTCTTAACGGGGTTGTTATTAGTCATTTTATTGATGTAGGTGAAAGGGAGTTGTCGCAATGGGCGTAGATATAAACACCATTTTTCAAATTGCGGGGATAGGAATCGTCGTTGCATTCCTTCACACAATTTTAGATCAAATGGGCAAGAAGGAGTATGCACAATGGGTCACATTAATTGGATTCATCTATATTTTGTTTATGGTGGCATCAATTGTAGATGATTTATTTAAGAAGATTAAATCAGTCTTTCTTTTTCAAGGGTAAGGGGGGCGATTTTTATCGAGATCATCCAAATTGTCGGACTAGGATTAATTGCAACCTTTCTTGCCCTTATTGTAAAGGAGCAAAAACCTACCTTTGCATTTATGCTTGTTGTATTTGTTGGGTGTGTGATTTTTCTTTTTTTAATTGATCAAGTATATGAAATTGTCCGAATGGTTGAACGGATTGCTTTAAATGCAAATGTTAATTTGATTTATGTAGAAACGATCCTAAAAATAATCGGCATCGCTTATATAGCAGAGTTTGGTGCGCAAATTACAAAAGACGCAGGACAAGGTGCCATTGCTTCTAAGATTGAATTAGGAGGGAAAATCCTTATTCTTACCATGGCTATCCCAATTTTAACGGTTATCATTGAGACGGTTCTAGGAATGATACCAGGAACATAATTCATTCTTATCAAGAAGTAAGGAATGAATGAAGAAAGAAAGAAGCTGAATAAGCTGGAGGTGTGTGAATGCGGCAAATACTTACTTTCATATTCTTTGTTTCTATTTTTCTAGTAGTCCCAATAAATGTACAAGCCTCCACGACTCCACAGCAAACATCAGAAGAAGCCAATTCGGATTTAGAAATAAATGCCGAGACCTTTGTTAATGAACAGGTTGAAAATCTTGAAATCTCAGATATCAAAACCTATTGGGATGAAGTAATGACAAAATACGGAGGGTTTTTACCCGAAAGTCAAAAAGGTAGTCTTCTTCAATTCCTAAATGGTGAAAAAGAACTTTCTTTTCAAGAGTGGATAAAAGCATTTTTGAAATTTATGTTTCATGAATTAATAGCGAATGGAAAATTACTGGGCACACTTATTTTGCTAACAATTTTTAGTATGCTTTTGCAGTTATTGCAGAATGCCTTCAATCAGAGCGCTGTAAGCAAAGTGGCATATGCTTTAGTGTATATGGTGTTAATCATTATTGCCCTAAATAGTTTTCATGTGGCCATTGAGTATACAAATGAAGCGATCCATGCAATGACGAACTTTATTTTGGCACTGATTCCACTTTTATTAGCATTAATGGCTTCTTCAGGGGGACTAGCCTCTGCAGCATTTTTTCACCCTGTCATCATTTTTCTTATGAATACAAGCGGTCTATTGATTCAGAATGTTGTGTTGCCGCTATTATTTTTATCTGCCCTTTTGAATATTGTAAGCACTCTAACAGACCAATACAAAGTCACCCAGCTTGCTAACTTGTTAAGAAATATAAGCATCGGTTTATTAGCTTCCTTTCTTACAATTTTTCTAGGTGTCATATCTGTCCAGGGTGCCTCGGCGGCTGTGACAGACGGAATTACGATCCGAACGGCAAAATTTATTACGGGAAATTTTATTCCTGTCCTGGGAAGAATGTTTACTGATGCTACGGACACAGTCATAAGTGCATCTGTTTTATTGAAAAACACGGTTGGTGTACTTGGAGTAGCTGTGCTGTTGTTTATCGTTGCTTTCCCTGCGATTAAAGTATTATCTCTTGCATTAATCTATAAGTTTGCGGCAGCAATTCTACAACCACTTGGCGGGGGACCTGTCATTTCCTGTTTAGATATTATTAGTAAAAGTGTCATTTATATATTTGCTGCATTGGCTATTGTGTCGTTAATGTTTTTCTTAAGTTTAACAGTTATTATCGCTGCCAGTAATTTAACAATCATGATGCGTTAAGAGGGAGGAGATAAAGTGTCGTTTCTAACAGAATGGATAACCAATATCATTGTTTTTATTTTACTGGCCGTCGTTATCGACCTGTTATTACCAAATTCCTCCATGCAAAAATACGCAAAAATGGTCATTAGTTTACTGTTAATCATTGTTATTATCAATCCGATTTTTAAAATTTTTTCAACAGATATGAATGACATACTAGCGGAATTCAATCTTCAAGCGGCTTCAGAAGATGAAAACGGAAAAAATTTAATAGAATTTCAGAAAAAAGAAATACAAGCCTCACAACGTGCATATATTTTAGAACAAATGGCTGTCCAAATGAAAACGATGGCAGAAGAGGAGCTGGTGCAAAAATATGATGTGATGATTGAATCAATCCTTCTTTCCGAATCAGAAAATGTAGGAGACATTGCCTCTCAAAAGGATTTGCAACATATTCAGGTAATCTTAAAACCAAATGAAGTAACAGAAGTAGCAGGGGATGGAACAGTAGAAGTTATTGAGCCTGTCAAAATTGATGCATCTAAAGACATAACAAAAAATGAATCTGTAGATAAAATTCATAAAGAAGTAATCGCAGCATCGTTAGCAAAAATTTGGGAAGTCGAAGAAGAAAAAATCACATTGGATCTGGAAAGGGGGGAGGAGTCATTAAATGAGCAATAAAGAAAGCTTTATAGATAAACTTAAATCAATTCTTGGTCAGTCAAACTCGAAGAAACCATCAAAATATCATTATTTTATTCTAGTGTTTGTTCTAGGAGTTGCCTTTATGCTAGTAAGCAATCTTTTTACAAGTAGTCCTGAACAATCACAGAATTCAATACAAACATCCGCTAATACCTCAGCAAATGAAGAAACAGAGGTATTCAAACAGACAAATGGTGATAAGGCTGACTCCATCTCTGATTATGAAGCAGAATATGAGAATCAATTAAAGGAAGTGCTAGAGTCAATATCAGGGGTTGGTGAGGTACATGTCGTTGTAAATGTGGATTCCACCTCAAAGAAGATTGTTGAAAAAAACACCGTCACGCAGAGCCAAACAACTACCGAGACGGATCGTGAGGGTGGTAAACGTGAAGTAGAGGATTCTTCAAAAGATGAACAAGTTGTCATTATCCAAGATGGTGAAAAAGAGGCACCCATTGTCATTCAAACAAAAAAGCCTGAAATTCGCGGTGTCTTAGTCGTCGCCGGTGGTGCTGACAACATTCACATAAAAAAGACCATTGTAGAATCGGTTACGAGAGTGCTGGGAGTACCCAGCCACCGAGTAGCTGTAGCATCGAAAAAAATGAAGGAGGATGAATAGATGATGTTGAAAAAGCAAACGGTTTGGTTATTAACAATGCTAAGTTTAGTGGTGGTATTATCTGTATATTATGTTACTTCTCCGGAGGGTGGATCAAGTAATGTTGTTATGACTGGTGACGATCAAAAAGTGAGTGAAAATGCAAAAACTGAGGATGGTCAGGAGGTAGCGAAAGAAGAGGGGGCAGAAGCAGAAAATGCTGAAGCTACTGAAACAACAGAAGAATCAGAAGCAACAGAAGAATCCCAAGCAACTGATACAGATGAAACATCAGAAAAAACTGAAGGTACTGAAGCTGGCGAAGAAGGTGAAGTACAAACTGAAGAGTTAGAAGATGGAACTGTTATCTCAAGCTCCAGTGTTTCAAGTGATGAGTTATTTACTGAACTTCGTATGCAATTAGATGATCAACGAAATGAGTTAAAAGAACAATTACAAACGATCGTTGCAAGTAATGATGCATCTGCAACAGAGAAAAGCGACGCTTATGATGAAATGGAAGCATTGAATGATGCAGCAAGAAAGGAAATGCTTCTTGAAACGTTAATCAAATCAAAAGGATTTGACGATGCACTTGTTCGAGCAGATGGGAATAATGTGAAAATTACTGTAAAAGCAAAAGAACATAATGCATCTTCGGCTAACCAAATCATGACACTTGTAAGAGATGAAATGGAAAACATGGAAGATGTTATTGTAACTTTCGAGCCTGCTCAATAAAGATGGTATAATAGGAAGGATCAATCCATAAAGGGTTGATCCTTTTCCTATTCTATCCATAATCTTCAAATTTTTATGGAAAAAGATCATCCAAGAAGAAAAAAATTTACGCTCCTTCTGTAGAATTGCTCATAAATGGGAAGAATTAATGTTGAATTTCTTCTATTATGTATCGTAAGATGGTATTATGGGACTAAGTTTTAGTACTAGATTATAAAATAAAAGATCATGAGTTTTACCATGGTCACATGAATTAAAGGGGTGCTTAAGCATGCTAAAGATCCAGGAAATCAGAGAAATTATTAAATTAATTGATCATTCCTCTATTAATGAATTTACATTTGAACAAGATGGTTCAAAAATAAAAATGAAAAAACAAACAAATGAGGTTGAAACAGTTGTACGTAACGTAGTGGCTGCTCCACCAGCTGAAGCTGCCCAAGTGCAGCAGATAGAAACACAAGCAGCACCTGCACAACCAGCTACACTTGAGGTTTCCGCACCGATAGAGGAGTCTAAAGCAGACACTGCAAATTTACATAAAATTACGTCTCCAATGGTTGGGACATTCTATGCAGCTTCATCACCTGAGGCAGGAAATTATGTTGAAGTTGGTTCTAAAGTAACAAATGATTCAGTTGTTTGTATCGTAGAAGCGATGAAACTTTTTAATGAAATCGAAGCAGAAGTAAAAGGTGAGATTGTTGAAATACTCGCAGAAAATGGACAACTTGTTGAGTATGGTCAACCTCTATTCCTTGTAAAGCCTGAGTAAGGAGCTAAAATGATGATTAAGAAATTATTAATAGCCAATCGAGGCGAGATTGCTGTTCGAATAATCCGAGCATGTAAAGAGCTTGATATTGAAACAGTTGCTGTTTTTTCAGAAGCGGACAGAGAAGCCCTGCATGTACAGTTAGCTGACGAAGCTTATTGTATTGGGCCAACATCTTCAAAAGACAGCTATTTGAACTTTACGAATATTATTAGCGTAGCTAAGCTAACGGAAAGTGATGCGATTCACCCCGGATACGGCTTTTTAGCAGAAAATGCCGACTTTGCTGAGCTTTGTAAAGAATGCAATATTATCTTCGTAGGTCCTAGCGCTGACGCAATTTCGAAAATGGGAACAAAAGATGTTGCAAGGGAAACGATGCGCCAGGCCGGTGTTCCGATTGTCCCGGGCTCAAAAGGAATTATTGAGAACATTGATGAAGCGAAAAAATTAGCCAACGATATGGGATATCCTGTTATAATTAAAGCAACTGCTGGCGGAGGAGGTAAAGGTATCCGTGTTGCTCAAGACGAGCAGGCACTTATAAAAGGAATCGAAATCACCCAGCAAGAGGCAGCAACTGCGTTTGGAAATCCTGGAGTATATATTGAAAAATACATTGAAGATTTCCGTCACGTAGAAATTCAGGTGTTAGCTGATACCCATGGTAATACAATACATCTAGGTGAACGTGATTGTTCAATTCAACGTAGACTTCAAAAATTAATAGAAGAAACACCATCACCAGCTCTTGACGAAGATATTCGTTCGCAAATGGGAGAAGCGGCAGTTAAGGCAGCTGAAGCTGTTCAATATACTGGTGCAGGAACAGTTGAATTCATTTTTGACCATGTGAATAAGAAGTATTATTTTATGGAAATGAATACACGTATCCAAGTTGAACATCCAGTAACTGAAATGGTAACGGGCATAGACTTAATAAAAGAACAAATTAAAGTAGCTTCCGGTGAGAAATTGTCTGTATCACAAGAAGAAGTAACATTTAATGGCTGGTCTATTGAGTGTCGTATTAATGCAGAAAATCCAGAAAAGAACTTCATGCCGTCTCCCGGCAGAATTGAGATGTACTTACCTCCGGGAGGTTTGGGTGTAAGAGTGGATTCAGCAGCATATCCCGGATATTCAATTCCGCCATATTATGATTCAATGATTGCAAAGCTAATAACATATGGTGCTACCAGAGAAGAAGCAATCTCTCGTATGAAACGTGCATTAAGTGAATTTGTGATAGAAGGTATTTCTACTACAATTCCATTCCATTTAAGACTTCTTGATCACGAAAAATTTGTTAGCGGAGAGTTTAATACAAAATTTTTAGAACTGCATAAAGTGATGGAATCATAAAAATACACGGAGGTGCGATTCTTGAAAGAGACAAATAATGTGTTAGAAATGAATCCTGAGAATAATGGTTTAGGTAAAGTTGAAATTGCTCCGGAAGTAATTGAAGTGATAGCAGGTATTGCTGCTTCTGAAATTGAAGGTGTTGCTTCAATGCGAGGCAATTTTGCAGCCGGCGTTGTAGAGCGTCTGGGAAAGAAAAATCATGGTAAAGGTGTAAAAGTTGATTTAACTGACGTAGGAATCATTATCGACGTATACTGTGTGATGATCTTTGGTGTATCAATTCCGACTGTTGCTCAAAAAATTCAAGATAATATTCGTCAAGCATTATTGAATATGACAGCATTAGAAGTGAACGAAGTGAATATTCACGTTGTGGGTGTTCAATTTGAAACAAAAACTCAAGATGTTGAAGTAGATCAAGAAATGTAGATAATGAATAGAAATTAAGTTACAAAAAAGCCAAGGGTTATGCCTTTGGTTTCTTTTTTTGTGTCAGATCAGATAGTATAAGAAAAACTAAGGCATTTGACATAAGGGCTTGGTGATAAGCCAAGTTTTTCTAATGACATAGTATTTAGTTAAATTGGTTTATAGTATAGTTATCACTGGTTATATTGTTAAGAGGATATATTTAAACAAACAACGAATGTTTATTTGGATAAAAGCCTTTTCATTCGGGATATAACAAAAAACATATGAAATTACGAATGAATCTACTAGGTAGATATGGTATGATCACTTTATGACATTCGACATTTTTAAACATTAAAGGAGCAAGTATAGAATGAAGCGTAGAACAGCAAGGGAAAAGGCACTGCAAGCACTATTTCAAGTGAATGTTAGCCAAACAGACCCAAATGAAGCAATTGAGCATGCGTTGGAAGAGGAACGATCAGACGCGTTTTTGAACCAGCTCGTATTCGGAACAATTGAACATCAGAAGGAGTTGGATGAGCTCATTGCTCCACACCTTGTTAACTGGACAATTGAGCGTTTAGCAAATATCGATAAAACGATATTACGTATGGCTGCATATGAACTGAAATTTGCAGAAGATGTTCCAGCAAATGTAGCGATTGATGAAGCTGTTGAATTAGCAAAGGCATTTGGTGATGACCATTCAAGTAAGTTTGTTAATGGTGTACTTTCTAAAATTAAACAAAATCTAGAGAGATAACTTTAGGAGGAATTAGGAATGGCTGCAACAATCATTGATGGTAAAGAATTATCAAAAACAAAAAGAAGTGAGCTGGCGGTAGAGGTAGAACAAATTAAGGCAAGGGGATTACTACCAAAGCTCGTTGTTATTTTAGTAGGAGATAACCCTGCATCTGTTTCTTACATTAGAGGAAAGCAAAAAGCTGCTGAAGAAATCGGTGTTGGATTTAAATTGGAACATTTCCCCGAGTCTCTAAGTGAAAATGAACTTCTTGATGTTATTGAGAGCTATAATAACAATAATGAATATCATGGGATTTTAGTTCAACTTCCATTACCGGGACATATTAATGAAACTGCTGTTGTGGAAAAAATATCACCTCTAAAAGATGTTGACGGCTTCCACCCAATCAATATCGGTAGAATGATGACTGGACAAGATACATTTTTACCATGCACACCTGCAGGTATTGTTGAAATGATCAAATCAGTAGGTGTTGAAATAGCCGGAAAAAATGTAGTAGTAGTTGGAAGAAGTAATATTGTTGGTAAACCGGTAGGTCAATTACTATTAAACGAACATGCAACAGTTACTTATTGCCATTCAAAAACAAAAGATTTAACTTCTTATACAAAAGAAGCGGATATTTTGGTTGCAGCTGTTGGACGAGCTAATTTTATTAAAGGAAACCAAATCAAACCTGGAGCAGTCGTAATTGATGTTGGTGTAAATCGATTAGATACTGGGAAATTGGTTGGAGATGTAGTATTTGATGAGGCAAAGGATGTGGCTAGTTTCTTAACACCTGTTCCAGGGGGAGTAGGTCCAATGACGATCACAATGCTTGCTCATAATACTGTACAATCAGCAAAAAATTACTTAGAAAGCAAATAAGCCTTCTATTAATTAAGAAAGTTCAGGGCGGAATGAGGCTTAGCATTCTGTCCTTAACTTTTTTTTGAATCTACACGATTGGAAAGGAGGCAACTATATGAGTGAACCTAGGTATGTGACAGTTACAGCACTTACAAAATATATAAAACGTAAATTTGATGTTGATCCTCATTTGACTGATATATGGATTAAAGGAGAAATTTCAAATTTTAATCTTCATAGTCGGGGACATATGTACTTTACGCTAAAAGATGAAAAAGCAAGAATCCAAGCTGTTATGTTTGCCGGAGCTAATAAATCGTTGAAATTTAAGCCAGAAAACGGTATGAAGGTTCTATTGCGAGGTGAAATCACTGTATATGAACAAAGTGGCGGATATCAAGTATATGTGAAAGAGATGCAGCCGGATGGGATCGGCAGTCTTTATCTGGCTTATGAGGAATTAAAGAAAAAGCTTCAACAAGAGGGTCTTTTTGAAGAGAAATATAAAAAACCAATACCAAGATATCCTAATGAAGTCGGGGTTATCACTTCACCAACCGGAGCGGCAATTCGTGATATTTTAACAACAATAAATAGAAGATATCCAATGGCGAAGGTCATATTAATTCCAGCACTTGTTCAAGGTATTCAAGCAGGTGCATCCGTTGCTGAAGCAATTAAAAAGGCAAACCGATTAGGAACCCTTGATGTATTAATTGTTGGTCGTGGCGGGGGATCAATTGAGGAATTATGGGCATTTAATGAAGAAATAGTTGCTCGTGAGATATTCTCTTCACAAGTGCCGATCATTTCAGCAGTTGGACATGAAACAGATTTTACAATTGCAGATTTTGTAGCCGATTTACGTGCACCCACACCTACTGGTGCTGCAGAGATGGCTGTTCCACATTCTACAGAATTGTTGGAAAGAATTTTAGAACGAAAAAACCGATTAACAAGAGCAATGACGGAAAAATTGTCTGCACAAAAGGAAAAGCTGAATCATTATAGAACATCCTATGCATTTCGATATCCTAAACAGCTTTATTTGCAAAAGGAACAACAGCTTGACAACATAATTGATCGATTGCATAAAGAAGGAGAAAGAGTGATCCTTCGTAAAAAAGAAACGTATACATATGTTAAAAACCGACTTGAAAAAGTTCATCCAAAGGATCAGGTAAAACGCTCGAATGAAGCGTATGAGACTTTGTTAAAAAAGCTTAATAGGGAAATGTCATCAATTATCACACATAAACATTCGCAATTTCATGCTACAATTGATAAACTAAATGCATTAAGTCCGTTAAAAATTATGGACCGCGGGTATAGCCTAGTTTACCAAGAAGATAAGCTGATCAAAAGCGTAAATCAAATTTCTAAAGGTCAAGTACTAAAGGTGCAATTAAAAGATGGACAACTTGATTGTGAAGTTCAGGGAATAGAGGAGCGTACGATTCATGAGTAATGAAAAACAAAGTAAAGAAGAAGAGTTATCATTCGAACAGGCCATGCAACAGCTCGAGGAGATTGTTGGAAAACTTGAAGAAGGTGATGTTCCGTTAGAAAAAGCAATCGAATATTTTCAAAATGGTATGGAACTTTCAAAGCTTTGTCATGATAAGCTGCAGCATGTTGAAAAACAGATGGATTATATCTTGCGCGAAGATGGTGAATTAAAGCCGTTTGAGCTTCAGGAGGAAGAGAAATCGTGAATATTAATGTGAACGATTTTCTAATCTCTCGTAAAAAGAAAATTGAAGAAGCTCTGCCGCTATTTATTAATGATTTATCAACTCCTCAATCCATTAAAGAATCAATGCTTTATTCATTAAAAGCAGGTGGGAAGCGCTTACGACCGGTGCTGGTCTTGGCTTTACTTCATACGTATAAAAAGTCTGAGGACATAGGAATTGCGACTGCCTGTGCAATTGAAATGATTCATACATACTCATTAGTCCATGATGACTTACCTTGTATGGATGATGATGATTTGAGAAGAGGAAAGCCGACTAATCATAAAGTATTCGGAGAAGCAGTGGCCGTTTTAGCAGGTGATGGTTTATTAACACAGAGTTTTTCTCTGATCGTGGATGATCCTGCTGTAAAAGCTGAGAATAAGTTAAGACTAGTATCTGAACTTGTTAAAGCAGCTGGTGCAGAAGGAATGGTTGGCGGACAAGTTGCAGATATGGAAGGTGAAGCAAAAAGTCTAAGCCTTGAGGAACTTCAATATATCCATGAAAATAAAACGGCTAAATTATTAGGCTTTAGTATTCTTGCTGGAGCAATATTAGCAGAAGCGCCAGAAGAAGATATTGAAAAATTAAGAGAATTTTCTTATCATATTGGAATTGCGTTCCAAATCAGAGATGATATTTTGGATATTGAGGGCAGTCAAGATAAGCTTGGGAAGCCTGTAGGATCAGATACCCTTAATGAAAAAACAACATATCCTTCTATTCTTTCTATGCAGGGGGCAAAAGAAAAACTTCAAGATCATATTAAGCAAGCGAAAGAACTGCTTTTGCACCTGTCAACAAAAACCGATTTATTGGAACAGTTTTGTGATTTAATTGCCAAAAGAGATCATTAATTTATGATGTACCATCTAACCGTTTTCCATTTGGAGACGGTTTTCTTATTAGGAGTTTCTTTACCTGTAATGACGGGTAAACCATATATGAAAAGTTGTATACATAATCATGGTATATGATAGCGACTCAGGTAATGTTATACATAAAACATTGTAATTAGTGCTTTTTTATGGTAAGTTTTTTTTGCTTACTAAATGTCATCATAAGCAATTGTTTTTAAAAATATTTTAATCCTGGCGATTTATACGTTAAAATAGATAGATAAGAATATAATAGAACTAAAGTATATAGTAGAGAAGTAAACTGAATTGAAAGTGAGTGATCCATTTGGATCTTCTATCCATTAAAGACCCAAGCTTTTTGAAGAAATTATCAAATAATGAACTTGAACAATTAAGTGCGGACATTCGAAAATTTCTTATAGAAAAATTATCTGGAACAGGTGGACATATTGGTCCTAACCTGGGTGTCGTTGAATTAACTATTGCACTTCATAAAGTATTTAACAGTCCAAAAGACAAATTTATATGGGATGTTGGGCATCAATCATATGTACATAAAATCCTAACTGGACGAGCTGGTGATTTTGATACATTACGTCAATATAAAGGGTTATCGGGCTTTCCGAAGCGTGATGAAAGTCCTCATGATGTGTGGGAAACCGGTCATAGCTCTACATCATTATCCGCTGCCATGGGGATGGTTATAGCAAGAGATATTAAACAAACGAAAGAGCATATTATCCCGATTATCGGAGACGGTGCATTAACAGGCGGTATGGCACTTGAAGCTCTTAATCACATTGGACATGAACAAAAGGATGTTATTGTGGTCCTCAATGATAATGAAATGTCTATTGCGCCGAATGTTGGTGCTCTTCATAATGTGCTTGGCAGACTTAGAACAGCAGGGAAGTATCATTGGGTAAAAGATGAGCTCGAATACCTTTTGAAAAAGATTCCAGCCGTTGGAGGAAAGCTTGCTTCAACAGCCGAGCGTGTAAAAGACAGCTTAAAATATATGCTTGTCTCTGGAATCTTTTTTGAAGAACTAGGGTTTACTTATTTAGGTCCTGTAGATGGTCATAATTATGATAATTTGTTTGAAAACCTTCAATACGCAAAAAAAACATCAGGACCTGTACTACTTCATGTTATTACGAAAAAAGGAAAAGGATATAAGCCCGCTGAGTCAGATACAATTGGAACTTGGCATGGAACAGGTCCTTACAAAATTGAAACAGGTGATTTTGTAAAACCTAAGGTCATTGGGCCTGCTTGGAGTAAATTAGTAAGTGATACCGTTCAAAAAGTGGCACGTGAAGATAAACGGGTAGTGGCCATTACACCGGCAATGCCTGTTGGATCTAAACTTGAAGCTTTCGCAGAAGAATTCCCGGATCGAATGTTCGATGTCGGAATTGCTGAGCAGCATGCTACAACAATGGCTGCAGGCTTAGCAACGCAAAATATGAAGCCGTTTTTAGCGATATATTCTACCTTCCTTCAAAGGGCATATGACCAAGTGCTTCATGATATTTGCCGCCAAAATTTAAATGTATTTATAGGTATTGATCGTTCAGGACTTGTGGGTGCTGATGGAGAAACACATCAGGGTGTATTTGATATTGCCTTCTTAAGACATTTACCGAATATGGTCATAATGATGGCGAAAGATGAAAACGAAGGTCAACATTTAGTTAATACTGCATTAAAATATGAGGATGGACCAATTGCGCTTCGATATGCAAGAGGAAACGGTATTGGAGTACCTATGGATGAAGATCTTAAAGTGATACCGATTGGTACGTGGGAAGTGTTAAAAGAAGGTCGAGATGCAGTTATCCTTACATTTGGAACGACAATTGAGATGGCAATGGAAGCAGCAGAGAGATTAGCTGAACAAGGAAAGTCTATCCGGGTAGTGAATGCTCGTTTCATTAAACCTTTAGATGAAAAAATGCTTCACAAAATATTCGCGGAAAAGATTCCGATCCTAACAATTGAAGAAGCCGTATTGCAAGGAGGATTTGGAAGTTCAATCCTTGAATTTGCCCAAGAGCATAATTACACTCAAACGATTATTTCTCGTATTGGAATTCCTGACAAATTTATTGAACATGGAAGTGTATCAAAATTGCTTGAAGAAATAGGAATGACAACAGAGCAGGTAGTAGACAAATTGATGACATTGTTACCTGAACAAGAGAAAAGAGTTTTACGATCATGAGTAATAAAAAGGAAAGACTAGATATCCTTCTAGTTGAAAATGGATTGTTTGAAACAAGAGAAAAAGCAAAACGTGCTATTATGGCAGGTGTAGTATACGGTAATGAAGTGCGGCTTGATAAGCCTGGTGAAAAAGTATCACGGGATTTAGTGCTAACAGTTAAAGGACAAACTCTTCCATACGTTAGTCGTGGAGGATTAAAGTTAGAAAAAGCAATAAAAGAATTCAATGTTAATGTTCAAGATAAAATTATGATTGATATCGGATCTTCTACAGGAGGATTTACAGACTGCGCCCTCCAAAATGGTGCAAAACTGTCATATGCACTCGATGTTGGCTATAACCAACTAGCATGGAAATTACGTCAAGATGATCGTGTAGTTGTGATGGAAAGAACAAACTTCCGTTATGTCACACCTTCTGACTTTCAAGAAGGAATGCCGGAATTTGCATCAATTGATGTATCCTTTATATCATTACGATTAATTTTCCCTGTTCTAAAAACAATACTTTGTCCTGAGAGTGATGTAGTTGCTTTAATTAAGCCACAGTTTGAAGCGGGGAGAGAGTTTGTTGGAAAAAAAGGGATTGTCCGTGATCCTTCTGTTCATGAATTTGTTTTAAAAGAGATGTTGGCTTTTGTATTGAAGCAAGGATACGATGTTCATAATCTTTCGTATTCACCTATTACAGGCGGGGATGGCAATATTGAGTTTCTTCTTCACTTAAGATGGGAAGGAAGCCAAGCGGAAGGGACAACATATCTTGAAAAAACAGAAAGACAAATTGTCGATGAGGCACATTCAATATTAAAAGAAAAGAAACAAACTGAAAAACAGGAGTAGCAGGATCGCTATTTCCTGTTTTTTTGATGAAAGAATAGTCTGTATATTCATGCAAAACTTAGGGTAAGTTTTACATCCATTATCTTTCATATGTTTTATTTTATGCACTTTTTCAGTGTGTGTTTGAATAAATCTGTACAATTAAAGGGATTTAATATAAGATAAAAAGTATAAACATACAGAGATAAATTGATTAGCAGCAACGAAAAAAGGGGTGCCTAAGATGAATAAAGGACAAAGACATATAAAAATACGTGAAATTATCACGAATAATGATATTGAAACACAAGATGAATTAGTTGATTTATTAAAAGGAATGGGCTTTAATGTTACACAAGCCACTGTTTCTCGAGATATAAAAGAGCTTCACTTAGTGAAGGTTCCCATGTTGGATGGCCGTTATAAGTATAGTTTACCAGCAGATCAGCGTTTTAATCCGTTACAAAAGTTGAAAAGGGCGCTAATGGATGCTTTTGTGAAAATTGATTCCGCAGGACATATGCTTGTCATGAAAACACTACCAGGTAATGCCAATGCTATCGGAGCACTAATTGATAATCTTGATTGGGATGAAGTACTAGGTACAATCTGTGGTGATGATACGATTCTGATTATATGTAGAACACCGCTTGATACCGAGAACATTACACAGCGATTTTTAGATATGCTTTAAAAGAATATATATAAGAGGTGGATTCTGTTTGTTAGCGGAATTATCAATAAAAAACTTTGCTATTATTGAATCTTTGACTGTTTCTTTTGAAAAAGGTTTAACTGTTTTAACAGGTGAAACAGGGGCAGGTAAATCAATTATAATAGATGCGATTCATTTATTGGCTGGAGCACGGGGCTCTTCAGAATTTGTGCGTTATGGTGAAAAACGGGCAGAGTTAGAAGCGCTTTTTCTATTAGATGAGGATCAACATCCGGTTTATGAACGTTGTGAAGAATTTGGCATTGATGTGAGTGATGGTATGATTATTCTCCGCAGAGATATGAGTTCCTCTGGAAAAAGTATTTGTCGAATAAATGGAAAGCTCGTGACTATAGCAGTATTAAGAGAGATAGGTCAGTTATTAGTTGATATTCATGGACAACATGATAACCAGGAGCTAATGAATGAGGAAAATCACTTATCATTGTTAGATCAATATAGTGGTAAGGAAGTCAAAAGTGCTCTTATTGCTTATTTAGAACTTTATCAACGTTACGATGGGTTAAAAAGAAAAATTATTCAGCTTTCGGAAAATGAGCAAGAGATGGCTCATCGCCTTGATTTACTTCAATTTCAACTTGAAGAAATTGAAAATGCTGAATTACAACCTAAAGAAGATGAACTGCTTCAGGAAGAGAAGCATCAAATTTCAAATTATGAAAAAATCTATGATTCATTAAACAACAGTTATAATGCATTGCATGGTGAGCAGAGAGGGTTGGACTGGGTTGGCCTAGCAATGAGCCATCTTGAAAATGTAAGTCATATAAATACAAAATTAAAAGAATTATCCGAGACAATTTCGAATGCGTTTTATATGATAGAAGATCTCTCATATGAAGTTCGGAATGAATTAGACTCATTGGAATTTGATCCGGGGAGATTAAACTATGTTGAAAGTCGTTTAAATGAAATTAATCATTTAAAACGTAAATATGGACAATCAGTTGAAGAGATTTTAACCTACTCTGCGAGAATCGCAGATGAAATTGATACAATTCAAAACAAAGATAGTCATTTGACCAAATTGCAAAAAGAACTCGAATCAGTGCTGGAAGACCTTTCTGTTGAAGCAAAAAACATTTCAGCTATACGCAAGAAACACGCGAAGGTATTAATTGATGAAATACATCAAGAATTAAAAGAACTGTATATGGAAAAAACAAGCTTTGATGTGAATATTGACGAGAGGCGTACACCGTCACATGAACTAAAATATAGTTCTAACGGTGTCGATGAAATTGAATTTTATATATCAACAAATCCGGGGGAACCGCTTAAGCCGCTTAGTAAAACAGCATCAGGTGGAGAGCTTTCAAGAATTATGCTTGCGATGAAAAGTATCTTCTCCCAACACCAAGGGATTACTTCGATTATATTCGATGAAGTAGATACAGGTGTAAGTGGGCGTGTTGCCCAAGCAATAGCGGAAAAAATTTATCGTGTCTCAAGTGGTTCACAAGTATTATGTATCACACATTTACCACAAGTTGCAGCAATGGCAGACACCCACTTATATATCGCAAAAGAAACAAAAGCCGGTAGAACAAAAACAAGTGTAAAACCTTTAAATGAAGAAGAAAAAATTAAAGAAATTGGTCGTATGATCGCAGGTGTAGAGGTGACTGAATTATCTAAAGAACATGCTAAAGAACTTCTTTCTCTTGCACACACGGCAAAACGATAAAGTGAGGCTACCATACTTTTATGGTAGCCATTTTTATTATTAAGTAACGACCAAGTTTAACATTGCCAACTCGGTAAAAGACTATTCGATGTGAATGGATTTTGCCAAATAAAAAAATCTTCAAGAGGATATACGTAAAATCCTGCTAAAACTTGCAACAAATCCTTCATTTTTCTAGTTATTCAAGTTATAAATAAGCTTCCAAAAGGCTACATTAAAACTGTAGCCATAAAGACTTTATGGTGTGGGTTAGGAGCGAGGAGAGTGAAGGTTTTTGCAGACAGATAAAATGAGAAAATTAGTTGGTGTACTTCTCCTTGTGTTAGTAATGAGTCTAGGTTTTGTAAAAGAAGTTCAAGAATATGTAAAGATGCCAAAAACGGTAACAGTATTTGAGTCTCAAACAGTGAGTGTTGACAATTCTTTTCCTGTAAATGCTAATCAACCTTCTGAGGAAGCATTTACTGTTCAAAAAAATAATGATGGCAAAACACTTGATATACATGGGAAACAAGCGGGTGAAGGTGAAGTTGTTTTTGATCTTGCAGGCTTTCCTGTGAAAAAAGCCGGTGTAAAGGTTTTACCTGATTTTAAGGTTATACCTGGTGGGCAGTCAATAGGTGTAAAACTAAATACTCTTGGCGTATTGGTGGTAGGCCACCATCAAATTGATACAACTGATGGTAAAAAATCTCCCGGTGAACTAGCAGGTGTTGAAATAGGAGATATAATTACTCATATTAATGGGAAAAAAATTGAACAGATGAGTGATGTCACCCCGTTTATTCAAAAAGCTGGAAAAACCGGAGAACCTCTTGACTTAGTTTTAAACAGGGAACGAGTAGAAGTAAAGACCAAATTGTATCCTCTCAAAGACGAACATGATCATTCCTATCGTATTGGATTATATATACGAGATTCTGCAGCTGGAATTGGAACAATGACATTTTATGACCCTAAGTCAAAAAAATACGGTGCATTAGGACATGTTATATCTGATATGGATACGAAAAAACCGATTGTTGTAGACAATGGACAAATTGTACGTTCTACAGTTACCTCAATTGAAAAAGGAAGCAACGGTAATCCTGGTGAGAAATTAGCAAGATTTTCAAGTGATCGTCAAGTAATTGGGAATATTACAAGAAACAGCCCTTTTGGGATTTTTGGTGAATTAAATCAGGGGATTAATAATGGTGTTATGGATAAAGCGATGCCGATTGCCTTATCAAATGAAGTGAAAGAAGGACCGGCAAAAATTTTAACTGTAGTTGATCAAGACAAAGTTGAGGAATTTGAAGTCGAAGTGGTTAGTTCTGTTCCTCAAAAATTTCCGGCAACAAAAGGAATGGTTATAAAGATTACCGATCAACGGTTACTTGATAAAACAGGTGGCATTGTTCAAGGAATGAGCGGTAGTCCTATTATCCAAAACGGTAAAGTAATAGGAGCTGTGACACATGTTTTTGTTAACGATCCAACTTCAGGATATGGAGTTCATATAGAATGGATGTTAAATGAAGCAGGTATAGATATCTATGGAAATCAAGAACAAAAAGCGAGCTAAACTTTTACTGTCAAGAAATTTAATTTCTTGACAGTTTTTTTATTCTTTTAGTACTCCCTAATTTAACCTTTTCATTTTTGACAAATTTATGTACAATAAAAGAGAAAGATTTTTCGACAAATACATGTGTTTAATTAAATGTCAAATGATGCAATAAGTCGAAAAACGAAGTAAAATGAAGAAAATCGTAGTTTTCCTCCATTTTTTAAAGTTTTTTTGAAAAAAATAAAGGGTTTTTTATAGGGTTGTCGAAATTATTTATTATGTAATCATATGTATAGATATCAGACATATTGGCAAATCAACACTGAGGAGGAAGTTTTTGTGGGAAAAATAAAAGTTTGTATAGTTGATGATAACCGAGAGCTTGTAGGTTTATTAGAGGAGTATCTCTCAAGTCAGGATGATATTGAAGTTCTTGGTGTAGCATATAATGGTCAAGAATGTTTAACAATGTTAAAGGACAAAGATCCTGATGTATTAGTATTAGATATTATTATGCCTCACTTAGACGGTTTAGGTGTTTTAGAAAAACTTAGACAAATGGATCGTCCCCAACCGAATGTCATCATGCTTACAGCATTTGGTCAGGAGGATGTGACTAAGAAAGCTGTTGATTTAGGGGCTGCTTACTTTATTTTAAAACCATTTGATATGGAAGGGCTGGCAAGTCACATCCGTCAAGTCAGTGGTAATGCAGCACCAATTATAAAACGATCAAGTTCGTCTATAAGAACGAGTGAACCTCAATCTAAAGGAAAAAACTTAGATGCAAGTATTACAAGTATTATCCATGAAATTGGAGTTCCTGCGCATATTAAAGGGTATTTATATTTACGTGAAGCTATTTCTATGGTTTACAATGATATTGAATTATTAGGTTCAATTACAAAAGTATTGTATCCAGACATTGCGAAAAAATATAATACAACTGCTTCCAGAGTAGAACGTGCCATTCGCCATGCAATTGAAGTAGCATGGAGCCGTGGAAACATCGAGTCAATCTCATCTCTTTTTGGTTACACGGTAAGCATGACAAAAGCAAAACCGACAAATTCAGAGTTTATTGCAATGGTGGCTGATAAGCTTCGTTTGGAACATAAAGCAAGCTAATCTCGCCAATTAAGCGGTTGAAGTTAATATACATGGGTGCGATGAATACATTTTAATACTCACTAATTGAAGGTCTCCTATTGATCGAAGGATTCAGGAATAAGGAGGCCTTTTTTTGCATAAAAAAAGAGTGAATCTAATCACTCTCCGGCAACCTTCCAATCATAAAGGTCTTCTATATTACAATTTAGTGCTTTCGAGATTGTCATTGCATTGTTCAAGTTCATGACTTTTTTGTCTAAATAGCCATGTAATTGTTCCAGTGGAATGTTTGTATTTGCCGCTAAAACATCAAGCTTAGTGTTACTTTTGGTTAAAAGTGCTTTTAAATTACTTTTCTTTGCTTTATATGCTGCCAAATTTGACACCTCGCTTCTAGTCAAGCATAGCACAATACGAAATAAATTGAAACTTTTATATGGTACTTTTACATTTTTTGTAATTTTTCTAAACCTAACCCCATTTTATTACCTGACCGGAATGAGAAAGACCACCACCAAAGCCGTAGAGTAATAATGTATCTCCAACTTTAATTTGTCCTTCTTTAATTCCTAAATCTAGAGATAATGGGATTGAAGCTGCTGATGTATTTCCGTAATTGACCATACTGTAAATAGTTTTTTCTATACTAAATCCGCTTTTTTCGCAGATGGATTCGACCATTCTCAAATTCGCGCTATGTGGAATAAACCAATCAATATCGTCTATGGTAAGGTTTGTTGTTGAAAGCAGGGTATTCATATACTTAGGGACAGTTGTAACAGCCCATTTATATACTTCTCTTCCATTTTGGACAAGTTGTCTTTTATGTTCAAGATTTTGTTGAAACATAGTATGTGATAAGTTTGTACTATAAAGGTGAATCGCTTTTTCTCCTTCGGATTGAACAGAGGAGGCAAGGAAATACCCATCTTGATCTTCTTCTACAAGTACTACCCCTGCACCATCTCCAAATAAGATGCAAGTAGTCCGATCAGAAAAATCTGTCATTTTTGAGATGGTTTCTGCCCCAATAACAAGAACCTTTTTGTGAATTCCACTAGTAATTAATGCATTTGCCATATGAAGTCCATAGGTAAAACCAGCACAAGCTGCATTTAAATCAATTGCTCCTGCATTTCGAATGCCTAATTTTCCTTGTATATAGGAAGCTACACTTGGGGTTTGATAATCTGGTGAAATGGTACTTACGATTATAAAATCAACATCACTTATTTCTTTGTTGTAGCGTATCTTTAAATCTTCTATTGCCTTCATACAAAGATCACTTGTAAATTCATTTTCTGCTGCGAATCTTCTCTCTTTAATGCCTGTTCTCTTTGTTATCCACTCATCATTTGTATCAATCATTTTTTCGAAATCATGATTTGTTATCACTCGCTCAGGTACATAAGATCCAATAGCTGTTATTCGAGCCTTTGAAAACATTTGATTCACCTCATCGGGTTTTAATAACCTTATCATAACATCTATTTCTAATACTTGGTACTAATTTCGATATTAATTATTGTCATAAAGGAAAAGATGATATGTACGGAGAATGTTATAAGGTAATAAAATGAGGAAGGAATGTATAGCAAACCCCTTACTTTTATTAGAAAAATAAGGGGTTTGCAGGATTATTTCTTTTCTTCTTCGCTTTTGTTAAGTGCAGCAAGCTTTGAAATAAGGATATGCTGAGGCATATGCATAATTTGTTCGAGAGGAACATTAAGTGATTTGGCCAGCTTCTGAGCTGTCTCAGCAGAAATTTGCAATGGTTTCATAAGATCAACCTCCTTTATTTATCCCATTCTTATCGGTCAGTAATACTTTTTCTGCAAAATTCGAGAGAGTTACTGCCCGTAAAGAACCGACGAAGGACAGGACGTCCAAGTCAGGTGAAGCCACAGGAAGTGGCGTTTTGAGCGTGATAAGTTTCGCTAACCATCAGTGGGGGATGAAGAAAACCCCCTCTGATGGAAGTCTCACTTTATTTTTACATGAAAAGAAGGTGTATTCAAGATGACATTAATTTTTGGACATCGGGGAGCAGCTGGTACATACCCTGAAAATACGATGTCTTCGTTTATTGCAGCGTATCATGCTGGTGCTGATGGTATTGAGTTAGATGTTCAAATGACAAAAGACGGTGAACTGGTTGTTATTCATGATGAAACAGTTGATCGAACAACAGATGGTTCCGGATTTGTAAAGGAGATGCTTTTATCTGACATTTTAAAGTTAGATGCGAGCTTTACATTTTCACAATTCATTGGAGAAGCTAGAATTCCTACCCTCGAGGAAGTGTTAAAATGGGTAGCGACTCTTCCTTCATTTATAATCAATATCGAATTAAAGAATGGAATAATTGAATATCCGATGATTGAGGAAAGAACGATTGAACTAGTTCAAAAATTTAATCTTGAAAAACGGACGATTATATCCTCATTTAATCATTATAGCTTAGCGAAGTGTGCGGAGCTTTCAGGCGAAATCGATACAGCTATTTTGTATATGGAAGGTCTGTATAAACCTTGGGATTACGCAAAGCAAGTTGGTGCTTCAGGTTTACATCCGCATCTTTACGCTGTAAACCGGGAGATCATTGAGAATTCTAAACTTCATCAAGTTTCCGTAAGACCATTTACAGTCAATGAAGAGAAGGTAATGATCAATTTAATGAAAAATGAGTGTACTGCTTTTATTACGGACTTTCCCGACAGGGCTGTCGAGCAAAGGGAAAAATACAAACGAAAAGAGTGATCCATTTTGGGTTCACTCTTTTTGTTGATTGAAATTCTATTTCTGGACTCTGCTGAATTTTTTCTGAACTTTATTTCGTTTTCGATCTCTGTAAAAAATAAATCCTGCGACAAATGAAAGACCGCCAAGAAAAAATAGTAGTCCTATTAAAAACTGTACCCATAAAAAGGGGATAGGAGGCTGAAGAATTCCAAATGTCATATCACGCATAAGTTTAATACCGAAAGCAGCAATTAATCCTGGAATAACCATAATAATTAGAGCAATGATTCTTGACATAAAACAGGCGTCCTTTCTTCTATACGATCAGAAATTATATACATTTATGGATGAAAGTATAAGGAAACTAAGGGTATCCTCAATTAGAACTTGGCAACAAGCTAAGTTTCTAAAACTATAAATAATTGTCTGTTTCTTTACCTTGTTTGTCAAGTAGCATTCTTATGCGATATGATAAAGGTGTGCAAAAATTTGCAAATGTTTGAATGAAAGAGTACGGTCATTCCGATGTGTACAAAGGGGATAGATTTTTATGCAGCGAGTTATGATAGTTGGGGCAGGTAAAGCTGGTTTAGCGCTATTAAAGAGAATGGTTGAAACATCAATTATGAAAGTAGTTGCTGTTATTGACCAAAATGAGCTAGCGCCAGGGATAGAATATGCAAAAAAGCGAGGCATACAAACAAGTACTAAATGGGAACCGTTCATGAATTCTAACCTCAATATAATTATTGAGGCAACAGGTTCTAACGAAGTGATGCAAAAATTACAAAATGTAAAGCATTCTGATATGATGATCATTCCCGGATCTGTAGCACTAATCATTTCTGAGCTTGTTGAAGAAAAAGAGGAATTGATTGCAAGACTTAAAGAAGAAACGTATAAACAGCAAACGATCTTTAATTCGACAAATGATGGAATGATTGTTATTGATATGAACGAAAAGATCATTTTGTTCAATAAAATGGCTGAAAAAATTACCGGTTTTCCCCGCGAAAAAGCAATAGGTTTGAATATAAAAAAGGTAATCTCATCAAGTAAGCTTGGTAGAACATTAAAAACCCGTGAAGTTGAAATAAATCAAGAGCAAGTCCTGGAAAATGGTTTGAAGATTATTACAACGAGAATTCCAATGATCGATGAATCTGGAAATCTGCTAGGTGCATTGTCGTTGTTTAAAGATATTACTGAGGTTGTGAATTTAGCAGAGGAAGTCACAAATTTAAAAGATATACAGATGATGCTTGAAGCGATTATTCAATCTTCTGAAGAAGCTATTTCGGTTGTTGACGAGGAAGGTAGAGGAATTCTTATTAACCGTGCATATTCAAGGTTAACGGGGCTAACTGAAGATCAAGTAATAGGTAAACCTGCAACAGCCGATATTTCAGAGGGTGAGAGTATGCATATGAAGGTATTACAAACGAGGCGTGCTGTCCGCGGGGCAAGAATGAAAGTTGGACCCGCTAAAAAAGATGTGATTGTTAATGTTGCACCCGTTATTGTTAGCGGTAAGCTAAAAGGAAGTGTTGGGGTTATTCATGATATGTCTGAAATACAGACCTTAACAACTGAACTAAACCGGGCTCGACAAATCATTCGAACGTTAGAAGCAAAATATTCATTTGAAGATATTATTGGTGTAAGTGACGAAATGAAAATGGCAATTGAACAAGCGAAATTAGGAGCCAAAACACCTGCAACTGTCTTGCTAAGAGGGGAATCGGGAACAGGAAAAGAGCTATTTGCCCATGCCATCCATAATGCAAGTGACAGGAAATACAATAAGTTTATTCGAGTTAATTGTGCCGCGATTTCCGAGAATCTTCTTGAAAGCGAACTGTTTGGTTATGATGAGGGGGCTTTTTCAGGAGCTAAACGAGGCGGAAAAAAGGGATTCTTCGAAGAAGCAAATAATGGAAGTATCTTTTTAGACGAGATAGGTGAGCTTTCAGCTAATATGCAGGCAAAGCTATTACGGGTATTGCAAGAAAATGAAATTGTCAGGGTTGGAGGAACTAAGCCAATTGCTGTAAATGTACGTGTAATTGCAGCTACAAATGTAAATATTGAAAAGGCGATGGCTGAAGGAAGCTTTAGGGAGGATTTATATTATCGACTAAATCGATATCCAATCTCCATTCCACCATTAAGAGATCGTAAGGAAGATATACCGGCATTATGTGAACGGTTGCTTCGAAAATTAAATCAAGATTATGGAAGGAATATTGAAGGCTTAACTTCACATGCCATCAATCAGCTTATTCAGTATCATTGGCCGGGAAATGTAAGAGAGCTTGAAAATGTCCTGGGAAGAGCAATTATCTTTATGGAATATCATGAAACTACGATAAGTGAAAAGCATATTCCAATGCTTCAACTTTCTCGACTTGAAAGAAAAGTACAAGAAAATAAAGCATTTGTCCATAATAATGAAGAAACACTTGCTGAGGCAGTTGAACGAGTTGAGGCAGATGTTATAAAACGATCTTTGGAGTTCCATGAATATAATCGAACACAAACAGCAAAAGCTTTGGGAATTTCATTAAGAAGTCTTTATTACAAAATGGAAAAATATAATCTTGCAAACAATAGCATGCAATAGAATTCATAGTTTGCAAAAAGGTGCATGATCGTTATATGATAAAGAAGGATAAATGAAAAAGTCTTTCTTTGCATAATTTGAAAATGTAAGAAAACAATGGATTATGCTTGAGAAAAACTCTGGCTTTCGCAAATAGAATTTAGCGGCAAGCCACGGTTTTTCTACTCTTTTTTTCATACATAAATGTGATGGAGTATATTTTTAATCACTCAACTTAAAATGGGGACAAGGTTTACTTTTTTGGCACACTTCTTGCTTATATTTAAGAAACAATTAGTTGATGGTCAAACTGATGTTTTGGAAGGAAATGAATGTGAATGAAGTTGGAAAATCTGCTTATAGAAGCAGCAAAAATAAAAGGTCAAAGTGTAGCTGTGGCATCAGCTGAGGATGAAGAGGTCATTGAGGCGGTAGCAGAGGCAATTAATCGTGATTTAGCTCATTTCATGCTTTTTGGCCAAAAAGATGAAATTGAACTTTTGTTGGACAAAAAAGGAATAAAAAAAGAAATGGTTCAAATCATTCAATCTCGATCTCAACAACAAGCTGCAGAGCTTGCGGTAAGAGCTGTTCATCAAAATGAGGCATCAGTTCTTATGAAAGGTCATATCCCAACATCCATTCTTTTAAAGGCTGTTTTAAATAAGGAATATGGCTTAAGAACTGGAAGAGTTTTATCTCATGTTGCTATGTTTGACATTCCAGGGTTTTCTAAAGCGGTTTTTGTGACAGATGCAGCAATGAACATTGAACCGGATTTACAACAAAAAGAGCAGATCGTTGTAAATGCTATAAATGTTGCGCGGTCAATCGGAGTTTCTGTACCAAAGGTCGCAGCAATTGCCGCTGTAGAGGTTGTTAATCCATCAATGAAAGCAACCCTTGACGCAGCAGCACTTACAATGATGTATAAGAGAGGTCAAATTCAAAATTGTGTGATTGATGGCCCTTTAGCACTTGATAATGCAGTCTCTCTTCTTGCGGCACAACATAAAGGAATCACAAGTGAAGTTGCAGGGCAAGTTGACATCCTCTTGGTTCCTACCATTGAAGCAGGAAATGTTCTATATAAATCATTGATTTATTTTGCAAAAGCAAAGGTGGGAGCAGTAATCGCAGGAGCAAAGGCTCCAATTGTCCTAACAAGCCGATCTGACAGTTCTGAAAGTAAACTTTATTCATTAGCCTTGGCTCTATGTTCTTCAGAAAAGTAAAACCTTAGGAGGAAACACATCATGGAAATTTTCAAATATATGGAGCAATACGACTATGAACAATTGGTATTTTGCCAAGATAAACAATCAGGATTAAAAGCCATTATTGCTATTCACGATACAACATTAGGCCCAGCACTAGGAGGAACACGAATGTGGACATATGCTTCAGAGGAAGAAGCAATAGAGGATGCACTTCGTCTTGCTCGTGGGATGACATATAAAAATGCTGCTGCAGGTTTAAATCTGGGAGGCGGAAAAACAGTTATAATTGGTGACCCAAGAAAAGATAAAAATGAAGAAATGTTCAGAGCATTTGGACGTTATATTCAAGGACTGAATGGACGATACATTACGGCTGAAGATGTTGGGACTACTGTTGCAGATATGGATCTCATTCATGAGGAAACAGATTATGTAACAGGTATTTCTCCTGCATTTGGTTCTTCGGGTAATCCATCTCCAGTTACGGCTTTTGGAGTTTACAGGGGAATGAAGGCTGCTGCAAAAGAAGCTTTTGGTACAGATTCTCTAGAAGGAAAAGTTGTGGCTGTACAAGGTGTAGGGAATGTTGCGTATAATCTTTGCAAGCATCTCCATGAAGAAGGAGCAAAATTAATTGTAACAGATATTAATCAAGAAGCTGTTCGAAGAGCTGTAGAAGATTTTAATGCTAAGGCTGTTGAACCGAATGATATTTATAGTGTTGATTGCGATATTTATGCACCTTGTGCATTGGGTGCAACAATAAATGATGTTACGATTCCTCAATTGAAAGCAAAAGTTATTGCAGGTGCGGCAAACAATCAATTAAAAGATTCAAAGCACGGTGATATTATTCATGAATTGGGAATCGTATATGCACCTGATTATGTGATTAATGCTGGTGGAGTAATCAATGTTGCTGATGAATTGTATGGTTACAATAGTGAAAGAGCGCTCAAAAAAGTGGAAACAATTTACAATAACATCTCCCGGGTTATTGAAATAGCAAAACGAGATGGAATTCCAACATACAAGGCTGCTGATCGCTTAGCAGAAGAAAGAATTGAGAGAATGAGAAACTCACGTAGCCAGTTCTTACAAAACGGTCACCATATTTTAAGTAGAAGATCGTAATAATGAACAAAATTTTCGGAATTAACCTCAACAACACCGTAAATGTCCATGTTATTTTGTCGGGGTTAATTCAGTGCGTTACTCTTCATCTCAAAAAACCTCAGAAAGAAGCTGTACATATCGAAGCAATAAATAAAATGATTGAATGACTACGGAGGTTTTGGCCAATTGCTGAGCAATGAATATCGAATACTTGTCATAAATCCAGGTTCAACCTCAACAAAAATTGGTGTTTTTGACAATAAAAGATCCATTTTTGAGAAAACACTTCGGCATGATGCTGAAAAACTTAATACGTTTTCGTCTATTATTGACCAATATGAATTTCGGAAACAAACCATCCTTGAAACACTTGATGAAGAAGGGATTAACATCTCCAAATTAAATGCGGTCTGTGCTCGGGGTGGACTCCTTCGTCCAATTGAGGGCGGCACTTACACTGTTAATGACGAGATGATTGAAGATTTAAGAAAAGGTTTTGCTGGACAGCATGCCTCTAATTTAGGTGGCATTATAGCTTTTGAAATTGCTGCTGGCTTAAATATCCCAGCTTATATCGTAGATCCGGTGGTTGTGGATGAAATGGAAGAAATCGCGAAAATATCAGGTATCCCTTCTATTCAAAGAAGAAGTATTTTTCATGCATTAAATCAAAAAGCAGTTGCACGTAGAGTGGCGGCAGATCTCAATAAAAAATATGAAGATTTAAACTTAATCATTACTCATATGGGTGGAGGTATCACTGTTGGTGCTCATAAGAACGGTCGTGTTATTGATGTGAATAACGGTTTGCACGGTGATGGACCATTTAGTCCCGAGAGAGCAGGGACTGTACCAGCAGGGGACCTTGTAGCAATGTGCTATTCTGGAGACTTTTACCGGGAAGAAATGATGAAGAAGCTTGTAGGACAAGGTGGATTAGTCGGATATTTAGGCACGAATGATGCAACAAAGGTAGAGAAAATGATTAAAGCAGGGGATCAAAAAGCAACATTAATTTATAATGCAATGGCCTATCAAATTGCAAAAGAAATTGGCTCTGCAAGTGCAGTTTTAAAAGGTAAGGTTGATGCAATCGTATTAACTGGAGGTTTAGCATATGGAAAAACCTTTGTTAATAAGATTTCATCGTATGTTGATTGGATTGCAGATGTTTATGTGTTTCCGGGTGAAAATGAGCTGCAGGCATTAGCTGAAGGTGCACTCCGAGTATTAAGAAAAGAAGAGGAAGCCAAACATTATCCGAATGAGAAAATGGTGTCAAAGGTTTTTTAAATGTTAAAACAACATAGGGCACCTTAGCCTACCTGGCATAAAGAAGTGGTAGAAAAGATGTAGAACAGCAGATGTTCTTTATAAAAAATATTTGTTGCTTCCTACAAACGAAGGAGTGTATGAAAGTGGCTACTGATTACGATTTGGTTATTCTTGGTGGAGGGACCGGTGGCTATGTTGCTGCAATTCGGGCTTCACAGCTTGGACTTAAAACAGCGATTGTGGAGAAGGGAAAACTTGGAGGAACCTGCCTCCATAAAGGGTGTATCCCTAGTAAAGCATTATTAAGAAGCGCAGAAGTTTTCACCACTGCAAAAAAAGGTGATCAATTCGGTGTAGAAACTTTAGATGTTAAGCTTAATTTTTTGAAGGTACAAGAGCGAAAACAAGCAATTGTTAATCAATTGCACCAAGGTGTTCAGCAATTAATGAAAAAAGGAAAAATTGATATTTATGAAGGTTTCGGTCGAATTCTTGGCCCTTCCATTTTTTCACCAATGCCCGGTACGATTTCGGTTGAGATGAACAATGGAGAGGAAAATGAAATGCTTATTCCTAAGAATGTCATTATTGCTACGGGTTCAAGGCCTAGAAGTATTGATGGACTAGAAATCGATGGTAAAACGATTATAAGTTCTGATGAAGCTTTGGAATTAACATCCCTACCAAAATCAGTCATCATTGTTGGAGGTGGTGTGATCGGTATTGAATGGGCTTCAATGCTTTCAGACTTTGGAGTTAGTGTAACTCTTTGTGAATATGCTGACCGCATCCTTCCGACAGAAGATAAAGAAATTTCAAAAGAAATGACTCGATTAATGACAAAAAAGGGTGTAAACATTTATACAAGTACAAAGGTACTACCGGAAACAATGAAAAAAGAAAACGGTGTAACCATTCTCGCTGAGTATCAGGGTAAACAAATAGAATTTGCAGCAGAAATTATGCTCGTATCTGTTGGTCGAAACCCAAATGTCGAGGGAATTGGTCTTGAAAATACAGATATACAATTAGAAAAAGGTTTTATCAGCACTAATCAGCTTTATCAAACAAAGGAAACTCACATTTATGCAATTGGAGATGTTATTGGGGGACTACAGTTAGCACATGTAGCCTCACATGAAGGGATTATTGCTGTGGAGCATATAGCAGGAAAGAATCCAATCCCTATGGATCAGACATTGATATCTAAATGTATTTACAGTTCGCCTGAGGCAGCTAGTGTAGGGTTTACTGAAGATGAAGCGAAAGAAAAAGGATATAAAGTGAAGATTGGTAAATTTCCTTTTAAGGCGATTGGGAAGGCCCTTGTTTTTGGCGAAACAGATGGATTTGTCAAACTTGTCGTAGAAGAGGAATCAGATGACATATTAGGAGTCCATATGATTGGACCACATGTAACAGATATGATATCTGAAGCAGGTCTTGCGAAAGTTCTTGATGCCACACCGTGGGAGATTTCACACACCATTCATCCACACCCGACATTATCAGAGGCAATTGGTGAAGCTGCACTTGCCGTTGAAGGCAAAGCTATTCATTTTTAATAGTGAAGTGTAAGTACAAGAACAGAGACGGTGGTCGCTGAACGGGCGCTTACGCTTTTGGAAGTATTGTAATAAGTTAATATTTTCTTACTTAGTTCTGTGTCCAGCTCCAGCGCCCAGCGACTAGTGAACTTCACACTCCTCCTTACGATAAGTCAACATCGAATCGCTAACGCTCTTCGTGTTTCCTTTATCTCATACGGAGTGCTCCAGTTCATACGTCGCTGAACGGGCGCTTACGCTTTTAAACTAGGAGGTATACAAATGACAGAAAATCGTCATCAAATGTTAAACCTTACTGATGAAGATGTATTAAATATGTATGAAACAATGTTGTTAGCAAGAAAAATTGATGAACGGATGTGGCTTTTAAATCGTGCCGGCAAAATTCCATTTGTTATTTCTTGTCAAGGACAAGAAGCTGCTCAAGTGGGAGCTGCTTTTGCGCTAGACCGTAATGAGGATTATGTGCTTCCCTACTATAGAGATATGGGAGTTGTTTTAACATTCGGGATGACCGCTAAAGATCTAATGCTTTCAGGTTTTGCAAAAGCCGAAGATCCCAACTCAGGTGGAAGACAAATGCCTGGTCATTTTGGTCAGAAAAAAAATAGAATTGTTACTGGGTCTTCACCTGTTACAACTCAGGTTCCTCATGCGGTCGGTATCGCACTTGCGGGAAGAATGCAAAAAAAGAACCTTGTTACATTTGTGACCTTTGGTGAAGGATCATCAAATCAGGGTGATTTCCATGAGGGGGCGAATTTTGCAGCAGTTCATAAACTGCCTGTTATTTTCATGTGTGAAAATAACAAGTATGCTATTTCTGTTCCTTATGATAAACAAGTTGCATGTGAGAAGATTTCAGATCGAGCAATAGGGTATGGAATGCACGGTGAAACTGTAGATGGTAATGATCCGCTTGAAGTGTATCGTGCTGTAAAAGAAGCAGCAGATCGGGGACGTCGCGGTGAAGGTCCTACATTAATTGAAACAATCTCTTATCGATTAACACCACATTCAAGTGATGATGATGATCGAAGTTACCGGGAGCAAAACGAAGTTGCTGAAGCAAAGAAAAATGATCCGCTCTTAACATTTGCCCAGTATTTAACATCACATGGAATTTTAACAGATGAAAAAGAAAAAGAAATCATCGATAACATAATGACAATTGTGAATGAGGCAACCGAATATGCAGAAGCGGCTCCATATGCGGATCCAAATCACGCTTTAAAATATGTGTATGCTGAGTAGGGGGGAGAAAATATGGCTGTTATATCGTATATTGAAGCCATTACAATGGCGATGCGTGAAGAGATGGAGCGCGACGAAAATGTTTTTGTATTAGGCGAAGATGTTGGCAAGAAAGGTGGTGTTTTTAAAGCAACTGCAGGTCTGTATGACCAATTCGGAGAAGCTCGGGTAATAGATACACCACTTGCTGAATCGGCCATTGCTGGTGTTGGTATTGGTGCGGCTATGTACGGGATGAGACCAGTAGCAGAAATGCAATTTGCTGATTTTATTATGCCTGCTGTAAATCAAATCGTTTCAGAGGCGGCAAAAATTAGGTATCGATCGAACAATGATTGGAGTTGTCCTATAACAATTCGAGCACCATTTGGTGGTGGAGTGCATGGGGCATTATATCATTCTCAATCTGTCGAAGCGATATTCGCGAATCAACCAGGACTTAAGATTGTTATTCCGTCAACACCATATGATGCCAAAGGGCTTTTAAAAGCAGCGATACGTGATGATGACCCGGTTCTTTTCTTTGAACATAAACGTGCATATCGTTTAATAAAAGGTGAGGTACCAACTGATGATTATGTATTGCCAATTGGAAAAGCAGATGTGAAGCGTGAAGGAGATGACGTAACTGTTATTACGTATGGGTTATGTGTCCACTTTGCTCTTCAAGCTGCTGAGCGCTTGTCAAATGATGGTATTTCTGTTCATGTAGTTGATTTACGTACAGTATACCCATTAGATAAAGAAACAATTATTGAAGCAGCTTCCAAAACCGGTAAAGTATTACTTGTCACAGAAGATAATAAAGAAGGAAGTATTATTGGTGAGGTATCAGCCATCATTGCAGAAAACTGTCTATTTGATTTGGACGCTCCGGTTATGAGATTGGCAGGTCCTGATGTACCCGCGATGCCTTATGCTCCGACGATGGAAAAATTCTTTATGATGAATCCTGACAAAGTTGAGGAAGCGATACGTAAATTAGCTGAGTTTTAATAATTTGTAGAAAAGCCTTTTAACCGAGGAGGTTCCATTGTGGCTATAGAAGAAATTAAAATGCCCCAGTTAGGGGAAAGTGTAACAGAAGGTACCATTAGTAAGTGGCTCGTTTCTGTTGGTGAAAAGGTAGAAAAGTATGCCCCGTTAGCAGAGGTCATGACAGATAAGGTTAATGCAGAAGTACCCTCATCATTTAGCGGTGTCATTAAGGAGCTTGTTGCTAATGAAGGGGACACTTTAGATGTGGGAGATGTTATTTGTCACATCGAAGTTGAGGGTGAGTCAGTAGAAATAAAAGATCAACCTTCGAAAATAAAAGAACAAAATGAACAGTTAAGTGAGTCACCCAAAAACAATCAAAACAAAAAAAGATATTCCCCTGCAGTCCTAAAACTTGCACAAGAACATGATATAAATCTTGAACAAGTTAATGGTACCGGTGCGGGTGGACGGATTACACGAAAAGATTTATTAAAAATAATTGAATCAGGCTCAATACCTGCTCCAGTTGCAAAAGAAGAAATGCCTGCACAAATAAAATCTTCTAAAGTCTCAGCACCAGTTATAGCTCAAACAGGTGATCGTGAAATACCAGTATCAGGTGTAAGAAAAGCAATTGCTTCAAATATGGTAAGAAGTAAACAAGAAATTCCACATGCCTGGATGATGATGGAAGTAGACGTGACTGAGCTTGTTAAGTATAGAAACTCAATTAAAGATGATTTTAAGAAAAATGAAGGATATAATCTAACCTTTTTTGCCTTCTTTGTAAAAGCTGTTGCACAAGCTTTAAAAGAATTCCCGCAAATTAACTCAATGTGGGCTGGGGATAAAATTATTCAAAAGAAGGATATTAATATATCAATTGCGGTCGCAACTGAGGATTCCTTATATGTGCCAGTTATAAAACATGCAGATGAAAAAACAATTAAAGGAATTGCAAGAGATATTACTGATTTAGCATACAAGGTTAGAAACGGAAAGTTAACCTCAGAAGATATGCAGGGAGGTACTTTTACAGTTAATAATACCGGTTCATTTGGTTCTGTTCAATCAATGGGAATTATCAATTATCCCCAAGCAGCGATTGTTCAGGTTGAATCCATTGTAAAACGCCCAGTTATTATTGATGGGATGATTGCAGTAAGAGACATGGTAAATTTATGTATGTCCTTAGATCATAGGATTCTTGATGGATTAGTAAGCGGTCGTTTCCTTTCAAGAGTCAAAGAAATCCTTGAACATACAACTAAAGATACAACGCCAATTTATTAACACATCATGAAAAAAGTAATCGATATTTCGGTTACTTTTTTTAATAATAAAGAAACAAAAAAACATAGGCATGTTCATTGCTGTGATGGGAAAATTATAATAGAATAAGATTATAAATAAATGTAAGCGCATACTTTTTGTTGTGATTGCGATTTCTGTAAAGTAACTATCTACAAGGAAGCCCGCATAATATGATATGAGGTAAAAGTTCAAAGGGGGTGTGGGCCTCCAATTTGGAGGTGCAATATGGAGGAGGAACAGAAAACATCTGTAACTAGAGAGAAACATAAAACATGGGAAAAAGAAGTGGAAAAATCATTAAGAGGGAAACCCATAGAAAATTTAATAAAAATGTCTGATGAAGGAATAGCTATCAAAGCGTTATACGATGAATTTGATCTAGATGATAATAAAACGAGTAGAATACATCAAAAAGGAAAAAATCATCAGTTAAAAATCAGTCAATTAATATCAGCAAAAGATTCCCAAGATTTAAAAGAAAAAATAATCTACGCAAAAAAAAGAGGTCAACACTCCTTCTATATGACAAATATTGATTATATAGAAAGAGATCAAGACATGGTTGAGGCTTTTTCTTCAATAGATTGGACTGAGGATGTTGTTTTTATTGATGTGGGAGAAAACATAGGGTTTACGCCTTTGTTCTTTCACCACCACAAGATGCAGCATCAATTTAAACATGTTGTTGGAACGATTGGCTTTGATCCTTATGAGGAGCTTTTACATGAAGGGGAAAGTAAGGTTTCACTTGAAACTAAAATGGATTTTTTGGCTGATACGATTAAATGGTCTGCCGCAAATGAAGGACATGTTCGCTGTCTAGTAATAAAAGGACATATCTATAATGAAGCGGGAGCAAATGCACTTCAAGAGCTAGTTTTTACTTTTTCTCAAGCGATTGATCTGATTAATGAGCTTATAAATAGGGGGATTTCATTTGAAAGTATTGCGAACTCATTAACGATCTCCCTTGGTGTAGGATCAAATTTTTTTATGGAAATCGCTAAGTTACGAGCGGCAAGGGATATATGGGCTTCGATTGTTCAAGCATTTGGTGGAAATGCACATGAGCATAAAGTTAACCTGCATGCTATTACAACAACCTTTAACAAAACCGCATTTGATGCTCATGTCAACTTGCTTCGTACAACAACGGAAAGTTTTTCTGCAGTTCTTGCTGGAGTTAATGAGATAACTATTTTACCTTTTGATCATGTGTTAAATCAATCTAGTATTCTGGCAGAAAGAATAGCAAGGAACACATACTTTATATTGAATGAAGAAAGTTTACTATCAAAGGTTGTTGATCCATCTTCTGGTTCTTATTATGTTGAAACAATAACGAAACAACTTGGGATGGAAGCATGGGAGAAAATAAAAGAAATTGACCGCGATGGAGGGTTTTTACCTCAATTAAAACAGGGAACCATTCAGCATGAACTCGAGAAGATGAGGGAAATACGAATGGCGGTAGTAAATAATAGAGAAAAATTTGTAATCGGAACAAATGCATATGCTCTAACAAATGAAAAAGTAATGGTTAAGAAGGAAGAAAAAGGAAAAATATCTAACAATCTAAATGAGATTAAGCCTTCATTCCAGGAAGTGTTAACCTATATTGATAAAGAGAAAAGAGTTCCGACAATGAAAGGTGACGATCAAAAAGAAAAACTTCAAATTAACCCCATTCAATGTCAAAGATTAGTTGAGCATTTTGAGAGGCTTCGTTTTCAGGCTGAAAAAGCAAAAGAAAAAGGTCGTCTTGACAAAGTTGGAATCATTACATTTGGAAAGTTAAAGAACTATAAGCCAAGCCTTGATCAAATTAGCGGAATCTTAGCAGCAGGAGGAATTGAAATTGAACTTACCTCTTGGGATGACCTAAGAGCTATACATAACCTACAAGTTGTGATTCTATGCGGTAAAAAAGAAGATGTTCAAGTTGTAGATTCCGCTTATATTCAACAGTTAAGGAAAGATAATCCATCCCTCTACATTTATATCATGGGGAATGAGGAAGATATGACAGATAACCTCAACCTATCTGGAGTGATTTCTTTGCATGATGATATCTATCAATTTCTGCTAAACATCCATAATATTTTGGGGGTTAGTAAAGAATGAAAAGACGTGATCTATCTAATTCTCCATTCGTTCAAGTTAAACAGGAACAAAATACAAAAACTAAACCCTTCTTAACAAATGAGCAAATTAAAATAAAGAGTCACTATGATGATCGTGATTTAACTTCTCTTCAACATCTAGGGTCTTTTCCCGGGATAGAGCCTTTTGTAAGAGGTCCATATTCGACAATGTATGTGAATCGGCCATGGACGATAAGACAGTATGCCGGATTTTCAACAGCTGAAGAAAGTAATAGATTTTACCGAAGAAATTTAGAGATGGGACAAAAAGGGTTATCTGTTGCGTTTGATTTGGCAACACATAGGGGCTATGATTCTGATCATCCGCGGGTTACTGGAGATGTTGGAAAGGCAGGTGTCGCGATCGATTCAATCTTAGATATGAAGCAATTATTTGATGGCATACCATTAGATGAGATGTCTGTCTCTATGACAATGAACGGTGCGGTATTACCTATCATGGCTTTTTATATCGTGACAGCAGAAGAACAGGGAGTTCCAATAGAAAAGCTTAGTGGCACAATCCAAAACGATATTTTAAAAGAATATATGGTTCGGAATACCTATATTTATCCACCTGACATGTCTATGAAAATTATAGGTGATATTTTTGAATATACATCGAAAAACATGCCAAAGTTCAATAGCATTAGTATATCCGGTTACCATATGCAAGAAGCGGGAGCACCTGCAGATCTTGAACTTGCTTATACACTTGCAGATGGCCTTGAATATATTCGTACCGGTCTTAAAGCCGGTCTGGATATTGACCAGTTTGCCCCTAGGTTGTCATTTTTCTGGGCAATAGGAATGAATTACTTCATGGAAGTAGCAAAGATGAGGGCCGCCCGCTTCTTATGGACATCGATTGTAAACGAATTTCAGCCGAAAAACCCTAAGTCAACAGCCTTAAGAACCCATTCTCAAACATCAGGATGGAGCTTAACAGAGCAAGATCCTTATAATAATGTTGTTCGTACGTGTATCGAAGCCCATGCAGCTGCAATGGGGCATACCCAGTCTCTTCACACCAATGCATTAGATGAAGCAATTGCATTGCCGACTGATTTTTCAGCAAGGATTGCTCGAAATACACAACTTTACCTTCAACATGAAACCGGGATCTGTGATGTGATTGATCCTTGGGGTGGTTCTTATTATGTTGAATCACTCACCCATTCTTTAATCGAGAGAGCGAAGCTGCATATGAAAGAAATTGAGGAGCTGGGCGGGATGACGAAGGCAATTGAAATAGGTTTGCCCAAGATGAAAATTGAGGAAGCTGCTGCCCGGAGACAGGCGAAAATTGATTCGGGTCAAGAAGCAATCATTGGTGTAAATAAATTTAAGTTAGATCAAGAGGAACCAATCGATATACTATCAATCGATAATCAAGAAGTAAGAAATAAGCAAATTGCAAAGATTACGCAATTAAAAGCAAATCGAGATGATAGAAAAGTGACAAAGGCACTGCAGGCATTAACTAAATGTGCTGCTGCAAAAACGGGAAATTTGTTGGAATTAGCTGTTGAAGCGGCAAGACAAAGGGCCACTTTAGGTGAAATTTCCTTCGCCATTGAGAAGGTTTCAAAACGTCATCAAGCGATGATACGCAGTATTAGTGGTGTGTATAGTTCCGAATTTTCTAATGAAGATGAAATAAAGAGAGTAAGAGAATTAACGGATCAATTCTATCAACTTGAAGGAAGACGACCAAGGATTTTAATCGCCAAAATGGGTCAGGATGGTCATGATAGAGGAGCAAAGGTAATCTCAACAGCATTTGCAGATTTGGGCTTTGATGTTGATATTGGTCCACTTTTTCAAACACCTGAAGAAACAGCTGCACAAGCTGTAGAAAATGATGTTCATGTGGTGGGCTTGAGCTCATTAGCGGCAGGTCACAAAACGTTATTACCGCAATTAGTGGATGAATTAAGAAAGCTTGGTAGGGAAGATATACTTGTTATAATTGGCGGAGTAATCCCATACCAGGATTATGAAGAATTAATGGATAAAGGAGCTGCAGAAATTTTCGGACCAGGAACGGTCATACCTGTTGCTGCCACAAAAGTAGTGAACAAAATTTTTGAAAGACTTGGATATGAGGAAGTCGGCGAATGAAAAAGTTCGTAAAGAAAAAAACGGACACTCCTGTAGAACAGCTTATATCAGGAATTGAAAGAGGAGACCGAGTTTTACTAGCACAAGCCATCACATTGGTAGAAAGTAATGCAAAACAACATTTTGAAAAAGCACAGAATATAATTGAATCATTGCTTCAAAAAAACCATTCTACAATTCGTATCGGAATAACAGGTGTACCAGGTGCAGGTAAAAGTACATTCATTGACTCGTTTGGAATGTATCTCTGTGAACAAGGATACCGTGTGGCTGTTCTTGCCATTGATCCGACAAGTCAAGTTTCTAAAGGAAGTATAATGGGAGATAAAACGAGGATGGAGAGATTATCAAAGCATCCAAATGCTTATATAAGACCCTCTCCCTCCGGTGGAAATCTTGGTGGAGTTAGTAGGAAAACAAGAGAAACGATCATTTTATGTGAAGCCGCCGGGTATAATATAATTCTTGTTGAAACGATGGGGGTAGGGCAAGGGGAATTTCTTGTACGGGAAATGGTTGATTTTTTCCTTCTACTTGTATTAACCGGAGCCGGTGATGAATTACAAACGATGAAAAAAGGAATTATGGAGTTACCAGATTTAGTTGTAGTGAACAAAGCAGATGGAGAAAATATGTCCAGGGCTAACAAAGCAAAAAGTGAGTATAACTCTATTCTTCACTTTTTAACATCCTATACAAAAGACTGGGAAACAAGGGCTGTTACTGCTTCAGCATTGGAGGGAACAGGGGTCGAGGACATATGGGAAATCGTGAAAGACTTTGAGAAGCAAACAAAAAAAAGCAATCTTTTTTATCAAAGACGCAGTGAACAACAATTAAATTGGCTTCATGACCTAATCAAACAAGAGTTATTTCGTCATTTTTACGATCAACCGCTTATAAAAAAAGAGCTTAATGTAGCTGAACAAACGGTTAAAACAGGGACAAAACATGTAAGCAGTACCGCGTTGGAATTAGTGCAAATGTATTTAGAACATAAACGATAAGCGATCTATTTGCCCAATTAATAGAAAGCTTGGTAAAATAGTTTTATTGATGATAAAGGAGAGATTTTTTTGAACATGGATTTTAATTTATTTATGAATGATATTGTGCAACAAGCTCGTAAAGAAATCGTTGCAGCAGGTTATACAGAGCTTACAAGTCCGGAAGAGGTTGATGAGGTACTGAATAAAAAAGGAACAACACTTGTAATGGTTAACAGTGTTTGTGGTTGTGCTGGCGGAATCGCGAGACCAGCAGCAGCACATGCTGTTCATTATGACAAACGCCCTGATCAGCTGGTTACTGTATTTGCAGGTCAAGATAAGGATGCAACTGCAAGGGCACGTGAAATGTTCACAGGATACCCGCCTTCATCTCCATCATTTGCTTTATTGAAGGATGGAAAGCTGCTGACAATGGTTGAACGTCATGAAATTGAAGGCCATGATCCGATGTCAGTTGTAGCGAAGTTGCAATCAGCTTTTGACGAGTATTGTGAAGAGGTATAATAGATAAAAAAGTCAAAGAGACATGGTGATCGTCACATGTCTCTTTATTTTTGGATAATATATACAATGTTTTTGCGGGTTTATTCACTTTTTTGGAAAAGTGTTAATCGTCAAAAAATTTTTATAAATACATTTTTATAAATATTGATTGCATAAATATTAACCTGTGATAAAATACAAATTATCGAATAAATATTAGATAGATTATCGTACATATGTAGATAATACTAAAAAGATAATACATTATAGGAGGAAACTAAAATGAAGAAACTTTCGTTATTCATTATAAGCTTATTAGTTGTAGGTTTACTAGCTGCTTGCGGAACAGCTGAAAAGGAAGGAAATGATACTTCATCAGGTGCAGAAGGAGAGGACAAAAAAGTATTAAAGATGGCAACATCTGCAGATTATCCTCCTTTTGAATATATTGATACGGCAAAAGGCAGTGACATCATTGGTTTTGATATTGATTTAGTAAATGCTCTAGCAGAAAAAACCGGATATGAAGTTGAAATTCAAGATATGGATTTTAATAGTTTGATTCCTGCATTACAAGCAAAACAAATTGATATTGTTCTATCAGGTATGACACCAACACCAGAGCGTGAAGAAAATGTAGATTTCTCAGATGTTTACTATAGTGCAAAACACATGATCGTTTCACTTAAAGACAAGGAAATAAAAACAGTTGAGGAATTAGAAGGTAAAACGATTGGAGTTCAATTAGGATCGATTCAAGAAGAAAAAGCAACTGAAATTTCAGAAGAAGTAGATGTTAAAATCGAAAATCGCAATAAAATCTCTGAATTAGTTCAAGAAATGAAATCAGGCAGAATTGACGCTGCTATTATTGAAGATAAAGTTGCTGAAGGTTATTTTTCAAAAGATGATCAATTAACAGGATTTACACTTGATTCAGCTGAAGAAGCTGGTTCAGCGATTGCATTCCAAAAAGGAAGCGAATATACAGAAGAGTTTAATAAAGCATTAAATGAAATGAAAGAAAACGGCGAGCTTGACGAGTTAATCGTAAAATGGTTCGGTGGGCAGGAATAAGGGTAAATTGGAATTGATAGAGAGAGGCTAACTCAGAAGGGATTCCCTTAAGCTTGAGTCAGCCCTTTTTTATGGATGACAGTTTCTTTTATCAGAACTAATTATTGAATTGGAAAGGAGTTAGAGAAGGAAATGGATATTTTGAATTTTTCTTCAATTGTTCCTTCACTTCCCTTTATTCTTGAGGGAATCTGGGTAACTTTAAAAATTGTTGTCTTATCATTGTTGCTTGGATTTGTGTGGGGAATTATCCTTGCTTTATTTAAGATAAGTCGAATTAAGCCATTAATGTGGATTGCAGATGCGTATACATCCATTTTTAGAGGGACTCCTCTAGTTCTGCAATTATTGATTATTTATTTTGGTTTACCGCAAATTCTCGGGTTTCCAATAGACCCATATCCAGCTGCGGTTGCTGCCTTTACATTAAATTCGGGAGCATATATTTCAGAGATTATTCGTGCTGGAATTAATGCTATAGATAAAGGTCAACAAGAGGCATCAATGGCATTAGGTGTTCCGTATTCAAAAATGATGAAGGACATTATCTTACCACAAGCATTTAAAAACATCTTGCCTGCATTAATGAATGAATTTATTACACTAACTAAAGAATCCGCTATTGTAACGGTAATCGGTGTACAAGATATTATGAGAAGAGCATATCAAGTGGGGGCAGATTCTTATAATTATTTTGCGCCATTAATTTTTGCAGGATTAATTTATTATCTATTAGTCATGTTCTTAACACTTCTTGGTAAAGGAATAGAAGGGAGAATGAGACGAAGTGATTAAAGTAGACAATTTGCATAAATCATACGGAAAATTAGACGTTTTAAAAGGAATATCAACGACAATTGCTTCAGGTGAGGTAATTGCCATCATTGGTCCTTCTGGTTCAGGAAAATCAACCTTTTTACGTTGCATGAATCTATTAGAAAAACCTACTGATGGTAAAATTCATATAAATAATATCGATATAACGGATCGTAAAACAGATATTGCGAAAGTTAGACAAAATGTAGGAATGGTGTTTCAGCATTTTCATCTTTTTCCTCATAAAACCGTACTGGATAATATTACGTATGCACCAATTACGGTCAAGGGTCTCTCCAAACAAGAAGCTGAGGAGAAAGGGAACGATTTATTGAAAAAAGTAGGTCTTCTGGAAAAGGCTGATGCATATCCTAATCGTTTATCCGGAGGGCAAAAGCAACGGGTGGCCATTGCGAGAGCACTTGCGATGAATCCGGATGTTATGTTATTTGATGAGCCAACATCTGCGCTAGATCCGGAGATGGTAAAAGAGGTTCTGGAAGTAATGAAGGATTTAGCGCAAACCGGAATGACGATGGCGATTGTTACACATGAAATGGGCTTTGCAAAAGAAGTCGCAGATCGAGTTCTTTTCTTAGACGGAGGATTACTGGTAGAAGATGCACCTCCTGGTGATTTCTTCACAGTGCCAAAGACAAAACGCGCACGGGAATTCCTGGAGAAGATGCTTTAAAAAGATGAATATATTTGAAAAAAGGTGGTCAAATTGATCATCTTTTTTCGTACTATCAGAAAGTATATAAATTTTATGGATAATAGTATAAGAAAAACTAAGGCTTTCGCCATTAGGACTTGACGATAAGCCAAGTGTTTCTAATCTTTTCTTGTTAATTAGTGTAAACTATTCAACAGAATGATATGTTAAGGAGTTTTTTATGTTTAAAATAGGTTACCGTACGGCAAAAACTGCATTAGGTACTACGATTTCGATTATACTGGCACAGTTTATCGGCTTAGAATATTATACATCTGCAGGAATTATCACCATTTTATGCATACAAGTGACAAAGAAGAAATCACTCAGGAGTTCGTGGGAACGATTCCTAGCCTGTTCCCTTGCCATGATCTTTTCTTTTATTTTCTTTGAGGGAATTGCTTATCATCCGTTAATTATAGGTTTATTATTACTACTATTTATACCTGCTACTGTCATCGTGAAAGCAACTCAAGGCATTGTAACAAGTACGGTCGTTATTTTTCATCTATTTAGTACAAATCACATAACCTTTCAAGTTATCGGGAATGAATTATTACTAGTGACAATAGGTATTGGGGTTGCACTAGTGATGAATTTGTATATGCCGAGTGTTGAGAAGAAATTAAAAAACTATCAAATTCAAATTGAAGAGAATTTAGCAAGTATTTTTCACGAAATTGAACTTTATCTCATTCAAAAAGATAGAAGGTGGGATGGAAAAGAAATTACCATAACAGCACAGCTGATAAATGAGGCAAAAACATTGGCGTTTCGTGATGTGGAAAACCATTTTTTACGGCATGAAAATTCATATTATCACTATTTTAAAATGAGAGAAAAACAATTTGAAATTATCGAGCGCGTCATTCCCAGTATTACGTCTATACATATTGCAGTCGAGCAAAGTAAAATGATTGCTGACTTTCTACATGAACTTAAGGTAAATATCCATCCGGGCAATACTGCTCATAAGTATTTAGTCCAGCTACTTAACATGAAGAAGTCTTTTGAAGAAATGGATTTACCGAAAACCAGAGAGGAATTTGAAGCAAGAGCAGCTTTGTATCACTTTATAAGAGAGATGGAGCAATATCTTATTATTAAAAGTCATTTTAAAGGAATGGAACCTTAAAGTAATGATCATATTAAGGGAAAAGGATGCTGATGAAATGAGGTATTTGCTTCTCTTTCTTTTTATCGTTCAATCCCCAATTTGGCCTCTTGGAGAAAATCCCGTGCCTGGTGATCCGTATCTCATTATAAATAAACATAAAAATGAGATGGCATTTGTTCATGAAAATGAAATAAAAGAGATCTATCAAGTGGCGACTGGTATAACAGAAGAGCTTACTCCTGAAGGAGAATTTACCGTAACCGTTAAAGCGGTTGATCCATATTATCGTAAGAAGGACATCCCTGGCGGTGACAAAAGAAATCCGCTTGGGACCAGGTGGATTGGGTTTGATGCTGAAGGAACAGATGGACGGACATATGGAATACACGGGACAAACAATGATAAATCAATAGGCTCCTATGTTACGCAGGGCTGTGTAAGATTGCAAAACAAAAAAGTGGAAGATATATATGAAAATGTTCCTCTAGGTACAAAAGTTTTCATTACAAATTCTGACCGATCGTTTGAACAGCTAGCTATCGAAAATGGAGCTATACAAAAAGAGTCTGCACCTCAATAAATTGAGGTGCAGACTCTTTTTTGAATGCTCAGATAGTCTAAAACTTTATATAAGATCGTATAAGTAAACGTAGGCTCTCTTAATTAAGTTAGATTGGCTAATTTTTTTCATTAGTAATGGATATGAAATTTCCTAAAACCAAACAGAAACTCCTGCAAGTAATGTCGTAATCAGCATAACTCCAATCATTAAATAAACAACAACTTTTTGTGTTTTACGGGACATTTTTCTTCACTCCTTGTAAGTATTATTCTATCGTGAATGGATCGTTCGGACAACCGTTAAAATGTGAAATTAATTCGTCAAAAATAGAGGGATTTCTTTTGAAGAAAGAGAAGATTATTATATCTTGATAACGTTTGCAAAAAAGGAGTGGATGTTACCAATGGTAAGAAAAGTTGATCATATTGGTATTGCTGTGCATTCAATTGAAGAAGCATTGTTTTTCTATAAAGATATTTTACAACTACATTTTTTGGGAATGGAAGAGGTATATGCTCAACAAGTAAAGGTCGCTTTTTTATCAGCTGGAGGAGAAACAAAGATTGAATTACTCGAACCAATGTCAGCTGATAGCCCAATTGCGAAATTTTTGGAAAACAAAGGAGAAGGTATTCATCATATAGCATTCGGAGTGGATGATCTTTCTATTCGGCTGGAAGAACTAAAAACACGCGGCATTCCGCTTATTGATGGAGTTCCACGAAAAGGAGCAGATAATAACCGAATTGCTTTTCTCCATCCTAAAGCAGCTAAAAATGTATTAGTTGAGTTATGTGAAAAAAGCCATGGTGGTGATCGAGATGAATCATGATATTTATGACAAAATTAATGAATTATATGATAAAAGACGTGAAGTAGAGCTTGGTGGAGGGGATAAAAAAGTAGAAAAACAACACGAAAAGGGAAAACTAACAGCGAGGGAGAGAATTGACCTATTACTTGATGAGGGATCTTTCGTGGAAATAAATCCTTTTATCGAGCATAGATGCAATGATTTTGGACTTTCTTCTAAGAAAGGTCCCGGAGATGGTGTTGTTACCGGGTATGGTAAAGTAAATGGAAGACCAATTTATTTGTTTTCACAGGATTTTACTGTTTTTGGTGGAGCGCTTGGAGAAATGCATGCAAAAAAAATCACTGCTGTCATGGACCTTGCCGCAAAAAATGGAACACCTTTTATCGGTCTAAATGACTCGGGCGGTGCGAGAATCCAGGAAGGTGTGGTATCATTAGATGGATACGGACAAGTTTTTTATCGAAATACGATCTATTCAGGAGTGATTCCCCAAATTTCTGTCATTCTTGGACCTTGTGCTGGTGGAGCGGTCTACTCGCCGGCCATTACTGACTTTGTATTTATGGTAGAAAAGACTAGTCAGATGTTTATTACAGGGCCTAAAGTGATAGAAACTGTCACAGGAGAAAAAATCAGCTCTGAGGATTTAGGCGGAGCTAATGTACATAATACAATTAGTGGTAATGCTCATTTTTCAGGAGTTACGGAAGAAGACGTCTTACTAAAAGTACGAAAATTATTAAGTTATTTACCACAAAATAATGAACAAAAGCCACCTGTTTCTCAGTATAGTGGGGAATCTGATTATCGCCCGGATTTAACGGAGCTCATCCCATTTGATACTGTTCGTCCCTATGATGTTCGCCTTGTTGTTGAACAGGTAGTTGATAGTGGATCTTTTTTTGAAATACATAAAAACTTTGCCAAAAACATTGTGATTGGGTTAGCGAGGGTTAAAGGAAAGGTCGTTGGTCTTGTTTGTAATCAGCCAAAGTATTTGGCAGGCGGTTTAGATATTGATTCATCTGATAAAGCGGCCAGATTTATTCGCTTTTGTGACTCATTCCAAATACCGTTAATTACATTTGAAGATGTTACAGGTTTTTTTCCGGGCGTTAAACAGGAGCACGGTGGAATTATCAGACATGGTGCGAAAATTTTATATGCATACTCTGAAGCAACAGTTCCGAAATTAACAGTTATCCTGAGAAAAGCCTATGGTGGTGCATATGTTGCATTGAATAGCAAATCTATAGGAGCAGATCTTGTTTTTGCTTGGCCTAATGCAGAGATAGCGGTAATGGGTCCTCAAGGAGCAGCTAATATTATCTTTGCAAAGGAAATTGAGGAAAGTTCAGATCCTGAATTAACCAGAGCCCAAAAAATCGAAGAGTATCGAGAAAAGTTTGCAAACCCTTATGTTGCTGCAAGTCAAGGAATGGTTGATGATGTCATTGATCCGCGGGATACTAGAATTAAGCTTATTCAGGCTCTCGACATGTTAAAAACAAAAAAAGAAAGTAGACCAGCAAAAAAACACGGGAATATTCCCCTTTAACTTAATTGGAGGTAATGAATGATGATCAATAAACAACGATTACTTGATGAATTTTTAGAGCTTGTTCAAATTGATTCGGAAACAAAATTTGAAACAGAAATTGCAAAAGTGCTTAAAACTAAATTCACAGAACTAGGCTTAGAAGTGATTGAAGATGACTCCATGAAAACAACAGGTCATGGAGCTGGAAACTTAATCTGTACACTTGAAGCAACAACTGAAAATATCGATACAATATATTTCACATCACACATGGACACAGTTGTTCCAGGTAGAGGCATTAAACCTAGCATTAAAGATGGGTATGTAGTGACAGATGGAACGACTATTCTAGGTGCAGATGATAAGGCTGGACTAGCGGCTATGCTTGAAGCAATCAAGACCCTGAAGGAACAAAATATTGCACATGGTAAAATTGAATTTGTAATTACTGCTGGTGAAGAGTCAGGGCTTGTGGGTGCTAAAGCGCTGGATCCTGGCCTTATGACGGCAAAATATGGATATGCGCTCGACAGTGATGGCAAAGTGGGTACAATCATTGTAGCTGCACCAACTCAAGCCAAAGTAAAAGCGACGATTTATGGAAAAACTGCACATGCCGGTGTAGCTCCGGAAAAAGGTGTTTCTGCTATCACAATCGCTGCAAAGGCTATTGCCAAAATGCCGTTAGGCAGAATTGATCATGAAACGACAGCGAACATCGGTCGCTTTGAGGGTGGGACACAGACTAATATTGTTTGTGACCTTGTTCATATTCTAGCTGAAGCAAGATCGCTTATACCGGAAAAAATGGAAGCACAAGTGAAAAAAATGAAAGAAGCATTCGAAAGTGTTGCCTCTGAAATGGGTGGAAGAGCTGAAGTAGAAGTGGATGTTATGTACCCTGGATTTAAATTTGGTGATGGCGATCATGTTGTTGAGGTGGCAAAACGAGCTGCAGTTAAAATAGGTCGTGAAAGTGAGCTTCAAACAAGTGGTGGCGGCAGTGATGCAAACGTCATTGCAGGGAATGGTGTTCCAACTGTTAATTTAGCTGTTGGGTATGAAGAGATTCATACAACAAACGAAAAAATGCCAATTGAAGAACTTGAGAAAACCGCTGAACTGGTTTTGGCTATCATTCAAGAAGTGGCACAACCATAACACAAAGAGACTGTCTTATATGAGACAGTCTTTTTGGTGTTTATTACCCGAAATGTATGAATTCCTCCATTACACAAGTTTATTACCATCATACTTTTAAGAAAAAGAAAGAAAATAAAGGGGTAGGTGATTATATAAAAGGAGGGGTTTGTGTTGATAAAAAAGAAGTTTGGATTAGTGGCAACTAGTGTAATGATTGTTGGTCTAGTAGCATGTAACAACAATGAAGGTGCTTTAGATGGTGAATATAGAGATAACGTTGATGTTGCAGAAAATGTAAATTACCATGGGCGTAGCTATGGTCCGCTTGCTCGGGATATCGATACGAGAAATCCTGACAACAACATGAACGACGATGATTTCAGTAATGTACCAGACCGGATGCTAACGAAAGATCCAAATGGTATGACAATATCAAGTTCAAAAACAGAGTTATCAAGTAAAGATTATCCGCATACAAGAGCCATTGCTGTTCAAGAAGCTAAATATAAATTTATAAAAGCAAATTCAAAAGAAGAAGCTGAAAAGCAGGCAAGACAATTTATTGATCAGCAAAAGCAGCAAGCTCTTCAATATGGAAATCAAATTGCAAAACAATATCAATCACAGCAACAACAGTCGGCAAACAGACAGCAGGCACCTACTGATAGACAGCAAGCACAAAATAATCAACAACAGCAAAATCAAGCTCCTGCTGAGCAACAAGAGCAAGCGACTGATCAGCAGCAAAAACAAGAACCAGCTCAACCTCAACAACAACAACCAGCTGCTGAAGCACCAAAGAAAGATGAGCCTCAGGCTCAAGGTGTTAGTCAAGTTGCACAACAGGTTATTGACTTAACAAATGCTGAAAGAAAAAAGAATGGTTTACCAGCTCTTAAAGCTGACACACAATTAAGCGGTGTTGCTCAGAAAAAGTCGGAAGATATGCGACAAAATAATTATTTCTCACATACAAGTCCTACCTACGGTTCACCGTTCGATATGATGAGAGATTTTGGTGTGACGTACAAAACGGCTGGGGAAAATATTGCTCAAGGTCAACGATCAGCGCAAGAAGTCGTTCAAGCTTGGATGAATAGTGAAGGGCATAGAAAGAATATTTTAAGTAAAGATTTTACTCATATTGGAATTGGTTATGACTCTAATGGACATCACTGGACTCAAATGTTTATTGGAAAATAACACCTCTTGAGGCTATCTAAATATAGATAGCCTTTTTTATTATGTTATAAAATCTAACAATGGAAAAATTAACGATAAAAACCATATTTAATACGAATGAAAGCAGATACGAGGACCATAAATAATAGCGTTTGCAATAAAAAGTTTTTAAAATTTTCAAAAAAATATTGTTAAGTTAGGGAAATTATGTATAATTTGAATATATAGATGTTAACTTTTCTTACATAAAAGGTTGGTGTTTATAACGTTTAGTGTAAAGAATAAGGAAAGAAGGAGTGTTGTTGTGTTGAAAATGAAAAAAGGTTTTTTGGCAATGATGATGTCTGTATTTATGCTCGGTGCGTGTGCAGCCCAAACGAGTGAACCATCTTCAGGAAATGGAACGAGTGATTCATCTGCAACTGTGAGTACTGAAAGTGATACAGTTCAGGTTGGAATTTTGCATTCGTTAAGCGGAACAATGGCAATAAGTGAGGTTTCTTTACGTGACGCAGAGCTAATGGCAATTGAGGAAATTAATGCAGCAGGAGGAGTACTAGGAAAGCGGATTGAACCAATAGTTGAGGATGGTGCTTCTGATTGGCCTACTTTTGCTGAGAAGGCTAGAAAACTTCTTCAACAAGATAAAGTAGCTACCATTTTTGGCGGATGGACATCTGCAAGCCGTAAAGCGATGCTTCCAGTTGTTGAACAAAATAACGGTTTACTATGGTATCCGGTTCAGTATGAAGGGATGGAACAATCTCCAAATATTTTTTATACAGGAGCTACAACGAATCAACAAATCGTTCCTGCAATTGATTGGATGTTAGAAAATCAAGGGAAGAATATTTTCTTGGTAGGATCTGATTATGTATTTCCCCGTACAGCAAATAAAATTGTAAATGCACAATTAAAAGCAAAAGGCGGAACAGTAGTTGCTGAAGAATATACACCTCTTGGACACACAGACTACAACACAATTATTAGTAAAATTAAAGCCGAAAAACCAGATGCTATTTTTAATACATTAAACGGAGATAGTAATGTTGCATTCTTTAAGCAACTTAAAGATGCAGGAATTACTCCAGAAGATATTCCGGTTATGTCAGTAAGTGTTGCTGAAGAAGAAATACGCGGGATTGGTACAGATGTATTAGAAGGTCATTATGCTGCTTGGAACTATTACCAAACAACGGATACTCCCGAAAACAAGACATTTGTAGAAAATTATAAAGCTAAATACGGTGAAGACCGAGTAACAGGTGACCCGATTGAAGCTGCTTATATTGCTGTTTATTTATGGAAAGAAGCTGTTGAAAAAGCTGGATCATTTGAAGTGGATAAAGTTAAAGAAGCTTCTGATGGAATTGAATTCAAAGCACCTGGTGGTGTTGTGAAAATTGATGGTGAAACACAGCATATTTATAAGACTGTCCGAATCGGAGAAGTTCAGGCTGATGGCCTTTTCAAAGAGGTTTGGAATTCAGGTGAGCAAGTAAAGCCTGATCCATACTTAAAGTCGTATGACTGGGCTGAAGGTTTGAGTCAAGAATAAGTAAAGTAATAGATACCTAGCTTGCAAGATTTGCTAGGTATCTAAAAATCACAAGAAGGTAACAAGCGAAATAGGACCGGAGAAATGACACGCATCCTCATGGGATAATCTGGCTTCATCATTGTCATACTTATCTGTTATCTTCACAGTAAAGGAGGAAAAATCCTTGTCGATTATTATTTCACAATTATTTAACGGGCTAAGCCTAGGATCGATTTTATTATTGATTGCTCTAGGTCTTGCGATCACTTTTGGGCTTATGAATATTATAAACATGGCTCATGGAGAATTTATCATGATTGGAGCATACACAACATATGTACTCCAACAAGTGTTTGTTCAATACCTTCCGAAATCTTTATTTGATTATTATTTTATTCTAGCCATACCAATGTCCTTTATAGTTGCTGCGCTTATTGGTCTTATTATGGAGAAAGCAATTGTAAGATTTCTGTATGAAAGGCCACTTGATAGCCTGCTGGCGACCTGGGGAGTCAGCCTTATATTACAGCAAACAGCCCGGTCGATTTTTGGTGCCCCAAATGTTGCGGTTGTAGCTCCAGATTGGTTAAATGGAGGCATTGCTGTAGCTGGACTTACTTTTCCGTACAAACGTCTATTTATTATTGCTCTTGTACTCATTAGTATTCTTTTGTTGTTTATCTATTTATATAAGACCTCATCAGGAAGAAGAATGAAAGCAGTAACGTTAAATCGTGAAATGGCGTCTTGTCTGGGGGTTTCAACTAGAAGGGTAGATAGTACAGCTTTTGCTCTGGGAAGTGGATTTGCCGGGATTGCCGGATGTTCATTGACGTTAATTGGTTCAATTGGTCCAACGCTTGGAACGTCATATATAGTAGATGCTTTTATGATTGTTATCTTAGGTGGGGTTGGAAAATTAAAAGGAACAATCCTGGCAGCCATTATGTTAGGTGTTTTAAGTACATTTGTCGAGTTATCTACTAGTGCAACGATCGCAAAAGTAATTGTTTTTGCATTTATTATCATTTTCCTACAGTGGAAGCCAACTGGTCTCGTCAATGTAAAGGTTCGGGCATTAGACTAACGGAGGTGCAGTATGATTAAAAAATATAGTCAAGGTGCTTATTATGGAGTCTTTTTCCTCATGTTACTTGTAGCTCCATTGCTTCTTTCCGAGTTTAGAATGGGTTTGTTGGCAAAGTTTTTATGCTTTGCAATTATCGCAGTTGGAATAAGTTTGATATGGGGGTTCACAGGTATTTTAAGCTTAGGTCATGGTGTTTTTTTCGGGTTAGGTGCTTATTGTATGGCTATGTATTTAAAGCTTGAAGCGTCACCTTCAGGCATCCCGGATTTTATGGAATGGAACGGGATTACTGAAGTACCTTTTGTGTGGACGTTGTTTAAAAATCCTGTTTTTGCGATATTAGCAGCGGTATTGTTGCCGTTTATCATTGCTGTTGTAATCGGATATTTTACATTTAAAAATCGTATTAAGGGAGTATTTTTTTCACTAATTTCTCAAGCTGTTGTTGTGGTAACTGTTACTTTATTTATCGGGGGACAACACATTACCGGCGGTACAAGTGGATTGACGAACTTTTTTACAGTCTTTCAAGTGCCATTAGCAGATCCAGCTACGAAGAAAACTCTATATTTTGTAACAGTGGCTTTACTAGCCATCACTATGGCGGTAGCACTATTGGTAACAAAGTCTCGATTTGGACGGTTGCTTATAGCGATCCGGGATGGAGAAAACCGCCTTCGATTCCTCGGGTATAACCCTACATTTTATAAAGTGTTTATTTACGCATTATCAGCAGCATTTGCAGGAGTGGCCGGAGCACTTTTTGTTTTACAAGTTGGCATTATAACCCCGGAAATGATGGGGATCATCCCTTCAATAGAAATGGTCCTGTGGGTAGCAATTGGAGGTCGTTATTCCATTTTAGGTGCCGCTATTGGTGCTATTTTGACAAACACAGCCAAAAGCTTTTTGAGTGAATCATATCCGGATTTCTGGACGATCTTCCTAGGTGCATTATTTTTAATTGTTGTTCTATATTTACCAAATGGCTTAGCTGGTTTAGTTGAACAATTGAAGATGAAATTTTCTAAAAAAGAGAAGGTAAAGGGGGCGAAACAAAGTGAAGCCGATACTCTCGTGTCATGATGTTGTGGTTGATTTTTCGGGCTTTAAGGCTTTGCAAGGAGTTAATTTGGATGTGGAAAACAGCGGAGTTTTGTTTTTAATTGGTCCAAATGGAGCTGGGAAGACAACGTTATTAGATGTGATCTGTGGAAAAACCAGAGCCACAGGAGGAGAAATTACCTTTAAGGATGAGATTTCATTAGTAAAACTTCAAGAACAGAAAATTGTTGAAGCAGGTATTGCTCGTAAGTTTCAAGCTCCAAGTATTTTTTTACACCTGACTCCTTTTGAAAATTTAGAAATTGCCATGAAACAAAAGAAAAAATTATTTGCTATTCTTTTTGCTAAATTGACAAATGTACAAAAAGACAAAATTAATACGATGTTAAGGAAAATTGGATTATTTGAAGTTAGACATGAAAAAGCCGGATCCTTATCACATGGGCAGAAGCAGTGGCTGGAAATCGGAATGCAATTAATACAGGAACCGACATTATTATTACTAGATGAACCGATCGCAGGAATGTCTGGTGAAGAAAGAACAAAAACAGGTGAATTAATTTTAGAAATTTCAAAAGAATGTTCTGTCTTAATTGTGGAACATGATATGGATTTTGTGCGGAAATATTCTTCTCAAGTGGTGGTTATGCATGAAGGGAAGGTACTTTGTCAGGGTGAGATGAAGGATATTCAGGAAAATGAAGAAGTGAAAAATGTATATCTGGGAAGGAGCGGGTAAAATGCTTCACGTATCACACCTGCAAGCGGGATATGATGAGACCATTATTTTAAGGGATGTAGATTTTGAAGTACCTAAAGGGAAAATTGTAGGTCTTCTTGGACGTAATGGTGTAGGGAAAACCACTTTAATGAAAGTGTTAATGGGCCTGTTGCCTATGAAGGAAGGAAACATTCAGTATGAAGGGAAAAAACTAAAAAAGGAAAGACCGGAACATCGTGCAAGATCCGGAATTGCTTATGTACCACAAGGTAGGGAAATCTTCTCTGATCTAACGATTAGAGAGAATCTTCTACTAGGAATGGAAGCATTACCGAAATCTAATCGTTTGACAACCGTACCTGAGGAAATTTTCACATGGTTTCCGGTTCTAAAAGAAATGATTGATCGAAAAGGCGGGGATTTAAGTGGGGGGCAACAGCAACAGCTGGCTATAGCTAGAGCCTTAATTTCAAATCCGAAATTATTGTTATTAGATGAGCCGATGGAGGGGATTCAACCTTCTATTGTTCAGTTGATTCAAGATGTGCTTGTTCAAATTGCTAAGGAAAAAGAGATGGGAATTATGCTGGTGGAACATAATTTAGATGCAGTATTATCCTGTGCAGATCAATTTTATATACTTGATAGAGGGCGAATGGTGATGAGTGGAAGCTGTGATGAAATAAAAGAAGAGGATCTTCAAAGGCACTTAGCGGTATAAGGAGGTAAGGTAAGATGAAGCTTACATCTCGTGAGCAAGAAAAACTGATGATTGTTGTTGCGGCAGATTTAGCCAGACGGAGACAAAATAGAGGCTTAAAGCTTAATTATCCGGAAGCTATCGCCATTTTAACTTATGAGGTACTAGAGGGAGCCCGTGATGGTAAGACAGTATCGGAACTAATGCAGTATGGCCGTCAAATACTGTCGAGAGATGATGTGATGGAGGGGATTCCGGAGATGATTCATGACATACAAGTTGAAGCAACGTTTCCCGATGGAACGAAGTTAGTGACCGTTCATGAACCAATACAATAGTTTTTAGTCAGGAGTGTGGAAAAATGATACCTGGTGAGCTTAAGCTCAAACAAGAACCCATCATTTGTAATCAACATAAACAAACGATGCAATTGGAAGTAATAAACAATGGTGATCGTCCTGTTCAAATTGGCTCCCACTTTCATTTCTATGAGGTTAATAGGTCACTTGAGTTTGATCGAAAGAAATCCTATGGAAAAAGATTGAATATTCCGGCAGGTACGGCTGTTCGATTTGAACCTGGTGATAAAAAAATTATCGAGCTCATTTCCTTTTCGGGAGAAAGAAAAGTTTACGGACTTAATAATTTAACAAATGATGCACTAGATAAAGGAGTGTAGATATGAGTTTTCGTATGTCGAGACATCAATATGCAGACATGTTTGGTCCAACAGTTGGCGACCAGGTGAGACTAGGAGACACGGAACTTTTCATTGAAGTAGAAAAGGATTATACGACTTACGGTGACGAGGTGAAATTTGGTGGTGGTAAAGTAATACGTGATGGAATGGGACAGCATCCTTTAGCAACAAGGAAAGAAACTGTTGACCTTGTTGTAACGAATGCTCTAATTCTTGATTATACAGGGATATATAAGGCGGATATCGGTATCAAAGAGGGAGTGATCACATCGATTGGAAAGGCAGGAAACCCTCTTATAATGGATCATGTTGATATTGTCATTGGAGCTTCTACAGAAGTAATCGCTGCCGAAGGACTAATTGTTACAGCAGGGGGAATTGATGCACATATTCATTTTATTTGCCCTCAACAAATTCGGACGGCGATTGAATCAGGAGTTACAACGATGATCGGAGGAGGAACTGGTCCTGCAACCGGTACGAATGCGACAACTTGCACTCCTGGGGCATGGAATATTCACCAAATGCTGAAAGCTGCTGATGAGTTTCCAGTTAATTTAGGTTTCCTCGGGAAAGGTAACGCTTCCAATGAAGTGGCTTTAATTGAACAAATTCAAGCAGGGGCAATTGGACTTAAGCTTCATGAAGATTGGGGAACAACGACATCAAACATTGATAAAGCATTATCAGTTGCTGATATATATGATGTTCAAATCGCAATACATACCGATACCCTTAATGAAGGTGGTTTTGTAGAGGATACATTAAAGGCTATTGATGGCCGTGTCATACATACATACCATACGGAAGGTGCCGGTGGGGGGCATGCACCGGACATCATAAAGGCGGCATCGTACCCGAATATACTTCCGTCCTCAACAAATCCGACGCGTCCCTTTACAGTTAATACGATTGCAGAACATTTAGATATGTTGATGGTCTGTCACCATTTAGATCCGTCGGTTCCTGAGGATTTGGCTTTTGCAGATTCACGTATTCGAAAAGAAACAATTGCAGCTGAAGACGTTCTTCACGATTTAGGCGTTTTTAGTATGATTAGCTCTGATTCTCAGGCAATGGGCAGAGTTGGTGAAGTCATCTCTAGAACTTGGCAAACAGCAGATAAGATGAAGCGCCAACGGGGTAACCTTGTTGAAGGAGAAGAAAATGATAATGCAAGAGCGAAAAGATATATTGCCAAATATACGATTAATCCAGCTATCACACATGGGATTTCTGAATATGTTGGATCAATAGAGGTAGGGAAAATGGCTGACTTTGTCTTGTGGAATCCGGCTTTTTTTGGTGCAAAACCTGAATTAGTTGTGAAGGGTGGGATGATTGTATGGAGTGTAATGGGAGATCCGAATGCATCTATTCCAACACCGCAGCCAGTATTATATCGCCCGATGTTTGCGAATTTCGGCAAGGCAAAGCATTCAACATCAATGACATTTCTTTCAAAAGTAGCATTTGACAATAACATACATGAAGAGCTTGGGCTTGAAAAAAAGATTGGTGTTGTCAAAAATATTCGCCAACTTAAAAAGAAGGATATGAAATTAAATGGAGAAACACCAACTATCGAAGTTGATCCGCAAACTTATGAGGTCATGGTTGACGGTGAGTTAATTACTTGTGAGCCAGATGAGAAGGTTTCATTGGCGCAACGATATTTTTTATTTTGAGGTGAAAAGATGATTATTGAACAAATTATAGGAAACGTAAAAGAATTGGAAAAAGCTCCACATCATGTAGAACGTGTGTATTTAAGAAGTGATGACTTAGTGAAGAAAATCCAGCGTGTGAAAACAGATCATGGAAAAGAGCTTGGTATAAGACTTAAACAGGGAAAAGAGTTGGAAGACGGTGACATTCTGTACCAAGACCAAAAAAATTCGATCATAATAAGTGTGCTTGCAGATGATGTCATTGTCATTAAGCCAACTAGTATCTTGCAAATGGGAGAAATCGCTCATCAACTTGGCAACAGACATTTACCTGCACAATTTGAAGAAAATGAAATGATTGTTCAATATGATTATCTTGTAGAAAGATTATTAGTAGAGTTGGAAGTACCGTACACAAGAGAAGAACGTAAAATGAGCAAAGCATTTAAACATATCGGACATTCCCATGACTAATCAACTGTTTCACCTTCTGCAAATTTGCGATTCCAATTTTCCATCAGGGGCGTTTTCGCATTCCTTCGGGTTAGAAACGTATATCCAGGAAAATAAAATAATGGATAAAGAAACCTTCCTGGCGGCATTAAAACAATACTTACAAACACAATTTGTATTCACTGACGGTCTGGCATGCAGGTTAGTCTATGAATCTATAAAAGCAAACAAAATTGAACCGGTTTGGATGATAGATAGAGAACTGAATGCACTTGCGATGGCGAGAGAAACTCGTGAAGGTAATCGGAGAGTTGGCAGACAAATGGTAAAGGTCATGAATCAGCTCTTCCCAAATGAGCATTTGAATATGTACCAAGTAAAAGTCAAAAATAAACAAGTTTATGGTCACAGCTCAGTTGTGTTTGCAATGGTTTGTCTGGAACTGGATATTGATTTAGAAACAACCCTTTCTGCTTATCTCTTTGCTACCACTTCATCACTTGTTCAAAACGCAATAAGAGGAATTCCGATTGGCCAGACAGATGGGCAAAAAATATTAGTTACATTGAAACCATACTTAATAGAAAAAGTGAATGAAGTTTTGGTTTTAAATGAAGAAGATTTTGGAGCAGGTGCACCAGGCCTTGAAATAGCCCAAATGCATCATGAACAGCTTTCTGTTCGTTTATTTATGTCATAAAAAAAGAATGTAAAGGAAGGATGAAAAAAAATGAGTGAACCAATACGCATAGGAATAGGGGGCCCTGTTGGGGCAGGGAAAACGTTATTAGTTGACAAGTTGACAAGAGAGCTCATGAAAGACCTTGAGGTTGCGGTTATTACAAATGATATTTATACAAAAGAGGATGCTCAATTTTTAATCAAAAATGGTGCACTGCCAGAAGATCGCATCATAGGTGTTGAAACAGGTGGATGTCCACATACAGCAATTCGTGAGGATGCTTCAATGAATTTTGATGCCATTGACGAATTGAATGAACGCCACCCGAATCTTGATCTAATTTTTGTGGAAAGTGGTGGAGATAATTTGGCGGCCACCTTCAGTCCGGAATTAGTCGACTTTTCCATCTATATAATTGATGTGGCTCAGGGAGAGAAAATTCCCCGTAAAGGTGGTCAGGGGATGATTAAATCTGACTTGTTTATTATAAATAAAATTGATTTAGCACCATATGTAGGTGCAGATCTTGAAGTGATGCGGAAAGATACATTAGTATCTCGTGGTGACCGCCCTTATATTTTTACAAATCTAAAAGACGGTACCGGGGTAAAGGAAGTGGTTGATTGGATACGCAAAGAGGCCTTTTTAGTTGGTCTTGAGGCATGACATATACCGGCTACCTGGAGTTAATGGTAGAAAAAAAGCATAACCGTTCTGTCGTAAGCAATAGCTTTTTTGACGGAGTTTTAAAAATTACGAGACCAACATACCTGCCTGAAGGTCTTCCTTTATTAACGCTTATCCATGTTGGTGGTGGTTATGTTGATGGAGACTCATATAAAACAGAGATAGTTGTTGGAGAGGGTGCGAAACTCGCTTTAACTACACAAGCTTCTACTAAAATTTACAAGTCGCTTCAATTGGGTGTTCGTCAGGAAATGGATTACTTTTTACAAGCTGGAAGCGAATTACTTGTTAAACAAGATCCATTAATAGCATATAAAGACGCACAATTTTCTCAAGTTACGAATGTCTATATGGAGTCAACATCGATTTTTTATTATACAGATATTATTACACCAGGTTGGTCTGAAGATGGGAAGTTATTTCAGTATAAGAAGATCTCGTCTAAACTGAAACTATTTATTGATGGTGAATTACAAGTATTTGATCATCAATTATTGATGCCTGGAGAAAATTTGCAACAATTGATGCAGCTTGAAGGCTATACTCATATTGGAACATTGTTTATGATTCATCCTGAGGTTGATGAAAATTTAGTTGAAAAAATAAGAGTTGAATTACACTCAGTAAATCACTCGCGATTTGGTATTAGCACACTTAGTGCAAAAGGACTATCAGTGAGGGTTCTGGCATTTAGTACCCCAGAGATTGAAGAAGTCTTTTCTATATGTGAAGGAGTTATTCGTCACCACTTAGAAAACAAAGAGAAGATCGAATGGAGGAAGTGGTAACCATTTTTCATGACAAACCGGAATAAATACTAATAGTAGCTTTAAATACTAAAACATTCATAGTATGATAGTCTTAGTATTTCACCTCAAGTATTGATGGAGGAGATGATAACATGAATGTCTCAAAATTAGTCGTTTTCCGAACAGGTAATGAAGAATATGGTATTCCTATTGAACATGTCATTTCGATTGAGAAATTGGAAGATATAAATGCCATTCCCAATATGCCCTTTTATATGAAAGGTGTCGTAAAGGTAAGGGGAGAACTGATACCTGTACTTGATACGTATCAGATTTTTTATCATCAAAATATACCAATTGATAACGACGTGAAATTAATTGTCATTCAATCAGATGAGATTTCAGCAGCATTAATTGTAAAAGAAGCAAAAGAAATTATTGATATTGAAGAGAGTCAATTAAAGACAATTGCGGTCGGTGCATTTCAATCGACTAAATATTTTTCTGCAGTAGCAAGCTTAGATGAGCGTTTGATTACCATTATCAACCCGAATCTGTTATTGGAAAGCCTTGATAATTTTGCTATTGTGAAGGAAGAGATGATGAGCCACCAATAGAGGTGGCTTTTGTTGTTTCTAATGTTATTTTTAAAAAGCATTTCTTACAGAAAAAATGGTAAACTAGTAAGAGAATGAACGATGTGAGTGTGGTGTGGCTTGTGGAGCAGGTAAGTCGAAGAATTATTTTACATGTTGATATGAACAGCTTTTATGCATCAGTGGAAATGGCATATGATCCATCTTTAAAGGGAAAGCCTTTAGCGATTGCTGGTAATGTGGAAGAGAGAAAAGGAATTATTGTGACATGCAGCTATGAAGCACGTGCCAAGGGTGTGACGGCGACAATGCCACTCTGGCAGGCGCGTAGACTTTGTCCAGACCTTATCATACGTAAGCCCAATTTTGAAAGATACCGTACAGCCTCACAAGCGATGTTTGAATTACTTAGAGAATATACTCATTTAGTTGAGCCTGTTTCTATTGACGAGGGATATATGGATCTAAGTAAATTTGAAGGCTCCAGACCTTTGGAAATAGCGAAGTTAATTCAGGAACGATTACTTGATGAATTATTGTTACCTTGTAGTATCGGGGTAGCTCCGAATAAATTTTTAGCTAAAATGGCTTCAAATATGAAAAAGCCACTCGGGATTACCATATTAAGAAAAAGAGATATGCCAAAGACCTTATGGCCTCTACCAGTCCATGAAATGCATGGAGTCGGAGGGAAAACAGCTGAAAAACTTCACACAATTGGTGTTCATACTATTTATGATTTAGCTCATGCTAATGAGGTGCAGGTGAAAAAACTGTTAGGGGTTAACGGAGAAAAACTTATACAAAAAGCAAATGGTGTTGATAACAGAGAGGTTAATCCTAATGCCATTTATGATTTTAAAAGCATAGGGAATTCCACAACTTTAGCTAAAAATACAACGAAAGAAAATGAAATAAGAGAAGTATTAAAAAAATTATCTCATTCAGTGTCTGTTCGTTTGAAGCGCAAAGAAGTTCTTGCAACAAAATTACTTGTAACCATTCGTTATGGAAATTTAAAGACGATAACAAGAAGTAAAAAGCTGAATAATCCGATCGGTGAAGAAGAAGATTTATTTCATGAAGCAACAGAGCTCTTTTTTTCTCATTGGAATGATGAACCAATTCGATTATTGGGTATTACGGGACAAGATCTAGTGGAAAAGGATGATGCTTTTAAACAGTTAGACTTATTTTCATATGAACAAGACGCAAAGGATGAGCCGATTCTTTCGATTATTGATCAAATTAATCAAAAATACGGAGAACAGCTATTAAAAAAAGGTTTCAAAGGGAAGGGAAAAGAATCTCCAACTCCAGGAACGAGCTTTAGCAAAGATTTTTTTACATAGAAAACGATTACATAAGTTAAGTCACTTGAAATGTTACAGAAAAATGTGTATTTTTAAAGTTGTAGTCAAATGAAATAATTCGAATTATGTGTCAATTTAGCAGTTATTGGCGGAAAACTAAACTTTTTATTGCTATCACAAAATGATAGAAGAGTTTTTCATTTGTTTAGTTTTACATACTATAAGGATTAGAAGGGACGTAAGGGAATGTCGAAACAACAAATTGGAGTTATTGGTTTGGCTGTAATGGGTAAGAACTTAGCATTAAATATTGAAAGTCGTGGATTTTCAGTCTCAGTTTTTAACCGTTCAGCAGGAAAAACAGAAGAATTTTTAACTGAAGCAAAAGGGAAAAATGTGGTTGGAACTTACAGCATTGAAGAATTTGTTCAATCATTGGAAACTCCACGCAAAATTCTATTAATGGTTAAAGCGGGTGGACCAACTGATGCTACAATCGAACAGCTTTTACCACATCTTGATAAAGGTGATATTCTAATTGATGGTGGTAACACATTATATACAGATACACAGCGTCGTAATAAAGAGTTGGCGGAAAGTGGAATTCACTTCATCGGAACAGGTGTATCAGGTGGAGAAGAAGGAGCATTAAAAGGACCTTCTATCATGCCTGGCGGTCAAAAAGAAGCATTTGACTTAGTACAACCGATTCTTGAAGCAATTTCTGCAAAAGTAAATGGTGATCCATGCTGTACTTACATCGGTCCGGATGGTGCAGGTCACTATGTAAAAATGGTTCACAATGGTATTGAGTATGGAGATATGCAATTAATTTCTGAAGCATATTTCTTACTTAAAAATGTATTAGGTTTAACAGCTGACGAGCTTCATGAAGTGTTTGCAGAGTGGAACAAAGGTGAACTTGATAGTTACTTAATTGAAATTACTGCTGACATCTTCACGAAGAAAGATGAAGAAACTGGCAAACCTATGGTTGATGTCATTCTTGACACTGCCGGTCAAAAAGGAACTGGAAAATGGACAAGTAAGAGTGCTCTTGATTTAGGAGTACCACTTCCAATTATTACAGAGTCTGTTTTTGCCCGCTTTATTTCTGCAATGAAAGAAGAACGCCAAAAAGCTAGTAAAATTCTTTCAGGACCTTCTGCAAAATCTTACGAAGGAAACAAAGAAGAGCTTATTGAAGCAGTTCGTAAAGCATTATATATGAGTAAGATTTGTTCTTATGCTCAAGGTTTTGCTCAAATGAGAGCAGCGTCAGAAGAGTATAATTGGGATTTAAAATACGGTGATATTGCAATGATCTTCCGTGGCGGTTGTATTATCCGTGCAGCTTTCCTTCAAAAAATTAAAGATGCATATGATAAAGATGCACAATTGGCAAACCTTTTACTTGATGATTACTTTAAAGAAATCGTTGAAGGTTACCAAGGTGCGCTTCGCCAAATCTTAACGGTTGCGATTGAAAATGGCGTTCCAGTACCATGCTTCTCTTCTGCGCTTGCATACTATGATAGCTACCGTACTGAAACGTTACCAGCAAATCTACTTCAAGCTCAACGTGATTATTTTGGTGCTCACACTTACCAACGTGTTGACAAAGAAGGGGTCTTCCACACTGAGTGGATGGAAAAATAATAGTTTAACAAAAAAAAACAAAGCTCAAATTTGAGCTTTGTTTTTTTGTATTGAAGATATATAAAATCAAGTGGAACTGTATAATGCTTTAAAGGGCAAGATGAGGATCGATTAAGGGTTAAGGGGTGTATAGGAGGATATAGAGAGTACAGGTGAATCTGCGACATTTAAAACGTGTTTAAGAGGGATAAAAAAGAAGCTACCACAAATGTGATAGCTTAAAGTTAAGGAGACACAAGGGGTTGCTTCTTGCACTAACTAGTTTATTCTTCTGAACAAATTTTGTATGAGGCAAATAGACGAGCTCATTCGCACAATTTTTAGAAATAAATAAAAAGCCAATTGAATACAAGGACTCAATTGGCAAAATAAGAAATAAAATAAGGTATCGATTTCAATACAATTAATTAACAGGCCACCACTGGTTACCGTCTTGTTCAAGAAGTTCTTCAGCTTCTTTAGGTCCCATAGAACCGGAAGGATATGTTGCAAGTGATGCTTTACCATTTTTCCATGCATCAGAAATTGGATCTACAAAGCTCCAGGACAGTGCAACTTCATCCCAGTGTGTGAAGTTTGTCGCATCGCCACGCATGCAATCAAATAATAGTTTTTCATAAGCTTCAGGTGTATTGATCCCGTCATAGAGGTTATTTGATAAATCAAATTTAACTGGTTTTGAATAACCACCTTCAGATTCATCTTTTTTTGCATTCAATTGAAGGGTAATACCTTCCTCTGGCTGAATGTTAATAACTAGTAAGTTAGGTGGTACTGTTTCACCTTTGTTATAGTAAAGATTCATTGGAATATCTTTAAATTGTACAACAATTTTCGTTGATTTAGCAGCCATGCGTTTTCCTGTACGGATATAGAAAGGAACGCCAGCCCATCTGAAATTATCAATCATTAACTTGCCTGCTACATATGTTTCTGTTTCAGAACTTTTATCAACATTGCCTTCTTCACGGTAACCAATGAATTCTTTATCATTAAATTTTCCTGCGGCATATTGACCTCTCACAAAATATTCTGCAACTTGCTTGTCACTAACAGGTCTTAAGGCTCTTAGTACCTTCACCTTTTCACTTCGAATCTCATCTGTTGTTAATTTAATCGGTGGTTCCATCGCAAGTAAAGCAACCATTTGAAGCATATGATTTTGAACCATATCTCGAAGTGCCCCGGATTTTTCGTAGTAGCCTCCTCGATCTTCGACACCTAATATTTCACTTGAAGTAACTTGAATATTAGATATGTAACGATTATTCCATAATGGTTCAAACAGAGCATTGGCAAAACGAATAACCTCAATATTTTGTACCATTTCTTTTCCTAAATAGTGGTCAATACGATAGATTTGATCTTCGTTAAATGCTTCGCGAATTTCTTGATTTAATTTTTGTGCAGAAGGCAGATCATGTCCAAAAGGCTTTTCAATGACAAGTCTGCTCCAGCCTGGAGTAGCTGTTAAGCCTTCTTTTTTTAAGTTTTGAGCGATTGTACCAAAGAATTCCGGTGCCATTGCTAAATAAAAGATACGGTTTCCTTCTGTTTGATAGGTGCCATCAAGCTCATTTAACAGTCCGTTTAATTCTAAATAGGAGGAAGGATTTGTTACATCAAAAGGATGATAATAGAAATGAGAAGTGAATTCTTCTAAATCTTTTGATTCCTTCATCGATGTTTGAATAGAATCTGATACGTTGCTTCGAAACTCTTCAGTAGTCCAAGGTCTTCTTGCAACCCCTACAACAGCAAAATTTTTACCGATTTTTTCGTTTTGAACAAGGCGATAAATAGACGGAAACAATTTTCGTTTCGCCAGATCACCAGTTGCTCCAAAGATGACAATAACTGATTTAGGATGTTCTTGTGTATTCACGTTCGTACCTCACTTTGTCATTAATGCATTTATTTTTTCATCAGTATTTTGAATTGAAATCGATCGTTGAAAAAGAAAATAAATAATGGCATCGAATTTCTTATTTATACTGATTGGAAATTACTCCTATACAAATACTTAATTTTAAAGGTAATTTCCCCTTAAATCAAACATTATAGCCTATAATGTCTTTCCACATAGTTTATTATAAACGATTATAAAAAAATTATCGTCTATTATGCACCTATTTTGTAGAAATCTTTCTATAATTCAGTCTATTTTAGACATAATATTGAATTTGGTCAAGATGATGTGATGATTTTGTTATAGAATTTCAAAAAAATAAATTCATTGTTATTTCGCTATTTTAAGCATTCGTGTATGCTTAAAGAAAATGACGCAGGAGGAAAGTGCAAAGTGAATGTAACATTTCTTGGAACGGGTGCAGGAATCCCTGCCAAAGCCCGAAATGTGACAAGTATCGCTCTTCAATTATTAGAAGAGAGAAATGAAATATGGTTATTTGATTGCGGGGAGGCAACTCAACATCAAATTTTACATACCTCTATAAAACCGAGGAAAATTGAAAAAATTTTTATTACCCATTTGCATGGTGATCATATATATGGCTTGCCTGGTCTACTTAGCAGTCGTTCATTTCAAGGAGGAGAAACACCGTTAACCATATATGGACCAAAAGGCACAGAGCAATTTGTAAGAACTGCTTTATCTGTTAGTCACACCTATCTCACATATCCAATTGAATTTGTAAATGTAAAGGAAGGAATTATTTTTGAAGATTCATCCTTTCAAGTTAAGGCAAAGAAAATTGAACATGGCATTGAATCGTATGGTTATCGCGTGATAGAAAAGGATTTACCCGGAACACTGCTAGTCGAAGAACTTAAAAAGATCGGTGTTCGACCAGGACCGGTTTATCAAAAACTAAAAAATGCAGAATCTGTCCAATTAGAGGACGGTTCGATTATTCATGGAAGTGATTTCATCGGACCCTCAATAAAAGGAAGAATTTTCTCTATTCTTGGTGACACTCGGTACACAGATAGAAGTGTGGAGCTTGCAGAAAATGCCGACTTATTAATTCATGAAGCAACTTTTTCAAGAGAGGATCATCACCTTGCTTATGACTATTACCATTCTACAACTGAAGATGCTGCCAATATCGCTAAAGCATCAAATGTGAAGAAATTAGTTTTAACCCATATTAGTTCGAGATATCAATCACCTGAACAACTCGATGCACTAGTTGAGGAAGCGAAATCAGTTTTTCCGCCAACTGTTATTGCAGCAGATTTCATGCAAATTGACATTCCAAAAAAACGTTCAAATATATAAGAGAAGAGAGTTGAATCCGATCAACTCTCTTTTGTGATTACCATCCCCGAACATATTGCTTTGGAGCTTCAATCTTTTCTCCCAGCTCTTTAGCTGCAGTTCTGGGGAAATACGGGTCTCTAAGAAGTTCTCTTGCGATAAATATCAGGTCTGCTCGATTATTTTGCAAAATTTCTTCTGCTTGTATGCCGCTTGTGATTAATCCAACAGCTCCTGAAGCAATACCTGCTTTTTCTTTAACTTTTTCAGCAAATCTTACTTGGTAGCCTGGAAATACATTAATCTTTGCAGGGACAACAGCTCCTGAGCTAACGTCGATCAAGTCAACTCCTTGTTCTTTCATCTTACTTGCATAACCTTCATAATCTTTTATATCCAATCCTTCGGGATGATAATCCGATGCTGAAATCCGAACAAATAGTGGTCCATCCCAAACTTCTTTCACAGCATCAATCACTTCGCTTAAAAATCGGTATCGATTATCTTCAGAACCACCATATTCATCATCTCGCTTATTAGAAAGAGGTGATAAAAATTCATTGATAAGGTAACCGTGGGCTGCATGAATCTCGATTATGTCGATGCCTGCTTTCTTTGCTCTTTTAGCTCCATCTTGAAAAGCTTGAACAGTCTCTTTAATTTCTTCCTTTGTCATGCTTTTCGGAGTTTTGTATGTATTGTCAAATGGAATAGATGATGGTGCAATAATTTCTCCATCAACGGTCGATTTTCTCCCTGCATGTGCCAGCTGTATAGCTGTTGCTGAACCGTATTCTTTAATTCTTGATACTAATTCTTGAAGGGCTGGAATATGGTCATCGCTCCAAATCCCAAGATCTTGTGCAGATATACGGCCTTGAGGTGTAACAGCAGTGGCTTCAACCATTATTAAGCCAACTTGCCCTACTGCACGGCTTATATAGTGCGTGAAATGGAAATCCTCTATAAACCCCTGTTCACCTATTGATGAATACATACACATCGGGGACATAACAATACGGTTTTTAAGGATAACATTCTTTATTTGATAAGGCTGGAATAGTTTCGTCTTCATCTTTTATCCTCCCATTATAAATACTTTGTTTGAAAAAATTATAACAGTTGCTGCAGCTGTTCAGCATGTTTCTTGCTTGATTAATTTCTCCTAATGGTTTTTAGGGAGGAGGTTGGTGTAATTCTATCAGATGAAAAGTTGAGAAAAAATAAAACAGGAATAGTAAGCAGTAAAGTACTTACCATCCTGTTCTAAGTTAATGTGAAACCTGAGACACGTAATGAATATTTTTTGCTTATATAAACTGAGGCACACTAACCAGACTTTTTATTCTTGTAAGTAAATGCCGGTAAGTTGAAGATGCCTTATGCCCTGCAAGAAACAGTGTAGTTAATAAGCTAAATAAAATATTCATCTTCGATCCCTCCACATTAAGAATAGTGTTAATATAACACTATAGTTAGCTTGTTCTATCGAATTTGATTTATTCTCTTCCTTAGAGACTAAGGTCAATTCTCTGCGGAAGAATGAATATGTTCAACTTTTATTTTTAGGAAAAATACTAATAGTATGGAAGAAAGGTAAAAAATGAATAAATGTCCGATATGTAATGGTGAAAATAACTGTGGAATTTTGGATAGGAAGGAATCTTGTTGGTGTATGAACATAACGATCCCAGAAAAGGTACTTGCTCTTTCTGGAAGTAATAAGGATCGTTGCATATGTTTAACATGTATTCTGAAAGAATTGGGATCAAACGAAAAATCTGAAGAGTGAGACAATACTGGAATAATAAATGCGGAGTGCTTTGTAAGCACTCCGTTATTTTTTAGACGATATAAGTTCTTCTGAAAACATGGATTTTAACTCTTCTGATCTTTCAGTAGCACGTCTTATGCATGAAATAAACGCATCCTCAACCTGTCTTTCTTGGAGAATGGAGATGCCGGCTTCTGTTGTCCCATTTGGGCTCGTTACTTCTTTTCTTAACTGAGAAGGATGTTTGTCTGACACAGCAATCATTTCAGATGCCCCAAGTAATGTTTGAACTATTAAATCACGAGCAACAAAAGGATCTAATCCTACGTCAACTGCCGCTTTTTCCATTGCTTCTACCAGGTAGTAAATATAAGCAGGACCACTGCCTGACAGACCTGTAACAGCATCAAGTTGTTTTTCTTCGACAATTTTACACATGCCAATTGCTTCAAAGAGAGTTTTACATTTATTCATTTGGTTAGGTGTAACATTTTGACTGCCGGCAATGGCGGTTGCTGACTTAAGAATGGCTGCAGAAGTATTTGGCATCGCCCGAACAATTGCTGCTTCTTTTCCAAGTATATTTTCAATTGTATCGATAGAGATACCCGCTAATACAGACACAATAACCTGTTTATCGATCAAATGCTGAACACCATCAAGTCCAGCTTTCACATCTTTAGGCTTCATGGCTAGAACAATAATTGATGCATCTTTTACTAATTTTTGTTTATCATGGGTTGTTTCAACACCATACTTTTGAGAAAATTCATCTAATCTTGCTGAATTTGATCGATTTGCCACTATTATTTGCCCAGCAGTAAATACTTTACCTCTAATAAGTCCTGCAACCATAGCCTCAGCCATGGAACCCGCTCCGATAAACCCTATTTTATCCATTTTTATGACTCCTTACGTTTAAAATAAAAAGCCATTCCGCCCTTACAACATAAGGACGGAATGGCTCCGCGGTACCACCTTGATTGGAGTGAATCATACTCCCAGCTTTGAAGTCTTTATCGCAGACATACGGTTAGGTTTACCTAACAGCTCCTGGGGCAGGTTCAAAAAAATGGTGGGCAATGGAGTTTTCCAGCCTTAGAACTCCAATCTCTATTACGCCATTTTTTCTACTAGTCCCAATCAACGCTAAACTTATTTTCTACACATTAAATTAAATTTTTATTCATTATGCAGTGATGGACAGGTCCTTGTCAAGCTTTTTAAAGGTGTATGGATCTGCAAATTATGTGAATATAATGACTGAAGAGTGTCTTCATTGTAAAATATGTCTATCCTACGTTTTTAGTTAAAGATGAATGTCTTAAAGGTTTGATTGTTTTAGAGGGACTACTACATGAATTTTTAGTTGACAAACTGATAATTGGTTTTAATGTTTGCATCTGTCTTTTACGTTAAAGCAGCTTCTAATGATAATGTCGGAAACTGCTGGACAGCTTGACTATTTACAAGAAATCGGTCAAATTAAAATCGATGAAACAAATGAAAAATATTTATACTATTATGCTACCTAAAGCGGTAAGAGGTGATCCATTTGAATGCACGTATACAAGGCTGCTATGTTGCAATTACTGGTGCTTCCGGCGGAATTGGAGAAAAGATTGCAATTGAATGTGCGAGACATGGGGCACATTTAGTTTTATTAGCGAGAAGAGAAGAGCTTTTAGCCAAACTTTCTGAACGGATTCAGAATGATTATGGTGTATCATGTTACTATTATCTACTGGATGTTCAGGATGTTCACTCGATACAACAAGTATTTTCAACCATTGAATCAGAGATCGGACAAATTGACGTACTTGTCAATAATGCGGGATTCGGTATTTTTAATGAAGTTCTTCATTCTTCACTTGATGAAATGAAGAGCATGTTTGAAGTAAATGTGTTTGGCTTAATTGCCAGTACGAAGATGGTGTTGCCTTCAATGGTGAAAAGAAGAAGAGGTCATATTATGAATATTGCCTCACAAGCTGCTAAAATTGCTACACCTAAATCAAGTCTTTATTCTGCGAGTAAGCATGCAGTATTGGGTTTTACAAACAGTCTTCGTATGGAGGTAAAGCCACACAATGTGTTCGTCACCTCGGTTAACCCGGGGCCAATTAAAACAGATTTTTTCACTATTGCCGATAAGGAAGGAAATTATGTGAAAAATGTAGAACGCTGGATGCTTGATCCTGATAAGGTTGCGCGTATTATCGTTGCTTCAATGCTTTCCCCAAAGCGGGAAATAAATTTGCCTGGATGGATGAATGCGGGCAGTACAATCTATCAAATTATGCCAAATCTGTTTGAAAAACTTGCTGGAAATGCGTTTTTTAAGAAATAACTTTTGGTTTTTCAACAGCTACATAAGGAGAGGGAGTTCTTCTATGATTGAGTTACACTATTTTAACCGTAGGCAAATACCTCAGCTAATAAGCTGGATTGAGACACCGGAGTTTCTACTCCAATGGGCAGGACCGACGTTTCGCTTTCCGTTGACTGAACAGCAAATTGAAAAGTACATTGAGAATGCTAATTCAGATCGCTCTACTTCATTTATTTACAGCGTTTTGTTAAAAGAAACCCGCGAAGTAATTGGACATATTGCTTTAACGAATATTGATAGAGAGCATAAGTCTGCCCGAGTGGGAAAAGTATTAATTGGAGATCAGCGTGTCCGTGGTAAAGGGATTGGATATTTGATGATGAAAGAAGTATTGAAAATTGCTTTTGAGCAGTTGGATTTGCATCGAGTAAGTCTAGGCGTTTTTGACTTTAATACGTCAGCTATTGTTTGTTATGAAAAAGCAGGGTTTAAAAAGGAAGGTTTACTTCGTGAGTGTAGAAAAATTGGAAATCAATATTGGAGCCTTTGGGAGATGAGTATATTAGCTCATGAATGGCAGAAAACTTATTAAGTATTAAGTTAGGACACTCACTGTCTTAACTCAGGAGAAATGGCTAGTAAAGGTGGAAAACGCTTGGTTGATCAGAAACAGAAGTTTATTTACACATTTTCATGTCATGAAGACGAGATTTCTTTATGTCAATTAGAAATGCGGTCATTATTTGGGTTTCACACAGAAACTAACGTACTTGAAAGCTCTGTGCAAATTAATTCAAGCCGAAGTCCGTTTATAAAAGAAAGAATTGATGTCATTTATAAGGCAGATTGTTTAGACGATCTTGTTCAGAAGGTGAGTGGCTATCAGGCTGAAAAGACGTTTAAAGTAATTGTAATTGAACATAGTCAAGCTACCGGTTTGCAAAAAATAGGTTTTGAGCAAAGACGTAAAATTGAACGGGAAATTGGATTGCAATTATCAGGGCAAATAGATTTACAAAATCCTGAGCAGATTTTTGCAGTTATAAAGGTAAAAGATAACTGGGTGTTCGGACATTATACAAAAAGTGAATCCATTTGGTTATTCCATCAAAAAAAGCCTAATCATTATTCGACAGCTCTTAGTACCCGGGTGGCTAGAGCGGTCGTAAACATTGCTGTTCCAACGATTGCGGATAAAAAAGTCATTGACCCTTGCTGTGGCGCCGGAACTGTGATGATAGAAGCATTATCGATGGGGATTGATATCGTAGGAAGTGACTTGAACCCTCTTGTTACCCGACCTGCTCGTGAAAACATTGCTCATTTTGGTTATAAAGCAAAGGTTTTATTAAGAGATATACGAGATGTGACCGAAAGGTATGATATTGCAATTATTGACATGCCTTATAATCTCTGTTCTGTTTTAGAGCCGGAAACACAGCTTGAAATGCTTAAAAGTGCAAGGGGATTTGCCGGAAAAGTTGTTGTTATTACAACTGAAACAATTGACCCTTTAATTGAAAGGGCAGGTTTTACTATCACAGATCGGTGTGTGGCTAAAAAAGGAAGTTTTTCGAGACAAATTCTTGTTTGTTGTTAACAGTAAAGAGCCTATAATCTCATTATAGGCTCTTATTTTCTATTCTTGATTCGTTAAATAGCTATATACAACATCCTCTACAACCTCATACCATTCACTTTCCTCGTTTTTATCAACTGTAATTTTCTGTATTAAGTAAATGTTATCCTTCTCTGAAAGAGGGTCTACATCCAGATTTCGGCCGTATTGGAGAAAGCTTTTTTTAAGCATCTTTTTTAATATCTTGTCTTCCATTTTTCACCTCACTACTGGTAGTATACCGTTTTTGTATGAGTTTTTCGATCGTGCTTAACATTGAAATTTGTCGTTTTCTTGGGGAAAACTACCATTGAAATCGAACGTATATTCCCTTAGTATATAGAATATAATAAACGCGAACATACATTCTATTTTTAGGAGAAGTGGCTATGATTGAAAACTACGATCAATTGCCGAAACGAAAGATTCTTTGCATTGATATGAAAAGCTTTTATGCAAGCTGTGCTGCTGTTTTGCTGGGATTAGATCCATTAACTTGCTATTTAGCTGTTGTAGGAGATACGGATCGGCAGGGAAGCATTGTCTTGGCAGCTTCTCCACGACTAAAAAAGGAATTTGGCATTAAAACAGGTTCAAGACGTTTTGAAGTACCAAATGATCCCCGTATCACCATTGTGGACCCGAAAATGGGGATGTATATCAGGATCTCAACAGAATTAACAAAGTTGTTTCACCGCTATGTGCCAAAGGATGCTATTCATACTTATAGTGTGGATGAAAGCTTTATTGAAGTAGACGGTGTGGAGCATATTTGGGGGGACGCACAGACAATTGCGAAAAAAATTCGCGATGATATGGAGCGTGAATTTGGCCTTCCAAGTGCAATTGGTATCGGTCCTAATATGCTGTTAGCTAAAGTTTGTCTAGATACTGAAGCGAAAAAGAAAGGTGTGGCAGAATGGACATACGATGATGTGAAAAAGAAGCTTTGGAAGCTCGAGCCATTAAGCGAAATGTGGGGAATCGGCTCAAGAGTACAAAAAACACTAAACCGAATGGGAATCTCTAATGTGGGCCAGCTTGCAAATTATCCTCTTGAGCTGCTTGAAAAGAAGTTTGGGGTAATGGGAAACCAGCTTTACTATCATGCGTGGGGCGTGGATTTATCTGAAATTGGAGCCCCGATCATGCAAGGGCAAATCAGCTTTGGAAAAAGTCAAATTTTACTTCGTGATTACCCGGATCCGGAAGAAGTAAAGCATGTCATATTAGAAATCAGTGAAGAGGTTGCCCGCAGAGCACGTCAGCATGGAAAGGCGGGCCGAACAATTAGTCTTGGAATTGGATATAGCCGTGATGAGTTTGGCGGAGGATTTTACCGTTCTAAAACAATTGATGAGCCGACCAACATCACCATGGATATTTATGAAACATGCCTGCAATTGTTTGAAAAATTTTATGCAAACAAAACAGTAAGAAAAATTTCAATTGCGCTTTCAAACATTGAAAATGACTGTGAAATGCAGCTTGATTTGTTCCGGCCAAACCGTGCAAATCAGCGAACACTGGGGTATGTTGTAGATTCAATTCGTCATAAGTATGGCTCAGATGCTATCTTACGTGCTGTATCTTATACTCCGGCTGGAACAGCGAAGCATCGCGCGAAGCTTGTTGGAGGCCATAAAGCATAGGTAGAAACCAGCTGATATGGCTTTCGCCTATTTCACCAGAGGAAAAGCTGCGTTTGTCTCTCCTTCGAATATTGTATAAAAATGTATTCGCTTTTGAGGGAGGATATCAAGTGGAAATGAATCAATCGTGTTTATCATATGTGGCTTTAGGTGATTCCTTGACAGTCGGAGTTGGAGCATCATTTTTAACACCCGGATTTGTCGGGCGGTATGTGAGATTAACTGAAGAAACTCTAGATAGACGTGTGATAACGAATATCTTTGCAAAATCGGGAATTGAAAGTAGTGGTGTACTGGATATTGTAAGCAGTGAACCACTACATGACAAAATAAATCGTGCCAATATTATCACCATCACTGCCGGTGGAAATGATCTTATCCAAGCAAGTAAAGACTTTATTGAATCACGTGATCAAACAGAAATTGCACAATCAGTCAAAGAGTGTCACAGCAATATGATGAAAATAATGGAGACAATTCATGAACTGAAAAAAGATTGTGGTGTACCATTTATCGTGTATTTATTTAATCTATACAATCCGTTACCACAAATCACATTGGCAGATAAGTGGGTTCGGTTGTTTAATCAACAGTTAAGCAGCTTTGATAACAAAAAAACAATTAGAGTTATTGATATTTATACAGTATTTAAAGATAGACAGGAAGAGCTTTTATCTGGAGATCGTATTCATCCAAATAGTTTGGGATATCAAGAGATGGCAAATACATTGGTTCAATTAGGCTATCCAAAAGAATTTAATGAATAATAGTAGTGAAGGCAGGGGTAAACCATGATACGAGATAGAGGGAATATCAAATGGACATCGATGATGCTTCCCGAACATGTTAAATTGCTAAGAGACTGGTCTGAAGAAGATACGTATCAAGAAAGGCCGGAGCTTGATGAACAACAGTTAGAGCAGTTTAACGAAACAATTTGCATGGCGATGGAGGAGCATAGGGAGCTTGTTTTTACTTACTATAAAGATCATTTTTTTCATACATGCTCAGGGTATGTGCACTATATAGACTCTATTCGGCATATATTACGAATTGTTGATGAACAATCAGGAAATCAACTTACATTACCTCTTCACGACATCATTGATGTCAAACAAAAATAAGAGGATGAATCCGAATCATCCTCTGACTCATTTTCTCACTTAACATATTACTTTCAAAGACGTTTCCTCATTTGAAACACATAGTTCCCCATTGTAATAACAACTTCATAGTATAGAAAAAAAAACAGTACAAATAATAACGATGAAAGTGGGTGAGGAAGAAATTGGGACCAATAAAATTTCCGTTATTAGTTTTTATGCTGATGCTGACAATAGGTTTATTTGCACATGTCCAAACCATCCCTGCTTTATTATCTGTTACCGGGCGAGATGCTTGGCTGACAATCATCATAACGATTGTACCAACGGTCATCTGGCTATTCGGATTAAGCAAGCTATTAAAATTAATGGAAAAAATAAGTGTGACGGAATGGAAGAGAACACTATCACCGGTAAAATACTATCTCCTTGTTAGTCCTCTTATTGTGTACCTATTCCTATCAGCGTATATAACGACAAAAGATATTGTCATGTGGAGCCATATATCATACATTCCGGATATCAACTACAGCATAATCGTTGTTGCATTTTTGTTTTTATGCTTTATTGGGACAAGGTCAGGAGTTAAGTCTTTGGCGATATTAAGTGGGATTTTATTGCCGCTTGTTTCGGCATTAGGCTTCTTTGTTATGACCGTTAATGTAAAGAAAAAAGATTATGAACAACTATTACCACTTATTGAGCATGGGTGGCCCCCCGTATTTCAAGGTTTAATATATACATTACTTCCTATAGTGGAATTATTTATTCTTTTAATTATACCTTCTATACATAAACACAAAATTGGAATTGGAAAACTATTCATTGTAGGGGGCATTATAATAGGACTAATGCTTGGACCGACAATTGGGGCAATAGCAGAATTCGGTCCATTGCAGGCCTCTGAATTTAGGTATCCAGCGTTTGAACAGTGGAGAATTCTAACAATAGGTAATTATTTTTCACATGTGGATTTTTTTGCTATTTATCAATGGCTCTCAGGGGGAGTACTTAGAACCAGCTTATACATTTTGTTAGCTAATCAACTGCTCGTAAGGAAAGAAAAAGGGAAATATTCCGTCATTATCTGCTATCTTTGTCTTGTCATATTTTGTTTATATCGAGTTGATCAGAATACATTTTATGAACTTCTTTACGTTTATTTTATGCCGATTGCATTAGGGGTATTAGTTATTCATATAACAATCATATTTGTCTACTTGCATATTAAAAATCGAAAAAAGAAGATTGAGGAGGTAGGGTAGTTGGAAAAAGTGCTTCAACACTCAGACATTGAGTATACAATGGCAGGAATGAAGCAGTTATTTTCTTCATCCTCTGATATCACCATTAAAACAATGGAAAAAGGTGACAGTAAAGAAACGTTTCTATTAGTATACTGTGGACCATTAATTGACTCTGTATTTCTAGATGAAGTTGTTTTGCCAAAGGTAAATCAGTATTTTATAGAGGAAACTTTAGAAAACATAAGCAGTTTGATTCAGGTACAAAAAAAAGATAAAAAAGATATAACAAGTGAAGATCTGAGCAATTCTATTTTTTCGGGGAAGCTTATGATGACAACAAACGAAATTGATCTGATTTATTTTTATGATATAAGCAAAGTACCAACAAGGTCACCTGATGAATCAGTAACAGAGGTTTCAGTGAGAGGACCAAAAGATGGATTTGTTGAAGAACTTAATGTAAATCTTGGACTAGTAAGGAAACGGTTAAAAACCTCTTCTTTTATTGTAGAAGAATACATTGTTGGCACGCGGTCACAAACAAAGGTAGCGCTTCTCTATATAAAAGACATAATAAATGTAGAGCTATTAAAGAATATTAAAGACAAGTTAAACAAAATCGAAACTGATGTTTTAACAGGCAGTTCACAAATGGAAGAGTTAGTTGTTGATAAACAAGTTTTCTCTCTGTTCCCTTTGGTAAATCACACAGGAAGACCTGATTTTGTTGTAGATTCGCTAAATCAAGGAAGGTTTTCTCTATTAGTAGATGGAGCACCAACAGCCTTAATTGCACCTGCAAATCTGGCCTTTTTAATAAAAACATCTGAAGATCAGCATACAAGCTTTATTTTTGCATCTGTGGAAAGATTGCTCCGCGCAATAGGCTTGTTTATTACCGTTTTTTTACCAGGCTTATTTACAGCGTTAACCACACATAATGTAGGTCAGCTGCCACTACCACTATTGGCAACCATATCGGTTTCAAGAATAGGATTACCCTTTACATCATTTATTGAAGTTATCCTTATGCTTGTGATGTTTGAGTTATTTAAAGAAGCAGGTGCCCGCCTTCCTAAGGGAGTAGGGCAAACAGTGGCTGTTTTGGGAGGGTTAATTATAGGGGATGCGGCCATTCGAGGAGGTATTACATCTCCGACAATGCTCGTTGTAATAGGAGTAACCGCGATTTCGGGTTTTACTTTAGTCAATCAATCGTTATCTGGAAATCTTTTTGTTGTACGTTTATATATTGTGGTGTTAAGTTTTTTTGCCGGTATATTCGGATTTATTATTGGATTTATCTCGATTATCATGTATTTGTCAACAATCAGATCGTTCGGCTACCCGTATTTATCCTATTATCAAGATCTCACATGGAAAGACTTATTTTCAATCTTTGTGAAACTTCCAGAGGTAATAAAGGATAAACGGGCCCCGGAATTGGACACAAATGATTCGACCAGACAAGGTGACAGGCAATGAAGAAGATAAGAGCATTATTTTTGGTTAGTTTGTTAGCAGTATTAACAAGTTGTCATAATGTAAAAGAAATACATAATCAAGCCTATGCAGTAGGGATGGGGGTCGACTATGTAGAGGGTGAATATCATATAATCTTACAGTTTTTAGATTTTAGTAATGTAGCAAAAACAGATCAACAAAAAAGTGCAGAACCGGTTCCCGTCTGGATGGCAAAGGGGAAAGGTAGAACAATAGAAACAGCATTAAATGATATATTTAATACAATTCAAATGAGAGTAAATTTCGAACAATTAAATTTGGTCTTGTTTGGAGAGAATATGATTGCCTCGACAGAGCAACTTGAAGAGGCTTTTAATACATTTACTTCGAGCTTTACCGTTCGTTTAACAGCCTGGAGTTATATAACAAAGGAAAAACTGGAGGATGTTTTTACGTCATCGATAATTTTTGATTTTCCTTTTTCATATTCAAGGCTAAACCAACCGGATGAAGGAAGTAAACAAAGTGCAACCGTTCAAGCTATCTCACTAAGAGAATTTGTTATGCAATTAAACGAAAAAACGAAAACAACGATTGTTCCTTCAATCGAATTGAATAAAGATCTAATGATGAAGGAACAGACAAAAGAACCAGCAGCAGTAATCAATGGTGCACATCTTTTCAAGGACAAAACATATAAGGGATGGCTTTCAATACAAGAATTAACAGGATTTATTTGGACGAACAACAAATCAGAAAGATCTATTACTGAATTTGAGCCGGAAAAGGGGAAGATTCTAGCTGTGGAATTGCTGGAACCTAATTTGAAGCTGATACCAGAAAAGGCAAAAGGAAGTTACAATATTGAGGTCGATTTAACGGCATTAATAAAAGAAAGTGTCGACCAACATGTTACCCAAAATAATATAAAGAAAGAAATCGAGAACCTTATTAAAGAAGAGATAGAAAAAACGTATAAAACAGCTAAAAAGTTAGGTGCAGATATTTTTCAACTAGAGGATCATGCATATCGGTATCACTTAAAAGATTGGAGAAAATATAAAGAAGAACAAAAAAACATAAACCTTTCCGATGTTACTGTAAATGTTCAAACATTATACAGCATTGATAAATACAAAAGCATAAAAAATGATGCCAACACAAAGAGAGAATAAAATTGAATGATTGTAACCTAATAAATAACATGCAGAAAAAAACTCCATATGGTACACTAAGCTCAAAAGATGCAGTGAGGAGTTTTTATCATGCAAGTAACATTCTCAAAAGAAGCAATAGAACAGTTAACACCAAAATTACATGACAATAAAGACAGGTTATTAAAATTAAAATACGATACAGATGGTTGCGGATGTGTAATGAGCGGAGTAACAGCGATGTGGCTAGTGGAGAAAGAGGACCAAGGAGATGTAAAGCTTGATACAAATCTCGTACCTCTATTAGTAGAAAAAAACAAAATGGTCTTTTTAGATGAACAACTAACTATTTCTTATAATGAAACAGCCAACAGCTTCATGTTAAAAAGTCCTTCACAAATTCTAAATCCACGGATGAGTTTACTTGTAAAGTGAGGGATTGAATAGATGAAGGATCGATTAAAGGCGATAAAAAATGTAGCATTAAACAAAACATGGGTGTCATTTTTACATGAAAACCACCCGTACAGTCTTCTCCATTGGTCAATAGGCGGAGTTCATGATGAAACAAAGGATGTATGGTTGCTTCAAGATGAAATGTCGTTTGAAGCACAAGAATTTCCGACAATTGATGAAGCTATTCAATGGATGGAAAAAAACATGGAAAATATTTCGGATATTTTAGGTTAAATAGAGGATGACTCAAGAGTAATAATACTTTTGAGTCATCCTCTATTTTCTTCTGTTACGCCTATTTCTACAAAAAATTCATCAATGACCTTAGAGTATTCCTCGCGGTTTTCTGCATATGACATGGCGTGAGAGCCTTTTTCAGCTAAAAATAGTTTCTTGGCACCTTTCTTTTTCTCATAAAGTATTTTTGACATGTCTGAAGGTATGTAATCATCATCTTTACTGTGTATAAAAAGGATAGGGCTTTTGATGTTTGGAACAGCTTGTAGGGGGGAGACTCCTTTAATGGAGTAACGGTCGCGCAGCTGAACAAACGGCTTTGCAATTGGCATAACTAAAACACTAGGTATGTTAAACTCAACCTTAAGTCGATATAATAGTTGCGCCTCGAGTTCGGAAAAAGGGCAGTCTGCGATATAGAAGTCTGCACCGTCTTCAACCATTCCAGCATAAAGAAGTGTTGTAACAGCTCCCATGGATTCACCGTGAACACCTAAAACAATGTTGTCTCCAACCTCTTTTTTTAACCAATCAACAACCGATTGAAGATCAAATTTTTCATAATGGCCGTAGCTGGTTGTTTTTCCACCACTTTCACCATGTCTGCGATGGTCATAAATGAGAACATTCCAACCTTTTTGAAGGAATAAATTCATGTATTTGACAGAATTCAACCGATTTACGGTGACACCATGACAAATAATCATATATTTGTTCGAAGCATGGGGTTCGAAAACAGAACCTTTAATTGAATAACCAAATTGAGATTCAATCGAGAAATCTCTTCTATCAAGAGAGTCGTATTCTTGTTGGTTAAAAAGACCAAACTTACTATCACGATCAATAATGTCCTTATTATCCTTCTTTTTGATAAACATCAGTTTATTTGTGAAGAAAAAGCCGACAATCAATATGTAGGATAGAAGAATAAGGAGTGGAATAAAAGATTTTTTCACTTGGCTACCTCCTTGAATAAGCATTTCCTTTATTGTACATGAACGATGAGGTTCCATCCAAGTAAGACATCAACTAACCACAGTAGAAATGCACGATTTTACTGACAGGAATAGAATAAGAAGACAAGCAAGGTTGCCTGTCTTCTTAATTATTGGGGAGAATTTTGTCTTTTTGTTGGGTGAATCGCTTTTTCCATCTCCTCGGCTGCCATCTTATTATTGGTTGTGTCAGCATTCGGCTTCCCTTTTTGACCACGCTGTTTTGACATTGAAATCCCTCCTATCTCCATCTTAAAATGTCATATTGCATCAGAAATTATACAAAAGACAAACACAAGAAAATATACTTGAATCTCCATGAATATATTGACTATAATTTGATAAAGACAGTCGGTAAGAGGAGGCAACTAAGATGAAAAAATCAAAGAAAAGCAAGGACGATCAAGCAGTCTCATTATCAGATCACTTAAACAGTGATTTATTAGAGCAGCTAAAGTCTGTTAAAAAGAATTTAACAAAGGAGCAAGAAGAGAAAGAGGCGGCTCTTGAACAGCAAAGAATAGTAGAGAGAAAACAACGAGAAAAAAATAAAAGCTTTGAAGAGCTCTTAAACGAAAGTTCTTTAACTTGGAAGGATTTTAAATAGACCCTAATAAAGCGGAGCATAAGGCTCCGCTTTTAATATGAATAAATTTTAGCGATGTTGCTCATATTTTTCACATTTAGTAAGATCTTGAAGCTGATGATAAACGTGAGGAGATAGTCTTTCTGCAGATCCGGCATTCACATTTTCTATTAATTGTTGTACCTTACTAGCCCCGGGAATAACTGCGCCTACTACCTCATCAAATAAGCAATATTGTAGGGCTAACCTAGTCATTGATTGGGTTGAATCAACAGTCTCGAGTTTAGATAAAACCTGTATAAGTTCTTCTTTTGAATAGGATAAGTAACTTTCTGATTTCAGTTTTTCTACAAGGGGCTTTTCAGTTAGAAGTCCTTTTGCCAAAGGACCACGTGCAATCACACTGACATTATGTTCTTTTAAGAGCGAAAACCATTCCTCAGGTCTGCGGTCTAACAGGCTATATTGCATCATGATAGAAACAATATTGGATTTTTTTAAGTATTCTTTAATGACATTCGGACGAATAGAAGAAATGCCATAGTACCGAATTACACCTTCTTGTTTTAATTCCTCAAAGGCGTCGATTGTTTCATCAATATGATCTTCAATCATCCCGCCATGTAGTTGATAGAGATCGATATAGTCTGTTTGAAGACGGTGCAGACTGCTTTTGACTGCTTGTTTAATATAGGATTTTGAAGGATCCCAAGTCCATCCGGATCGATCCTCTTTCCAACGGTTGCCAACTTTTGTTGCTAAGATGATGTCATGCCTACGATTTTTAATGGCTTTACCGACAAGCTCCTCGTTCACACCTGCATCATATAAATCTGCAGTATCGAAATAGTTAATACCCAAGTCAATCGCCTGGTCAATAAGTGAATGTGCATGCTGTTCTTCCGTACCAAGTGACATGCAGCCAAGTCCGACTTCACTAACAAATAAATTTGAATGTCCGAGTTGTCTTTTTTGCAAAAATACCACTCCTTAAATTTGAGTATTCTTATCATCGAGAGTAGTATAAAGCTTACCAAAGGTCAACTGATAGGTATTTGATAGGTATTTAAGGCATGCTTACTTATGGTTTTTAAGATGAAAAGGTGAAGTGTTTTTTAAAGTTGGCTTGTTTTCATCGTTGATCCATTCATAGACAGTTCCGTAAAAATGGCTATATTCTTTTAATTTTGTACGAATTTCCCACGCTTTTCCAACTAGAACTATCCCTTTATCCAATCGATAGATTTTCATGCAAGGTTCCATTCCCTTCCATTAAGATATGATAGAATGTATGAAGATACGAAAGTTTATAGAACAGGAGTGAGAAAATGGATCATTTAAAAGAAACTACACTAACTTCAAAGGAAATTTTTAAAGGGCGAATCATTGATTTATATTTAGAGGAAGTTAAGCTTCCAAATGGAAATACGAGTACAAGAGAAATTGTAAAACACCCAGGAGCAGTGGCTGTAATTGCGATAACCCCTGAAAATAAAATCCTTATGGTTGAGCAATACAGAAAACCATTAGGGAGAACGATTGTAGAAATACCTGCCGGAAAGCTGGAAAAAGGTGAGAAGCCAATCGTAACAGCTAAACGGGAACTGGAGGAAGAAACAGGATATACTTGTGCGGATTTAAAACCACTTATTTCGTTTTATACTTCTCCCGGATTTGCAAATGAATTAGTTCATTTATTTATTACTGAGAATTTAGAGAAACTGACTGAGGCTGCAGAATTAGATGAAGATGAATTTGTTGAGGTATTGGAGGTAACACTAGAGGAAGCTCAAGAAATGATTCAAAACAATAAAATTTATGATGCAAAAACAGCATATGCAGTACAATACTTACTATTAAAAGATGCTTTAAAAAAGTAGTAGACTTAAAAAGGAATGTTACATAAATGAACAGTTATTTTGCTGACTTACATATTCATATTGGACAAACAAGCTCCGGGAAGCCAGTGAAAATTACTGCTTCTAGAAACCTCACCTTAGAAAACATATTGATAGAGGCAAGTGAACACAAAGGGATCGATATGGTAGGTATTATTGATTGTCATGTGCCTGAAATCATTGTCACACTTCAACATCTTATCGATTCCGGTGAGTGCATAGAACTAAAAGATGGAGGAATTCGGTTTCAAAATACCACGCTTATTTTAGGTAGTGAGCTTGAAATATACGATAAAACGTGTAAAGGCCCAATTCATGTGTTGGTTTTTATGCCGACTCTTCAAAAAATGAAGGAATTATCATTGTGGCTTTCCTCTCGGCTTACAAACATAACACTTAGCTCTCAACGGATTTATGAGGACGGGAAAACTCTACAACGCTTTGTAAAACAGAGAGATGGGCTATTTATTCCTGCACATGTTTTCACTCCACATAAGAGTCTATATGGGAGCGGTGTGGTAAGTTCCTTAACTGAAGTTTTTGAAGCAGATTTAATTGATGCGGTTGAGTTAGGTTTAAGCTCAGATACGAAAATGGCTGATCAAATCACTGAATTACATAAGTACACATATATAACAAATTCAGATGCACATTCTTTACCTAAGATTGGGAGGGAATATCAGAAACTTACGATGAAAGAACCGAGTTTCCTGGATCTGAAAAAGGTGTTGAAAAAGGAAGATGGCTGCCAAATTGAAGCCAATTACGGGTTGAATCCATACCTCGGTAAGTACTATGATACCACCTGTGAAAAATGTGGTGAAAAGCCGGAAAAACATCAAACGAGATGTTCAAAATGCGGAAGCATAAGATTTACAAAAGGAGTGTTCAATCGATTACAGGAGTTAGCAAGTGGTATTGAAAATAAGTGTGATCGTCCTCCATATATCCATCAGGTTCCACTACAGTTTATTCCGGGAATCGGACCCAAAACCCTTGAGAAATTAAAAGACCTGTTTGGGACTGAAATGAATATTTTGCATGAAGTACCAAAACACGAGCTTCAGAACGTTGTAACAGAAAAAGTGGCAAATTATATTGTGGCAGCTCGGGAAGGCCGATTGCAGGTTAGCTCAGGAGGAGGAGGAACGTACGGGAAAGTAACTGGGGTGTAAACAGATAGGAGAAAAAATCGAATATAATAGATAGAAGCAGCCTGTCTATCCGCCCATTCGTACTAAAATCTATCAACCAAAAGAAAGCATTTTTTAAGTCATAGATTACGTTTCCTCTCATATACTCTAGTAAGTGAAGGACGGGAGGAAATAATCTATGCGAAGACAACAACTGCCAGTTAGTGCAATGATAAAGCAGCATCTTAAGGAGTATTCTTCGATATATTTGTTTGTATTTGTTTTATTTTTGATGGGAGTCATCTTTGGGGCTATTATTGTCAACAGCATGAATTTAAGTCAAAAAGAGGATTTATACTATTATTTAAATCGTTTTTTTGGACAAGTAGCAGAAGGAAAAGTTGCAAGTGCAGGCGATATGTTTCATCAAAGCTTCTTTCATAATTTAAAATATCTAGGTTTAATGTGGTTACTAGGAATTTCAATCATTGGATTACCTGTGATTCTTGTTATGCTTTTTATAAAAGGTATGGTAGTAGGGTTTACAGTTGGGTTTTTAGTTAATCAGTTAGGCTTAAAAGGTTTTCTGTTATCGTTTGTTACGGTTTTACCACAAAATATCTTGCTAATTCCAGCCTTTATCATTATGTGTTCTGTAGCAATTTCCTTTTCATTAAAAATTATTAGGCAGCTCTTTGTGAAGAAGTCAAGTACATTAGAGGCTCCATTGACACTTTTTATGCGATATGCGTCCGTTTTTGTCTTTATAGGAGTAATAGCTGTACTTGCATCAGGTTTTGAGGCATATGCATCACCGTTTTTAATGAAAAATATTGTAGAATTCGTCAGTAAATAATAATTATTATTAAATAAAAATACTTATTTTTATTACATTAAAATCATTTTAGTTGGACACTTTCCTCACCTATGATATATAATAGTTTTGGGAACGCGGCGAGGGAGGAAAAGTGTTATGGAAAACCGCATTGATCGGATTAAAAAGCAGTTGCATACGGCAAGCTATAAGCTAACACCACAGCGTGAAGCAACTGTTCGGGTATTACTTGAAAACGAAGAAGATCATTTAAGTGCAGAGGATGTCTACCTTCTCGTTAAAGAAAAGGCACCTGAAATAGGTTTAGCCACTGTTTATCGTACATTGGAATTATTAACTGAATTAAAAGTAGTCGATAAAATTAACTTTGGTGACGGTGTTTCCAGATACGACCTTCGTAAAGAAGGTGCAGCACACTTTCATCATCATTTAGTTTGTATAGAATGTGGATCAGTAGCAGAAATTGAAGAAGATCTTCTTGAAGATGTAGAGGAAATAGTTGAACGCGACTGGAAATTCAAAATAAAAGATCATCGCTTAACATTTCATGGAATTTGTGTGAAATGTCAGGAAAAAGGCGAGAACAAAGAAGAATAAAACCTAAAAGTCTAACAAATTGTTAGGCTTTTTATTTTCTGAAAAAGCATGTATAAAGTTTGTCCTTTTTGGCATATCTTCTAATAATCACATAAAAAAGTAGAAAAGATTATTGGAGGTAGCTATGATTAGGTGGCTAAAAACGGTAAAGGATATGATCAAAGTTTTTGTCCTTTTTACTGGATTTACGATTTTGTTCTATTATGCTATTATTTGGGTGAACTTAGAATATCAACAAATGCATCGTTATGATCAACCGGAAGGTGCAGCATTGAAGGTAACAAAAATGATTAAGAATGAGGAAGAAAGCTGGTTAAACAGATTGATATTCTTTATTGATAACGGGGAGTAGACAAATTTGAAGGATCAAATAAAAGATTTTATCCATTACCTAATCGTAGAAAGAGGATTATCAAACAACACAATTGTTTCCTATGAGCGAGATTTGAAAAGCTATCAAAAGCATTTAAATGAAGTTCAAAAAATTGTTTCTTTTAATGATGTATCCCGTCTTCATATCATTCAATTTTTAAAATTTTTAAAAGAATCCGGGAAATCGAGCAAAACGATTGCCAGGCATACAGCATCTATTCGTAACTTTCACCAATTTTTGTTGAGAGAAAAGCAGGCAGACCAAGATCCATCCGTGTTAATTGAATCACCGCAACTAGAAAGAAATTTACCTAAAATTCTTTCGCTTCAGGAGGTAGAACAGCTCCTTGAAACTCCAAAACCAACAACTCCTTTTGGCTTACGGGATAAAGCCATGTTAGAGCTCCTGTATGCAACAGGTATTCGTGTAAGTGAGATGATTAATTTGAATTTAACAGATGCTCACCTGACTATGGGCTTTATTCGTTGCTATGGAAAAGGTAACAAGGAACGAATTGTTCCTATAGGCAGAACCGCGACAGATGCGATTATGAATTATGTTGAAGGTGGCCGCTCAAAGCTAATGAATAAAAAGGAACCAACAGAAGCCTTATTTATCAACCATCATGGCAAGAGAATAACAAGGCAAGGTTTTTGGAAAAATTTAAAGAAAATTGCCCTTGAGGCCAACATAAAAAATGAAATAACCCCTCATACTCTAAGGCACTCATTTGCCACACATTTACTTGAAAATGGTGCAGACTTACGAGCAGTTCAAGAGATGCTTGGACATTCTGATATATCTACCACTCAAATATACACACATGTAACAAAATCAAGACTTAAGGATGTTTACAATCAATTTCATCCTCGTGCTTAAAGCATCTCCAGGAAGGAGGTGCTTTTTTATTTTACTATCAGTAAGTATAAGGTTTTATTGATGATGGGATAAAAATACAAAGGCATTCGTCATTCTGACTTGGCGGAAAGCCATGTTTTTCTAACATTTAAAAAATAGAATAGTAGAGGAGTTAAGTTGTCAATATACGCTAATAAAGTATATAATGGAATTGAAATAGTTGTCAGACTTCTGACAAGTTCCTCTTATAGAATGGAATGTTATGATAAATGGAAAAGTATAATAAGGTATGAAGTAAAGGAGGACATTAATGGTATGGAGAAGTATACATATAAGCGAGTATTTTTAATCGTATTAGACTCTGTAGGAATTGGTGAAGCACCTGATGCAGAAAAGTTCAACGATTTAGGTGCGGATACAATAGGACATATTGCTGAACATATGGGCGGCTTACACATGCCGAATATGGCGAAATTAGGTTTAAGTCACATTCGCGAAATTAAAGGAATACCAAAACAACCTCATCCACTTGCTTTTTATACAAAAATGCAAGAAGCATCAAATGGTAAAGATACCATGACAGGTCACTGGGAAATCATGGGTCTAAATATAGAGCAGCCATTTCAAGTATTCCCGGAAGGATTTCCAGATGATTTAATAAAAGAGTTAGAGGAAAAGTCCGGAAGAAAAATTATTGGAAACAAACCTGCTTCTGGAACTGAAATCTTAGATGAACTAGGTGAAGAACATATGAAGACAGGTAGTCTCATTGTTTATACTTCAGCTGACTCCGTTCTACAGATCGCAGCACATGAAGAAATTGTCCCTCTTGATGAATTATATAAAATCTGTGAAATGACCAGAGAGATGACGATGAATGATAAATATATGATTGGACGAATTATTGCAAGACCATTCCTTGGAAAACCAGGTGAATTTACTCGTACTGCAAACCGCCATGATTATGCTCTAAAACCTTTTGATCGAACTGTAATGAATGAACTAAAAGACAATAAATTCGATGTGATTTCAATTGGGAAGATTGCTGATATTTATGATGGAGAAGGAATTACCCAATCCTTACGTACAAAATCAAATATGGATGGTATGGATAAGTTAAATGAAACGTTAGATATGGAATTTACTGGATTGAGCTTCTTGAACTTAGTTGATTTTGATGCCCTTTTTGGCCATAGAAGAGATCCAAAAGGATATGGTAAAGCTCTTGAAGAATATGATGAAAGGCTATCAGAAGTGTTAGATAAATTAAAGAAAGACGATCTGCTAATGATTACGGCTGATCATGGAAATGACCCGGTACACCATGGCACTGATCATACAAGAGAGTATGTACCATTGTTAGTCTATAGTCCAAGCTTTACTGAAGGAAAAGAGCTTCCATTAAGAGAAACGTTTGCTGATATAGGAGCAACAATTGCCGATAATTTCAAAGTGAAACTACCTGAATATGGTAAAAGTTTTCTGTCAGAGTTGAAATAGGAGGAGATACATAGTGAATATTGAAAAAATTAGAGAAGCAGCTAATTACTTAAAAGATAAATATAAAGATACGCCAAGCATTGGTTTAATTTTGGGCTCAGGCTTAGGTGTTTTGGCAGATGAAATTGAAAGCCCTGTAAAAATTCCATACAACGAGATTCCTAATTTTCCTGTGTCAACTGTTGAAGGACATGCAGGTCAGCTCGTTTTTGGTCAGTTAAAAGGTGTAAAAGTAGTAGCCATGCAAGGAAGATTTCACTTCTATGAAGGCTATAGCTTAGAGAAAGTAACTGCACCGGTTCGTGTTATGAAGGAGTTAGGTGTTGATACATTAATCGTGACAAATGCTGCAGGAGGAATCAATAAAACATTCGAAGCGGGAGATCTAATGCTAATAAGTGATCACATTAATAATATGGGCACAAACCCATTGATTGGTCCTAATGTTTCGGAATTTGGTGCCCGATTCCCGGATATGTCTGAGAGCTATGATATGACATTAAGAGAATTAGCGAAAAGTGTTGCAAGTGAGTTAAATATTAAGTTGCAGGAAGGAGTCTATGTTGGAAATACAGGCCCATCCTATGAAACTCCGGCTGAAGTACGTGCTCTCCGAATTATTGGAGGTGACGCAGTAGGTATGTCTACAGTTCCGGAAGTAATTATAGCAAAACATGCCGGACTAAAAGTATTAGGTATTTCATGTATTTCAAACATGGCTGCAGGAATTCTCGATCAGCCTCTATCACATGATGAAGTAATAGAAACAACAGAGAAAGTCCGTGTTAACTTTTTGAACTTGGTGAAAAGCATTGTAGAAAAAATCAACTCCTAATCTGAATAAAAAGGTGATATGCAATGAGAATGGTTGATCTAATTGAAAAAAAACGTGATGGAAAAGAACTAACAAAGGAAGAAATCCATCATATTATAAAAGGCTACACCTCAGGAGACATACCTGATTACCAAATGAGTGCTTTTACAATGGCGGTCTATTTTCAAGGAATGACAGATCATGAACGGGCTGAACTTACAATGGCGATGGTACATTCCGGAGATACCATTGATTTAAGTGAAGTAGAAGGTATTAAAGTTGATAAACATAGTACAGGCGGTGTGGGTGATACAACTACCCTTGTATTAGGTCCATTGGTAGCAGCAGTAGGTGTACCTGTAGCAAAAATGTCAGGAAGAGGACTTGGACATACCGGTGGAACAATTGATAAGCTTGAATCAGTACCAGGCTTTCATGTTGAGATCGAAAACAAGCAATTTATTAAATTAGTGAACAAAAATAAAATTGCAGTCATTGGTCAAAGCGGGAATCTTACTCCTGCGGATAAAAGCTTATATGCATTGCGAGATGTAACCGCTACAGTAAACAGTATACCTCTCATAGCAAGCTCCATTATGAGTAAAAAAATTGCAGCAGGAGCAGATGCTATTGTTCTTGACGTCAAGACAGGTGCAGGTGCTTTTATGAAAGATCTTGATGACTCAAAAGAATTAGCAAAGGCAATGGTTGATATCGGAAACTTAGTTGGCCGCAGAACGATGGCCATTATCTCTGATATGAGTCAACCACTCGGGTTTGCAATCGGCAATGCGTTAGAAGTAAAAGAAGCAATCGACACATTAAGCGGCAAAGGTCCAAGAGACTTAGCAGAACTTTGCTTATCACTTGGAAGCTATATGGTACTCTTGGCTGAAAAAGCTCAGACTTTAGAAGAAGCCAGATCTATGCTTATTGAAGTTATGAACAATGGGAAAGCGAGAAGGGCGATGAAAACGTTCCTTGAGGCTCAGGGTGGAGATGGATCAGTTGTAGATAAACCTGAAACGTTGCCACAATCAACATATAAAATTGAGCTTGAAGCAAAACAAGATGGCTACCTATCTGAAATGATTGCTGACTCAATTGGAACAGCCGCCATGCTACTAGGAGCAGGTCGCGCAACAAAAGAATCCCAAATTGACCTGGCCGTAGGACTCGTCTTAAATAAAAAAATTGGAGATACAGTTAAAAAGGGTGAATCCTTAGTAACAATCCATAGTAATCGCGAAAATGTAGAAGATGTAAAAGAAAAGCTTTATGCAAGTATTTCAATTAGCGAACAAAAGGTAGAAGCACCGAAATTAATTTATGCAACTGTTGAATAGTTAGTAGGAGACCACAGCCGGAGGCTGTGGTTTTTTAGTTGGAAATTGCAATAGTTGAAGTGACGCATACAAAGGAGAAAAGTCATTCGAGTATTACCTGAATTTTCTTAATGAAGACTATTATACCTTTCATGATTTGAGGTTCTTCAAGCATTAAAAGACTACTATTATTTGATAGGTCCTTCAATTACCAATGAAATTCAGAACATTTACTAACCTCAAATCAAGAACGACTTCATAAACATTACTTTCTTCACTAAATCTCAACTCCTCTGGAACTATGTGTAATCTCACTTATTGTATTGAAATGTAAGCAGCTTCAAAAATTTCTTCCAACCCTTGTATATTTTCCCTCCTACTGGAAAAAATGGAAAGTATAAAGAATGGAGGGCTTATGAAATGAAACGAGTGATATCGTGTTTAACGCTTATAACAATGCTGCTTTCTGTAACACCAATGGCTTTAGCTAAAGAATCAACAACTGTCGAGCTTGCAGATAAAGCGAAGTCTGCTGTTTTAATTGAACGGGATACCGGAACCATTTTGTATGATAAAAACAGTAATGAAAAACTTCCTCCAGCAAGTATGACAAAAATAATGACAATGCTTCTTATTATGGAAGCGCTAGATAAAGGACAAATTAAATGGGATGAAAAGGTCCGTACAAGTGAATATGCTGCTTCTATGGGAGGATCACAAATCTTTCTTGAGCCTGGAGAAGAAATGACTGTGGAGCAAATGCTAAAAGGAATTGCAATTGGATCAGGTAATGATGCTTCCGTTGCAATGGCTGAAAAAATCGCAGGATCTGCTGATGAATTTGTCAATATGATGAATAAAAAAGTAGAAGAACTGGATTTGAAAAATACGCATTTTAAAAACCCAACAGGTTTACCGGAACAAGATCATTATAGTTCAGCTCATGATATGGCTTTAATGGCGAAAGAATTATTAAAATATGAAGAAATTACGAACTTTACTGGGAAATATGAAGACTATTTACGTGAAGGAACAGATAAAAAATTCTGGCTTGTGAACACAAATCGGCTTGTAAAGTTTTATCCTGGAGTAGATGGAGTGAAAACAGGCTTTACAAATGAAGCGAAATATTGTTTAACAGCAACTGCTAAAAAGGACAATATGCGTGTTATCGCAGTAGTATTTGGAGCAGATACCCCTAAAGATCGTAATGCACAAGTTACAAAAATGCTTGACTATGCGTTTAGCCAATATCAAACACATCCTTTATTCGAAAAAGATCATGTGTTATCACAATTGAAAGTTAGTAAAGGCAGTGAAAAAGAAGTAAATCTTATGACGTCAGAGCCTATTTCTGTATTAACGAAAAAAGGTGAAAAGGTCGATGATGTAACACAAGAAATTTTAATGAAAAATGATATTAAAGCTCCTGTGAAAAAAGGAGATGAGCTTGGAACTCTCCAATTAAAGAAAGATGGCAAATTGATTGCAGAGAGTAAACTTGTTGCGGAAAAAGATATTGACGAAGCAAGCTGGTGGACAATGTTTAAGAGAGTAATGGGTAACTTTACAAAGGCTGGCTGATGTTGACGAAATACCACTAGTTTTGTCATCGGGCAGGAAAATCAAAGTTCAATCAAGAATTGACTCTTTATCCAGAATTTAAGGAGGGGTAAAAACCTTGAGTCTAGCGATTGAACTTGATGTAAAAGAATCTGTACTTTGTATAAGACTCTCAGGTGAACTTGATCATCATGCAGCAGAGGAATTACGTACAAAAGTAACAGACACTTTAGCTGCAAATCAAATTCAGCATATTGTATTAAATCTTGGACAACTATCGTTTATGGATAGTTCAGGATTGGGAGTCATCTTAGGAAGATATAAACAAATTAAAGCAACCGGCGGAGAAATGGTTGTATGTGCAATTTCTCCGGCAGTCAAACGATTATTTGATATGTCAGGTTTATTTAAAATTATTCGATTAGAAGAGAATGAGCACAAAGCGCTCCAGACTTTGGGGGTGGCATCATGAAAAACGAAATGAACCTTCAATTTTCAGCGCTAAGTCAAAATGAATCATTTGCAAGGGTAACAGTAGCTGCTTTTATTACTCAGTTAGATCCGACAATGGATGAATTAACAGAGATTAAAACGGTAGTTTCGGAGGCAGTTACGAATGCCATCATCCACGGATATGATAATGACCCAAATGGTATTGTGTATATTTCTGTCACGTTAGAGGATGGAATGGTTCAATTAACAATCCGTGACGAAGGAATGGGGATTGTTGATGTTGAAGAGGCAAGACAGCCTCTCTATACAACAAAGCCTGAACTCGAAAGATCCGGGATGGGGTTTACGATCATGGAGAACTTCATGGATGAAATTTCAGTTGAGTCCTCTGAATCAAATGGAACAACTGTTAGACTGGTAAAACACTTATCGAAAAGTAAAGCTTTATGCAATTAAAGGGAGACTTGCTATGGATGTGGAGGTCAAGAACGATCAATCGAATACACAGTTAAAGGATCATGAGGTTAAGGAATTAATTCGTCGTAGTCAAGAAGGTGACCAAGAAGCACGAGATTTAATTATCCAAAAAAACATGAGATTAGTATGGTCTGTTGTCCAGCGTTTTTTAAATCGTGGATACGAACCTGATGACTTATTCCAAATTGGCAGTATAGGATTATTAAAATCTGTCGATAAATTTGATTTATCTTATGATGTTAGATTTTCGACGTATGCTGTACCGATGATTATTGGTGAAATTCAACGTTTTATTCGCGATGATGGTACAGTAAAAGTGAGCCGTTCCCTAAAGGAACTAGGAAATAAAATCAGACGGGCACGAGATGAATTATCCAAAACAATGGGAAAAGTACCGACAGTTGCTGAAATAGCCTCCTACCTAGATATTGCTCCTGAAGATGTTGTACTTGCACAGGAAGCTGTAAGAGCACCTTCATCTATCCATGAAACTGTTTATGAAAATGATGGAGATCCTATTACATTACTAGATCAAATAGCTGACAATACAGAAACAAAATGGTTTGATAAAATTGTATTGAAGGACGCCATTCGAGATTTAGATGAGCGAGAGAGACTTATTGTGTACCTGAGATATTATAAAGATCAAACACAGTCAGAGGTAGCTGATCGGCTCGGAATCTCTCAAGTGCAAGTATCGAGACTTGAGAAAAAGATCTTGCAACAAATGAAAGATAAGATGAATCAAATATAAAAGAGGAAGAATAATGATTATCACTCCATTTTCATTTTTAGGAGGATAATGAGTATTCTTCCTCTTTTTTTTGCTTATTCAACTGCTTTTTCTCATTTACAATCCAATGGTAATTGTTGGACTTTCTTACAGGACTGCATGATTAAAATTAAGGCAATGCATACTACATATACAATCAAATGTTTTACTTGTTACAAGGAGTAATGTAAAGGAAAAGGTTTCAACAATTACAATCATTAGGAAGTGAACCTTGATGGATAAGACGGTATATATCAGACTTCGTCACCGAATTCAAGTACATCCTAACGATGTCATTACTATTGAAAAAATTGCACTCATCGTAGGCGATAAGGAGTTGACAGATAAACTAAAGAAAATTGTCATTCATAAAGTCCAATTAAGGGATAAAAATATGGTTGTTATCGATATTATGCATGTCTTAAAGGAAATAAGAAAATTTGATCGCAAAATTGACATTCAGGCATTGGGATCAAACCAGACCATTGTTGAAATTATGTACAAAAAGAAGAAACTATCACCTTTATTATTTTGTATCGTATGGCTTTTACTCTTTATTGGAGCAGGGTTGGCCATTATGAATTTCCACGAAGATGTGAGCATGCAGGCTGTCCACCAACGTATATACAAGATTGTAACAGGAAGAGAGAATGAACAGCCGCTAATCCTTCAGATACCTTATTCACTAGGTCTCGGATTAGGAATGATATTGTTTTTCAATCACTTATTCAAAAAGAGAATTAATGAAGAACCAAGTCCCTTAGAAGTGGAAATATTTAATTATCAACTTGATTTAGATCAATATGTTGCGATGAATGAAAATAAAGAAAATATAAATACGAATGATCATGATAATAAATAGTTTCATTCTCATTATAATCGGATTATCCGGGGGACTTGTTGTCGGTTCAGGCTTTGTAGCATTTTTGGCTGTTTTGGGGATTATTCCCAGACTAACACAGTTAACAAAGACCTATCAGTTTATCCATGTCTATGAGTGGGCAATTATATTAGGCACTGTTTTGGTAGGGTGGGCTAGTTTAAGTAATAGTTTGTTGTTTCAATCAGAGCTTTGGTTAATTCCAATTGGTCTTTTTTGTGGAATATTTATAGGGATGTTGGCAGCAGCTCTGACAGAGGTATTAAATGTTTTCCCTATTCTGGCTAAAAGGGTCGGGCTTGGTGAAAAGATTCTGGTTTTGTTAATGGCTATTGTGTTTGGTAAGATTGCCGGTTCATTATTTCATTGGATGTATTTTGTGAATCATTAAGGAGGTCTGGATATGGCGAAAATGAAAGAAGATTATAAGAATAAAATTAAAGATTATCAACCAAAGCCACCATATTTTATTAATTGCCTAAAGGCGTTTCTAATAGGTGGATTTATTTGTTTATGTGGCCAAGGAATTCAAAATTTTTATATGAATGTTTTTCACTTTTCAGAAAAAGATGCAGGAAATCCGACTGTTGCCACGTTGATTTTACTATCTGCCTTACTAACAGGGTTTGGTATTTATGATAAGCTTGGTCAATTTGCGGGAGCAGGATCTGCTGTACCTGTTACTGGGTTTGCTAACTCAATGACAAGTGCAGCAATTGAGCATAGAAGTGAAGGAGTTGTATTAGGAGTTGCCACCAATATGTTCAAGTTAGCAGGAAGTGTCATTGTTTTTGGTGTTGTGGCTGCCTATATCGTAGGAATGATTCGATATTTTTATGGACTAGCATTTTAAGGTGGGGTGGATCAATTGAAACTAACTGGAAAGCAAACATGGCAATTTGAGAATCCTTTATTTGTCCATTCAAGTGGAACAGCTGTTGGTCCAAAAGAAGCAGACGGACCACTTGGCCAGTATTTTGATATAAAGCATAAAGAACTTCACTGTGGTGAAGATAACTGGGAACTAGCAGAACGAAGGTTAATGGAGCAGGCAGTTGAACAATGTCTTATAAAAGGAAATAAAACGATAGATGATATTGATTTGTTTTTAGCAGGAGATTTACTGAATCAAAATGTAACGGCAAATTATGTAGCAAGACATCTCAGTCTTCCCTTTCTTTGTATGTTTGGTGCTTGTTCGACATCAATGGAAACAGTCGCAATGGGATCTGCTTTAGTTGATGGAGGCTTTGCTAGTCAAGTAATTGCTGCTACAAGTAGTCATAATGCCACTGCAGAGAGACAGTTTCGTTATCCAACGGAATACGGTGGGCAAAAGCCTGATACTGCAACGTTTACAGTAACTGGTTCAGGTGCTGTATTAATTAATAAAGAAGTAAGTAATATTAAAATTACCTCTGCGACAATAGGAAAAGTAGCAGATTTAGGGATTAAGGATCCGTTCGATATGGGTTCTGCCATGGCACCAGCAGCAGCGGATACCATTGCACAGCATCTAAAAGATTTAAATAGAACTCCAGATGATTATGACCTATTTTTAACGGGAGATCTATCCGGTGTTGGCAGTCCAATTGTAAAAGAGTTATTGAAGGAAGAAGGCTACGATGTTCACGATAAGCATAATGATTGCGGCTTAATGGTCTATCGCCCTGATCAAAAAGTATTTGCTGGTGGTAGTGGATGCGGTTGTTCTGCTGTCGTGACATATTCACATATCTTTAATGAACTTAATGCAGGAAATTTAAAGCGAGTTTTTGTTGTAGCGACGGGTGCATTACTTAGCCCAACAATGATTCAACAGAAAGAATCGATTCCAACAATAGCACATGGAGTTGTTTTCGAAAGAGCGGATGGAGGAGTGAATAGCTAATGGAATATTTATTAGCATTCGTTGTCGGAGGGGCTATTTGTGTAATAGGTCAAATCCTTTTAGATGTATTTAAATTAACCCCAGCTCATGTCATGAGCTCCTTTGTAGTATCAGGGGCAATATTAGATGGATTTGGACTTTATGATAAATTAATAAAGTTTGCCGGAGCGGGTGCAACTGTACCTATCACTAGTTTTGGACACTCTCTTTTACATGGAGCAATGGAACAGGCTAAGGAGCATGGATTTATTGGGATAGGAATTGGAATATTTGAATTAACTTCAGCAGGTATTTCAGCAGCAATTTTATTTGCATTCATTATGGCACTTATCTTTAAACCGAAAGGATAGGTTACATTGGCAGAAAAAGCGAGGGTCATTATTGTTACTGATGGGGATGAATATGCAGCAAGAACAATTGAATATGTAGCAGCTCAAATAGGGGGAAGAACCATTTCGCAAACCCAGGGAAATCCTACTATTCTTAGTGGTACCCAAATAGTTGAGCTTATTCTTCAGGCAAAAAATGACCCTGTCTTTGTCATGTTTGATGATTGTGGATTATTAGGAGAAGGCGCTGGTGAAGTAGCTTTAAAATATGTTGCAGAACATCCCAAAATAGAGGTCCTTGGTGTCATTGCGGTGGCGTCCAAAACACATCAAACAGAGTGGACGAGAGTTGATGTGAGTATTGACAGATTTGGTGAATTAACCGAATACGGTGTAGATAAAAGTGGACTTAAAGATCTCGAACTCGGAAGAATAAGCGGTGATACGGTATATTGTTTAGATCAATTAGAGGTACCTATTATTGTTGGAATTGGGGACATTGGCAAAATGGCTAGAAAAGATAGTGTGAAAATTGGATCACCAATTACAATGAAAGCTGTTGAATTAATACTAGAAAGGAGCGGTTATGATTGACTTCAGAGACGGAAGCTAAACAATATCCGATAACGGGAAACTTAGCAGAAAGTGAAAAGTTTTTCACCGAACATGTTGGACTTAATACAAGCTTTGATTTAGGTGTAAGGAAATTGACCATACTAGACTTTCAAGTAAATATGTATTATTTAAATGGTCTATGTGATACGAATTATATTACTCAAATATTAAAGAATGTATCATTAATAAATGATAGTGAAGTAAATCATATAAAATTCAAGGAAATATTAGAAAATAGAATTGTTAACCAATCAGTCCAAAAGATAAGAACATTGGATGAAGTGGTTGACCAAGTACTATCAGGGTTAATTGTTTTTCTTATGGAAGGTTCGGACTATGGATTGGTTGTTGATGTAAGAAGCTATCCCGGCAGACAACCTCAAGAGCCTGATACAGAAAAAATTGTCCGTGGGGCAAGGGACGGATTTGTCGAAAATATTATCGTTAACACAGGCTTAATTCGCAGAAGAATTAGAGATGAACGTTTGCGTTATGAAATGATGAAAATAGGTGAACGCTCGAAAACAGATGTTTGTCTAGCTTACGTCAAAGATGTGGCCGATCCCGGGCTAGTTAAAACCATTAAAAAAGAACTTGATACAATCAAAGTTGATGGAATTACAATGGCTGATAAAACAATCGAAGAATTTTTAGTCAAGCAGGGCTATAATCCGTATCCCTTAGTTAGGTATACAGAAAGACCGGATGTTGCGGCTAATCACTTATTAGAGGGGCATGTATTAATTATTGTGGATACATCGCCGAGTGTCATTATCACTCCTACTACATTCTTTCATCATGTTCAGCATGCGGAGGAATATCGCCAAGCACCAGCAGTTGGTACGTTTTTACGATGGGTCAGGTTTTTAGGAATCATTGCATCCATTTTTCTTTTACCATTGTGGTTTTTGTTTGTTCTGGAACCTTCCCTTTTACCTGAAAATATAGCTTTTATTGGTCCTAATGAAGAAAAAAATATTCCGATTGTCATACAAATATTTTTAGCTGATTTTGGGATCGAATTTTTAAGAATGGCTGCGATACATACTCCAACATCACTCTCTACTGCGATGGGTCTAATCGCTGCTGCATTGATTGGTCAAATTGCGATTGATGTTGGTTTATTCGTTCCGGAGGTAATTTTATACGTAGCTGTTGCTGCAATCGGAACCTTTGCAACACCAAGTTATGAATTGAGTGTTGCAAATAAAATGGCGAGGTTAATATTGTTAGTTGCAGTCGCTGTTTTTAAATTAGAAGGCTTTGTTATTGGGTGTACACTTTTTATCATCTCACTTGTAAGAATAAAATCACTAAACACTCCTTACCTATGGCCCTTTCTACCATTTAATGCGAAGGCATTATGGCAAATCATTATCCGAACATCTGTCCCGGGAGCTAAGCTTAGACCGAGTATTGTTCATCCTCAAAACATAAAAAAACAACCGGAATAGGGTAAAGTGACATTGAAAGAACCCCTCTTTTATGATATTGTATGTTTAATTTCATGCAGAATTTTCATAACAGACAGTTAATGACCAGCTGGTGTTAACTGTCTTTTTTCTTGAATAATTAATCAAATATTTTGCAGGCAAGATAAGTTAAACGTAAAAGCCTAGTTGTAGAAAGAGGGGATACATTTTGTTCTTACATGGTACTAGTAAGATAAATGAAAAAGGGCATTTAGAAATAGGCGGAGTGGATACCATTCAATTGGCACATGAATATGGTACACCTCTTTATATTTACGATGTAGCGTTAATAAGAGAACGCGCTCGAAGCTTTAAAGAAGCTTTTGAAAAAATGGGCGTTAAAGCACAAGTTGCTTATGCTAGTAAGGCATTTTCATCAATTGCCATGTTTCAACTTATTGATGAAGAAGGGCTCTCATTGGATGTTGTATCCGGCGGAGAGTTATATACAGCCATTGCTTCAGGATTCCCTGCTTCAAAAATCCATTTACATGGTAACAATAAAAGCAAAGCAGAACTTAAAATGGCATTAGACCACGGTGTCGGGTGTATTGTTGTAGATAACTTTTATGAAATTGAACTTTTAAAAGACCTCACCAAAACATCTGGTCAAAAAATATCGGTTCTTCTTCGTGTCACACCAGGTGTTGAAGCACATACACATGATTATATTACAACAGGACAAGAGGATTCAAAGTTTGGATTTGGTTTATTAAATGGACAAATTGAAAAGGCAATCGAGACAGTATTGGATTCAAGTCATATTCAATTGCTGGGAATTCATTGCCATATTGGTTCTCAAATATTCGATACTGCTGGTTTTGTCCTAGCAGCCGAAAGAGTATTTATGAAAATTAAGGAATGGAAAAGCCAATTCTCATTTATCCCCGAGGTTGTGAACCTGGGTGGAGGGTTTGGAATTCGCTATACAGCAGAAGATGAGCCCCTTCCGGCAACTTATTATGTGGAAAAAATTGTTGAGGCTGTAAAAAATCAAGTAAATGAAATGGGTATTGCAATGCCAGAAATATGGATTGAACCAGGCCGCTCACTAGTAGGTGATGCGGGAACAACATTGTATACAACTGGTTCTACAAAAACCGTTCCTGATATTAGAGAATATGTAGCGATTGATGGTGGGATGAGTGATAATATTCGCCCGGCTTTATATCAAGCAAAATATGAAGCGATATTAGCAAATCGGGCATTAGAAAAGCATGATGTCCCAGTTTCGATTGCAGGAAAATGCTGTGAAAGCGGAGATATGTTAATTTGGGACCTACCATTACCAGAAGTAAAATCAAATGATATTTTGGCTGTTTTCTGTACAGGTGCTTATGGTTATTCAATGGCAAATAATTATAACAGAATTCCTAGACCAGCAGTTGTTTTTGTTGAAAACGGTGAGGCACAACTTGTAGTGAAAAGAGAGAGTTTTGAAGATTTGATTGTCAATGACTTACCGTTACAATCAAAAGTAATTAATAAATAAAGGTAATACAAAACGAGAGCAGTGTATCACTGCTCTCGTTTTTATGTTGACTGCTCATTGTTTGTGAAAATTGAAATGAAAGCATTCCACAGTGATATGAAGAACTCTTTTACTTGCTCTAAGAAAGTTTGCCCCTCCTCAGAATTAAGGAAGTTTGATATTTTATCTCTTGCTTGGTCAAGTTGGTCACCGACTTGATTCCAATCAATATTAATATCCTTCATTTTGTTAAATAAATCAATTAAACTATTGATCTGTTCTTCAGACAGAGTAATTCCTAATTCATTCGCTGCATTTTCGATCATTGTACGTATGTCCGCATCTGTCTCAGGAATTCCATTTTGAGCAATTTCGTCTTTGATTTTTGCCATTAAAGCAGATGCATTTTCCGCTCCAACCTCATCTCCAAGTTTAGCTGTTGTGACAAGTTCTTCATTAGCAACCTGTTTTACATCTTCAGGTATAGCTTCCTCGGAAGTAATCTCATAAGCTTTTATCAGGCCAGTTAAAGCAGCAGTACCTGAAACTTCGAAAGGAGCAGTTACGTAAATAGATGCATCTTTAACACCGGCTGTCATAAGGGCGTTTAAATACATTTCATCTGTAACCCAGTTAATATTCTTTGTTTTTACTTCTAGCCCTGAACCGGACTCTTCAATCGTAATGCTTGTAGATGAAATTGCTTTCGTTCCTATAGTAGCTTTTGGAATATAGTCACCTAAATATTGATGTTCCTCCTCATTAGACACAGTAATGATTTGATCATCTGATGTCGCATTCATTTCTTTTAAAATGGTTTGTTTTTGCTCTTCTGTTAAATTTTCTCCAAGAGTAATGGTCATATCCCCAACTACAGCATCAGCATAGGTTAAAGATGGAAAAGCAAATAAAAGTAAAGCAATGAAACCTATTATATATTTTTTCAAGATAATGCCTCCTTATTAAAACAATGACTCTTCCCATCTATTATAGTGCTTTTTTGTAAAAGTCAATACATGGTTAATGGAAATTAAGAATTTCTTAATATTATTTAAATGCGATCTATTTGGTATTCCTCCCTTGAGTATAGTAGAATAGGTAGGTATTCATGTCTATTAGACGTACAAAACATATTGGAGGTTTCATACATATGAAAAAAGCGCAAATTACGATGGAAAACGGAGATATCATGACATTGGAACTTTACTCGAATGAAGCACCAGGAACTGTAGCTAACTTTGAAAAGCTTGCTAATGAAGGTTTCTATAATGGTTTAACTTTTCATCGTGTAATTCCTGGATTTGTAGCACAAGGTGGATGTCCAAATGGAACTGGAACTGGCGGTCCAGGCTATACAATTAAATGTGAAACACAAGGCAATCCACATAAGCATGAAGCAGGTTCACTTTCAATGGCACATGCTGGGAAAGACACTGGTGGAAGTCAATTCTTTATCGTTCACGAGCCACAGCCTCACTTAAATGGAGTTCACACTGTATTTGGTAAAGTAGTTGATAATCTTGAAGCGGTTTATAAAATTAAACCGAATGATGTAATGAAAGAAGTAAAGGTTTTTGAAGAATAAAATCTAATCTAAATAAGGACTGTCTCTAATTTAGGGACAGTTCTTTTTATTTGTTCTATGAGACATTCTAACATCATTCCAATCCTTTAATTCTAAAAAAAAGAAACATAAAGATTGCAACATTCTCATTATACGGATAAAATATAATTTATAATTTCATATTTCGTATTACATTCTTCGGGGCAGGGTGAAATTCCCTACCGGCGGTGATGAAGGGGATGACCCCTCTTAGTCCGTGACCCGTTAGCATATTTGTTAACGGTGGATCTAGTGAGATTCTAGAGCCGACAGTGAAAGTCTGGATGGGAGAAGAATTGCGTGAATTTTTGCGGTGTATTAAAGTCTGTGAAAAAACAGACATTTCATACTCTTATTTGGCATACTCAAATATCAATTTCTGACATTTACCAAAGCCCCTAGTCTTTTTGACAATGGGCTTTTTTGGCTTTGCATAAAACAAGCAAAGCAATGTAAACGTAAATATGACATCTTTACACAGGAAAGGAGGAAATTAAGTGTTTACAGGAATTATTGAAGAGATTGGCACAATTCAAAGTGTACAAAACTCTAAAGAAGCGATCGTCTTCACAATAGGGGCGAAGCATATTCTTCACGATGTTTCTTTAGGTGACAGTATTTCAGTAAACGGAGTCTGCTTAACAGTCACACGATTTTCAACTGAATCATTCTCAGTTGATGTAATGCCGGAAACAGTTAGGAGTACTTCCTTATCGCAATTGAAAAAAGGGTCACCAGTAAACTTAGAGAGAGCGATGGCAGCTAATGGAAGATTCGGTGGTCACTTTGTTTCCGGTCATGTTGATGGAATCGGAAAAATTACAAAAAAACAGCAGGTGTCCAACGCGGTTTACTATGAAATACAGGTACCGGAAGAATTGACAAGTACATTGATTCATAAAGGTTCTATTACAGTGGATGGTATTAGCTTGACAATTTTTGGGTTAGATAAAGAAAAAGTTATTATCTCAATCATTCCTCACACTTTAGGGGAAACTATTTTAGGTACAAAAGGTGTTGGCGATATTGTGAACATTGAATGTGATATGGTTGGGAAATATATAAAAAAATTTGTTTCTCAGCAAGTGCATACAAAGTCTCCTTCATTAAGTAAATCATTTTTGGAAGAGAACGGATTTGTTTAAGACAGGTTTAGATATAAGCTAACTAGCTGATTTAATAGCCTTAAACATGTAATATATATGAAAGGAGTTATATCATGTTCCATACAATTGAAGAGGCGATAGCAGATTTAAGGGAGGGTAAAGTAGTCATTGTAGTTGATGACGAAGATCGTGAAAATGAAGGGGATTTTGTTTCACTTGCAGATAGAGTGACTCCTGAAGCGATTAATTTCATGATAAAGCATGGCAGAGGACTTGTGTGTGTTCCATTAACTGAAACACAGGCAGCAAAGTTGGATCTTTCCCCTATGGTCACCCATAACACAGATCCACATGGAACAGCTTTCACAGTGAGTGTAGATCATAAAACAAATGCAACAGGAATTAGTGCGTTTGAACGTGCTGACACTGTAAGAGCACTTTTATCAGATGAATCTAAGCCTTCAGATTTTAAAAGACCGGGACATACCTTTCCGTTAATAGCGAAAGAAGGTGGAGTTCTCCGTAGGGCAGGCCACACAGAAGCAGCGGTAGATTTGTCTCTTCTATGCGGTGCCAAGCCTGGTGGAGTTATTTGTGAGATCATAAAAGAAGATGGAGCAATGGCAAGAGTACCTGATCTTCTAATCCTGGCTGAAGAGCTTAACCTTAAGATTATTACGATTAAGGACTTAATTCAATATCGCAACCGTAGAGAAAAGTTGGTGAAGAAAGAAGTTGAAATTGAATTGCCAACCGAATTTGGTTCTTTTAGAGCAATTGGTTATTCTAATGTATTAGATCAAAAAGAACATGTTGCGTTTGTAAAAGGTGAGATTAACCCCGAAGAGGCTATTTTAGTAAGAGTCCATTCAGAATGTCTTACAGGAGATGTATTTGGTTCTTACAGATGTGATTGTGGACCACAATTACATGCTGCACTCTCTCAAATTGAAAAAGAGGGTAAAGGTGTATTACTCTACATGAGACAAGAAGGAAGAGGTATTGGTCTTATTAATAAAATGAGAGCTTATAAGCTTCAAGAACAAGGGTATGATACCGTTGTAGCAAATGAAAAGTTAGGATTTGGTCCAGATCTAAGAGATTATGGCATTGGTGCTCAGATACTTAAAGATTTAGGAATTGAAAAAATGAAGCTCTTAACAAATAATCCTCGCAAAATTGCTGGACTTGAAGGCTATGGCTTAACGATTATAGACAGAGTACCAATTGAAATGCCCGCAAGAGAAGAAAATGAGCAATACTTAAGAACTAAATTTGAAAAACTAGGTCATTACTTACATTTTTAAGTAGAAAATTGGAGGAATTAAGAATGAAAAAAACATTTGAAGGTCATTTAATTGGAAGTGGATTAAAAGTTGCAATTGTGGTAGCGCGTTTTAATGAATTTATTACTTCTAAGCTACTAGGAGGAGCGGAGGATGCTCTAAAAAGACATGGTGTCGAAGAATCTGATGTAACCGTAGCTTGGGTTCCAGGTGCATTTGAATTACCATTGGTAGCAAAAAAATTAGCTGAGTCCGGCAAATATGATGCAGTTATTACTCTAGGTACTGTCATTCGCGGTGCAACGACTCACTATGATTATGTTTGTAATGAAGCGGCAAAAGGAGTTTCACAAGCATCATTAACAACAGGTGTACCGGTAATTTTCGGTGTATTAACGACTGAATCGATTGAGCAAGCAGTTGAAAGAGCAGGAACAAAAGCAGGTAATAAAGGCTATGAAGCTGCTGTAACAGCAATTGAAATGGGAAATTTATTAAAGACTCTTGATTAATTTTCCAAAAAAGGTGTTTAAAATCGTCGAAAAACTGTTTATAATGATTGAGAACAAAAGATCATTTTGAATCATATATATAATTGTATTTATTTGTGAATTTGGCTAGTGTTAAACCTTGTTTATACCTTAAAGCAAGGTAAACCAGCTAATTTTTGTACGGTTTTAAACACTTTTGTCTTCATATTGAAGGCTAATTCGTTAATGAGGGGTATCTATGTTAATTCGCTTTAAAAAAAGTTTTGAAAAAATTGCTATGGGTCTACTGTCATTTATGCCGGCAGAAAAGGACTTAAAGCAATTACAACAAACAATAAAACAATATGAAACATCAGCTGAGTGGCAATTGTTTTTATGGAAACAGGACGAAGATATCATTGGTGCTATTGGTGTCGTTTTTAAAGGAGAAGACCTTGTTGAAATTCAACATATTACCGTTAACCCGTCTCACAGACAACAAGGGATTGGTAAGCAAATGGTACATGCGGTAACAGATCTTTATAAGAACAAAACAGTGATTCCAAATGACGAAACAGAAGCTTTTTTTGAAAAATGTAAAGATTGTAAAGAGTAATTGTTAAATGAAAAGGGTCAGACTTCCTTATCATTTCTCAATACCTTCATAGTAGATAGAAGGTAGGAGAAAGTTCGGAGGTCTGACCCTTACAAATTAGACTTTTTTTTTGTATGAACAGCTCGCTTTTTTTTTCTTTTTTCTAATTCAACTAAACGTTCTTTAATGACGTCAGTTCGATTTCTTCTCGTATGTTTATGAATTAGATCGAGGTCTCTTAAGTTACTCTCAATTCCCCATTCCTTTCCCTCTTTACGGCAAATTAACAGGCACTCATTCATTAGGCTTTTATTTATTATCGGAAGATTTATACTTGTATAAGGAAGTTGATGTTGTATAGCCTCTTTTCTGTTCACAAGTAATTCAAGTAACTGATCACTATGTAATCCTAATTGTTCGATATGGTCTTTTTCTTTTTCTATAATCTTAATGGCATTTGAAATCATTTTTAGAGCTCCACTAAAATTTCCTCTTCTTTGGTGATAAAGCGCAACAGCGATTTGAATTAACCCGACCCAATATTTCTTTCTATTATTTAGTGCATCTTTTTTCCAGTGTTCTTCAAGAACTTCATGACATTCAAAATAATCTCGATCGCAATGAAAATGGACAAGATATTCAATATATGCTCTGTCAAACATTGTACGTTAACACCTTCAATCCCATCATTTCTTAATGACAGTGTAACATAAAACAAGAAAAGAATTTAAAGATGACTTATTAAAAGGTTGAGAGGTTGCTGAGAAATCAGCAACCTCATTTTGCTATTATAACCAAGCAGCACCTACGATAATTAACAAAATGAACAATACTACAATTAACGCAAAGCCTGCACCGTAGTTAAAACCATGATCACCCATGTTTTTGAATCCTCCTTCATGTTTAGCTTTTATACACTTGTAATATATGAGTGAAAGATTAAATTGTATAGGCAGAAGTCTAATTTTTTAAGTTTTTCGTTATTTGAATATCTTACCAGTAACCATACAAACGAGAAATAACTATTGGACATGCTAAGAATTTAATCTATACTATATGGTGGCTAGTAGTAAGAATGGTGGGATAGAAATTGCAGTATCACGTAAAAATAGACGCATTTGAAGGACCTTTAGATTTATTACTTCATTTAATAAACCGTTTAGAAATTGATATATATGATATTCCTGTGTCAGAGATAACAGAGCAATATATGTTATATATTCATACCATGCAAGAACTCCAGCTTGATATTGCTTCCGAATATTTAGTTATGGCAGCAACATTATTGTCGATAAAGAGCAGAATGTTGCTTCCGAAACAAGAAGAAGAACTTTTTGAGGATGAATATGGAGAAGAGCCTGAGGAAGATCCGCGCGATGAGTTGATGAGGCGATTAATTGAGTATCGTAAATATAAAGAGGCTGCAGAGGATCTTAGATCACTAGAAGAAGACCGCTCACAAGTTTATACAAAGGCTCCAAGTGATTTAAGTGAATTTGTGACTGATTCACCTGCTCATATGGAATCTTTAAATGTATCAATTTATGATATGTTAGGTGCTTTTCAAAAAATGCTACGGAGAAAGAAAATTCAAAAGCCGGTTCAAACCAAAATTGCACGTCAGGAAATTCCGATTGAAAAAAGAATGGAAGAAATATTAACTGATTTAAGGTTAAAACCAGGCCGGAGAAAATTTCAAGATTTATTTCCTTCTAATAGTAAAGAGCACTTAGTTGTGACTTTTTTGGCAATCTTAGAACTAATGAAGACACATTCTATTGTTATCGAGCAGGAGAATAATTTTTCAGATATTTTTATTATGGGGAGTGAAAATTAAATGGCCTTAGGTGTGATTGATTGGAATTCAATCGTAGAAGCATTATTATTTGCTTCCGGCGACGAGGGTCTTTCCCTGAAACAATTAACGATGGTTTTAGAGGTAGAAGAACAGGAAGTCGTGGATATTATGAAAGAACTTGCTGAAAGTTATAAAAAGAAAGACCGGGGTATTGAGCTAGTAGAAGTTGCAGGTCAATATCAACTTACAACGAAAAAAGAACATGCTATGTATTTAAAAAAATTAGTTGAATCACCTGGAAATGGCTCTCTTTCACAGGCTGCATTAGAAACATTAGCGATTGTGGCATATAAGCAGCCAATCACCAGAGCAGAAATTGAAGAAATCCGCGGGGTGAAAACAGAGAGGCCAATTCAAACACTGGTAACCAAAATCCTTATTAAAGAAGTCGGGAGAGCTGAGGGAACAGGACGTGCAATATTGTATGGAACTACTAAAGAATTCCTGGAATATTTTGGGCTGAACTCGATAAAGGAACTCCCGCCACTTCCCGAAAAAGATAACGAATTTGAACAAGAAGAAGCAGATCTTTTCTTTGAAAAGTTTAACGAAACATTAGAAGACTTGAGCTAATTTTGACTGACCTGAAAATACTTTTAGGTCAGTATTTTTTTAAAAAAATACATAGGAAGGATCGTAACTGATTTAAAGGGGACAGTCACAATTTTTATTTTTCATTCATAAGCTTTGTCCACGTGCATAAACTTGTACAAAACGAACGAGTAGGGGACGTGGTTGCTTTATGCTGCACATGAAGAAAATAACAACAGTGTTTTTCATCATTATCTTATTACTTGCATGTATACCCAAGCAGACCTCCGGTATTGGTGTAAGTGCTCAAACTGCCATTTTAATAGATCAAGAATCTGGAAGGGTCTTATATGAAAAACAAGCACATCAAAAAATGAGAATTGCAAGCATTACAAAAATAATGACTGCAATCCTTGCGGTTGAATCCGGTAAATTAAACGAAATGGTCACAGTAAGTGAGAGAGCACTCCAGGCAGAGGGATCTTCTGTTTATTTGCAAAAAGGGGAAAAAATTAAACTCGAGGATCTGGTGTACGGACTTATGCTCAGATCTGGAAATGATGCTGCTGTAGCGATCGCTGAACATGTTGGGGGGAGTCTGGAAGGATTTGTGATAATGATGAATCAAAAGGCTGAAGAAATCGGAATGACAAACACGGTATTCGCAAATCCTCATGGATTAGATGATCATGAAAATCATTATTCAACCGCTTATGATATGGCGATATTAACAAAGTATGCTATGCAAAATGAGACTTACCAAAAGATATCGGGTACTGAAACACACCGGGCACCAAATCCTAACGAAAAATGGGACAGAGTCTGGCATAATAAGAACAAACTTTTAACAACCCTTTATGAATACAGTACCGGCGGAAAAACAGGATATACTGTTAGGGCAAAAAGAACATTGGTTTCAACTGCATCAAAAGATGGATTTAACACCATCGTTGTCACGTTAAATGATCCGGATGATTGGAAGGATCATATGAATCTACACAATTTTGCTTTTAACAATTATGAACTAGTCAAGTTGAAAAATGAAGGAACACTAGATGGGATTGAACACGATTTTTATAAGAAGAATGTATTCATAGATCGAAATGTTCTTTATCCCTTAAATAAAGAAGAGCAAGAAAAGGTGAAGATTGATATTTCATTACAAAAACCTAAAAAAGATTGGGAAGATGTAAAAAAGGTACCAAATGTTGTAGGTGAAATGTCAATTAAAATTGACGAAAAATCAATTGCCAACATTCCTATTTACTTTGACAATGGAAATGTGGAAAAACCAAAAGGCTCGTTCTGGGACATGTTTAGAAATATCTTTTTTGCATCTGTTGGGGTAAAACATTATGGTTAATATCATTTGGGTGATGTTGACGGTTATCGGTATTGTTTTTGCGATGTTTAATGGAACGATGGATGAAGTAAATGAAGCCATATTTAAAGGAGGAAAAGAAGCTGTTACGATTGCGATCGGTTTTATTAGTGTTTTAGTCTTTTGGCTTGGGTTAATGAAAGTTGCGGAAAAGGCTGGCTTATTAGAGAAGTTGGGTAATTTATTTAAGCCAATTGTAACTAGATTATTTCCTGAAGTGCCACCTGAACATCCAGCAATGGGATATATGCTTTCAAATATGATGGCAAACCTTTTTGGTTTGGGAAATGCTGCTACACCCCTGGGTATTAAAGCAATGGAACAGTTAAAAGTATTAAATGGTGGATCTGACAAAGCGAGTAGGTCCATGATTACATTCTTAGCCATAAATACGTCAAGTTTAACATTAATTCCTACAACGGTTATTGCAATAATGATGACCTATGGATCTTCATCACCTACCAGTATCGTTGGGCCTACATTGATTGCAACATTTCTTTCAACATTAGGAGCTATTTTAATAGATCGTTTCTTCTATTATAGGAGAAAGAGAAAAGGGTGATTGAATATGGGACTCATTGGCGTTATATCATTATGGATCATACCAGTTATCATAGGTTTTATTCTGATTTACGGAACAATCAAAAAGGTACCAACATATGAAACCTTCGTAGAAGGTGGTAAGGAAGGAATTAGTATCTCTTTTTCAATCATACCTTATTTAGTAGGTATGTTAGTTGCCATTTCCGTTTTCCGTGCATCAGGAGCATTAGAGTTTCTAATGAATTTTATGAAACCTGCTTTGGAAGTTTTGAATATACCTGCAGAAATTGTACCCCTGGCATTCATACGGCCAATATCCGGAACGGCTGCGTTGGGATTAACTTCTGATATTATTGCAACATATGGACCTGATTCTTTTATAGGCATGTTAGCTGCGACAATGCAAGGTAGTACAGATACAACATTATATGTGCTCACAGTTTATTTTGGAGCGGTAGGAATCAGGAAAATGGGAGATGCTTTAAAGGTTGGGTTGTTGGCAGACTTAGTCGGGATAATCGCAGCAATTGTCATTGTCACAATTATGTTTTCATAGTAGATTCCTTAAAACTTGGTGGATGCCAAGTTTTTTATCGTTTAGGAAATTATAAAATTCTTGAACTGTGGATAAGCGCTTCGACATCCAGCTCCAGCGCCTAGCCCCTCGAGTCATAAGACGCAAATGAATTGAAGACAAAGAATGTCTTCTATTCATTTGCGTCTTATGCTTGTCGGGGCTGATCAAGGCGCTTGCGCTTTTGTTCTTTTATAAAGAGAGAAAAGAATTATTTTTTCACATTATCACGTAAATTACAACATCTGAAAAAATTATGGTATGATGAGTAAGCACATTTTGACAAATTTATAAATGGTATTTTATTGTCGATACTTGTGAAAAAATAGAGAAAACAGTAATATGTTATCGAGGTGACCGAGATGGAACGCTTACAAAAAGTAATTGCTCATGCTGGTATAGCTTCTAGACGAAAAGCAGAGGAATTAATAGTAGATGGAAAAGTAAAAGTAAACGGAAAAGTAGTGAAAGAATTAGGGGTAAAAGTAACAGATCAGGATCGGGTTGAAGTCGAGGGTATCCCACTTGAACGTGAAGAACCTGTTTATTTACTTCTTTATAAACCAACAGGAGTAATTTCGGCTGTAAAAGATGATAAGGGCAGAAAGGTTGTTACTGACTTTTTTCCATATATTAAGCAAAGAATTTATCCTATTGGCAGGCTGGATTACGATACATCCGGTATTTTATTATTAACCAATGATGGTGAATTTGCGAATATTCTTATGCATCCCCGCTATGAGGTGGAAAAATCCTATGTAGCAAAAGTTAAGGGAATTCCAGCCAGAGATAAAATTAAACTGTTAGAACGTGGAATTCAGCTTGAAGATGGGAAAACAGCTCCTGCTCAAGTAAAGGTATTATCAGTTGACAAAAAGAAACAAACTAGCATCATTGAATTAAAGATCCATGAAGGACGAAATCGCCAAGTCAGACGTATGCTTGAAGCAATTGGACATCAGGTAGTAAAGTTGAAAAGGGAAAAATTTGCATTTCTCAATTTAAACGGCTTAGCAACTGGAGATTCCAGAGAACTATCGCCTCATGAAGTGAAACAGCTTAGAGCCCTTGCCCAACATGGGAAACAGACTCAGTAATTTTCACATAAACTTCAAAATATAGATTATTCCAAGGATTTGGATAGTGTTATAATGACCTAGAATGTTCAAGAAGTAGGGGAGTATGTAAATGAAAAAAAAACGTTTACTTATGCGCTCTATCATATTAATTTTATTAATTGGTGCATTGGGATATACGCTGTATTCAAACTTTTTTGTTAGTAAGGAAAAGGTGAAAGAAGGTTCAAAAGCTCCAGACTTTGTTTTAACAGATTTAGAAGGAAATGAGCATCAGTTATCTGACTATAAGGGAAAAGGCGTTTTCTTAAATTTCTGGGGAACATGGTGTAAGCCTTGTGAGCGGGAAATGCCTTATATGGACAACCAATACGAGTATTATAAAAATCATGGAGTTGAGGTTTTGGCTGTCAATATTGCTGAATCGAATATTGCAGTTCAAAGCTTCGTAAACAAACATGAATTAACCTTTCCTATACTTCTCGATAAGGACCGTCAAGTGTTAAACGCTTACGGAGTCGGCCCGTTACCGACGACCTTTATGATCAATCCTGAAGGGGAAGTTGTTGATATTACTTCAGGAACCTTAACAGAAAGAATGATCAGAGATTATATGGAACAGATTAAACCTTAAAATGGGGAGTTTTCAGCATGAATAAGGTCAATTGCGAGTGTGGTCATGCAAATCCGGAAGGTACTATTTTATGTGAATCATGTGGAAATCCGCTGGGAGATAAAGAGAAAAAAGATACTAAACACTTATTGGATATGAAGTACGAAGGTTCTGCTAGACGGTCTCAAACGTACAAGAGAACCTTTGTTGATAAAATTTGGAATTTCTTTTCATCAGTAAAAGTTGGTGTATGGTTAATTTTTTTAACTTTGCTTGCTTCGGCATTAGGTACCGTTTTCCCACAAGAAATGTACATACCGCCTTCAGTAACAGCAAGTCAATTTTATAAAGATGAATACGGATTACTCGGTCAACTATATTATGAACTTGGCTTTCATAATCTATACGGCTCATGGTGGTATATGATATTAGTTGCATCAATTGGTATTTCTCTTGTCATTGCTAGTTTGGACCGATTTGTACCGTTACATAGAGCATTAAAAAAACAAGGTGTATCAAGACACCATACGTTTATGAAGCGCCAACGATTATATAGCTCAACTAAAACTAATGAGTATGATCTAGAACTAGTAAAAGAACGTCTTGCTTCCCGTCGTTATCATGTGCGGGAGGAAAATGGAAACCTTTTAGCTGAAAAAGGCCGTTTTTCCAGATGGGGCCCATATGTAAATCACTGTGGACTTATTATTTTTTTAATTGGAGCAATGCTGCGGTTCGTACCGGGCATGTATATTGATGAAGTTCTTTGGGTTAGAGAAGGTGAAACTGCTGTTATTCCAGGTACGGAAGGACGCTACTATTTAGAAAACAAAGACTTTATTATGGAAGTGTATGAGAAAGATAAAGAAGACGAAGTGTTTGAAGAAGCGATCACCCGAGTAGGTGATGGAAGCGTTGTGAAAAACTTCCAATCTAACGTTATCCTTTATGAAAGAGAAGGGGAAATTGTTCACGGCGCTGAGCCGAAGTTAAACAAAGTAAAAGAAGAAGAGATAAGAGTAAATGAACCGTTAAAATTTGAATCCTTCTCTCTCTATCAAGTTGACTATAAATTAAATGAATTAAATAAAATGACGTTTAGTTTAATAAATAAGGAAACAGAGGAAAGCTTTGGTCAAATACAAGTAGATCTTTTAGATCCTAAAAAAGAATATGATCTTGGGAATGAAATTAAAGTGGAAATTTCCACGTATTTACCTGACTTTTATTTTGACGAAGAAGGGGTTCCTGCAACTAAAACACGAATCCCGAACAATCCTGCATTTGTTTTCAAAATGTATACACCTCAGACTCCAGAAGGTGAATCAAGTTTTGTAGCAATCCAGCAAACAATTGAGCCATCCGGTGAAAATCAGTACAAGATGAAATTTGAAGGCATTGAAACAAAAGACTTAACTGCTTTGACAGTGAGAAAAGATTTAACCTTGTGGATTCTTGCTCTAGGTGGAGCTATATTCATGATAGGTGTGATACAAGGTATGTATTGGAATCACCGTCGTATATGGATAAAACAACATGATGATGAAATTTTAATAGCAGGACATACAAATAAAAATTGGTATGGATTAGCTAAAGAGATTGAGATTGTTGTAGAAGGTACCGCACTTTCTGCACCGAAAGATCAAAAGGAAAAAGAATAAGGTAAAGGAGGGAGAATTTTGGCATCACTTAGTAGTACATTTCTTGAAATAGCTTTTATTATTTATTTAATTGCCATTTTCTTATTCGGCGGTTCAATTCGAGATAAGCGCAATAAATCAGAGAACATAAGTAAGTGGACAATTGCTGCAATGGCAGCTACTATATTAGGGTTTGTATCACAACTTGCCTACTTTATTACAAGGTGGATTGCATCAGGACATGCACCTGTCAGTAATTTATTTGAATTTACGACAGCGTTCGGTATGATGCTTGTTCTGGCATTTATTATTTTGTTCTTTATATATAAAGTAGCGATTTTAGGTTTGTTTACTCTTCCAATCGTTGTATTAATTATTGCTTACGGTAGTATGTTTCCAAATGATATAAGTCCGTTAATACCATCATTGCAAAGTCATTGGTTGTATATTCATGTAACAACGGCTGCATTGGGACAAGCTATCTTGGCCATAAGTGCTGTTGCCGGAATAATCCATCTCGTAACAGTTGTTGATCAAACAAAATCGTCAAAGAAAACGTTTTGGTTGGAATTTATTATGTATGTATTAGTCGTGACCTTAGGCTTTATTATTGTCACTAGTACATTTAGAGGTATGGATTATCAAGCTGATTTTAACTGGATTGATAAAAATGATCAAGAAGCAGTTATGACTTTTAATTTACCAGCTTTAGTTGGCCCGCATAAAGGGGAACTCATAACAGATGGGAAATTTGAACCTTTAGTCGAAATGCCTGCTATCATTTCTGCAAGCAAGCTTAACACGGTCATTTGGTCAGTAGTTGTTGGTTCTATTCTATATGGTCTCCTCCGTCTGATCTTACGTAAACGATTGGGGGCAGTAATTAAGCCATTTACCAAAAATGTAAACCTTGACCTGGTCGATGAAATTGGGTATCGTTCTGTCGCAATAGGCTTTCCTGTCTTTACATTGGGAGCACTAATATTTGCAATGATTTGGGCGCAAATTGCATGGACAAGATTTTGGGGATGGGATCCAAAAGAAGTATGGGCACTGATTACTTGGTTATTTTATGCAGCCTATTTACATCTTCGTTTGTCCAAGGGGTGGCACGGTGAAAAATCAGCATGGCTGGCCGTTGTCGGCTTTGCCATCATCATGTTTAACCTTATTTTTGTTAACTTAGTAATTGCAGGCTTACATTCGTACGCATAAACGTGGAAAAAGCTCCAACTTATTTCAAAAGTAGATAAAAATGTGTGACTAGCGTACAATTAGTATAAACACTGCTATCAAAGCCTTCACTCTATGCAGTGAAGGCTTTGTGTTTGTATGTAGGGCTTATGTTAAAAGGACCATGCCAAAACTTTATTCTATACATAATGAAATCATCACCCTTAGAAAAAACTTACTTATGAAGGAGGGTTCTTATTATGGAAGAGAACCAATTTGCCAGAATTTTAGTCGTAGATGATGAGGATCGAATTCGTCGATTACTTAGAATGTATCTAGAAAGAGAAAATTATGAAATTGAAGAAGCTGAAAATGGTGATGAAGCTTTAGAGCTCGCATTAAATAATGAATATGATTTGATTATGCTAGATGTCATGATGCCGGGGATTGATGGAATAGAAGTGTGTAAGCAATTACGTGATAAAAAAGCAACCCCAATTATTATGCTGACTGCAAAAGGGGAGGAGGCAAATCGTGTTCAAGGTTTTGAAGCCGGTGTAGATGATTATATTGTCAAACCTTTTAGTCCAAGAGAGGTTGTTCTCAGAGTAAAGGCATTACTTAGAAGGTCTTCCCAAACGTCATTCTTAAAAACCGAAACTACAGCCAAAAATGTGATTGTGTTTCCTCATTTATCAATTGATCATGATGCACACCGTGTAACAGCAGATGGAACAGAGGTCAGCTTAACACCTAAGGAATACGAGTTATTATACTTTTTAGCAAAAACTCCTGATAAGGTATATGATCGTGAAAAGTTATTAAAAGAAGTGTGGCAATATGAATTTTTTGGTGATTTACGAACAGTAGATACCCATGTAAAGCGATTGAGAGAGAAATTAAGCAAAGTATCACCTGAGGCTGCAAAAATGATTGTAACAGTTTGGGGAGTTGGATATAAATTTGAGGTAAGCAATACATGATTTTGTGGCGAAGTGTAGTTGGAAAGTTATGGGGAACGATTCTTTTGCTCGTTTCCTTTGTTTTATTTGTCTTAACAATTTTAATGCTTGAATTTATCGAAAATTATCATGTAGATAAAGCTGAGGATGAGCTCACACAACTTGCTACTAAAGTGTCTCTGATTATTGAAAGTCATGAAGACCAGGAGCTTGCAAAGTCTATTTCATGGGAATTAGCTGATGAACTTACTCATATTATTATTGTAGAAAACGAAAATAACGTTTCGAACTCACCTATTAAAGATAAAGAATTACCTCATTTAACAATGGAAGACATTGAAGAGGATGATGAGCTTTCACTACCATTAACAAAGCAGCAAAAAATCAGTAAACGAACAAATCTTGAGCAGCCAAATGATGTTTTTGCTAACGGGGAAGATGAAGTTCTTATTGTAGGAGTACCTTATAAGGTGTCAGAAACGAATACAGGTGCTGTGTTTATTTCTCAGTCTCTTAAGGCCGTACATGAAACAACAAAAGAAACGACAAAATACATTATTCTAGCCGCCGGAATTGCCATTATTTTAACAACGATTTTTGCATTTTTCTTATCAACAAGGATTACTTATCCATTAAGAAAGATGAGAGAGGTAGCTCAAGAGTTAGCAAGAGGGAAATTTGAATCAAAAGTTCCGATCATGTCGAACGATGAAATTGGAGAATTGGGTGTTGCTTTTAATCAAATGGGGAAGCAGCTCAAGTTTCATATTAATGCTCTTAGCCAGGAAAAAGAACATTTAACAAATATTTTAAGCAGTATGGCTGATGGTGTTATTACATTAAATATTGATGGAACTATATTAGTAACAAATCCACCTGCAGAAAGATTCCTTACATCTTTTTATTATGAACAGGGCATAAATGTAGAATCTGGTGGGGAGCTTCCCTCTGAGATGAAAGCGTTGTTCCAAAGAGTAGTGAGTACTGAAAAAGAACAAATGCTTGAAATCATCATTCAAGGAAGAAGCTGGGTTATCTTAATGACTCCTTTATATAATCAATCACATGTTCGTGGAGCTGTTGCTGTGCTTCGTGATATGACAGAAGAGCGGCGACTGGATAAACTGCGTAAAGATTTTATTGCAAATGTGAGTCATGAACTAAGAACACCAATCTCGATGCTGCAGGGTTATAGTGAAGCGATTGTCGATGATATTGCCAGCACAGAAGAAGAGAAAAAGGATATTGCAAAAGTAATTCATGATGAATCTTTGCGAATGGGAAGATTGGTAAACGACCTGCTTGATTTAGCAAGAATGGAAGCAGGCCATATTACATTAAATTTAGAAGAAATATCATTGAATGATTTTGTTGAGAAGGTTGGTCGAAAGTTTCAGGGGCTTGCAAAAGAAAAAGACATTTCACTTTTAACACAAGTTCACATTAAAGAACCTACACAAGTAATTGATCCGGATCGGATTGAGCAAGTTTTAACAAATTTGATAGATAATGCAATACGCCATACAGGAGAAAAGGGTTCAGTTGTCATTGAAGTTAAAGATCATATAGATGGTGTGGTAATAGATGTCAGAGATTCCGGCTCTGGAATTCCTGAGGAAGATCTGCCATTTGTTTTTGAACGATTTTATAAAGCAGATAAAGCAAGAACAAGAGGAAGAGCCGGAACAGGTCTGGGCTTAGCGATTGTAAAAAATATTATTGAAGCACATAAAGGTAAGATAAGTGTTCATAGTAAATTAGACGAGGGTACGACATTTAGCTTCTTTTTACCTCGAAAAAAGCTGGAATCTGAATATAATTGACGAACAATCTTGTTCCATGCGAAACAACTAAACACATGATATATGAAGCTTATTATCAAAATTTTGTTGATAGTAAGCTTTTAAAATCAGTAGAAATTCCAAAATACGGTAATAAAAAGAGTGCCTGTTAATGGAATGCTATAAAATTATGGAGTGTGATAATCGTGAATTTGTATACACGGACTGGAGATAGTGGAAAAACAAGTATTATTGGTGGAAGAGTCGATAAAGATCATTTACGCGTAGAAGCATATGGAACAATAGATGAAGCGAATAGCTTTATTGGTCAAGCCATGACATTCCTTACAGATTCAATATTTCAAGATATTTATCAGGAGTTAGAGAAAATTCAGCATGAGTTATTTGATTGTGGAGGAGATTTAGCAGTTGTAAAAGAAAAGTTTCCATATAAAGCAAAAGAAGAGATGGTTACTATACTGGAAGAGCGTATTGACCATTATGTAAAAGAAGCTCCACCGTTGGAAAAATTTATTTTACCAGGTGGAAGTAATGCTGCTGCTGTCATTCATATCGCAAGAACTGTCACAAGAAGAGCAGAAAGATGTACAGTTTCACTTCAAAAAGAAATGGAGATTAATGATGTGGTCCTCAAATATTTAAACAGATTATCAGATTATCTTTTTGCTGTTGCTAGAGTGATAAATTTCCGTTTAGGTGTAAAAGATGTAGAATATGAACGAAGTGCACTTGTTTTTAAAACAAATCCGAAAGATAAACAGTGAAAAATACTATAGGTTTTTTAAAAAACAATAGAACATAACTAAAATCACCGGGATCATGTTAGTAAAATGGTTCCGGTGATTTTTTAATGGAAATTAGACTAATAGATTTACCTCCAATATGTTAAAGTAGAAGATAGTGGTTGTCGATTATTACATATATATTTCAAATATATTTCAACTTACAAAAAGTGCAACTTTACTATATTTTTTTCGACTAAATAAATGAATGGAGGGTTATTCATGGAGGATACCTTTCACCAACTATATGAAAAATATCATCACGATCTTTTTCAGTTTTTGTTTTATATGGTGAAAAGTCGTGAACAAGCGGAGGATTTAGTTCAAGAAGTTTATATTCGTGTCCTGAAATCATATGATCGTTTTGAAGGTAGAAGCAGCGAGAAAACCTGGTTAATTTCAATTGCGAGACATGTTGCAATTGATTGGTTTAGAAAGCAGAAAACGATTCGGCAAAGAATATTAGAACGTTTTGAATGGGACCAACATCAAATTGAAGATGATGGACAGCCGCTACCTGAAGAAATTGCTATACAAAATGAACAGGTTCAATGGATATATCGTGCCTTGAATGCTTGTTCCATTGACCAACGCGCTGTTATTATTTTGCGATATATTCAAGAGATGTCAATAACTGAAACGGCGGATGTTTTAGGTTGGTCTGTGAGTAAAGTTAAAACAACTCAACATCGGGCGATTAAACAATTACAAAAACAAATGATTAACCTTACGGAAAAGGAGGGACTTTCGATTGAAAAAACGGGAGTGGAATGAGGAGCAACTTCAGCAACTTTTACAACAATTACCCTCTGTTAGAGATAAACAAAGCAAAAAAGAATTATATCAAAATATCTATTACAAAGATCATTATAAAAAGAAACGGCGAATTTGGGTTGCTCCAACTGTCGCCACAATTGCCGTATTATTTATTTTAGCTTTAATATCACCCATTCTCTTTCAAAGTATTACAAGAACAAATGAGAAAAATGCACTGGATATGGCATCGACCTCTTCCTCAGAGTCAATAAAAGCTGAAAACAATTCCGGGCAAGAGCTTCAAATGACGGAATCATCAATAGCTGAAGATAGGAATAATGAAAAGGTTGAACTTAGCAGAAAAGAAATTGAACAAGAAACATTTGTAACAAATGCAGATGATTCGGCGAATATTATAACAGTTGGATTAACAGATGAGAGTTTACAAAATATCATTCCGGTCAGTTTCAAGGAGGAAGCAGGAAAGGAGGAACTTGATCAAATTGAAACGTTCAATCCGGACAGATTTGCAGAAAAACTTGGACCTTTAAGGATAGCATTGACAAATACAGATCTCGAGGAAGAAAACAATGATGAAATTATAATTAATTATAAATCTAATAATGGTAATATCACAGGTTCTGGTTCTGAAGTTGCTTATAAAGAGTCTATAATTGAAACATTTAGATGGCTGGGGTATAAAAAGGCAAACTTGTTCACCAATGGTGTAGAGGGAATTGAATTTAGCAATTATGGTCAAGAAGAGGAATTAGAAATTACAGAAACGAGAAATAAAGCATATCTTGTCTATCAATATGATGAGTCAAAAGCAAAATTACTTGTCCCTACCCCGGAATCGCTTCCGACAATTGAAGAGGCAATAGACATAATGAAAAAGGGAATTGATGAGCAGGAACTAAAACCCTCTATCCAGGAACATATAGGGGAAATTGACATTAAAGAAGATGGAGAGCGACTAGAAATTGACTTTACGGAAAATGCAAATGTCGAAAATAATGAAGAAAGCATTATTATGTTAGAATCTATATTATTAACTGCTAAAGATTTTGGATATGAAACCGTTCAATTCAATGGTACGAAAGAAAAAGAAATTGGTGTAATGGATGTTTCAAGGCCATTAGAAGTACCTTTTTCACCCAATCCTATAGATGAAAATGAATGAGAGACTCAGGAGTTGAGTCTCTTTTTCTGATGCATGGGATCTATTTTCAAAAGAAAAATATAGTATATGCTCCTCCAAAATGGTAAATCCTTAAATTTGTACTTTGTTTTTCCATAGTTAAAAGTAAAGCAACGTAAGGAAATAGTCAAAAAAACAAAAATGGGGGACAAGAATGCAATCTAGGGAAAATCTTTTTGTATGTACGATTTGTGTTTTCATTGGTCTATTTTTAGTTGTTACTAATAGTGCAAAGGCAGAGTCGCACATAAAGGAACTCGAGCACACATGGATTCAACCTGTTCAAGGCACAATAACTGATACATTTGGCACTCGTAATGGAAAACATAAGGGAATTGATATTGCTGCACCTGAAGGAGCACAAATTATCTCAGTGTCTTCAGGTTTGGTAGTGAAATCATATTACTCAGACACATACGGACATGTTGTATTTATCCAACATCCTGAAGGTTATGAAACAGTCTATGCACATTTAAGGGAAAGAAATGTTCAACAAGGAGAAAACGTAACAAAAGGACAAGTTCTGGGTATAATTGGAAATACAGGAGTCTCAACAGGAACACATTTGCACTTTGAAGTACATAAAGGGGAATGGACTTTTGAAAAGGAACATGCAGTAGATCCATTGTTTGTATTTAAAGAGGATGAAAAGCAAACTGTGTATGCTGAAGATAGTGGCAATGATTCAGTTGAAACAAATGCGCAAGGCAGTTTGTCAAAAACAACAACCGACAAACATGAAGAACCCTCACAAAAAAATGTGATTTCAGTTGTGAAAGGCGATACGTTGTGGAGGTTATCAGATACATTTAATGTATCCGTTTCATCTATAAAAAAATGGAATAATCTAAAGAATGACGTGATTTTTCCTAATCAGAAACTGATTATTTTTATAAAAAACAGTGCAAATTATGTGGTGAAGCCCGGTGATACAATACAATCAATTGCAGCAGAATTTAGTACAAGTCCAGAGGCAATCAAGAAAATTAATGATATAACTTCGGAAAAGATCTATCCGGAGCAGGTATTAGTGATAAATAAATAATAAAAACAATGAAAAGTTAGTTCTTTTCAAAAAAAAAGATGGCTTGAAACCGATCCCACATCCTTCTTATAGAGAATTTAGCAGTTCTATAAGGGAAGGATGGATCAGTTCTATAAGCCATCTTTTTACATACAATTATTCAAATTTCAATGCATCGCCGTCAAATTTCTCATCGGAGATTTTGATTGAATCGGTTGGACAACCTTCAAAAGCATCCATCATATCTTCTTCAAGGGCATCTGGTACTTCTACAATCCCTTGATTATCATCTAATGTTACAAAAGCAATACCTTCGTCATCATAATCATAAATATCCGGTGCTGCTGCTCCACAAGCACCACATGCGATGCATGTATCCTTATCAACAATTGTGTATTTTGCCATTATACAAACCTCCTGAAAAAATCATACCATATTATTTATTATATGGTATTACTGATTAAATGAGTGACTTCCATTGAATATCATCATTCTCTCTTTGCCCTACATAGTATTGTAAATCGGATTTTTCGACTTTTCAATAAAAAACTCTTCTTTTACTCCATTGAAGTCCTGAAATTCCATATCTTTTTGACAAATGTATTGCTAATAGATGTGTGTTTACGAGTAATTATGGTAAACGAATGTCCATAAATTTGTTAAAATAGAGAATGTAATCGAATATTGTCAAACATTGTAGGGTGGTATAATGAAGCTAGATTATTTTCATACAGTTTTGCTTAATTGTGTAAACCAACTTAATGGAGAAAGAACTGTCTCCGCTATTTATCATTTACTTAAAGGAAAAAAATCTTCACAAACGATTCAAGATGGCAAACTTTTTAATCTTACTCATTTGTTTGGATTAATTCCTAAACTAACTAGGAAGCAAATCGATGCAGCATGGGAATTACTCAATCAAGAAGAACTTATTGACATCTTGCCCGATAATCTTTGCTTCATAACACCAAAAGGGAAAGAAGTACTTTTGAAAAAACTTGAAGAAAAACCAATACCTTCTTCGCTGGATGGATGGCAATATGGAGATGTAAGTAGAGTTTTTTGGAAAAGATTGTCTTTATTAGTTCAAGTAGTATCAAACTTGGCATACGCAAGGAAAGGGTATTTACCTATAACAAAAAACCAAGAAGACCTTCAATGGGTAAAGGGATTTTTAAAACAGAGCAATGTACAGAGGGAAGTTTTAACGGAAAAGCTTTATAAAGAACTTGAAACTGTTTTGAAACTACACTCTTCTAAAGAAGCAACAATTGTTATTCAAAGGCTGACATCCTGCAAGAAAATCGGGCTAACTTTTGAGCAAATAGCATATAAGCATGAAGAGGATCCATTTTATGTGTATTTGGTGTTTTGGAATATCATTCATTCCATTATAAAATTGCAACAAAGCCGGGAAAATAGCTTTGAAATTTTAAATACTATCATTAAGGATAAAGCTAATCAGGCTGCATTGACGACCTCAACTAAAGTGACAAGATCATTTGTGTTACAGGGAAAGAACATCAAAGAAATAGCTACTATGAGGAAATTAAAAGAGAGTACAATCGAGGATCATATTGTTGAATTAACATTACATGATCCTCATTATTATCCGTCATTTTTTTTGCAGGAAAATGACTGCAGTAAAATAATGAAAGCAATTGAAGAGTTACAAACACATCAGCTAAAAAAAGTTAAAGAATATTTAGGTCATAAATATAGCTATTTTCAAATCAGGCTGGCGTTTGCTTTAAATGGGAGGAGAAAATGATCGAGCAATTAGAGGACGTCCTTCACATACATTTTAATCTCAAGCATTTTCGTACAGGTCAGAAAGAGATTATTGAAGCTGTTATACAAAGAAAAGATGTGATAGCAATGCTTCCGACCGGTGGAGGAAAATCGCTTTGTTATCAACTGCCGGGCTATATACTACAAGGACCTATTCTTATCATCTCACCTTTGCTCTCTCTTATGGAAGATCAGGTAGAGCAAATCAAGCAGAGGGGTGAAAAGAATGTGGTAGCTTTAAACAGCTCAGTTTCTTTTATGAAAAGAAAACCAATTTTAAAGCAACTAATGAAGTACCGGTACATTTATGCTTCTCCGGAAATTTTACAAATTGATTATGTGATAGAGGCATTAACAGAAGCAAATATATCACTTTTTGTTGTGGATGAGGCTCATTGCATTTCACAGTGGGGACATGATTTTAGACCGGATTATTCGAAGCTGGGTGAGCTAAGAGAGAAGCTTCATAATCCTCCGTGCTTGGCATTAACAGCAACAGCTACTAAACAGGTTTTAGAAGATGTCCAGCAAATTCTTCGTTTAAATCATGATGTTAATACATTCATTTACTCTATTAACCGTCCAAATATCGCAATGTCGGTCGAAAAGCATCAATCCATTGATGATAAGATAAATCGATTACAACAAATTGTGCATACTTTAAAAGGTCCGGGAATTATTTATTGTTCAAGCAGAATTTGGACGGAAAAACTGGCACATATACTAATCGAATCCGGAATGGACCAGGTTGCTTATTATCATGGTGGTATGGATCAAGAACAACGTATATTAATTCAGCAACAATTTCTGTATGATCAGTTAAACATTGTATGTTGTACAAATGCTTTTGGAATGGGGATAAATAAAGGTAATATTCGTTATGTTATACATTTTCATTTTCCCTCTCAGTTAGAGTCTTATATGCAGGAAATCGGGAGAGCAGGTCGTGACGGTCATAAAAGTGTTGCCATCACATTAATAACTGATACGGATTATGAAATACCTAAGTCATTAGTTGAATCGGAGTTTCCTTCCTATGATGATTTAAGCAGGACGATTCACTTTTTACGTAATAAGCATGAACCTTCCTTTGAATTCATCCAACAGTGGTGTGGTCTAACGGAAACGCAATGGAGATATGTAGAACATGCTTATGAAAATCTTTCAAATTCTTCCATTGATACTGAACAAATAATATCAACTATTTGGAAGAAAATTGAACAGAGAATAGTAATAAAACAACAAAAGTTATCAGAAATGTGTAAGTGGTTAAGCGATGATGGATGTAGACGAAAAAAACTGCTTGCCTATTTTGATGATATTCTGACCGATCAAGTGAAAAATTGTTGTGATACTTGTGGGATTGATTTTGACTGTTATCATCAAGAACAAGATAAGGATATTGAAAAGCAAGATTTAAATTGGCAAGAAGAATTAAAGTTGATTTTTGGCAAGGCGAGTGATTAAGATTTGTTTAAAAACCAGAATGAGTTAATAAAACAATTAACAGATAAGCAAATTGTTCAAAATTTGTATTTTACCCAATTATTACTGATTTGTTTTTCTTTTGTGTTGGGGATCTTCCTGTTTCATGATGTATATGAATTCTTTCAACTTTATCATATACGAGATTTCCAATTTATTTATTATGGAATAGGCACTGCTTTATTCGTTATTATCGTAGATTATATCATCTTTAAACTGGCACCAAAGGACCTTGTTGATGATGGGGGTATAAATGAAAAAATATTTCAAAAAAGGTCTATTCCACATATTATTTTCTTAACTGCTTTAATTGCAGTCTCAGAAGAAATTTTGTTTAGAGGTGTCATTCAAACTCATTTTGGACTATGGATTGCCAGCCTCATTTTCGCTGTTTTGCATTTTCGATATCTTTCCAAGTGGCTTTTATTTATTATGGTTATATCAATTAGTTTCTTATTAGGAGTTGTTTATGAAATAACAGAGAACCTCTATACAACCATTCTAGCTCATTTTTTGATTGATTTAATCTTTGCCATTCAAATAAGGGTGCAATATGTGAGAGGTGAAAACATATGAATGATCTTGAAAAACGTTCAGATCAAGCTGAAGGTTTAAGAACAAGGATGATCGACGAATACAAACAGGAAAATGGGAAATATCCGCCACGAAGTGAGATTCATAAAGGTAAAGACAAAAAAACCAAACCAAAATTGAAATATCCCATTATTAGTATTTTGGCCTTATTTTTTATCCTGCTTCCAATACTTATTTTGTCTTTTAATCTTTACTATGGCTCACGAGAAGATGAAAGCTCGACTGAGAAATTGAATATAGGAGAAGATAGAGTATATATTCCTAAAATTAAACAGTCTGATAACCAATCAATTGAAACAGAACAAACACAGAACGATAATGAGGATGTTGAGTTAGAAACTAAGGGAAACGCTGACGCAAGTGATGAAAACGAGGTTGCTAACGAATCTGCTCCTACTATCGAAACAAAAGAAAAACAAAACGAGTCAGAACCTGTCAATTCAACGAGAACAACTACCAATGATGAGACTCAATCAGAGAGTAATGAAAGAGGTAGCGAGAAGCAATATAGTGAGATTAAAACACATAAAGTGGAAGCTGGAGAAACACTGTTCAGCATAGCTATAAAGTATTATAATAACCGCTCCGGTGAAGAAATAATTAGACAGTATAATCAATTTTCCGGAAACGAGATATACGAAGGTCAACTATTAAAAATTCCTATCAAATAAAGAAAAGCCTAATGATATAGTTCATAAGTGTATGGACGACCTCATACAATGTAATACATAATATTTCGTTGTATGAGGGGAAGTGAGCATGATCGAACCAAGTATTCAATTTTTAAGAAATCATACTGATGAGCCGACAAAACAGATGCTCGATCATTTGGTTGATCGTAAACGCAAATTTGAAAAATATAAATTGAAATGTTTTAGAACTCAATTTTTTACGTTCGTCTTAATAATGGGGTTTATCGTGTATCTTTATGCATTTATTATAAAACCAACCGGTGGACAAATGGATGTGGTTCTTCATATGATTTTCGATAATGAAATGCATATCTTTTTTATCCTGCTTATTGTAGCAGGTTATGCAACAGCACAATATTTTAAGAAAAAAGAAGATAAAGCAGAAACTGAATATCATAATTTAAGATGTGAAGTGATTAGAAAAAGCACAGAACTATGGCCACAGCCCGCACAGTGGCAAAATAGACACGAAGTTTTTACCATGATGAAAAAAGAGTTTGATATAAATTTATTTCATGAAAGTAAGTAATAAACCGATATGTCTCCTTCTTTCGAATTTTAGAAATGAAGGTTTTTTTTGTACTTTAAGATTGTTTAACTATATTAAAGGCTAAAAGTATAAGAAAAGACATCGACTTCTGCCATTCTTGGCGGTAAGTTGTGTTTTTCTAATATATAATAGGGATATTGCATGTTTAAGAAGGAGAGGTGATGATGTTGGAAATTATGCTGGTCATGTTCGTTATCGTCATGAGCTTTGCTATTCTGATGATACTCGTCATGTATTTGAAAGCAAAAGAAAATCGTGTAACGATTCATCATATTGAATTTGATACATTCCCTGCACATTTGGATTCTTTGAAAATTTTCTTTATATCTGATATACATAGGAGAACGGTTTCAGATGAATTATTGAAAAAAATTCCAAATCAAGTTGACGTTGTAATGATCGGTGGAGATTTAACTGAATCAGGTGTTCCGTTTTCCAGAGTGGAACAAAATATACGAGAACTAAAAAAGTTGGCTCCTGTTTATTTTGTTTATGGAAACAATGATTATGAAGTTAACCAAAAAACACTGGAGACACTCTTAGAAACCAATAATGTATGTGTTTTAAAGAATACATATAAAGAGCTTTCATCGTCACCAAACGGTAGAATAGTACTATTAGGTGTAGAGGATATGAGCGGTGAGAGAGATCGATTAGATTTGGCATTGAATGATCCCAAGAAGTCAGAAACAGACTTTCGAATATTATTGAGTCATAATCCGGATATTTACCACAAAATTAGTCAAATTGATCGTATTTCCTTAGTGCTAAGTGGGCATACTCATGGTGGACAAATCCGCTTTCTTGGTTTTGGTTTATATAAAAAAGGAAGATTACATCATCTAAGGAATACAACCCTTTTAGTTAGTAATGGATATGGAACAACAGCATTACCACTAAGATTAGGAGCTCCAGCAGAGGCTCATTATCTTCAATTGACGAGAAAAGATCATTAATAAGCTTATTTATATACGTAGACAACCATGCTTTCTTAAGCATGGTTGTTCAATTGTTATACAAAGTTTACACAAATTAAAACATTCGATATAATTTTGTTTATAGATTTTTTATGGGGGATTAATTGTGTCAAATCAAGAAGGAAAATACAATATAAAGGCAGTTTCAAAGATGCTTGGCATTCAAGCTGGAACATTAAGAGCCTGGGAAAGAAGATATAACATGATTGCGCCTGTCAGAAATGAATCAGGACATCGCTTGTATACTGATGAGCATATAAAAATACTTAAATGGTTGATCAGTAAAGTAAATAATGGTTTCTCTATAAGTCAAGCTGTAAATTTACTTGAAACAAACCAAGTTCTGTTAGACGATAATGTTGAAATAGTTGACGGAGATGAACCGATAGATCGCTCATTGAACTTAATGGACGAGCTTCTCCATGCGCTTCTTCATTTTGATGAAAATAAGGCACATGACCTGTTAAATGAAGCATTTAGCCTCTATTCAGTGGATAAGGTTGTTATTGACATATTAGGGACACTATTGGTGAAGATTGGTGACAAATGGGAAACAGGGAAAATTACGTCTGCACATGAACATTTTGCTTCTTCTTTCTTACGATCCCGTATAGGAATGATCTTACACACATTACCAGTAGCTGGTTTCCTGCCGAAAGTAATTGCTGTTTGTGGACCAGATGAATCACATGAATTAGGTTTGTTAATTTTCACATTATTTTTAAGAAGGAAAGGCTTTGAAGTCATTTACCTTGGCGGCAGTATAGCTGAGGGAGATATCGATATCGTCTTAAAAGAAGTGAAACCGGATTTTTTATTTTTGTCTTGTACATTAGTTAAAAATGTAAAGAAAACCTTGGACCTTGTTGATCATCTTTCAGAAAGATTTGAACAATTGAAAATAGGAATTGGAGGCAAGGCGTTTAGTAAAGTAACAGCTCCTATCCTTGAACCATATATCAGGTATTTAGTAGGTGATGACAAACCACAATGGGAAAGGTGGTTAAAAGAGATATTGGAAATCAAGGACAATTAAAAGGCGTATCGTCATCTACACGGTCAGAAAAATTTTTGAACCATCTCATCTAAAAATCATACTATGATCTATATAGAGCGGTCTCACGGCAGGAGGGTATGGGATGCGGCTAGAGCGACTGAACTATGATAAAATAAAAATCTTTTTAACAACAGATGACTTACGAGACAGAGGATTAACTAAAGATGATCTGTGGAAGGATTCATTGAAAGTTCATCAATTATTTAGGGACATGATGAATGAAGCCAGTGTTGAACTGGGTTTTGAGGTGAATGGTCCTATTGCAGTTGAAGTATATTCGCTTCATGCTCAAGGGATGGTCGTCATCGTCACAAAAGCCCTTGAAACCGAGGAGCTTGACAATGATTTTTCGGATGAATATATTGAGATGCAGGTAAAAGTGGATGAAAGTTTTGATATTATTTTCGAATTTGAAACTTTCGAAGCGTTAATTCAACTTTCTCGTTACACAAATCGTCAAAACATTCATGACGGTATGGTTATTTACTTTCAAGAACGTTATTACTTATTGTTAAATGATGAACAGCCAGTTGATATTGATGATCTTGTTTCGATCTTAGCTGAATATGGAAGCCCCTCAACTTTAACAGTCCATAGATTAAAAGAATATGGTAAAATTATCGTAGAGGAAAATGCAATGAAGGACATATTTCATTACTTTTTGGATAAATAAATTATTGAAATGGTGAGTTTAACCTCTAGTCTCTTTAAGAAGATCAATGAGACCACATTGGTTAAATTCACCTTTAATTATATGTGAGAAAGTTTTGTTGTTACGATTAAATCAATATTTTATTTTCTTCTCGGTATGGTATCGTTTTCATATTTGTGATGAAATTATAATAATTATCGTTTTTCTGCTTTGCATAAGTGTCTTGAAAGTGTATACTATGTCATGAAAGGTGGACATTCTTTCATTTACTGATTAGATTTAGGAGGTTAACTTTAATGGTAGCCGAGAAAAACACCGATGCACAAAATGATAAATTAGATGTGTTAAAATCAACTCAAACGGTGATACATAATGCTCTTGACAAACTTGGATATCCTGAAGAAGTATATGAATTATTGAAAGAACCAATTAGATTAATGACAGTGAAGATACCGGTTCGTATGGATGACGGATCTGTAAAGATTTTTACAGGTTATAGAGCTCAACACAATGATGCAGTTGGCCCGACAAAGGGTGGGATAAGATTTCACCCGAATGTGACAGAAAAAGAGGTAAAGGCACTCTCCATTTGGATGAGTTTAAAATGTGGTATCGTTGACTTACCATATGGTGGAGGTAAAGGCGGTATAGTTTGTGACCCAAGAGACATGTCATTTAGAGAATTAGAACGTTTAAGTCGCGGTTATGTTCGAGCAATCAGTCAAATTGTAGGTCCTACAAAAGATATTCCTGCCCCTGACGTTTTTACAAACTCACAGATAATGGCGTGGATGATGGATGAATACAGCCGTATAGATGAATTTAATTCTCCTGGATTTATCACAGGTAAACCACTTGTCTTAGGAGGATCACATGGTCGTGAATCTGCTACTGCTAAGGGTGTAACGATCTGTATTCGTGAAGCTGCACAGAAAAAGGGAATTAACTTAGAAGGTGCAAGAGTTGTTGTGCAAGGCTTTGGAAATGCTGGTAGTTATCTATCTAAATTTATGCATGATGCAGGGGCTAAAATCGTTGGGATTTCAGATGCATATGGTGGTTTGCATGACCCGGATGGATTGGATATTGATTATCTCCTAGATCGTCGTGACAGCTTTGGCACAGTAACGAAGCTTTTTAATGATACGATTACAAATAAAGAGCTACTTGAGCTTGATTGTGATATTTTAGTACCTGCAGCAATTGAAAATCAAATTACAGAGGATAATGCAGCAAATATTCGTGCAAGTATTGTTGTAGAAGCAGCCAATGGTCCAACGACTCTTGAAGCAACAAAAATACTTTCTGACAGAGGAATATTGCTAGTTCCAGATGTATTAGCAAGTGCAGGCGGTGTAACTGTTTCTTACTTTGAGTGGGTTCAAAATAATCAAGGGTATTATTGGTCTGAGGAAGAAGTAGATGAAAAACTTGAACACGTGATGGTTAAGTCATTTAATAATATTTACGAGACAAGTCAAAATCGAAGGGTTGATATGCGTTTAGCTGCCTACATGGTAGGAGTAAGAAAAATGGCTGAAGCGTCAAGATTTAGAGGCTGGATTTAAACCTAGGTTTTTAGAAGTGGAGACGAGACTTTAGAATGTCTAGCTACTTTATTTAATTTTGGATCATTAATTTGGTCCAAAAATTGAATAAAGCCTGATGTTACTTACAGTCTGTCTCTTTTTTATTTTTAAGATTAGCTACTACACAGCGCCATGAGTTTAACATAATAGGGTACTGGAGGGAATTGTCTTGATTAATGAGGAAACGATTATTGTAGGTGGAGGGCCTTGTGGGTTATCTGCCGCAATAGCTCTTTCAAAGCTTGGCAAAAAACCATTAGTTATTGAAAAAGGCAATATTGTAAATGCAATTTATCATTATCCAACACATCAAACTTTCTTCAGTTCTAGTGAAAAACTAGAAATTGGAGAAGTTCCATTTATTACTGAAAATCGTAAGCCGGTTAGAAATCAAGCATTAGCATACTACCGGGAAGTTGTTAAAAGGAAAGAAGTAAGAGTTAATGCTTTTGAACAAGTTGAGATGGTCGAGAAGATAGATGAACACCAATTTGTTGTAAAAACAAATAAAAAAGTTTATCAAGCCAAACAAGTTGTCATAGCAACTGGCTATTATGATCATCCAAACTATTTACATATTCCAGGTGAAAACTTGCCAAAGGTTTTTCATTATTTTAAAGAGGCACACCCTTATTTTGATAAAGATGTTGTCGTCATAGGTGGGAAGAATTCGAGTGTTGACGCTGCGTTGGAGCTTGTAAAAGCAGGAGCAAGAGTAACAGTTTTGTACCGTGGAAGTGAGTATTCACCAAGTATTAAGCCATGGATTTTGCCGGAATTCGAAAGTCTTGTAAGAAACGGTACGATCACGATGGAATTTCATGCAAACCTACTTGAAATCCTAGAAGATTCAGTAGTATATAGAGGGATTGAGGGAACAAAAACGATTAAAAATGATTTTGTCTTTGCTATGACTGGATACCATCCCGATCACAATTTCCTAAAAAAAATGGGAGTAACAATAGATACAGAAACAGGAAGACCCTTATATAATCCTGAAACGATGGAAACGAATATAAAGGGGATATTTATTGCAGGTGTAATTGCAGCAGGAAATAACGCAAATGAGATATTTATTGAAAATGGACGTTTTCACGGGGAATTAATTTATGATGCTTTACATAGTAATAAATAATAAAGAGAGAGTACAGCTCTCTCTTTATTTATGGCCAATTTTAAGTTGAAAAAATAGCTTCTAATTCCTCTCTCTCAGTTGATGTTTCAAGAGCAATCATTAATTTAATTCTAGCTTTTTGACCGTTTAAACCATTGCTGAAAATTAAGCCCATGTCTTTTAATTGTCTACCGCCACCTTCATAGCCATAAACATCTTGTGCAATTCCATTAAAGCATCTGGAAACAAGCACAATTGGTATGTTTTTATCAAGGAGGTTTTTAAGGCCGGGTAACATCATCGGTGGCAGATTCCCTTGACCTAAAGCTTCAATTACTAAACCATCAGGATTTAACTGCTCTATTCCTTTCAAAAGGCTACTATCCATTCCAGCAAAAGCTTTTATTAGAAATACATTTTTATCCAGTTTTGATACATGTAAGGCTCTAGTTAAAATAGGTTTGTGATGGAAGAATACCCCGGCTTTATTCACAATTCCAATTGGGCCGTATTGGGGACTTTGAAATGTAGCAATATTACTGGTATGTGTTTTCGTCACATTTTTTGCCGTGTGAACTTCATCATTCATTACGACAAGAACGCCCATAGACTTTGCATGATCTGCTACCGCCACTTTTATTGCTGAAAGTAAATTATAAAGTCCATCAGATCCCAATTCATTACTGGATCTCATTGCACCTGTTAATACAACGGGTATTGTCAATGATAGGGTGACATCGAGAAAATAAGCAGTCTCTTCAAGAGTGTCAGTTCCATGCGTAATGACAACTCCATCTATATGCATAGTTTTGCTTTTTTCTTCAATATATGTTTTAAGATGCAGCATGTTTTCTGGTGTAATATGGGGTGAAGGTAAATGAAATAATTCAGTGGTTATTAGATTGATGTCTGGTAATTCTTTAAGATGATCCATAAGAGGATTTGTTTCTCCCGGCTTCACTTCACCTGTTTCATGGTCTTCTTTCATTGAAATAGTACCACCTGTATGAATAAGTAGTATGTTTTTGTTCATAGATGTCAAACTCCTTCAAAAAATAGTAAAAATCTTGTGTTTACGACATTCTGACATTTTCAATTTTACGATATCATGATACGATAAATAAAGTGATTTCTATCATATTATCAAATTTGTTTAAATACTAAATAGTATGGATTTTAACGTTATTATTGGAAAAGAGGCCTGTGAATGATTGCAATTATTTCTGCGGGCATTGCCCCAGGTCTTGCTTTATTAAGTTATTTTTATTTAAAAGATCAATATGAATCTGAGCCAATATCATTAGTACTGCGCTCGTTTATTTTCGGGGCTCTGCTCGTATTTCCCATTATGTTTATCCAATATGTGTTGGACGTTGAAGCTGTTTTTTCATCCCAATTTTTATATACTTTTGTAGCAGTTGGGTTTTTAGAGGAATTTTTTAAATGGTTTATTTTATTTTTTACTATTTATCAACATATTCATTTTAATGAGCACTACGATGGTATTGTTTATGGAGTTTCTGTTTCATTGGGATTTGCAACACTAGAAAATATATTGTATTTATTTGCAAATGGGGTTGAACACGCATTTGGACGCGCCATCTTGCCGGTTTCGAGTCACGCTTTATTTGGTGTTATCATGGGATATTATTTAGGAAAAGGAAAGTTTACGTCAAAAGAGAACCGTTTTAAATGGATCGTTTTGTCATGCTCAATTCCGATTTTACTGCATTCAATTTATGATTCTATCCTGTTAAGTTATCTAAACTGGAAATATATAATGGTTCCATTTATGTTGTTTCTTTGGTGGTTCGCTCTTCACAAAGCAAAAAAGGCAAAAATAAAAATAATAGATACTAAGCTGCCCTAGAGCAGCTTATTTTTTTTGCTCTTTAAAAAAATATAATATCAAGTTTTATCTTGAAATCGGTTATTCGTTTTTAGATGAATAAAATACCAAAGACTACAAAAAATACATTCAAGCAACTACATCTATTTGAGGAGGCAGCAACATGAAAAACATGCGCATAATGATGATGGTTGTCGTCATGACGTTTACTACTATCACATACCAGTTTATATTACACCATTCCCCAGCGGCACATGCTTTTTCAGGTCAAATTATACAAAGAGGTGCAACGGGCAGTGATGTAATCGAACTACAAGCAAGATTACAGTATAACGGATATTATCATGGACCTATTGATGGTGTTTATGGATGGAGTACGTATTGGGCGGTAAAAAACTTTCAAGATATGTTTGGTTTAGAGGAAGTTGATGGACTGGTTGGACAGAAAACTAAGGATATGTTAGCAACATCAACAAAATTTTATAGTGACTTTGTTTATGAACAAATTAATAAAGGGCGAAAGTTTACTCATTATGGTGGAGTGCCTTTGGAAATTCAATCAGCACCAACTGATCAGGAAATAAAGAGAGCTAGACAAATTGCAGAGCAAAGAAAAATAGAATCGGAAAAGCAATACAAAGCACGAGCTAATAACCAGCAGGCAAAACAACAAGAGCAGCAAAGACAGCAGCAGGCCCAACAAAAACAACAACAAGAGCAGCAACAGCAACAGGCCCAACAAAAGCAACAAGAGCAACAACAGCAACAGGCCCAACAAAAACAACAAGAGCAACAACAGCAGCAGAACCAACAAGCAAAACAACAAGAGCAACAACAGGCTCAACAGAATCAACAAAAAGAACAGCAAAGACAGCAACAAGCACAACAAAATCAACAACAGAATAATAAAAATGAACAAGCCAAACAACCTTCACAACCGGAAAAAAATAATAATCAGCAACAAAATGAATCTACTGCTGTTAACATGCCAGGTGGATTTTCTCAAAATGACATTCAGTTAATGGCTAATGCAGTTTACGGAGAAGCAAGGGGAGAGCCGTATATTGGTCAAGTTGCGGTTGCAGCGGTTATCCTTAATCGTGTTAATAGCCCGACATTCCCAAATACTGTTTCAGGAGTGATTTTTGAACCTCTTGCCTTCACTGCAGTTGCTGATGGACAAATTTGGCTAACACCAAATGAAAATGCTAAAAAAGCAGTACTCGACGCAATAAATGGGTTTGACCCTACGGAAAATGCGATCTATTATTTTAATCCAAATACAGCAACAAGTTCTTGGATATGGGGTAGACCACAAATTAAACGGATTGGGAAACACATTTTTTGCAAATAGAAGGGGTGACAACTTATGATACGTGGAATTTTAATTGGAGTTTTATCAGTAGCTGTCCTCGGTTCGGCATATTGGGGATATAAAGAACATCAAGAGAAAAATGCAGTTCTCATTCAGGCAGAAAACAATTATCAACGTGCATTTCATGATTTATCGTATCGGGTGGATCAGTTACATGACAAAATAGGTGCTACACTTGCAATGAATACAAGGCAGTCCCTATCTCCTGCACTTGCGGATGTTTGGAGAATAACTTCAGAAGCACAATCTGATGTAGGACAACTCCCATTAGCATTAATGCCATTTAACAAGACTGAAGAATTTTTAGCAGGAATAAGTGAATTTAGTTATCGTGCAGCTGTTCGTGACCTTGAAAAAGATCCATTAACAGAAAAAGAATATGGAACGTTAAAATCTATGTATACAAAAGCCGCTGATATTCAGAAAGAGTTACGTAGTGTTCAAAATCTTGTATTAGATAATAATTTAAGATGGATGGATGTAGAACTTGCTTTAGCATCAGGACAAAAACAAGCAGATAATACAATTATCGATGGTTTAAAAACGGTGGAAGAAAATGTGAAGAGCTACTCAGAGGCAGATTTTGGTGCAACTCAAACATCAATGAAGACTGAAAATGGCTTTGAAAAGCTAGAGGGAAAGGAAATAAGTAAAAAAGAAGCTAAAGAAGTAGCTAAAAAGTTTGTTGAAAATGAGGTAACTGATATTAAAGTAACCGAAAATGGGGAAGGTTCCGATTTTGGCTTTTATAGCGTGTCAATGGATGATAAGGAGCAAAAAGTTGATATTAACATGGATATCACAAAAAAAGGAGGATATCCCATTTACTTAGTACAAAATAGAGAAATTAAAAATAAAGAGATAAGCCTTAATCAAGCAACAGATCATGCAACTGAATTTCTAAAAAAACACGGCTTTGAAGATTTGGATCTTTTTGAAAGTGCACAATATGATAATATTGGTGTTTTCACATTTGTATCCATTCTAGATGGTGTAAGAGTCTACCCGGATGCAATTCGAATGAAGGTAGCTTTAGATAATGGTGAAGTAATTGGCTTTTCAGCTAGAGACTACCTAGCTGCTCATAAACAACGGAAAATACCAAGTGCAAAAATTTCAAAAGACGAAGCTGCTAATAAGCTTAATCCTAGCCTGGATGTTCAGGAAGATCGGTTAGCTATCATTGTAAATGAATTTGGTGAGGAAGTACTATGTTATGAGTTTTTAGGAACAATTGAAAATGATACGTATCGGATATTTATTAATGCTGACAATAATACAGAAGAAAAAGTGGAAATGTTGAAAAATCCAGAGCCGATTTTCCAAGAAATATAAGAAAGCAGAAGGATGCCTTTAAAAATGGGTATCCTTCTTTTAATTGTTATATCTTGTGTTACACAAAAAAACGATATTATACATATGTTTAATAATGAATTGTCTCTTGCACAACGGAATTGTCCATGCTTTAATAAGAATGAGAGTACTTAGAGAGAGTGATAATGTGCTGAAAATTGGGGATGCCATTACGTTAGAAACAAAAGGTGAAAAATTAGAAAAATTAAAATGTAAACTAGTTGAAAGAAAAGATAATAAGCTCTTTATTGATTATCCTATTAACCTGGATACCGGCCGTACGGCTTTTTTAATCATTGGAACTGAGCTGGTTGCTTCATTTGTAACAAATGATAATGTTTATCGATTTCAGACAGAAGTAACAGGTCGAACGAAGGAAAATATTCCAATGATTTCACTAACATATCCAGGTGATCATCAGCTTATTCGTATACAAAGAAGACAGTTTGTTAGAATTGATACAAACTTAGATGTAGCAATACACCCGATTGGGAATGAATTTCAGGCTTTCACAGCTGTAACTTCAGATATAAGTGCTGGTGGGACAGCTCTTCTTCTTCCTCGTACGACGAATCTAAAGAAAGATCAGGAGATATTAATATGGTTTGCTCTTCCTTTTCATAAAGATCAAATGGAATATATAAGTGTTAAGGGGAAAATTATTCGGGTAATACCAGCAGATCATGAGTTATATGTGAAAGCTCCTATACAATTTATAAATATTGACGAAGAAACAAGACAAATTTTGCTTCAATTTTGTTTTAATCAACAAATTCAGTTGCGTAGAAAAGGTCTTGTCGAAGAATAATATTCGGTATTTTTAACCATACTAGTAAGAAAATACCGGAGTTGAATTGTAATGGAACGTGTTGAACGAATATTAATTAAATTAATAGTTATCCAATTCATAGCACTTGTTTGTGCACAACTTTTAATTCAAAATTCGCATGTTCAACCCTATCTTTCCCGTGTTGTTCAGTATGAAGGTGTGAATAAAATTACGATAACTGAATGGCTTGAAACATTTAGCCAATAAATGATGCAGGTGCCTTTTGACCTGCTTCATTTGTTTGTCTTTCTTTATGGAAGAGTAGTTAATAGGAATGATAGGGAGCTCTCGAACTTGTTACTAACAGTAATCGTATAGAACAGTTACTTATTGATAACCAAATATGTTCTGATGATGCGACAAAGAAAACTACTAGACTAAAAACCTATTTGGAGGAACTATAACATTGAAAAAAATCTCGGTAGCAATAGATGGACCAGCTGCAGCAGGAAAAAGTACAGTTGCAAAAATCATCGCAGAGGATTACTCATATATATATATTGATACTGGTGCGATGTATCGTGCACTTACATATATAGCTTTACAGGAAAATGTGGACTGTAAAAATGAACAGCAAGTAGCCGATGTGCTCTCCAGAATTAAAATTGAACTTTTCCCTTCAGAGGATGGACAAATAGTTAAGGTGAATTCTGAAGATGTTACTGAAGTGATACGAACAAGCGAAGTAACAAATCATGTATCATATGTTGCTATGCATCCATTAGTAAGAGAAGAAATGTTAAAACGTCAACGCCAACTAGCTTCACAGGGTGGAGTGGTAATGGATGGGAGAGACATTGGTACACATGTATTACCAGAGGCTGAACTGAAAGTCTTTTTACGGGCATCTGTTGAAGAAAGAGCAAAAAGACGACATGATGAAAATCTAAAAAAAGGATTTGATTCTGATCTTGAAAAGCTGAAACAAGAAATTGCAAACCGTGATAAGCTTGATTCGGAAAGAGAGGTTGCTCCACTTAGAAAGGCAGAAGACGCAATTGAACTTGACACTACTGCTTTAACAATTCAACAAGTCGTAAAAAAAATAGAAGATTATATAGAAGAAAGGCTTTGATACTGTGTCATTATATCCTTTTGCAAGGTCAGTTGTTGCAGGTTTATTAAGACCAACATTCCGAATTAAAGTGGAAGGGTTGGAACATTTTCCTAAAGAAGGCGGAGTGTTGTTATGTACAAATCATATAAGTAATTTTGACCCTCCTGTAGTTGGGGTAACAGCGCCGAGAAAAGTATTATTTATGGCAAAAGCGGAACTTTTTAACGTACCAGTCCTTAAGCAATTGTTAACTAATTTCGGGACTTTCCCTGTGAAACGCGGTGGGGGAGATCGTGAAGCAATCCGTGCGGGTCTTAAGGTATTAAAAGAGGGTCATGTTTTAGGATTGTTTCCTGAAGGTACTAGAAGTAAAGATGGTAAATTAGGTAAAGGACAAGCTGGTGCCGGATTCTTTGCACTTCGTTCTACTGCTGCTGTAGTTCCATGTGCTATAATAGGACCATATAAATCATTTCGACCTCTTCGGGTTGTTTATGGTAAACCTATAAATATGGAAGAATATCGTGAGAAAAAAATAAACGCAGAAGAAATGACAAGTATTATTATGGAAGAAATAAATAAACTGCTTCAAAAATAAAAGAAATGAAGTCTTCATGCTTGACAAAAAGTAGCATTTATTAGAAGTTTAAAATGAAGGAATTTTTCATTTTATTTTAGGGGAAGAAAAACTCTTTGTTTTTTAATAAAATGAAATCTTACATATAGTTAATCAAAAGTAGCGCAGGTTTTGACAAGGAGGTAATTGAGATGGTAGAAGAATTAAACAGTGTTCAAGTGGAAACACCTGAAGTTGGTGATGTCGTAAAAGGAATCGTAACAAAGGTAGAGGAAAAACAGGTAATTGTAGAAATTGAAAATTGTAAGCATTCCGGTATCATTCCAATCAGTGAGCTTTCAAGCCTACATGTTGAAAAAGCTTCTGATGTCATAAGCGAAAATGATGAACTTGAATTAAAAGTGTTAAAAGTTGAGGAAGAAGCACTAGTTCTATCAAAAAGAGCCGTTGATGCAGAAAAAGCATGGGATGAACTAGTGAGAAAATTTGAAACAAAAGAAGTTTTTCATGCTGATGTTAAAGATGTTGTAAAAGGCGGTCTTGTAGTTGACCTAGGTGTCAGAGGGTTTATTCCAGCATCATTAGTAGAAGCTCATTTCGTGGAGGATTTCTCAGAGTATATGGGAAAAACTCTTTCTCTTATCGTAGTTGAACTAGATAAAGAGAAAAACCGAGTGATTTTGTCGCATCGAGCAGTAATAGAAAAAGAGCAAAGTGAAAAAAAATCTGAGCTTTTAGATTCTATAGTAGTTGGATCTACAATTGAAGGGACCGTTCAACGTTTAACTGATTTTGGTGCATTTGTAGATATCGGTGGTATTGATGGATTAGTGCATATTTCACAACTATCACATCAACATATTGATAAGCCATCTGATGTTGTGCAGGAAGGACAGAAGGTTTCTGTGAAAATTCTTGCAGTTGACCGTGATAATGAAAGAATTTCGTTATCAATCAAAGAAACATTACCTGGACCATGGGCCAACATTAAAGAAAAAGTTCAGGTTGGTGATGTTGTCGATGGTGTAGTAAAACGTTTAGTTTCCTTTGGAGCATTTGTAGAAATACTTCCAGGTGTTGAAGGGCTTGTACATATTTCACAAATATCTAACAAGCATATTGGTACACCTCATGAAGTATTAGACGAAAATCAACAAGTAAAAGTAAAAGTTTTGGATATTAATGAATCTGAACAAAGAATATCATTAAGTATCCGTGAGCTTGAAGAGACAACAAAAGCTTCAGATGAAGATGTTAGTCAGTATCAAGCCCAGGAAGATGCTTCTTCAGGTTTCCAATTAGGAGAAATGATTGGAGATCAATTAAAAAAATTAAAATAAACGGTGATTAAGGTGAGTAAAAGAGCAGAGCGAAAAATTGAGCATATTCAACATGCCATGTCTACAGGACAACAACTTACAAATGGACTTGAAGATATAACCTTTGTTCATCAAAGCTTACCAAATTTGTCTGTTAACGATATTGATTTATCAACCCAAGTTGGCGAACTTTTTCTAAGTTCGCCTCTTTTAATAAATGCGATGACAGGCGGTGGCGGTGAAGACACAAGGATCATTAATGAGGCGCTGTCTAAGGCTGCAGGTGATGCGAATATTGCAGTAGCTGTTGGTTCACAAATGTCTGCGATAAAAGACAAAAGTGAGAGGCCTTCATATGAAATTATGAGAAAGGTAAATCCAAACGGAGTGATATTTGCGAATCTTGGTAGTGAAGCAACTGTTGAACAAGCAAAAGTCGCAATCGACATGCTTGATGCAAATGCCTTACAAATACATTTAAATGTTGTTCAAGAACTTGTCATGCCGGAGGGAGACCGTGATTTTACAAATGCATTAAAAAGAATTGAAAATATTACTAAACATATTTCTGTGCCGGTTATTGTTAAAGAAGTTGGCTTTGGGATAAATCGTGAAATTGCTTTTAAATTGAAGGAAGTTGGCATTACTGCCATTGATGTTGGAGGTTATGGAGGGACGAATTTTTCAAAAATAGAAAACCTTCGTAGAGAACGGGTTCTTTCTTTTTTTAATGTATGGGGAATATCAACAGCTGCTTCAATCGCTGAAATACATAGTGAAAATCAGGATATCTCCATTATCGGTTCGGGAGGTATTCAAAATGCTCTTGATGTCGCAAAAGCTATTGCGTTAGGATCATCAATGGTTGGTATGGCAGGGTATTTATTGAAAATCTTTATTGAAGGAAGTTATGATGACTTAGTACAAGAAATAATTGATATTTTAGAAGATCTAACAATCATTATGACAGCTTTGGGAGTAAGGACCATTCAAGAGCTTAAACAGGCACCATTGGTTATTAATGGACAGACACATCATTGGTTAACCGAAAGAGGTATACAAACTACAACATACAGTAATAGATAAACAAAAAAGAGGAGACCATTTAATTAAAGGTCTCCTCTTTTTTGTCTTACATTAATTCAAAAGTTCGTCTTTTATTATTATTTATTTCGTTTTCGAGCTGCTTCTGGTCCTTCTAAAGTTGTTGCTCCAGGATAATTTAATGATTGATCACGATCTGACTCAACTCGTTTACTTTCTCTTAGTTTTTTCTCCTGGCGGTCTTTACCCATTTATTTTTCCCCCTTTACTATTGTATAGTTCATTTTTTGTAGTTTTTCGTCCATCTATACTTGCTATTTTTTACTAATATTCGATTAAAGCTAATGATAAATAGACATAATGGGAATAGTAGGAGGAGTGAGATGGAAGGAATTTTTTTTTATTGGATTATGTGGATAGCTTGGATTTTCACAACATTCATGATGGATAAGAGCAAGAAACGTCTTAAAGTAAGTATATGTATTTTAGTCTCTATACTGTTAAGTAAATGGTATGTCATTTTTTCAACTTATTCTATCAATATGACATTGTTATTATCTTTATTTTTGGGATATTATCTAGCTGTAAACGAAGGTAAATTTAAATTGATTTCTTTTTATTTAACTAGCTTAACGATTACATTTGCGTATGCAGGAATCATGTTGTTTAGGATCTATGATCCAGTATGGTTTATCTTAGACATACGCTTTATCATTGGCGCTTTCATAAGTATATTAGCCATTTATTTAGGTCGTGCATCGTTACAACGTTATTCATTGTATATTATTGCGCTCTGTCAAGGGGAAGTTCTTTATTGGATTGTATTAGGGCAATTTCATAATGAAATAACATTTGGGACAGAATCTTTTTTAGATATGTTATCAATAGGCTGTTTCATAATCTTTTTATGGAGTGGTATTGAACATTTCACAATGGTGGTTGAGAACTCCATAATAAAATTGCAAAAACCAACAAAGGAGAAACAAGGATAAAATGAATGAATACACATTACCTGTTTTATTTGGTGTAATTGTTGGAGTTCTTACAAGGTTACATATGTTAAGAACTGATTACAGGCAATATCCAACATACTTGCACGGGAAAATTATTCATGTAGCTCTTGGCTTTATTGCTGCAGGCTTAGGAACAGTTGCCGTCCCTTCAATTATGGAGGAAGATTTTACAGCAATCACATTTTTAACTGTTGCCGCGTCACAATTCCGGGATGTTAGGAATATGGAGAGAAATACGTTAACTGTGTTAGACGAATATGAGCTGGTTCCAAGGGGAAATACATATATTGAAGGAATCGCGATAGCGTTCGAAAGTAGAAACTACCTTGTTATTTTTACATCCCTTTTTACGACTTTTACCTATTTAGTCGTAAATGTGTATGTAGCCATTATCGTTGGAATTGTCTGCTTTTTAATATGCCGTAAGTTAATGTCAGGCAGCAGAATAAAAGACCTGGTTGACATTGAATTTGTAGAACCGCATTTTGAAGGTGCTGGATTATATGTAGATAATATTTATATTATGAATATTGGGATACCAGATAAACAAGAAGCAGTTTTAAAATATGGGATGGGTTTTGTCTTGACACCCAAAAATGAAAATTCTCGAACAACAATTGCGAATCTAGGTCAGCGTCAAGCGATTTTACATGATGTGTCGACTGCAATGGGGGTTGTTCGGGACTCGGGTGAACCTTCTTTAGTTCCACTAGCAAAGCGTGACCTTGGTGATGGTCGTCTGGGAGTATTTGTACTGCCACAAGACCGTGATGTTGATAAAGCGATTCGTGTTATCGGAAATGTACCAACTCTGGAAAATGCCATTAGAATGCCGTCTGAAGCGAAAGCAAATCGTCGAGGAGGGAATTAATTGAGTGCACTAGAAAAATATATACTAGCTATTATAACAACCGATAAAACAAAGGCTGCAGGTGGGACAGCCATTTTCATATGCAAAACAACAGAAGAAATGAATTTTTTTGCTAAAAATCTTGAAGCAATACTTGATGGTATCGCACACGGCATTGGTGATGATATGTATGTCATCGTCAAGCACTAAGTTGTGAATTTAGGAAATGTTTGATAATATATAAAAGTTAAGCCCTTCTTGTTTATATAGAAGGGTTTCTTTTATAAGAATCAGTCAAAGTTATGAAGAAATTATGAAGAAAATGAATGTGTTATCCAACTATGACTTGGTAAAGCAAGTCAGGTTTTTGATAAGAGAAATATTTTGCATTGAAGTGATTGTTTATTATTCGTAAAATAAGCTAATGAATACATATATAGAGTTTCGGTGGATGGAATTTGGTTTGAGATGAAGAAATGTCTCATGTTAAATGTAAGATCAATTCAGAACTTTTTGTATAGAAACATCACCATAATGTCGCTCTTATTTGCAAATTGAGTTTAAATAGTCAGGGAAGGTGTATTGTATGGCAAAACCAGTAATAGCAATTGTAGGAAGACCAAATGTAGGTAAGTCAACGATTTTTAATCGAATTGTAGGTGAACGTGTTTCAATCGTTGAAGATATACCTGGTGTTACAAGAGACAGAATTTATAGTTCAGGTGAATGGTTAAATTATCAATTTAATATCATTGATACAGGTGGAATTGATATTGGGGATGAACCATTTTTAGCACAAATACGTCATCAAGCTGAAATTGCCATTGAAGAAGCGGATGTGATTGTGTTTCTAACAAATGTTCGAGAAGGGGTAACAGCTGCAGACGAAGAAGTTGCAAAAATTTTATACCGATCAAATAAACCGGTTGTTTTGGCTGTTAACAAGGTTGATAATCCGGAAATGCGTGCAAATATCTATGATTTTTATTCTCTTGGGTTTGGAGAGCCTTTTCCTATTTCAGGTTCCCATGGTTTAGGATTAGGGGATTTATTAGATGAGGTGGCTAAGCATTTTAAAAATATGGGATCAGATGATTATGATGAATCAACAATTAAATTTTCTCTAATTGGTCGACCAAATGTCGGGAAATCTTCACTTGTTAATGCAATTTTAGGAGAAGACCGGGTAATTGTTAGCGATATTGCAGGAACGACCAGGGATGCAATTGATACCGTCTATAAATATGAAGGACAAGAGTTCGTTATTATTGATACAGCCGGTATGAGGAAAAAAGGAAAAGTTTATGAAACGACCGAGAAATATAGTGTAATGCGTGCATTAAAGGCGATTGATCGATCGGATGTTATTTTGGTTGTTATTAATGGAGAAGAAGGAATCATTGAACAGGATAAACATATTGCCGGGTACGCACATGAAGCTGGTAAGGCTGTTGTTATCGTTGTAAACAAGTGGGATGCTGTTGAAAAAGATGAAAAAACAATGAAGGAATTTGAGGCCAATATTCGTGACCATTTTAAGTTTTTAGATTACGCTCCAATTGTCTTCTTATCAGCAAAAACGAAAAAAAGAATTCATACATTAATGCCACACATCATATTAGCTAGTGAAAATCACTCAAGACGAGTACAAACAAATGTATTAAATGATGTTGTGATGGACGCTGTTGCAATGAATCCAACACCTACACATAAAGGGAAACGACTAAAGATTTTCTATACAGCTCAAGTGGCAGTAAAACCGCCAACTTTTGTGGTATTTGTAAATGAGCCTGAGTTAATGCATTTTTCATATGAACGATTTTTAGAAAATAGAATAAGAGCAGCCTTTGAGTTTGATGGTACGCCGATAAAGATCTTCGCAAGAGAAAGAAAGTAATAAATTTATTATGATAAACTTAAAAGTGCATGTTGAAGAAATGTCGATTCATTTCAACATGTACATTTGTCTTTGCATCTAGTCACCTATTTACAGATAAAGGGCGTGAAATTATGGAGCAAATAACGGTATTAGGTGCAGGTAGCTGGGGAACAGCACTTGCTATTGTACTAGCTGATAATGGACATCTTGTCAAACTTTGGGGCCATCGTCCTGAATTAATTAAGGAAATTAATGCTACCAAAAAGAATGAAAAGTATTTACCAGGTGTGGAACTTCCGTCAAATATTGAAGGGGTCTCTAATTTCAAAGAAAGTTTAATGGATGTTAATACAGTTGTTTTGGCGGTTCCAACGAAGGCGATTCGAGATGTTTTGAAAGATATGCGACAAATCATAAAGAAACCTGTCACAATTGTTCATGTTAGTAAAGGGATCGAGCCGGATTCCTTACTTAGAATTTCAGAAATTATTGAATTGGAAATGCCTCAGGAATTACTAACAGATGTTGTGGTACTTTCGGGCCCGAGTCATGCTGAAGAAGTGAGCAAAAGGCATATCACAACAGTAACATCTTCCTCCAAGAATATGAAAGCAGCGGAATACATACAAGATCTCTTTATCAATCAAAATTTTAGAGTATACACAAACCCTGATATAATTGGGGTAGAAATCGGCGGGGCACTTAAAAATATCATTGCATTGGCTGCAGGGATTACAGACGGACTCGGCTATGGGGATAATGCCAAAGCGGCACTTATTACACGCGGTCTAGCGGAAATTGCCCGTTTAGGCAGCATAATGGGGGGAAACCCACTCACTTTCTCAGGATTAACTGGGATAGGTGATTTAATTGTCACTTGTACAAGTGTTCATTCAAGAAACTGGCGTGCAGGTAATTTGTTAGGTAAAGGCCACAACTTAGATGAAGTATTACAAAATATGGGGATGGTTGTTGAAGGTGTTAGAACGACAAAAGCCGGTTATCAATTAGCCAAAAAGTATAATGTGAAAATGCCAATAACTGAAGCGTTGTATGATGTCTTATTTAATGGAAAGGCACCTAAGGAAGCCGTGGATGCTTTAATGGCTCGTGTTAAAACTCATGAAATGGAAGACCTTGTAAATATTATGGAGAATCGGTAATTGATGTGACATTCGCCAGTGATATTGCATAAAATACCAAGAAATAAAACAAAAGAACATAATATCCTATAAGGTATTTTCTACCTGCATAAAGTGGTTGGTAGGTTTTCAAACCTCAGATTCCTAAAAGCCAGTTCATTATCGGAAATAACAAAGATTAATGGCGACAATAGGCATTAGAGGATACAAAAGCTTCCTCTTCCGCATAAAATGCATCGTAGTCAAATAAGAGTTGTTCTTATTGTTGGGTACTATTTAGTCGGTTTACCATTTGCTGAAGTAAAGATCGTCCCCTCTTTACTTCAGTATTTTTTAATGTCAAAAAGGCTGTATATATAGATACTGTATAAAAACTTATTACATAAGGAATGGCGGAAAATTTGTTTTTCAATTACTATTGTTAATTAGTTAGGGTATGTATTGTTATGATTAACGTGATTTTTGGACAAGCAATTGGAAGTGTAATATAATCTACGATGAGTCAGAGGAATTTTTAAAATTACATAATGGTGCATAAAAAAGAGTGGTAGTTCAATTGAAATGTTAAGTTCAACTAAGACGTGATTTAAGCGTTGCCACAAAGGAGGAATCTTGGTGAGTCCAGCATTAATGAAGATGTGGATTTCGTTTGCATCAATGGGATTCATGTTTATCTCTATCATACTTATTTATTTAAGTCGTTTTAAGCTGAAAGGTGTACTCAAAGCTATTGTGACAATTTTAGCCTACATCTTTATGATTCTAGCAGGAATCATTATTATCTTTGTCGTTTTTACAGGACCTGTTTCAGAATAAATAAATATTAAAAGGAAGTTATTGACTATGAAATTGTCAAATACACTTGTGATCATAATAAGCTGTTTCTTATTGACAGGATGTTTATATCCTGAAGAAAAGCTTCAAAAAAATACAATACCGTATAATGATCAAATCCAAGCGGTACAAACCTCAATTGATCAATATCAGCAAGATACGAGTGGTCTATTGCCGATAAAAACAAGAGATATGTCAACTCCGATTTATCAAAAGTATCCTATAGATTTTTCTGTCTTAACTCCAAAATATATGGCTGAACCGCCTGGAACTGCTTATGAAACTGGCGGTATTTATCAATATGTTTTAGTTGATGTTGAAAAGGATCCAACTGTTAAATTAATTGATTTAAGAATGGCTGAAGAAATCCATGAGCTCAATGTAAAACTGAATGTTTATCGTCAGGCGAATGGATATCCTCCTTTTAAAGATGTTATTACAGATGAAATATACTCGTTAGATTATGAAAAACTTGGTTATAAGGAAGATCCAATGGTTGAGAGTCCTTATTCGGGTGAATTTTTGCCATTGGTCATTGATAAAAATGCACAGATATATGTAGATTATCGAATTGATCTTAATAATGCCCTAAAAGAACATGAACATAGCTTTAAGCAAGGCGACGATATTAGAGAAATATTAGTTATGAAGTACCAATTTGTGCCCGCATATTCCCTTCCGTATACAATCGATGAAAAGGGAGAGCCTGTTTTTTTAACAGAAGATAATTAAATGAAAATTTTAGTCATGAACCCTTCATAAGAGAATAAACTCTGAAAGAAGGGTTTTCTTTTTCGCTTTTTCTAAACCAATTCTTAATAAGGCGATACTTGAAAAAAATTTCGAAACAAAGTCATAAATAAATAGGACAATGTCATACATATATAGTGTCCTATTAGAAAACGGATAAGCTTTATCCCAAATTGTATGATCGGGAGGGGATCACTTGGAAAAAGTAGATATTTTCAAGGATATCGCTGAACGAACCGGTGGCGATATATATTTAGGTGTAGTTGGTGCAGTACGAACAGGTAAATCTACTTTTATTAAAAAGTTCATGGAATTAGTTGTACTACCTAACATTGACAATGAATCTGACAAAGCGAGAGCTCAAGATGAATTACCGCAAAGTGCTGCTGGTAAAACCATCATGACAACAGAGCCAAAATTTGTCCCTAATCAAGCTGTTTCCATTCATGTTGATGAAGGACTTGATGTCAATATTAGATTAGTAGATTGTGTCGGCTACACAGTACCTGGTGCTAAAGGTTATGAGGATGAAAATGGCCCTCGAATGATTAATACTCCATGGTATGAAGAACCAATACCTTTTCATGAAGCAGCAGAGATTGGAACACGTAAAGTTATTCAAGAGCACTCGACACTCGGTTGTGTAATTACAACTGATGGTTCTATCGGAGATATTCCGCGCAGAGACTATTTAGAAGCTGAAGCACGAGTAATCGAAGAGTTAAAAGAAGTCGGTAAACCGTTTATTATGATTATTAATACGGTGCATCCGCATCATCCTGAAACAGAAGCCCTTCGTCAAGAATTAAATGTAAAGTACGATATCCCTGTATTAGCAATGAGCGTTGAGAGTATGAGAGAAACAGATGTAATCAACGTTCTTAGAGAATCTTTATACGAGTTCCCGGTATTAGAGGTAAATGTGAATCTACCTAGCTGGGTGATGGTACTAAGGGAAGACCATTGGTTAAGACAGAGCTACCAAGAAGCGGTTAAAGATACTGTAAAAGATATTAAAAGATTAAGAGATGTTGATCGAGTTGTTGGACAGTTTAGTGAGTATGACTTCATTAACCGAGCTAGTTTGGCTGGTATTGAGATGGGGCAAGGTATTGCGGAGATTGATTTATATGCTCCGGATGACCTATATGATCAAATCTTAAAAGAAGTTGTAGGAGTAGAAATTCGTGGGAAAGACCATTTACTCCAATTAATGCAGGACTTTGCATATGCTAAAGCCGAATATGATCAAGTGGCTGATGCTTTACGAATGGTTAAGCAAACAGGGTATGGAATTGCAGCGCCAGCATTAGCTGATATGAGTCTAGATGAGCCTGAAATTATCCGCCAAGGATCAAGGTTTGGAGTAAGACTAAAAGCAGTTGCTCCATCGATTCATATGATTAAAGTTGATGTGGAATCAGAATTTGCTCCGATTATCGGAACAGAAAAGCAATCAGAGGAGCTTGTCCGATATTTGATGCAGGATTTTGAAGATAATCCATTATCGATTTGGAATTCAGATATATTTGGAAGAAGCTTAAGCTCAATCGTTCGTGAAGGTATCCAAGCAAAACTATCGTTGATGCCGGAAAATGCACGATATAAATTAAAAGAAACATTAGAAAGAATAATCAATGAAGGCTCCGGTGGATTAATTGCTATCATTTTATAATGATTTGACCTCTTAAAAAGGGGTCTTTTTTTGTGCGATCAAAGCATAAATTTATGAAGTAAAATGGACTAGTAAAACAGTAGTTGATATCATCAGAACGTAACAGGAATCCGATTATTCCAACGTGAAATTTTACAGATTTAGTCAAAAAATAGAACGAATGATCGTGTTGGAGTTGGAAAGCCTTGGTACCATTGGTTTTTTATTTTGTTTTCTCTTGATTCACATGAATGATTATGTTAATCTTTTTACAGAAATTCTTTTCTCTGTTGGTCGATTCTTCCTAAATATCCATTTATCATGATGAAAATGATTGAATTATGTTGAAAAATCGTTTAAGATAAGCGTGTTACAAATAAAATTATGAATTTATCATGTATACAATTGATGAAAACTGTGAAGAAATGAAGACTAATAAGAGTTCCATCCCTTTGGGAGGAGGTGAAAGGCATGAATAAAACAGAACTTATCAACGCAGTAGCAGAAGCTAGTGAATTATCTAAAAAAGACGCAACAAAAGCAGTTGATGCTGTTTTCGATACAATTTTAGATGCACTAAAAGATGGTGATAAAGTACAACTTATCGGTTTCGGTAACTTTGAAGTTCGTGAGCGTGCGGCTCGTAAAGGTCGTAACCCACAAACTGGTGAAGAAATTGAAATTGCTGCAAGCAAGGTGCCTGCTTTCAAACCAGGTAAAGCATTAAAAGACGCTGTTGCAGGAAAATAAGTTAATTTGTCATGTAATAACTATTACATACAAGCTTCTTTATGAAAGCCCCTTTTTATAAGGGGCTTTTCATTTGGGATAAAATTTTTATGTGATCATGCTCGTTTTTTCCTCAAAATAAATGATTTAAACGGAAATTAACTAATATTGCCTGCTTTGTCTTACTTTGCTTTTCTTAGTGTGTATATGCTAGAATCTGTATCAAATAAATGACCAGGAGGCTAAATCGATGGTGCATGTTAATCATGAAAAAATTGAACAAGCCGTTACATTAATTCTTGAAGCAATTGGAGAGGACCCTTCAAGAGAAGGGTTGATAGATACGCCAAAAAGGGTAGCTAAAATGTATGCTGAAGTTTTTAGTGGTTTAGGTGAAGATCCAAGTGAACACTTTAAAACAATTTTTGGAGAAGATCATGAAGAACTTGTGCTGGTAAAGGATATTCCCTTTTATTCAATGTGTGAGCATCACTTAGTTCCATTTTTCGGTAAAGCACATATTGCTTATATCCCTAAAGGTGGAAAGGTAACAGGATTAAGTAAACTTGCTCGAGCAGTAGAGGCTGTTGCGAAAAGACCACAACTCCAGGAGAGAATTACGTCAACGATTGCTGATTCAATTATGAGATCACTTGAACCTCATGGAGTCATGGTAGTTATTGAAGCAGAACATATGTGTATGACAATGAGAGGTGTAAAGAAACCGGGGTCACAGACAGTTACATCAGCGGTAAGAGGGATTTTTCGGAAGGATGAAACATCCAGGTCTGAAGTGCTGTCACTAATTAAAGGGTAGTTATAATGCCGACTAATGCTTATCTATCCCACGAACAATTTTATGAGCTTTCTCTAAGAGAAAATGGTATGATGTATAGGAGAATACATATAGTTAATCTGTAAAAACAGGCAGGTGTAAGGATGAATCAAAAAAATGATTTTGTAGTAATTAAGGCAATTGAAGACGGAGTTCACGTAATTGGCTTAACAAGAGGTTCTGATACAAGATTCCACCACTCTGAGAAACTGGACAAAGGTGAAGTGATGATAGCTCAATTCACAGAGCATACTTCTGCCATTAAAATAAGAGGTAAAGCTCAAATTCAAACGGCTATTGGAGAATTGGAAAGTGATTCTCGCAAATAAACATTCCTTGTATTATGGATCTGATGACTGTTGGATACGCTTGTCTTCTGATAGTTCTAATTCTAGTTTATACGATTTGAATCCAGGAGACAGCAGGCGTTCTGAACAGTCTAAAATGATTTTAAGCATAAAGAATAAACTATATTTAAAATAAAAATCCATTTTTGGTTATGATATAATAAAATATGTTTATTAATATATAAATAGTACATATAGATCTAATTTATATTTGTTCATAAACCTACTAAATAAGTGGAGTAGAGGCCATTAAAAAGTAATTTAAATTTGTCCCCTTTTCCACATATGGCAGGTTCTTACTAGTTGAGTAAATCCATTTTAGCAGAGAGCAGGCTAGTAAGTGATAGGATAGAGATAATGTTAATTTGGGGACAAGGGTGATATATTTGCAGGACTTAGTAGTACATTTAGCTAAATTAAAGAAAGATTTAGAGGAAAAGCTCGAACATCCTTTTTTAGTCAAGCATTTACCTTCACCCAAAATTGATGAAGATAAATTGCTACTGTTATGTGCGATTTTTGATGAGATGGATCTTTCTGATGAAGTAAAGAGAAGCTATATTATGACGGCTATGTTTGTTCAAATTGCCCTTGACACACATGATAATGTTACAACGAATCTTCATATTAATTCCGAAGAATTTGTACAGAGACAACTAACAGTCTTAGCTGGAGATTACTTTAGCGGGTTGTATTATTTATTGCTTTCTGAAATTGAGGATATCAAGATGGTTGGAACGTTAGCATTGGCAATTAAAGAGATTAACGAACATAAAATAAGATTATACCATGAACATAATCTGAATTTGCCCTCAATGATGAATAGTTTTCAAATTGTTGAAACCAGCCTGTTTCAACATGTAGCCAATCACTTTAAGCTTTATTCTCATAAGTCATTTAGTATAGACTTCCTAACTTATAAAAGACTATCTCATGAAAAATTTCAGCATGTAAATGGAATAGTACGTAGTCCATTTACAATTAATTATTTGACAGAAACGTGTAATGTGTATTTTGAAAAGTCTGTTTCTCTTCTTAATTCAGGATTTTTAAAAAGATCTTCCTTTAGGGAACTGTTGTCGGATCGACTTCATTCAATCCGTTTTCACGATGCATTACTACATGAGAAAAAGACAGTGGAAGAAGGTTTATAAGTATGGGTCAGTCGAAAGAAGATAGAGTCCATGGTGTTTTTGAGAAGATTTATGAAAATTATGATCAGATGAATTCTGTCATTAGTTTCCAACGACACAAAGCATGGCGTAAGGAAACGATGAAAAGAATGAATGTGCAGAAGGGACAATCTGCTTTAGATGTTTGTTGTGGTACTGCAGACTGGAGCATTGCTTTAGCAAATGCAGTAGGATCCGAAGGTAGTGTAACAGGGCTTGATTTTAGTCAAAATATGCTAAAGGTAGGTCAGCAAAAGGTAGAACAGCTGGGGTTACAAAATGTAAGTTTGATCCATGGAAATGCAATGCAGCTTCCTTTTAAAGATCATAGTTTTGATTTTGTTACAATTGGATTTGGTCTCCGAAATGTTCCTGATTATATGCAAGTATTAAAAGAAATGAATCGTGTATTAAAACCTGGTGGAAAGGCGGTTTGTTTAGAAACCTCTAAACCAACTTTACCGGTATTTAAGCAATTCTTCTTTATTTACTTCCGCTATGTCATGCCGCTATTTGGGAAAGTTTTCGCTAAAAGCTATAATGAATATTCATGGCTGCAGGAATCCGCACGTGACTTCCCTGGAATGTCTGAACTAGCTACAATGTTTAAGGAAGCGGGCTTCATAGACATACAAGTAAAACCCTTTACAGGTGGTGTAGCAGCGATGCACCTCGGAAGTAAGCCAAAAGAAGAGAATGAATAATAATGATAGGTATGACCAATTTCTTAAAAAGTGGGCTTAAGTAAGGTAAATTAACAAACTTTTTTTGTACTTTAAGAAAATTTCCTTTTATTAAAGGTTTAGAGTATTAGTAAAGACATCGACTTCCTTATTATTAACGGAAGTTGTGTTCTTCTTGAAGTGGTCATTCATTATTACCGGGTACTCTTATCCACAACAATTAATCGGAGTTTAAGGTGAATTCGTATGAAATTAAAAGCAATGTACTCTTTTTTAAATAATGACCTTAATATAATTGAACAAGAACTGGAAATAACAGCTGTTTCTGAATACCCTTTACTGCGTGAAGCGAATGTAGAATTACTAAAAGCAGGTGGGAAACGAATTCGCCCAGTATTTGTATTATTGTCTTCTATGTTCGGAAACTATGATATAAACATAGTTAAACATGTGGCTGTTGCATTAGAAACAATACACATGGCTTCACTTGTTCATGATGATGTTATCGATGATGCTGAGTTAAGGAGAGGTCAACCCACTGTAAAAGCAAGATGGGACAATCGGATCGCGATGTATACAGGGGATTATTTACTCGCAAGGTCACTAGAAGTGATGACAAAAATAGATAATACGACAGCACATAAAATCTTATCAAAAGCCATCGTGGATGTATGCTTAGGGGAGATAGAACAAATAAAAGATAAGTATCGATTTGACCAATCAATTCGAACTTATTTAAGGCGAATAAAGCGTAAAACAGCACTCTTAATCGCAGTAAGTTGTCAGCTTGGGGCCATTTCTTCAGGAGCACCAGAGGAAATCCATAAAAAATTATTCTGGTTCGGATACTATGTAGGCATGTCGTTTCAAATTACAGATGATATTTTAGATTTCACCTCGACTGCTGAGGAACTTGGTAAACCGGTTGGCAGTGATCTTTTACAAGGAAACATCACTCTGCCTGTGTTGTATGCCCTTGAAGACCCAACTATTAAAAAAGAGATAGAAAAAATTACGATGAATACGACAGCAGAAGATATAAAACCAATACTAGAAATGATCCAATCCTCCGGAGTTATAGAGAAATCTGTAAAAATAAGTGATCGTTATCTCCAAAAAGCCTTTCTAATATTAGAAGAGCTTCCTAAAAATCGGGCAAGATCAACTCTTTACAGTATTTCGAAGTATATTGGAAAAAGAAAATTTTAAATTAATTATTGATATCTCCACCCTATCATTGCAATCTTTTCCCCTACATGATATTATTTTTTTGAGTGTGAAAGCCTATACATAAATTTTCTATGGGGTGGAGAATATATTATGGAAAAAACATTTTTAATGGTAAAACCTGACGGGGTACAACGCCAACTAATAGGGGATATTGTTAGTAGATTTGAAAGAAAGGGCTTACAAATAGTTGGCGCAAAGTTGATGACAATTCCTGTTGAATTGGCTGAAAAACATTATGGAGAGCATAAAGGGAAGCCATTTTATGATAATTTAGTGCAATTTATCACTTCTGGACCGGTTTTTGCAATGGTTTGGGAAGGTGAGAATGTAGTGGAATTAACACGTAAAATGATGGGAAAAACAAACCCTAAGGATGCAGAACCAGGAACAATACGTGGAGATTACTGCATGTATGTTAGTAAAAACATTATTCATGGTTCAGATTCGACGGAAAGTGCTGATAGAGAAATAAGCCTATTTTTTAATGATAATGAACTTGTGAGCTATAATAAAGCAATAAATAGTTGGATTTATTAACAGATTCATAGGAGACACAGGGGTTCGGATGCCAATTCGAACCCCTATTTTCTATTACAAAACAAGTTTCGGCAATTTTCTTTAAAAATTGAGCAAATTCAAACAAATTTAAGATATACTATAAAGTAATATTGGATGATTATATTTGACAAGTTTTAGGAGAGCTGACAATGGTTGACCAAGATTATGAAATATTCATAAAAAACATCAAAAGGAAAACAGGAATTGACCTATCTCTATACAAAGAAGCCCAAATGAAAAGAAGGTTAATATCACTCTATGAAAAAAGAGGATTTACAAGTTTTAGTCAATTTTTTGAAGGGATATCTAAAAAGAATGAATTATATTATGAATTTTTAGATCGGATGACAATTAATGTATCAGAATTTTATCGTAACTATAAAAGATGGCAGGTTCTTGAAGAAAAGATTCTTCCCTTTTTATTAGAAAAAAACGGTCATATAAAAGTTTGGAGTGCTGCCTGTTCAACGGGTGAGGAACCTTATACAATTGCCATGATACTGTCAAAGTTCATGCCGTTAACCAAAGTAAAGGTGTTAGCAACTGATATTGATGAAAATGTTATAGCAAGAGCAAAGTTGGGAATATACCCTGAGCGTTCCTTAAATGAAGTACCTGCCGAAATAAAGAATAAATACTTTAAAAAAGATGGCGCTAATTTTGTAGTTAGTGAGGATATTAAGAAAACAGTCCAATTCAAAAAACAGAATTTATTGTCAGATACGTTTGATACAAACTTTGATTTAATTGTTTGTCGAAACGTTTTAATATATTTTACAGAAGAAGCTAAGGAAACTTTATACTCAAAATTTAGCCAAGCTTTAAGAAGAGATGGGATTTTCTTCGTTGGAAGTACTGAACAAATTTTTAATGCAGATCGTTTTGGTTTTAAATCTGCGGATACATTTTTTTATCAAAAGAAGTAAAAACTTGCTATTTTATTTGAATAACTTATGTTATATTTATACTTAAAAGCGTTAGTGCGTTGAAGGGAGAGAGAACAATGAGATATTTAACAGCTGGTGAATCTCACGGGCCTCAATTAACTGCTATTGTAGAAGGTGTACCGTCAGGACTAAATTTAACAGCAGAAGCGATAAATATTGATTTAGCAAGAAGACAAAAGGGGTATGGTCGAGGCAGAAGAATGCAAATTGAAAAAGACCAGGTACAAATATTAGGTGGAGTCAGACATGGAAAAGCACTAGGATCTCCTATTTCTTTAGTTGTGGAAAATAACGATTGGAAACATTGGACAAAGATTATGGGTGCAGAGCCAATTTCGGAAGAAGAAGAAAAAGAAGTGAAACGCCAAATTACTCGTCCACGTCCTGGTCATGCAGACCTTGTCGGTGCAATGAAATATGGTCATCGAGATATGCGGAACGTACTTGAGCGCTCATCTGCACGTGAAACGACTGTAAGAGTAGCGGTTGGAGCTTTAGCTAAGCAAATTCTAGCAGAGCTGAACATTAAAGTTGTTGGTCATGTTCTAGAAATTGGTGGAGTACGTGCTGAAAATACAAATTATGATAATATTGACGATTTATTAGCAGTGACTGAGGAATCTCCAGTAAGATGCTATGATCGTGAAGCAGAATCAAAAATGATGGAAGCTATCGATAATGCAAAGTCAAATGGCGATTCAATTGGTGGTGTAGTTGAGGTTGTTGTGGAAGGATTACCGGCAGGTATTGGTAGTTATGTACATTATGACCGTAAACTTGATAGTAAAATAGCAGGTGCGATTGTTAGTATTAATGCATTTAAAGGTGTAGAATTTGGAATTGGATTTGAAGCTGCCCGTAAATTTGGCAGCCAGGTTCACGATGAGATCATTTGGTCCGAAGAGGGCGGTTATACAAGAAAAACGAATCGCCTTGGCGGTTTTGAGGGAGGCATGACAACTGGAATGCCTGTTATTGTCAGAGGCGTTATGAAGCCAATTCCAACTCTTTATAAGCCGCTGCAAAGTGTGGATATTGAAACAAAGGAACCATTTACTGCAAGTATTGAACGTTCAGATAGTTGTGCAGTACCAGCAGCAAGTGTAGTTGCCGAGGCTGTTGTAGCATGGGAAATTGCAAATGCTATAGTGGAACAATTTGGTATTGATCGGATGGATTTAATCAAGGAAAACGTTGAAGCAATGAGAAAACACACGAGGGATTTCTAATGAAATCAATTAAAATCAAAACAACAGAATCAGAGTATCCCGTCCTTGTGGGAGATAACGTTATAAGTGAACTTACAACGATACTAAACGGTTTATCTCCTTCAAAGGTTTTGATTGTAACAGATTCAAATGTTGACAAGTTTTATGGTGAGAAATTAGTAAGCACAATATGTCCTCATTTCACAACTTATAAATATGTTATTACTAGTGGGGAAGAAGCAAAATCTTTTGATGTGTTTTATGAATTACAGACTTATGCATTAAAACAGCAGTTGGACCGAAAGTCTGTCATTCTTGCTTTTGGTGGTGGTGTTGTCGGAGATTTAACCGGATTTGTAGCAGCTACATTTATGAGGGGAATTCCTTACATACAAATCCCAACCACTCTTTTAGCACATGATAGTGCTGTTGGAGGAAAGGTAGCGATCAATCATCCGGAAGGGAAAAATATGATCGGTGCATTTTATCAGCCTAAAGCAGTTGTTTATGACAGTCACTTCTTAGGAAGTCTGCCAATTGAAGAAATGAGATCCGGCTTTGCAGAGGTTATAAAACATGCACTAATTCGAAGTGAATCATTATTCCAATATTTACAATACGAAATACATGATTTGCAGGATGTGAATAATGAGCGACTAGAAAAAATGATTCTTGAAGGAATTAAGATTAAAGCAGATGTTGTTTCAAAAGATGAAAAAGAGCTAGGGATAAGGGAAATTTTAAACTTTGGTCACACTTTAGGTCATGCAATTGAGGCTGAAGCCGGATATGGAAAACTGTCTCATGGAGACTGTGTTGCAACTGGAATGTTATTTGCTACTTGGCTAAGCATGAAATCTTTAAACATATCATTACCATATGAAGAATTAAAAGCATGGTTTAAGAAAATAGGTTTTCCAACAACCATACCGGTTTCACAAGACACACTAAATTTGATTAAAAGAATGACTAAAGACAAGAAAACAAAAGCGAATCAAATTAAAATGATTTTGCTTAAAAGGATCGGAGAAACGACATCTTTGACATTTACTGCTGAGGAACTACACTCATTGGTAAATGAATGGAGATCTATCGAATAGGAGGAAGTCGCTTGATTAGGGGGATTAGAGGAGCTACCACTGTTACAGAAGATAATGAACAGCAAATCTTGAAGGCAACAAATGAGTTATTAAAGGAAATGATTAAAAATAATAGTATTCACCCGGAACAAGTAGCACAAGTTATAATAACGGTAACAGAGGATCTTATATCGACTTTTCCTGCAAAGGCATTGAGAAACATCGAAGGGTGGACGTATGTTCCTGTTATGTGTATGCAGGAAATACCTGTTAAAGGAAGCCTGAAAATGTGTATAAGAGTTATGATGACTGTGAATACAGACATTGAGCAGGATAAAGTCAATCACGTTTATTTAGAAGGAGCAACTGTCCTTCGCCCGGATTTGTCCGTTTCCTCTCAATAATTATTTGAAAATTTCAAACAGTATAACATCCAATCTTGACAGGTTGATTAGATTTATAATAACATGTTGGAGAAGATTGATTAGTAGATGAGTAGAAGAGTTTAGATTAGGGTAGCCGAGAATGAGTGAGTTTAGTTGAGGTTTTTTCTAAAAGGCACAAGTCTACCCAAAAACCGTTCGTGTTTTTGGGTTTTATTTATATTTTCATTATTTGAAAATATTAAATATTGTGCTAAAACAATCTTCAAATTTTACAACCTCCTAAATGCTCGTTCTCCAAAATTTCTTGGAGGAGTGAGTTATATTGAATTTTTCTTCATTTTCCACTTTCTGTGAAGATAGCAAGCAATTTCGTACGATCCCCATTGTAAAAAAGTATATTGTGGACACCTTCACACCTATTCAATTATTTCAATTATTTAAGGAAGAAGCTGTTTATTTGCTGGAGAGTAAGGATGCTGAATCAGAATGGTCCAGATATTCTTTTATCGGCTTGAATCCGTTTTTATTTATTGAAGAAACACATGGTGAATTTTCATTATTAAATGAACAGCGTAAAACAATTACAAAGTCTGCATCCATTACACAAATGTTTAAAGAACTCCAAAAACACTTATCAATAAAATTACCAGAGCTTGATATACCTTTTGTTGGTGGAGCAGTCGGATATATTGGATATGATACAGTATCCGTTATAGAAAAGGTTGAAAAACATAAGCTAAATGATTTGAATCAACAAAATTGTATGTTCTTTGTATGTGAAACCGTTATTGCATTCGATCATCAAGAGAAACAGCTTTATTTTATTCACTTTGAGCGGGTGAATGGTACAGAATCTGAGGAGCATTTAAAAGCTACTTATGAACTTGCTGAAGCCAAATTGAATAAATACGTAAGCATGCTGAAGCAAAAGCCCCAAGCAGAGAACATGCCGCTTGCAGTTTCAGATCAGTTTGATCTTAATTTTGATGAAATTAAATCAAACTATGAAAAATCAAAGTTCTTAGAGGATGTAGAGAAAGTAAAAGAATACATTAGAGCCGGGGATATCTTTCAAGGGGTACTTTCACAAAGATTTGAAATACCTATTTCAACAGATGGGTTTTCACTTTACAGAATTTTAAGGATCGTTAATCCATCCCCATACCTTTTCTATATTCGAATAAATGATACAGAGCTTGTTGGAAGCTCACCTGAAAGATTAATTTATATTCAGAATAAGCATCTGGAGATTCACCCAATTGCAGGTACAAGAAGACGCGGGAAAACGATTGAAGAAGATTTGTACTTTGAGGAAGAACTTAAACATGACGAGAAAGAAAAAGCAGAGCATTATATGCTTGTTGATTTAGCTAGAAATGATTTGGGCAGGGTTGCAGAATATGGATCTGTTACCACTCCAACTTTAATGGAAGTTGGCCGTTTTTCTCATGTTATGCATTTAATTTCAAAGGTAACCGCAAGATTAAAAGATGATATACATCCGATGGATGCTCTTCTTTCATCATTTCCGGCCGGGACCGTTTCCGGTGCACCTAAAATTCGAGCTATGCAAATCATACAGGAGCTAGAACCTACAGCAAGAGGCAGCTACGCTGGTTGCGTAGCATATGTAGGGTTTGACGGCAATGTAGATTCTTGTATAACAATTAGAACCATTACAGTGAAAAATAATATTGCTTATGTTCAAGCAGGAGCAGGTATTGTTGTAGACAGTGTACCTGAGCTTGAATGGAAGGAAACATGCAATAAAGCTAGTGCAATGTTAAAGGCTATACAGTTAGCTGAGAAAGTCTTTTCAAAGGAGGAGAAAAGTAATGAAAGAGCTTCTAGCAAAATGTATTGAGGGGAATACGTTAACAGAAAGACAAGCGGAAGATGTAATGGACTTAATTATGACGGGTGAAGCCACCCCTAGTCAGATTGCTAGTTTAGTATCTATCATGCGATTTAGAGGAGAAACTGTTGATGAACTTGTAGGATTTACAAAATCAATGAAAAAACATATGTCCAGTTTATCGTATAAAAGTGATGTCATCGATACATGTGGTACTGGTGGCGATGGTGCTTCTACATTTAATATTTCAACTGCAGCAGCAATTGTTGTATCGTCTTTAAAGGTGAAAGTAGCAAAGCATGGTAACAGGGCAGTTTCCTCAAAAAGCGGAAGTGCCGATGTTCTCGAGAAACTTGGTGTGAATATTCAGACATCAAAAGATGAAGCGTTGGAAAGTTTAGAAGAACGTCACATGAGTTTTCTCTTTGCACCAATGTTTCACTCTTCCATGAAGCACGCAGTAGCTCCAAGAAAGGAGCTCGGGTTCCGTACTGTTTTTAATTTGTTAGGACCTCTTTCTAATCCGGCCAATGCTAAACGACAGGTCATCGGCGTTTTTTCTACAGAATATGCGGAGAAAATGGCAGAAGCATTAAAGCGATTAGGTGCTGAGCATGTCATGCTTGTCACAGGCCGTGATGGGCTAGATGAAATATCGATAACAACTGCAACAGATATTGTGGAATTAAAAAATGGCGAGATTAAGAGGTATGTTCTTCAACCCGAAGATGTGGGGTTAAATAGTGGTATTATAGATGAAATTCAAGTGTCTAATGCAGAAGAAAGTGCGTTGTTAATCGAACAAATCCTAAAAGGAGAAGGACCAGTTAGTGCCGAGAATATAGTTGCACTTAATGCCGGTGCAGCACTATATGTCGCTAACCAAGTCCCTACATTAGATATGGGTGTTATTTTAGCGAAGGAAGCAATAAAAAATGGTTCTGCATACAAGCAATTAAGATCATTACGTCATCAGCAGGAGGAGCATTATGCTTGAACAAATTCTTGAAACAAAAAAAGAGGAAATTAAACAGTTAATCATCCCGGAAAATGAAGGGCTGCCGCATCGTTCCTTTTTACAGGCTTTAACCAAACCAAATCGTAGATTAGCATTGATTGCTGAAGTGAAAAAAGCATCGCCTTCAAAAGGATTAATTAAACCTGATTTCCATCCGGTTACCATTGCAAAAGCATATGAACGAGGAGGAGCGGATTGTTTATCCGTTCTTACCGATACCCCATATTTTCAAGGGAAAAAAGAATTCCTTACAGAAGTAAAAAAAGCTGTGAATTTACCTGTCTTAAGAAAGGACTTTATCATTAACTCTAAACAAATAATCGAAGCAAAGCACATCGGTGCCGATGCTGTATTGTTAATAGGTGAAGCACTAGAGCCGGCTTTATTAAAAGAATTATATATCCATGCAGAGGAAATCGGACTGGACGTTCTTGTGGAAGTACATGATCAACATCATCTTGAACAGGTTTTGAAGGTAATTAAGCCAAAAATTCTAGGGGTAAATAACCGAAATTTGAAAACATTTGAAACGAATATTCATCAATTAAGTGAAATGATTTCATCTATTCCACAAGATACACTTCTTGTTAGTGAAAGTGGTATTTACACAAATGATGATTTGGACTTGGTCCAACAATTTGGGGCAAAAGCTGTTTTGGTCGGTGAATCATTAATGAGAAAAGAAGATCAAACAACCGCCATAAAGGAATTATTCGGAGAACCTGTTTATGAATAAACCTGTTATCAAATTTTGCGGCGTTCAAAGTCTAAATGATCTTAAAGTGGTCTGTCATTCTCTTGCTGATTATATCGGATTTATATTTGCTGAAAGCAAGAGAAAGGTCGAGCCAATATTAGTTTCCGAATGGTTAAAGGAAGTAGACACATCAAAGAAAGTTGTCGCAGTCTTTGTAAATCCTACTGATGAAGAAATTGAGAACGTTTTGAAACATATACCTGTTGATGTTATTCAATTTCATGGTAACGAAACAATAGATCAAATCAGACGGATTGGTCGTTCCTTCGATGGTCAACTTTGGAAGGCACTTCATCATCATGACAAAACAATAGAGGAGATGGAGCATTATCATTCAGTTATTGATGGTTTTGTTATCGACTCTAGAACGAAGGGTCAGTGGGGTGGAACGGGTGTAAGGTTTGATTGGGATGCTGTTCCACAATACATTGATTTGACAAACCGGCTTAAAAAGCTTTGTTTGATTGCCGGTGGTGTGAATGAAAAAAATATTAGTGAATTATTATCCCTACATCCACAAGGAATTGACTTATCCAGCGGAATTGAAATAGATCATAAGAAGAGTAGCGAAAAGGTCAATAAGATCGAAGAAAGGGTGTTACAGTATGTCAATATATCCAGATGAAAAAGGTCGGTACGGTGATTTTGGAGGACGTTTTGTTCCGGAAACTCTTATGACACCGTTAGCGGAAATTGAAAAAGCGCATAAAGAAGCAATGAATGATCCTGAATTTTTAGAGGAATATCATTATTTGCTAAAAGAGTATTCAGGTAGACCAACAACGGTTACTTTTGCCGGGAATGTAACAAATAAATTGGGTGGAGCAAAAATCTATCTGAAGCGTGAAGATTTAAACCATACTGGAGCACATAAAATTAATAATGCAATCGGGCAGGTTTTATTGGCTAAACGCATGGGAAAAACAAAAGTTATTGCTGAAACAGGAGCAGGACAGCATGGAGTGGCTACCGCAACAGTTGCAGCAAAGTTTGGCATGGAATGTAAAGTATTTATGGGAGAAGAAGATGTTAGACGTCAAGAGTTAAATGTGTTTAGAATGCAACTTCTAGGTGCTGAGGTAATACCTGTAACAAGTGGAAATAAAACGTTAAAAGATGCAACAAATGAAGCGATGCGCTATTGGGTACAGCATTGTTCAGATCATTTTTATATCATTGGTTCTGTTGTAGGACCACATCCTTATCCATATATCGTTCGAGAATTTCAACGCGTGATAGGGGATGAAGCAAGGGAACAATTCTATAATATCGAGGGATCTTTACCAACAAAGGTAATAGCTTGTGTTGGTGGTGGAAGTAATGCGATCGGAATGTTTGCTGCATTCTTACCAGATAAAGTTGAATTAGTAGGTGCAGAAGCAGCAGGAAAAGGTGTGGAAACTGATCTACATGCTGCAACAATCACAAAAGGGACAAGGGGTGTTCTCCACGGCTCATTAACATATCTCCTGCAAGATGAATATGGACAAATTATCGAACCATATTCAATTTCAGCCGGATTGGATTATCCAGGTATAGGACCTGAACATGCACATTTAGCAAGTACAGGGCGTGTGAAATATGAAAGTGTTACAGATCAAGAGGCACTCGATGCATTAGAGCTTCTAGCAAGAGAGGAAGGTATTTTAGCTGCAATAGAATCAGCACATGCTCTTTCCACCGCATTTAGCCATGCAAAGCAAATGAACCAGGACGAAAGTATATTGATTTGTTTATCTGGAAGAGGAGACAAGGATGTTCATACATTAATGGCTCATTATAAGGAGGTTGGAAAAGCATGACCCTTTTTAAACAGTCTGTAAACAGCCAATTATTCATCCCGTTTATTACAGCGGGTGATCCACATTCTGACGTAACTGTTGACTTGGCTATTGCACTTCAAGATGCTGGAGCATCAGCTATTGAGTTAGGTATCCCGTATTCTGATCCTGTTGCAGACGGGCCGGTTATTCAAAAAGCATCTAGTCGTGCGTTGAAAAATGGAATGAACATTATAGAAGCAATGAAACTAGTTCCGAAAATGAGAAAAAAAGGGCTGAACATTCCAATAATACTCTTTACGTATTATAATCCTGTGTTACAATTAAATCAGGAATCCTTTTTCGCTTTACTGCGGGAAAATACAATAGACGGTCTATTAATTCCCGATATTCCATTTGAGGAAAGTGAAGAATTAAGACAAAAATGTAAGGAACAATCTATTTCATTTATTTCGTTAGTAGCTCCTACATCATCAAGTAGAATTAAGATGATCGCAGAGGCTGCAGAAGGGTTTATTTATTGTGTTTCATCTTTAGGGGTAACAGGTGTTAGAAAGAATTTTGATGAATCAATAACATCGTTTCTTAAAGAAGTAAAAAGCTACAGTTCTGTTCCTGTTGTAGTTGGCTTTGGTGTATCTTCACGGGAACAAGTAGAACAACTCTCAAACATTTCTGACGGAGTTGTAGTTGGAAGTGCTTTAGTACGAGAAATTGAACGCCTTCAAACAACTCTAATGGACAAAGAGGGGCGTCAACAAGCAATTGAAGACTTTCAACAGTTCGCCAAAACATTTGTTTTGGTCAATGAAATGAAATGATTTTCATAGAATGATAATTTCATGAAAGTAAACAATAAGAGTGTTTAATAGGTAATTGAACTCAAATATTGTTTACTTACTTAAAAGAGGTGTTTGCTTTGCATGTAAAAGAACAGTTATTAAATTTAAAACCGTATCAGCCTGGTAAACCTATAGAAGAGGTGAAAAAAGAATTTAATTTATCTAAGGTTGTAAAGCTTGCTTCAAATGAAAACCCATATGGGTGCTCACCAAAAGCTAAACAAGCAATTGTAGATGAGTTGGAGCAGTTGGCAATTTATCCTGATGGATATAGTGCATTGCTTCGTACGAAGCTGGCTGACCATCTAGGTGTAAAAGAGGAACAATTGATCTTTGGAAATGGATCAGATGAGATTGTTCAAATAATCTGTCGTGCCCTATTAAACCAAGAAACAAACACAGTTATGGCTGCTCCAACATTTCCGCAATATAAACATAATGCTGTGATAGAAGGAGCTCAAATTAGAGAAGTTCCATTAGTAGAAGGACATCATGACTTAGACGCAATGCTTAAGCAAATTGATGAAAAAACAACAGTTGTATGGGTATGTACACCTAATAATCCAACGGGTACATATATAAACAGGGAAAATTTATTGGATTTCATAAATAAGGTACCTAAACATGTACTAATAGTTGTAGATGAGGCTTATTTTGAATACGTAATAGCAGATGATTATCCACAAACAATAGAATGGATTAATGATTATCCAAACCTTATGATCCTGCGTACATTTTCTAAAGCGTATGGACTTGCTGCATTACGTGTAGGTTATGGAATTGGGAATACAGAATTAATAAGAAAAATAGAACCTGCCAGAGAGCCTTTCAATACAAGCAGAGTTGCCCAGGCTGCTGCAATAGCTGCATTAGATGATGCAGAATTTGTAGCTGATTGTCGCGAGAAGAATAAAAAAGGCTTAAAGCAATTTTACGATTTCTGTGAAGAGCTTGGACTAGAATACTATCAATCAGAAGGAAATTTTATTTTAATTAACTTTAACCGAGATTCTGATGAGGTCTTTCAAGCTTTACTGAAAAAGGGATATATTGTTCGCTCAGGTAATGCTCTTGGTTTCCCAACACACTTACGTATTACAGTAGGAAATACGCAGCAAAATGAAGAAATCATTGAAGCATTAAAAGATTTTGTTCAATAATAATCCAGAGGGTACTAGTCTAAATTTAGTATAAGCTTAGAAGTACCCTCTTTTTAAATGTAACATAAATGAATGAATAGCCTCTTTGATGATAGGCCAAAAAAGGTGATTACAGAATGGTAAATAGAGTTTATTTAATAGGCCTTGGGTTAATAGGAGGCTCAATAGCATTATCTATAAAACAAAAAAATCCGTCTATTCATATCATCGGTTTTGATATAAATGTAGAACAGGCTAATCTTGCCAGGAGAATAGGTGCCATTGATGAGGTATCTACAGAGCTATTTCCTGACCTTTCAACAATTGATATGATTTTTCTTTCTACGCCAGTTCAACAAACAATAAACATTATTGAAGAACTTAAATTACAAAACTTAAAAAAAGATGTGATCGTGACAGATGTTGGGAGTACGAAAGTAAAGATTGTAGAGTGTGCAAACAAACATCTGAATGGAAAAATAAAGTTTATAGGCGGTCATCCAATGGCCGGCTCACACAAATCAGGGATTTTAGCAGCAAAACCACATTTGTTTGAAAATGCATTTTACATATTAACTCCTTCTAAATATGTAACCCCCCATGATGTACAAAGCTTAAAAGATGTCCTTGAAGGGACAAAAGCTAATTTTATTGAAATGACTCCAGAGGAACATGATGAAGTAACAGGAGTAATTAGTCATTTTCCACATATTGTTGCTGCCAGCCTGGTGTATCAAGCAAAGAATCATGAGGAGGAATTTCCACTTGTTAAGAGATTAGCCGCTGGTGGTTTCCGGGATATTACTAGGATAGCTTCAAGTAATCCTTCAATGTGGCGTGATATTTTGCTTCACAATAAAGGTCCATTATTACATTTATTTGACGAGTGGATCTTAGAAATGGAAAGAATAAAGAATCTTGTTGCAAAGGAAGAAGCAGAGAATCTATTTACTTATTTTCAACAAGCTAAACAATATAGGGATGGACTTCCTGAAAAACAAAAAGGGGCAATTCCTTCCTTCTATGATTTATATGTAGATGTTCCTGATTATCCGGGAATTATTTCAGAAATTACTGGATACTTGGCGAAGGAAGAGATTAGTTTAACGAATATACGTATTATTGAAACACGTGAAGAAATCTATGGTGTTCTAGTATTGAGCTTTCAAACTGAGAAGGACCGGGAGCTTGCTATTAAATGTATTAATAAATACTCTTCTTATGAAACGTTTATGATGTAACAAGTTAAAATATCCAATTGGATGAATGGATGAGGTGGAATCATGGTAGAGACAAAAAAACTATCGAAGATCAATCAGCTAACAGGCACAATCGAGATTCCTGGTGATAAATCTATTTCTCATCGTGCTGTTATGTTTGGATCGATTGCAAATGGTAAAACAGAAATTTCCAACTTTTTAATGGGAGCCGATTGCCTAAGTACGGTTTCGTGCTTTAAAAAAATGGGAGTATCAATTGATATTCAAGAAGGACATGTTACTGTTGAAGGAAATGGTTTTGATGGTTTAAAGGAACCTTCAGATATATTGGATGTTGGAAATTCAGGAACAACAACCAGGTTAATGATGGGAATATTAGCAGGAGTACCTTTTCATTCGTGTATTATAGGTGATGAATCCATCGCTAAAAGACCAATGTCCCGTGTAACAAACCCACTAAGAATGATGGGAGCAAAAATTGATGGAAGAGAAGATGGACAGTATACACCACTATCTGTTAGAGGTGGAAACTTGCAAGCAATACATTACCATTCACCAGTTGCAAGTGCTCAGGTAAAATCAGCTATATTGTTAGCTGGTTTAAATACTAAAAATGAGGAAACAACGGTAACTGAACCTCATAAATCCAGGGATCATACTGAAAGAATGCTAAGAGCGTTTGGTGTAGACGTGAAGGAAGACGAAAACTCTGCTTCAATTATTGGTGGACAAAGCCTACAAGCAACAAATATATTTGTACCAGGTGATATTTCTTCTGCTGCCTTTTTCCTTGTCGCTGGAGCCATTGTTCCAAATAGTGAAATTTTATTAAAAAATGTTGGCATTAATCCAACGAGAACCGGCATTTTGGATGTTCTGGAACAAATGGGTGCTTCAATTGAAATTACACCAAAAGAAGGTCACACTTTTGAACCTGTAGCTGACATTGTTATAAAAACTTCTTCTTTAAAAGGTACGACAATTAGTGGAGACCTTATTCCTAAATTAATTGATGAAATACCAGTAATTGCTTTATTAGCTTCACAAGCTGAAGGAGACACCATCATTAAGGATGCGAGTGAATTAAAAGTTAAAGAAACCAATAGAATTGATACGGTTGTTGGTGAATTGAAGAAAATTGGCGCCTCAATCGAAGCAACTGACGATGGAATGATTATTAGCGGTAAAACTAAACTAACAGGAAATGCTAAAGTATCCAGTCATGGTGATCACCGAATTGGCATGATGCTTGCAATTGCATCATGTATTACGGAAGAACCAATTGAATTGGAAAATGGGGATGCAATTGATGTTTCTTACCCTACATTTTTTGAACATTTAGATTCATTAGCAAAATAATAAAAAGGCCTTTCACATTTTAAGTGAAAGGCCTTTTCGAACATAAATTACTATGCTAAATATCCCTTAAGCATCCATCCATCGATGTATTTGTCTTTATCCAATTATCCCCATCTTGCAAACCCATTGTTATGACATAAATATTCGTCTTTCATCATAGCTTGTCTTAAGAGGTTGAAAGGAGGGGACTTAAGATTATGTGTTATATAATGGACAAAGTCGGTATACTGAAGAGTGATCGTATTGAACAGACCACACTACTAGTAAACCAAAATAAAATTGAATTTATGCGGCAGTCGATGGATAATATCAAGTTTATGAGGATGGATTTAAGTTCGTATCTGATTACCCCTGGCTATGTTATGCTCGATTTTTCTCTTCATTCATTACTTCCTTTTCAAGACTTTAAACAACAATTCATAAGGTATTTAAAAAAAGGCTGTACTTCTCTTTTAACTGTTGTGGACATTAAGTATGAAAAAGAGTTAGTATCACATGTGAGAAAAAGAAGACATTTAATGATTAATTCCCCGATTGATTATTATATGGCAATTAAACTTTCGTTAAAAAGTTTAAATCAATCAGTGCTGAGAAAATGCAAGCAACAACAAGTTTCAATTGTTTTTGTTGAAATAAACAAGGATGATAGACTGGATTTAACTTCTTGGGGTTGGATAAGAGATGCGATGTTTTCAAATCCGATAACTCTTATTCCATACACGAGTGATGAGTCGTTGTCTCCAATTAAAAAAAATAGACTCTTACAGGAATGGAATCGAATCGTTAGAGAGCATCGAATATCCTCTGTATATGAATTCCTAGAAGAAGGAACACCTCTTTCAAAAGAAATACTAATGAAATTAGGCATTTATCCGGTTAAAGGAGATATTCGAGTAGGTAATAAATTGAATTATAATTTGTACAAACTAGAGGAACTTAAATACCATATAGATGGGAAACCAATTATTCAAGATGATGAAATCTCACCTACTTTTACTTCTCATAATGGCAAGCTTATAAATATTAATGGTGATATTTTATTTCTCCCTGGAAAAGGAGAGGAATGTTTTATTTCCATTTCAAGTCGTTTTATACCACAATCAGCTTCATTTTGATGTATGATATAGACAGAATATAATATTGATAGAGAACATAAAACCAGTGATGGTTAAGGAAAGGATCGTTTATGTTTAATCAAGTATTAAATGAAGCAATAAACCTCGTAAATAAAGGAGAAACAGAAGAAGGACTGACTCTTTTAGAAAACATAATACCTACATTACATGATGAAGAAAAGCTTCAATTAGCAGATCAGTATTATCAGTGGGGTATAATTGATAAAGCACATGAAATAATTGAAGAACTTCATTTCCTATACCCTGATGAGATTCAAATCACTTTATTTTTAGCAGAGCTTAAGATTGATTTGGAAAATGAAGAAGAAGCGATAGAACTTTTAAACATGGTTTCTAAAGAACATGAATCATATCCACACGCTTTACTCTTGTTAGCAGACTTATACCAAATGCAGGGTTTGCCAGAGGTGAGTGAGCAAAAATTAAAAGAGGCCAAAGAAATATTACCCCAGGAACCGGTACTTGACTTTGCATTAGGGGAGCTCTATTTTCACCAAGGAAAGTATAAACATGCTATTCCATATTACCAGGGCCTTTTAGAAGAACATGACCTGATTTCCGGCGTTAATTTGCATCAAAGATTGGCAGAATGCTTAAGTGCAAATGGACAGTTTGAAGAAGCACTTGATCATTATAAGCAAACAATTGAGTCTCAAGAAGATGCTGATACACTGTTTGGTTATGGATTTACCGCCTACCAAGGGGGATTCTACAAAACAGCTATACAACAATTCCTAACCTTAAAAGAAGCGGATCCTTACTATACTTCCCTTTATCTATACTTAGCAAAATCATATGAACAAGAAGGTCTTTTAGAAGAAAGTCTTGAGTCGGTTCAAGAAGGCATAAAAGTAGATGAATACAATAAGGACTTATACTTATTTGGTGGAAAGATAGCGATAAAAGTTGGGCAAATTCCAACTGCAGAAAATTTATTACGTGAGTCCCTGGCAATAGATCCTGGTCATATCGAAGCTGCGATAACCTTATCCCATGTTTTCCTCCAGGATGAACGATATGATGATGTGGTTGATCTTATTACTGAAATTAAAAGATATGGTGAAGATGATCCTCAATTTGAGTGGAATTTAGCCAGAGCTTATCATCAAAAAGAAGAATATACACAGGCATTAAAACATTATGACCTTGCATATACTTTTTTCAAGGATCAACGAGATTTCTTACACGAATACGGTTATTTCTTGTTAGAAGAAGGAAGAATACAGCAGGCGAAGGCAGTTTTTCAAGAAATCCTTAAACAAGACCCATCAAATGTCGAAATCGATGAGATCTTGCTACAATTAGAAGATGAATTTTAATGAAAAAGAGAAGGATTTTATTTTTATTTTGTGGAATTATCAAAGTAAGAATATACTCGATATTGCAGAGGAGGGAATAGTATGGTGGCCCCTGTATCTGTCCATGAAAAGAAAGACTTCATCAGGTGGTTTCTAAACCATTATCAATTAAAAAGAAGAGAATGCGTATGGATATTAAATTATTTAATGAGTCATGACACTCTAATGGAAAAGGTACATTTTGTCGAGCAGGCTCAATATTGCCCAAGAGGGATTATTATGTCCACGCATTGTGTTGAAGAAGTTCCATTCCGCTTTTATAAAGAAAATGTGATGACGACAGATGCTGAGAAGTCTTTTCACGATATAAGACTAAATAAAGACGAAGAGCTTTTTATTCAGCTTAATTTCAGGTCAGCTTATCAGTCACCACAATATGCTGCAGTTCTCGAATCAAATCCTTTTATGCCGGAACATTTAAATGAAAATGAAAAAGATAAAGAAATAGCAGAACAAATTCTTGAATACTCTATTCAGCGTTATCAAAAAGAAAAGCTTCTACATTTAATTGATCAAGCACTTGATCAACAAGATAAAGAAATGTTTCAAACGTTAACTCATCAATTAAAGCAATTAAAAGAAAAATAATCTATATTGGTAACTCATTTAGAAGGATCACCGGGACAAAAGAATGTTGATGTCCAGTGTGTGATTGACTTAAAGTGAGTTACCCTTTTTATTTTTAAAACATGTTTCAAACTACATACTTTACTAATCATTTAACAATAGTTCGTACAAGCTTTATAATAACAATATATAAATATGCCAATAGGGAGTTGTGGATAATGAAGTGGGTTTCAAATGATGTTGACTTATATAATCAAACGAAGGAATATATTGATACGGCGGTTGTACCGCTGGTGGCTATTTCAGTTGGTTCAGATTTTAAGAACACCGTGTCAAAAGGTGAATTTATCAATTTGGTTAGTATGGACCTTGAAAGACAGTTGAAGGGGAGAGTTTTTCTATTTCCAACGTATTCTTACTTAAAAAAATCAGAAAATGTGATTGAAAATTTAATAGAGTGGAAAACTGAATTACAACAAGAATTTAAACATGTAGTCTTCTTAACGAGTGATACGGAATTAAAGGAAGAAAAGAATGAACAATTGGAGGGGAAATTAATTTGGCTTCCAACAATACCTCTTGAGAATATGGATGAAAATTTAAAAAGAAAGCTGTTACAAGATCAAGTCGAACAAATTTTGAACATTTTATTACAATCTTGGAACAAATCATAAAAACCTTTTCATTTCCAGGATTAGAAAACAGGATTTTATTGACCTCATGGAAAGATTGATATATCATGAGTATGTCCTAGTTTTATATATCATTTCCGTATGTCCATAACGGACAGAGCTTAAGATAGAGGGGGGAAAATGATGAGCGAGAAAAAACATCGAGTTTCTAGACGTCAATTCTTGAACTATACGCTTACCGGTGTAGGCGGTTTCATGGCTGCAGGTATGCTAATGCCAATGGTTCGCTTTGCACTTGACCCTGTGCTCCGACCAGCAGAGGAAACCGATTTGGTTCAAGTAGTAAAGGTTGACGAAATCACTGAAGAACCTCAACGCTTTGACTTTAAAATCAAACAAAAAGATGCTTGGTATGAATCAGAAGAAACAAAATCAGCTTGGGTTTTTAAGGAAGGCGATAAAATTACAGCCCTTTCACCAATCTGTAAGCATCTTGGATGTACAGTAGGATGGAATAATGATCCAGGAAATCCGAACAAGTTTTTCTGTCCATGTCATTATGGATTATATGAAAAAGATGGTAAAAATGTTCCTGGTACACCGCCTCTTGCACCACTTGATGTTTATGTACATGAAGTGAAAGATGGCTATTTATTCTTAGGTAAAGCGAAACCACGAGGGGAGGCGTAATCAAATTGCTTAACAAAATTTATGATTGGGTTGACGAACGGTTAGATATTACGCCTATGTGGCGCGATATTGCTGACCATGAAGTTCCAGAGCACGTAAACCCTGCACATCATTTTTCTGCCTTTGTATACTGCTTTGGCGGATTAACGTTCTTTGTTACCGTTATCCAAGTTCTTTCTGGTATGTTTTTAACGATGTACTATGTACCGGACATTAAAAATGCTTGGGAATCCGTTTTTTATCTTCAAAATGAAGTAGCTTTCGGACAAATTGTTCGTGGAATGCACCACTGGGGAGCCAGTTTGGTCATTGTCATGATGTTCCTACATACACTTCGTGTCTTTTTCCAAGGGGCTTATAAAAAACCTCGTGAATTAAACTGGGTAGTTGGTGTACTTATTTTCTTTGTTATGCTTGGACTCGGTTTAACTGGTTATTTATTACCATGGGATATGAAAGCATTATTTGCTACAAAAGTTACTCTGCAAATTGCAGAATCTGTTCCATTAATTGGACCAACAGTTAAGACATTGTTATCAGGACACCCGGATATTGTAGGTGCTCAAACACTTACCCGTTTCTTTGCTATCCATGTCTTTTTCTTACCGGCTGCATTATTCGGTCTAATGGCAGCTCACTTTATTATGATTCGTAAGCAAGGTATTTCTGGTCCACTATAAGAAGAAATATGATTAATCATTGTAATTTTATTTATATCGGAAACCACCTTAGTAAGGAGGGGAAATCATGCATCGCGGAAAAGGTATGAAATTTGTCGGTGACTCTCGTATTTCAGCCGAGAGAAAACCTAACATTCCGAAGGATTATTCGGAATACCCTGGGAAAACAGAAGCATTCTGGCCGAACTTCCTCCTCAAGGAGTGGTTAGTTGGTGCTGTTTTCTTAATCGGATTTTTATGTTTAACCATAGCGCATCCATCACCGCTTGAGCGTGTAGCAGATCCTACGGATGCTGGCTATATTCCATTACCAGACTGGTACTTCTTATTCTTATACCAATTGTTAAAATATTCGTTTGCATCTGGTCCATATACAGTAATCGGAGCAATCGTGATTCCGGGACTTGCATTTGGTGCATTAATGTTAGCACCATTCTTAGATCGAGGGCCTGAACGTCGCCCTGCTAAGCGTCCTGTTGCAGTAGGAATGATGATTCTTGGTGTTGCGGCAACATTCTTCTTAACTTGGGAATCTGTTGCAACACACGACTGGGAAGCAGCAGCTGAACAGGGGAAAATAAAAGCTGAAGCGGATATTGATAAAGAATCTGAAGGATATGCTATCTACCAGGAGCAAGGCTGTATTTCATGTCATGGTGATAACCTTGAAGGAGGAGCTGCCGGTAAAGCTCTTGTTGACAATGGTTTAGAGCCTGATGCTATTGCAGATATTGCTAAGAATGGTCAAGGTAGTATGCCTGCTGGAGTATTTAAAGGTACTGATGAAGAATTAAAAGTACTTTCAGAGTTTATCTCTGGTGTGACTTCAAAATAAAAGCTGACATTTGTCAGCTTTTTTTTGATAAAAATAATATAATTTTGTGGAAGAAATTAGCGAGCAAGTATCAAAAAAATACTAAGTTTGGTGTGTGAACTTAATGAGAGTATTCCAATATCTATTAGGACAGAGGCCAATCATATTTGTTATGTTCATCATTAATTTGTTTGGTACGATTTACGGATATTATTGGTACAGATATCAATTGGCAGAAACACCTGCTCATTTTTATATATTTGTTCCTGATAGTCCAACAGCAAGTCTGTTTTTTACGATTGTCTTATTTGCTTTCTTATTTAAGCGGAATTTACCAATTATAGAAGCTTTAGCAATTGTTACGTTATTTAAATATGGTATTTGGGCAGTTATTATGAATCTGCTTGTATTAGCGGTAAATGGTACTTTGCCTAGGGAAGGTTACATGCTTATCGCTTCTCATTTTGGCATGGCTGTTCAGGGGTTATTGTATGCCTCATATTACCGGTTTAAAGCATGGCATTTGATTGTAGCTGCAATTTGGACGTTACATAATGATGTCATAGACTATGTCTTTGAAATGATGCCCCGTTATAGTGTTTTAATGGAATATTTAAATGAAATCGGTTATATGACATTTTGGTTAAGTATAATATCTGTAGGAATAGCTTACTATTTAGTGATAAGAAATCAACTAAAGCAACTCGAAATAACCTAGCACTTTTTGCTGCTAGGTTTTTACTTATTCTAATAAATGTATAACAAATATTACAGACATCCAAGGCAAATTGTTGGTCTAACCTTGTCCCAATGAACATACGTTTTAATAGATGTTCTAGGGGGGACAAGGATGAAGAAATTATTAGTCGTCATTATTTTTAGTATGTTGCTTCTACATATAAAACCAGCATTTGCAGATGAATCGTACGACTGGAAATCACTTAATGAGATAGCTGATACGGCCCTGCAACTAGCAAAGCAGGAACGGTTTAACGAGTCTGTCCAACTACTAGAGTACTTTGCTGTCAAATTTGAAGAAATACCAATTGACAGACAAGAACTATCACTCGATCATTACCGGACTCTTTCGAATACCCATCAAAATGCACACGAGCTATTATTAGACGATAAAGTAAGTACAACCGAAAAGGTAAGATCTTTAACAAAATTTCGTTTAGTGGTCGATGCAATGGTATCTGAGCATCAACCATTATGGAGTTCAATGGAAACATCCATAATGGAAACTTTCTCTCAAATGAAAAGCGATGTACAAGAAGGAGATAATCAATCTTTTCAACATGATTTTAATGAGTTTCTTGCACTATATGAGGTTATATATCCCAGTATTCAAGTGGATCTGGATATACAACGCATAAAACGTATGGATGAACATATCTCTGTTGTGGAAAATCAACTCTTTCAAGAAATATCGGAAACGAGTCAAGCAAAACAATTAGCTGTGATGGAAGAAGAATTAAAAGCAATTTTTGAAAGAGTCAAAGAGGATGAAGCAGACCCATCATTATTATGGGTTATGATCTCAACAGGAAGTATTATCTTATTAGCATTATCCTACTCTGGTTTTAGAAAGTATAGAGGAGAAAAAGAAAAGCTTATAAAACGTGAAAAAGACAATAGTATGAAATAAAGTATCACCAAAAAGAGAGTGACTTTTTATCACTCTCTTTTAGCATGCTTACCTTGATAAGGGTTTTTTATTTTCGTCTAAGGTAAAACCTTCACCTAACACATCATGAACATCGCTCACAGCAACAAATGCATGAGGATCTACCGAAGTAATAACATTTTTCAAACGAACAATTTCATTTTTTCCAACAACACAATAAAGGACATTTCGATCTTGTTTAGAATAAGATCCTTGCCCTTTTAAAATTGTAACTCCACGATCCATTTCCTTCATTATTTTAGCAGCAATTTCTTCAGGAAGATTTGAAATAATCGTTGCACCTTTTGCAGCATATGCACCCTCCTGCATAAAGTCGATTACTCTGGCTCCAACAAAAACAGCCACAAGTGTATACATAGCTTCTTTATAAGAAAGGTATGCTACCCAGGATATCGTGATTACGCATAAATCAAATAAAAACATTGTTTTTCCCATACTCCAACCAATATATCGATGAGTCAACCTTGCAATGATATCTACACCACCAGTTGTTCCTCCGTATCGGAAAATTGTTCCAAGGCCAATTCCAATAGAAACACCTGCAAATAGTGCGGCCAAAGTAAGGTCATCTTTCAATGGCATTTGGATTTGATATCTCTGAAATATCCATAAATATAAAGAAAGACTAACTGTTCCAATAATTGTGTAAACAAAAGAAGTCTTCCCAAGTACCCGCCAACCGATTATGAAAAGTGGGATGTTTAAGACCAGGTTAGATATAGAAGGGTCAATATGAAAAAGAAAATAAAGCAAAAGTGTTATACCAGTAAATCCGCCTTCTGCTAGGTTGTTTTGAATGTTAAAATGAACAAGACCAAAACCAAAAATACCTGAACCAATCAAAATAAATACGATGTTTTTTATCCTAAGATCTTGCAGCATATTCCACCTCCGCTAATACATCACAGCGTAAATATTATAGTTGATAGAATGTCAAGGTGCAAATTTTGAGAAATTCATGACGAAATAATTGTAAATTAATGATGATTTAGCTAACATTGAATAGAAAAGAATGAGGTGATAATAGTGGAGAATAAATCTATGAAGGACCTTCAAAAAGAAGTAGATGATTACATAGGTCAATTTAAGGAGGGTTATTTTTCACCATTAGCCATGATGGCTAGAATTACTGAAGAAGTTGGAGAATTAGCAAGAGAAATAAATCACTCCTATGGTGAAAAACCGAAAAAAACATCGGAAGAAGAGAAAAAGATTGAGGAAGAGATTGGGGATGTATTATTTGTCCTGATTTGCCTTGCTAATTCCTTACAAATAGATTTAGAACAAGCCCATAATCTAGTTTTGGAAAAGTTCAATACTAGAGATAAGGATCGTTGGACAAGAAAAGAAAATTAAAGGAGATTTATTTATGTCAGAAATTAAGATTGTTATTGCTGGTGCACGTGGGAGAATGGGCAGTGAAGCTGTAAAACTAGTAGAAGACACAAAACATTTTCACCTAGTAGCAGTTGTCGACCATAAATACGAGGGAATGAGACTTAATCAAATTGAAGGCTTTAATGCAGATGTTCCGGTTTATACAGATATAGAAAAATGTTTCTTTGAAACAAATCCCGATGTTTTAATTGATTTAACTACACCTGAAATTGGGAAGGTACATACAAAAAAAGCGCTAATGCATGGTGTACGCCCGGTTGTTGGCACAACTGGTTTTTCTGAAGCAGATTTAAAGGAGCTTCAACAACTGACAGAAGAAAAAGGGATTGGTGCGATTATTGCTCCTAACTTTGCAATCGGGGCTATTTTGATGATGAAATTTTCACAAATGGCTGCGAAGTATTTTCAAGATGTTGAGATAATTGAACAACATCATGATCAAAAGTTAGATGCTCCATCAGGAACTGGGTTAAAAACAGCGGAAATGATTTCTGAAGTAAGAGAAGAAAAACAACAAGGCCATCCTAATGAACAAGAAATCTTACCAGGTGCACGAGGGGCGAATATGAATGGTATTCGTATCCACAGTGTTCGCCTGCCGGGTTTAATTGCTCATCAGGAGGTTCTTTTTGGAGGCGATGGTCAAACATTAAAAATACGTCACGACTCCTATAACCGCGCTTCATTTATGTCTGGAGTTAAATTAGCTGTTGAAAATGTTATGAATATAGATTTATTAGTATATGGATTAGAAAATATTATTGAATAACAGATAAAGGGGAAATGTTCATGAAAATTGCATTAATAGCTCACGATAAAAAGAAAAACGATCTTGTTCAATTTGTGATGGCTTACCAACCGATTTTTTCCGAGCACCAACTGTTTGCTACAGGTACTACAGGTTTTCGTATTAATGAGGCTACTGACTTACCTGTTCATCGTTTTCAATCAGGCCCTCTTGGAGGAGATCAAGAAATAGGGGCTTTGATCGCAAAAAATGAAATGGACATGGTTATTTTCTTTAGAGATCCTTTAACAGCACAACCACATGAACCGGATATTACGGCATTAATTCGTCTTTGTGATGTTTATTCAATACCACTAGCAACAAATATGGGGACAGCGGAGATATTAGTACGTGGATTGGATCGTGGAGATTTCCAATGGCGTAATATCATTCATGAAAAGAAAGAAAAATAAACATTATAGATAGTATTAGAATGATTATATACTATGTTACAAGGAGAGGAAAATGAGTAAACAATTGGATTTCCTTGCGATTGGTGCCCATCCTGATGATGTCGAAATCGGGATGGGGGGAACAATTGCTAAGTATACTCAAAAAGGACTAAAGATAGGGATCTGTGATTTAACTAAGGCTGAATTATCGTCAAATGGCACAGTTTTAACTAGACAAAAAGAGGCCAAACATGCTGGTGAAATTTTGGGTATTACAGAGAGAATTCAGCTATCGATTCCAGATCGGGGTCTCTATTTATCAGATTCTTCCATAAAAGAAATTGTTGAAATTATTAGAACATACAAACCACGAATAGTCTTCGCTCCTTATTTTAAAGATCGTCATCCGGATCATGGGAATTGTTCGAGACTGGTTGAAGAAGCGGTTTTTTCAGCAGGGATCAAAAATTATCAAGACAGTCAGGGTTTACCTGCCCATCGCGTTCAACATGTGTATTTTTATATGATTAACGGATTTCTTAAACCGAATTTTGTAATTGATATATCTGAGACTATTGAGATCAAATTAAATAGTTTACGTGCATATGATAGTCAATTTGAAAAAGTAGATGGTTCAACAGATACACCTTTAACAAATGGTTATATCGAAGCTGTAGAAAGTAGAGAACGAATATATGGAAAAGAGGTTGGTGTCATGTTTGCTGAGGGGTTTTTATCAAGAAAGCCAATCCTACTTTCTAATGATTTGATTGGTGATGCATAATGAAAAAGAAACTTAAAATAGGAATAACATGTTATCCATCTGTTGGCGGGTCAGGTGTTGTAGCAACAGAGCTTGGAAAATTATTAGCCGAAAAAGGACACGAAGTACATTTTATTACCTCAAGTCTTCCTTTTCGATTAAATAAAGTATATTGTAATATTACATTTCATGAAGTAGAGGTTAATCAATATTCAGTCTTTAAATATCCACCTTATGATTTAGCATTAGCGAGTAAAATGGCGGAAGTTGCAAACAGAGAGGATTTAGACCTCCTTCATGTCCATTATGCTATTCCTCATGCAATTTGTGCATATTTAGCTAAACAAATGGTGAAAAAAGATTTAAAAATAGTCACAACATTACATGGTACCGATATTACGGTGCTCGGGTACGATCAATCACTGGCTGATATGATTCGATTTGGGATTGAATCCTCAGATCAAGTTACGGCAGTATCAAATGCATTGGTTAATCAAACATATGATTTGCTCCATCCCGATAAAAAAATTGAAACAGTCTACAACTTTATTGATGATCGTGTTTATTATAAAAACGATGCCATGCATTTGAAGAAAGAGTACAAAATTGAAGAAGATGAAAAGGTTATTATCCATGTATCAAACTTTAGAAAAGTTAAACGGGTCCAAGATGTTGTTTACGCTTTCCAAAAAATACATAGAAAAGTAAAGTCAAAGCTTCTTCTGGTTGGAGACGGTCCTGAAATGACATATGTGAATAGACTGGTACGAGAATTAGGTCTTGTTGAACATGTATTATTTCTTGGTAAACAAGACAGTTTAGAAGAACTTTACTCAATCAGTGATTTAATTTTATTATTATCAGAAAAGGAAAGTTTTGGCTTGGTGCTCTTAGAAGCTATGGCGTGTGGTGTCCCATGTATAGGAACAAATGCAGGGGGAATACCTGAAGTAATCCTTGAAGGTGAAACAGGATACATATGTGACGTAGGTGATATTGAGACCATTGCTATTAGAGCAATTCAAATATTATCTGATCAAGATTTACATAGCAGAATGGCAGAAAGCGCGACAACTCTTGCTAAGGAACGTTTTCATTCTGATAAAATTGTTTCTCAATATGAATCAATTTACTATAAGTTACTAGAAGGTGTAAAAATTGGAGACTCCATTTGATGAAGCCAAACCGATTTTAGAAAAACTACATCAATCAGGCTTTGAGGCCTATTTTGTTGGTGGAGCAGTCCGTGATTTCTTATTAGGAAGAGAAATTGGAGATGTAGATATCGCAACCTCTGCTAAACCTGAAGATATTAAGAACATCTTCCTTAAAACGATAGATGTTGGAGCAGAGCATGGCACGATAATTGTTATGCATGAAAAAGAGCAGTATGAAGTCACGACATATAGGGCGGAATCAGGATACGAAGATTTCAGGCGTCCAAACAATGTCCAATTTATCACCTCATTAAAAGAGGATTTACGTAGAAGAGATTTCACCATTAATGCAATGGCTATGAACATTAATGGTGAAGTTTTTGATTATTTTCACGGAAAAGATCATATGAAACAAAAGTTGATTCATACAGTAGATTCGCCCAAAGAAAGATTTAATGAGGATGCCTTAAGAATGTTGAGAGCTCTTCGATTTGTAAGTCAATTACATTTCACTTTGTCTGTAGAAACAGAAGAAGCAATCAAACATCACGTTCATTTGCTCGACGCAATCTCAGTTGAAAGAAAGACAACTGAAATAGAGAAGTTGTTAAAAGGTGTTAATGTTAAATCAGCTTTACATCTTGTTATTCAATGCAAGGTATATAACTATTTACCAGGTTTTGTTGGAGGAAAAGTGATGTTAGAAAAGCTTTCCTCCTTTCCATTTAAATACCTTACTACAAGGGAAGAACTTTGGACTGTATTAACATATTATATAAGCCCTTCTGCAGTTGAAATTTTCTTAAGAAAATGGAAACTATCTAATAAATTAATAAAATCTGTACGAAAAAATCTTTCCTTTCTTACTTTACAATTGAAAAATCCAGAATGGACAGATTTATTATTATATGAGGCTGGTCTTGGTACAGCAATTGCTGTTGAAAGGATCCGGTCTATTTTACTAAATTCTCAACAAATAAATGAAAATGTAAATAAATTAAAAGTTTCTTTTAATCAATTACCTATCAAAACAAAAAAAGAAATAGCGGTTAATGGTCATGATTTAATTCAATGGATAAATAAAGAACCGGGTCCTTGGGTCGCACAAGTAATGGGAAAAATTGAAAAAGCAGTTTTGTTGAAGAGAATAGAAAATAAAAGATCAGAAATAAAGGAGTGGCTATTAACATGCAGTCAGGACTTCGATCAAAATTATTAGAAGCCTTTTCAAACGCAGAAGGCGGTTTTGTATCAGGTCAAAAACTTAGCGATTATATTGGCTGCTCTAGAACAGCAGTATGGAAGCATATAGAGGACCTAAGAAAAGACGGATACGAATTAGAAGCAGTAAGGAGATTGGGCTATCGTATAACAAAAAAGCCAAATAAAATTAGTGGTAATGAAATTAAAATTGGACTTAAGACTAGGAAAATGGGGCACCATGTTCATTTTGAAGAAACCGTATCTTCTACTCAAAAAATAGCTCAAACATTAGCAAATGAAGGAGCGGAGGAAGGAACTATTGTAGTTGCAGAACAACAAACAAATGGTAGAGGAAGAATGGCGAGACAATGGTATTCTCCCAGCGGGACAGGGATTTGGATGAGTCTTATTATCAGACCAAATATAGCTGTTCAGGCAGCGCCACAGTTGACACTTTTAACGGCCGTAGCCATTGTACAAGCTATTGAGGAGATTACACCACTAAAGCCTGATATAAAATGGCCCAATGACATATTAATTAACGGAAAAAAGCTGGTTGGTATTTTAACAGAATTACAGGCAGAAGCTGATAGGGTACATTCGATCATAATTGGAACAGGAATAAATGTAAATCAATCCATAACTGATTTTCCAGAGGAGCTACGTCATGTCGCAACGTCCATTCAATTAGAAACTGATAAACAATGGGATCGAGCCCAATTGATTCAAGAGATACTCTTGAAATTTGAGAATCTCTACTCACTTTATTTAGCACAAGGTTTTAGACCAATTAAATTACTTTGGGAAGGCTATGCTGTTAGCTTACAAAAGCCAATTACGGCAAGAACAATAAATGGCACTATTGAGGGTATAGCGATTGGAATAAATGATGCTGGTGTTTTATTAATTCAAACAAGTGACGGTTCGGTAAAACAAATTTATTCCGCAGATATTGAACTTCAGTAATATAAATAATGAATGTTTTTTATGATATATCACAATGGTGTTTAGCAAATTTTTCTGCTATACTTTTCTATGGGTAGTATCTAAATTGGAACTACACCGTTAAAAGAAAAAGATTGAGTAATAATTGCTTGTTATCAGTAATAATAAGAATACAAATTTCGTTAATTTAACCTGCCTTGATCCATGAATGGACTAGGACAGAGGGATGAATTTGACTATAAAAACCTTTAATCCTTCTATCTTTGTTGATATGAAGGATTTTTATTTTAATTAAGTAATGCGATATGGGAATATGTATATTACCAAATAATCAGGTCATTCATCTTCTCTCCTTAGTTTTTCTTTTAATGTACTACCCAACAATACTGTTAAAGTCATAAGTTCCACATCTATTGACTTGGAGGGAAACCATGAAAACAAGACAAGATTTTATGAAAATGAAGGAAAGAAATGAGCCGATTACCATGTTGACAGCATATGATTTTCCTAGTGCTAAGCAAGCTGAACTTGCAGGAATAGATATGATCCTTGTAGGAGATTCACTGGGGATGGTTGTACTTGGTTATGACTCTACAATCCCGGTAACCGTTAATGATATGATTCATCATACAAAAGCTGTTAAACGTGGTGCAAAGGACACTTTTGTTGTAACCGATATGCCGTTTATGTCCTACCATCTTTCAAAGGATGAAACAATGAAAAATGCGGCTAGAATTATGCAGGAAGGTGGGGCGGATGCTGTTAAATTAGAAGGAGCTGATGGGGTAACTTCTGTTATCGAAGCTCTTACCTTCGGAGGGATTCCAGTTATTTCCCACTTAGGTTTGACACCACAATCAGTTAATGTCCTCGGTGGATATAAAGTGCAGGGAAAAGATGCGGAAGCAGCGAAAAAATTAATTGATGATGCTAAAAGGTGCCAGGAAGCAGGTGCAATTGCTCTCGTATTAGAGTGTGTTCCGCAACAATTAGCGGAAGAGATTACAAAATTTCTAACAATCCCTACTATCGGAATTGGTGCTGGACGTCAAACAGATGGTCAAGTATTGGTGTATCATGATTTAATAGGCTACGGATCTGGATATGTCCCAAAATTTGTCAAACAATACGTTTCAATCTCAGAGACAGTTCAGACCTCAATTAGTCATTATATAGCAGATGTTAAAAATAGATCATTTCCTGAAGAAAAACACTCTTTTAATATGAAAGAGGAAGTATTGCACAGCTTGTATGGAGGAATAAGTAAATGATTGTCGTTGAAACAAAACAAGATCTTAAAGATAAATTAAATAGCTATCAAAGTCATCAAACTATTGGATTTGTACCTACAATGGGCTTTTTACATGAAGGACATGTAAAGCTTATTGAAGAAGCGAGGGAGACAAACGATATTGTGGTTTTGAGTATTTTTGTTAATCCTCTGCAGTTTGGCCCTAATGAGGATTTTGACTCATATCCAAGAGATGCAGAACACGATGAAGCGATTGCCAAACAAGCGGGTGTCGATGTGCTGTTTCGACCTCAAGTAGAAGAAATGTATCCCGATAAACCTTCATATACAGTTTCTGTTCGAAATCGCGTAAATGTTCTATGTGGAAAATCCAGAAACGGGCATTTTGATGGAGTAGCAACTGTACTTACAAAGCTATTTCATTTAGTGCAGCCTAATCGGGCATATTTTGGAATGAAAGACGCTCAGCAGGTTGCTGTTATTGATGGATTAATCAAAGAATTTCATTTTCCAATTGACTTAGTACCTGTTTCGACAGTTAGAGAGGAAGATGGCTTAGCAAAAAGTTCTCGCAATGTTTATTTAAACGAAGAAGAACGATCACAGGCACCTATCTTATATAAAAGCTTAAAAATAGCCGAGGAAACGATTTTAAATGGAGAACGAAATAAACAGGCAATCATTGAGCAAGTTTCATCATTAATTAAAACAGAAACTTCCGGTATAATTGATTATATTGAAGTTTTATCGTATCCCGAGCTTAAGGAACTAGAGGTAATTACCGGTAAAATCATTATTGCAATAGCAGTTAAGTTTACAAATGCAAGACTAATTGATAATATAACGATTGAAATTTAATGAAATATACAATTATGACAATATAGACAAAAAAATTGTTTGGAGGAAAAAATGGATGTTTCGTACAATGTTGAATGGTAAAATTCATCGTGCACGAGTAACAGAAGCGAATTTAAACTATGTTGGCAGTATTACAATTGACCAAGATATTATTGATGCAGTAGGTATGCTTCCAAATGAAAAGGTGCAAATAGTGAACAATAACAACGGTGCCCGCCTTGAAACCTATATCATACCTGGAGAAAGAGGCAGCGGGGTAATATGTCTTAATGGGGCAGCAGCAAGACTTGTTCAAGAAGGTGATATTGTCATCATCTTAACTTATACAATGATAGCTGAAGAGAACATTTCAACTCACCAGCCAAAAATAGCAATTATGGATGAGAATAATAAAATTGTTGAAATCTTAGGACAGGAACCAGCTGCTACAATCATGTAAAGGTAAAAGACCTACCTCATAATTGGCTCTTTCGGACAGAAACCTTCGAAAAAGTCTTTTATAGATAGGTCTTATTTATTTTTTACATCATTTTATAGATAAGCTGCCCTTTACATTTTTGAAAAGTTATTCAAAACTCCTTCAGATTAGGGTAAACTATTACAACAGGCAATGAGAAAAAGATCCTTCGGTGTATATTATTCGGAGAAGCTTTTTGAAATAATAGAGGTGTTTAATTTGAAAGTACAACGTTATGTTGTTATTGACTTAGAAACGACAGGGAATTCTCCTAAAAAGGGAGATAGAATTATACAAATTGCGGCTGTTGTCATTGAGAATAATAAAATTGTTGATCGATATATGAGCTTTGTTAATCCATTACAAAGCATTCCTTTATTTATTGAACAATTAACAGGTATAACAAACGAAATGGTTAGTCATGCACCAACATTTGATGAAATTGTAAAGGATATTCATACTTTACTCAAGGATTCGTATTTTATAGCACATAATGTGTATTTTGACTTATCATTTTTACAGGAAGAATTTATGAGATGCGGATACCAATTTTCAGGACCGGTAATTGATACAGTGGAATTATCGAGAATGGCATTTCCTACTGAGAAAAGTTATAAACTCTCGGATTTAAGTGAAGAGTTCAAAATGGATCACGAAAACCCCCATCGCGCTGATAGTGATGCCGAAGCCACAGCCTTGCTGTTTTTACATATTATAACAAAATTTACTGAGTTACCAATTATCACACTTCAACAGCTTTCAAGGCTGTCAAGGTCATTTATTAGTGATATGGAAGAAGTATTTGAACAGATCCTTTCAGAAAAATTAGTGAATTTAGAACAACAAATACATCCTGAAATTGAGATTGTAAGAACATTGGCATTGAGAAAAAGAATGAAAGTAAATGAAGCATCATCGACTCTCGATTTCTCAAAGGAACAATTTTTGGACCTTTTTTCGAATAAAAATGATGAGATAAAAAGAGCTTTCCCTTTATTTCATGAAAGGGTAGGTCAGATAAAAATGATTGAAGATATCATTGAGGCCTTCTTAACTCATCAACATGTATTAATTGAAGCAGCAACAGGAATCGGAAAAACGATGGCTTACCTTGTCTCAGCCATCTTTTATTCTCTACAAGAATCAAGACCCATTGTTATTAGTACGTATACGAATAACTTACAGATGCAAATAATGGAGCAGGAAATTCCCATTTTAAAGAAACTTTTACCAGTATCTTTTTCAGCAACACTTTTAAAAGGCCAAAGTCATTATTTATGCTTGCAAAAGTTTGAACAATCGTTAAAAGATTCTGATGATAATTATGACTATATATTAACTAAAGCTCAAATATTAATTTGGTTAACAGAAACTGTCAGCGGAGACTTGGATGAATTAAATTTACCCTCTGGAGGTAAAACAATATGGGATAATCTACATGTTGATCAATCATCATTTTTAAACAACCCTTTTCAAACGTATTGTTTTTATCAACAAGCAAAGGAAAAGGCTTTATCCGCAAATATAGTTATTACGAACCATGCTCTGTTATTATCAGACTTATCCCGTGACCAAAAGATTTTACCAACGTATCAGGAAGTAATCATTGATGAAGCACATCACTTTCAACATGTAGCAACTGAACAGCTTGGTGTAAGATTTCATTATTTAGATTTGCATCACTTGATACATAACCTTGGAAATACACATTCAACAGGACTATTAAAAAAGTTTGTCAAAATTCAAAATGAACATAAATTCTCAGCTTCATTTTATAAAATTGACGATCTACTTGTTCAGTTACAAGAGGAAAACCACCAATTTTTTGCAGGGTTGCATTCATATGTATTAAAACAGAGAAAGGATAGCCCATTAAATCGAGCATCCTATCGATATCTTCCAAATAAGGAGAATAACCGAACTTGGGATTCATTATTAGAGTTAGCTAAAAGACTTCAATTCATGATGAAAGATATCATTCATTTAATGGAAAAAGAAAGTCAGGGAATTGATGAATCTTATATAAGGTCTAAGTCTATAAAGGAAAAGTTAATTCTTGAAGACTTTAAGCAGAGTATTTCATTGTTGGAAAGGTATAAAAATCACTTTGATTTTTTATTTTTTGAACATAATGATTTAGTCGTAAGGTGGATAGAAATAGATACTAAAGGTGCGAAAAATGCTGTGTCTATATATGCACAACCCATAGAAGTAAATGATTATTTGGCTGATGAATTTTTTTCACACATTCAAAGTGCAATTTTAACATCTGCAACATTAACAATAAAAAAATCGTTTACATACATGTTGCAAACTCTAGGCCTGTCAGATTTTTACCCAAAGCAATTACGAATAGAAACCCCATTTAACTATGAAAATCAAGTTAAAATGTTTATTCCTAGTGATATGCCAAATGTAAATGATGTTACAATCGAGGAGTATTCAGAAGCAATTGCTGTACATATAAGTACTGTTTCACAGATAACAGAAGGTAAGTTGCTTGTATTGTTTACTTCTTATGAAATGTTAAGAAAAACGTATGCCCTGTTAAAGGAAGATGAAACACTAGAGGATTTTGTTATCATGGGACAGGGTACAGGAAGTGGAAGCCGAAGTAAGTTAACCAAAAACTTCCGTCAGTTTGATAAAGCCATTTTATTAGGGACAAGCAGTTTTTGGGAAGGTGTTGATTTTCCCGGTAATCAACTAAAAGCCTTAATGATTGTGCGTCTTCCGTTTGCCTCTCCAGATGAACCAACCGTTGCGGCTACATGTCAACATTTAGAAAGCAAAGGTATGAACTCTTTTTACAACTATTCACTTCCGGAGGCTATTTTACGATTTAAACAAGGATTTGGAAGATTAATTCGAAATGAAAAGGATAAGGGGATTTTGTTTATATTAGATAATCGGATCCTATCGACTAAATATGGAAGAGATTTTATCACATCTATTCCTAAATTAGAAATTGAACATAAACCGATGCACCTTTTAACTCATGCAATCGATAATTGGATTAATGAGTAGCATGTTATTGTGACTTTACGTTTTGATCTTTACACATGAACTCTTTTTAATAAAAAAATGGCTGATAAAAGGATCAGCCATATAAAATGTGGTGTGAGTTAGGAGAAAATTATGTTCACATACATGTTTTCACTTTATAATTAATCAATATACAACAAAATATAGGTTGTTGTAATGTTATTGTGTCCAGAGCTAACTGACATATAAGTTACAATATTTGTGTTTGACAGGAGGAATATTACATGGAAAGTAAAATTGAAATTGTTTCAACGGTCACTGTTGATCATTCTGATGATCTATATAAAATTGTTGACGTATTAAATAGAACATTGAAAAGAAATGACTTAATGTTTGGGCTTGCACTTGATCAAGAGGACCAATCTAAAGCAGTATTTACAATATACCGTACATAAGGATGTAAATGACAATGGAGAAAAAAATTGTTATACCATTAATTATCTTGGGAGTTCTTATCATATCCGGAATTTGGATATTAACATCAAGTTATTTAACTGCAAGAGGGCAGTATGAGGATGGACATGAACAGTCCAAGCAGTTTGCTATAGAAGAAGCAAACCTTAAAAACATCAGTAAAATTAACACATTTAGTTCAGATCAAAAATACCATATCATTACAGCCACAACCAATGAAAATGAACCAGTATATGGATGGATTTCAAATATCAAAAAAGAAAGAAAAATGATAGTAAAGAAAAAATCAGCTGGAATAACAAAAAATGAGGCATTGAAACGTGTAAATGAAGAGCATAATCCCTCAGATATTATTAGTGTCCAGCTTGGTATGGACGAGGGAATACCTGTTTGGGAAGTAAAATACCAAGACGAATCAGATCGATATACATTTGATTATGTCAACTTTTATGATGGGAAAATCATCAAGCATATGGCCTTAAAAAAATCGTAGCATGTAAATTATCCGAAAGTTTCGCCTTATCTCCGTTATATTGCGGCACTTCAGAAAAAAACGTATAATAATACGATGTAAAGTACATAAAAGAGATATACATCGTTGCTTGATGGAGGGAATAAAGTGAAAACAACAATTGCAGAAGTTGGAAAATATGTTGGACAAGAGGTAACGATTGGAGTTTGGCTTGCAAATAAGCGTTCCAGTGGTAAAATTGCATTCCTTCAACTTAGAGATGGTACAGGGTTTATCCAAGGTGTCGTCGTAAAGGCAGAAGTAGAGGAAGAAATATTTAATAAAGCAAAATCAATTACCCAAGAAACATCTTTATATATATCTGGAATAGTTAGAGAAGATGAGCGTTCTCCGTTTGGTTATGAGCTCGGGATCACAAATATTAAAGTGATTACAGAATCTGTCGATTATCCGATAACACCGAAGGAACATGGAACAGAATTCTTAATGGATCACCGTCATTTGTGGCTTCGTTCAAAACGTCAGCATGCTGTAATGAAAATTAGAAATGAAATCATCCGTTCCACATATGAATTCTTCAATAATGAGGGGTTTGTAAAAGTGGATCCGCCTATTTTAACGGGAAGTGCTCCAGAAGGTACTTCTGAGTTATTCCATACCAAATACTTTGATGAAGATGCATACCTTTCTCAAAGTGGACAGCTATATATGGAAGCAGCAGCAATGGCATTAGGGAAAGTTTTCTCTTTTGGTCCGACTTTCAGGGCTGAAAAGTCCAAAACACGTCGTCATTTAATTGAATTTTGGATGATTGAACCAGAAATGGCCTTTTATGAATTTGAGGATAATCTTAAAGTTCAAGAAGAATATGTATCGTTTATCATTCAAAATGTTTTAGAAAATTGTTCCCTTGAACTTAATACTTTAGGAAGAGATGTAGCTAAATTAGAAAAAATTAAAGCGCCATTTCCTAGAATTACTTATGATGAAGCGATCAAGTTTCTTCATGAAAAAGGCTTTTCTGAAATTAAATGGGGCGATGATTTTGGAGCACCACATGAAACGGCAATTGCAGAAAGTTATGAAAAACCGGTGTTTATTACACATTATCCTACTAGCCTAAAGCCGTTTTATATGCAACCTGATCCAAACCGTGACGATGTGGTTCTATGTGCTGATTTAATTGCACCTGAAGGCTATGGAGAAATCATAGGCGGTTCAGAGCGTATTCACAATGCCGAGCTACTTAAACAGCGAATTGATGAACACAAGCTGGATGAACAAGCATATGATTGGTATCTTCAATTAAGAAAATATGGATCTGTTCCACATTCAGGATTTGGACTGGGTCTTGAAAGAACAGTTGCTTGGTTAAGTGGTGTAGAGCATGTTCGTGAAACCATTCCATTCCCGCGTTTATTAAATCGACTTTATCCGTAATATAAAGAAAACTGACTCTCTCATGTGGGTCAGTTTTTCATTTTCATTAATTGGCAATATCAACCGAAGCTTATTATATACAATGTGAAGAAATGACATGGTATACTACCATAAGGTAAGGGGTGTTTTTAATGAATAAAGAGCAATTTATTGATCTACAAGAAACAGGAAATATATCTGTTCCGGTTATTTTATTAAATTACTATGCAAAGCTAGGTTTAAACGAGCAAGAACTTATTTTGCTTCTTCAAGTAAAAAAATTTAAAGAAACCGGAAATCAATTTCCTACTCCAACAGAACTCTCAGAGCATATGTTCATTTCAACTGGAGAGTGTACCGGAATCCTCAGAAACTTAATTCAAAAAGGTTTTTTAATGATAGAAGAACATCAACATGAGTCTATTCTTTTTGAGCATTACTCATTAAAGCCGCTATGGGATAAGCTTTATACTTTTCTAATTAATGAAAGCAACCGAAAAATACAGGAGCAAAACAAAAAAGAGGACGAAAGCCTATATACTGTTTTTGAAAATGAATTTGGTCGTCCGCTTTCTCCTTTTGAATGTGAAACACTGTCTATTTGGATTGATCAAGAAGATTATGACCCTGTTATTATTAAAGCAGCGTTAAGAGAAGCCGTTATGTCAGCAAAGCTTAATTTTCGGTATATAGACCGGATTCTTTTTGAATGGAAGAAAAACGGCATTAGAACGATAGATCAAGCTCGTACTCATTCCAGAAAATTCCGTCAACATCAGGGGAATCAAGGAAATAAGCCAGACCAGCAAGAGGAGTATCAAAGAAAGGTACCTTTTTATAATTGGCTTGAAAACTAACGTAGGAGTTTATATCAAAAGAAGGTGAAAAAATTGTTAACAAAGGTACAGATCCGAGAATGTTTAGATGCGATAGGGGAAATGTTTCCTGACGCACATTGTGAATTGGTACATGAAAATCCGTTCGAATTAGTAATAGCTGTTGCGTTATCAGCCCAATGTACAGATGCACTTGTAAATAAAGTAACAAAAAACTTGTTTAAGAAATATAAAACTCCTGAAGACTATCTTGCTGTTTCTCTGGAAGAATTACAAACAGATATTAAGTCAATTGGCTTATTTAGAAACAAAGCAAAAAATATTCGTAAGCTATGTGAGACTTTGCTTGAACACTACAATGGTGAAGTACCAAATGATCATACAGAGTTAACGAAACTTGCCGGAGTAGGTAGAAAAACAGCAAATGTGGTCATGTCTGTTGCTTTTGGTGTACCGGCTATTGCTGTGGATACACATGTTGAGAGAGTGAGTAAAAGACTAGGTATATGCAAGTGGAAGGATTCCGTCTTAGAAGTTGAGAAGACGCTGATGAGAAAAGTACCTGAAGAGGAATGGTCACTTACACATCATCGATTAATCTTTTTTGGACGGTATCATTGTAAGGCTCAATCTCCTAAATGTGAGAGTTGTCCATTATTACACATATGCAGAGAAGGACAAAAGCGAATGAAAAAGGAAAAAATCATAAATGCAAAATAGGAAAGAAATATGGGAAATTCCTGTACCATTTCGCAATCCTCTTTTTTATCCCAATAAGAATAGCTTCCAACAACATGATGATATAAGCGTTATTTCACAAGTCCTCTCACATGAACCTTTTTATTTTGATATGTTATATGCTCTTAAAGAAACACTAGAAGTTAATCCTTGGGAAAATCCTAAGGATTTTGTTTCAATAATTTTTGGTGAGTGGAAACAATTAAAGGGAAATGCAAGAGAGATATACAAGGAAAAAGAAAGATCCAATAAATCGGAACGTTTACTTGTCCATTGTGTTTCTCTTTTTATAGCATGTTTATTTTGGTTAAACCGTTCACCTGTACCTGGACTGCATCCTTCCGATATGGAACTGGATGATTTTTATAGAAAGCCGGTAAATTGCAGAGAACGGCTTTTATTTATTATGTCAAAACCAACTCAGTATCACGCTTTTATTCAGCTAGAACAACTTTTTGATGAATGTGAAAAAATATATGCAAAGGCAATTGCACTTAAACAAATTTAAGGAGATTATTTCAAATGAAGTAATCTTCTTTTGTGAAACCAAAAAGAAAAGAACCGATCATAAATCGGTTCTTTAGAACTATTGTTATTGTCCTTCTTCAGGTTCTTCCTCTTCTTCGTTACTTCCATTTGAGTTAGTAGGAGGAACAGTTGTTTCTACATCTGGTGCAGTTGGTGTTTCACCATTTCCTTCACCCTGACCATCTTCGTTCTGGTTGTCTTGGTTACCATCTTGATTATTGTTATCTCCATTGCCATTTTGATCGTTGCCGTTATTTCCGTTATTCCCATTGTTTTCATCCTGATTATTTTCGTTATTTTCCTCGTTACCTTCTTCGTCTGGTTGAGTCTCTTCGTCAGTACCATCTTCAGGTAATTCAGGAATATCAACTTCAGGTTCAGGTACCTGTACCTTTGTCGCTGCAGCAGCACTTCGATTACTTTCATCTTCATCACTTACAGCTACAACCTGGTATGAATAAATAGCTCCAGGAATAACATCATCAATTGTAAAACTCTTGTCTTTCGATTTGTTTACAACTTCATATGGACCCTCATCAATCGATTGTTTCACTTCAAATGAAACATTCTCTGTGTCTCCATATTCCCAATTTAAACTAATCGAATTATTTACTTGATCGTAGTTAATCGATAAATTTGATGGTTTATCAACTTCAACTTTTTCAAATTTCTTAGAAACAGTCGTTGGTTCATCGCCTTTTACGAAGTATTCATACGTAATATTACTGGATGGCGTGTATTCACTTGCTAATTTGGCCGGATTTGAGCCTTTTTCAATGGCTTTTTTAACAACACTGTTTGGTTGTTCAAAATCAGATTCATCATCACCGGCTATTTCTTGGAATACTTCTCTAAACATCGCTCTTGCTAGTCGTTGGTCAGAAGAATCTAAGTATACTTTCTCACTGTCTTCTGTAATATTATACCCGGTCCAAACAGCGGCTGTATAATTCGGATTGTATCCTACAAACCAGGCATCCTTTGAGGCTCCAGATGGAACATTGTATTTTGCTTTATCATCTTCGGAGAAATTGGTTGTTCCGGTTTTACCTGCGATATTCACTCTTGAAATTTGAACAGATTTACCTGTGCCGTATTCCACAACAGATTTCATCATATCCGTCACCATAAAAGCAGTATAATCACTCATAGCCGGTTCCGGATCTGGAGCTAGACTAATTTCTGTACCATCACTTAACACGATTTTCTTTACGGCATATGGCTCATTAAAAATCCCGTTATTTCCAAATGCACTGAAAGCACCTGCCATTTGGAGAGGGGATACTCCATGATCAAATCCTCCGATTGCATAGGATTCATAGATTTCTTCCAGTGGGATACCTAATCCTTGTGCAAAGTCTTGGGCTTTTTCTAACCCAACTTTCTGTAATGCTTTTAATGCTGGGATATTACGTGAATCTGCTAAAGCATCACGAATGGACATTGTACCTTTATAGCTCCGATCCCAGTTATTAATAGGAGTCCCGTTACTATAAGTATATGGTTCGTCAGTAATTTGTTCATAGGTCGACCATTTTTCATGTTCAATAACAGGGCCGTAATCTAATACAGGCTTAATTGTTGAACCCGGCTGACGTCTTGTATCAGTAGCATAGTTATAACCGCCTACAGGCTGATTTCGACCTCCACCAATTGCTCGAATTTCACCAGTTTTTGTGTCGATTAAGGCGATTCCAGCTTGAAGTTCATCATCAGGAAAATCAATTGCATCACCATTCATAACATTCTCAACCGTATCCTGTGCATCAGGGTCCAGTGTCGTATAAATCTGTAATCCGGCTGATCCTGCATCAATATCTGTTTTTTCTTTTACTTCTTCGATTACTTCTTCTACAAATGCATGATATGGATTCGCTTTTTCAGTATCCTCAATTACAGTTGATTGAACAGGGATACTTTTTGCTTCATCAGCTTCAGCTTGTGTAATAAAACCGTGCTTAGCCATTAGTGTTAACACAATATTACGACGTTTTTCAGCACTTTCAGGATTTGTCCTTGGATTGTAGTTATTTGGACTTTGCGGAATACCTGCAATCATTGCTGCTTCATGAAGTTCTAACTCACTTAAGTCTTTACCATAAAATGATTGTGCAGCTTGTGCTACTCCATAAACATTACCAGGAAAATAAATTTTATTTAAATACATCTCAAGAATTTCCTGCTTAGAATATTTTTGTTCTAGTTGAAAAGACAGCCATAATTCTTGAACTTTACGTGAAATTGTTTTTTCTGGAGTTAATAAAGAGTTCTTAATAACCTGCTGTGTGATCGTACTTGCACCTTCTGCACCAAAACCTTCTTGAATATTGGCAACAACGGCTCCGCCAAGACGTATGACGTCAACACCATTATGTTCGTAAAATCGTGCATCCTCAGTTGCTAAAACAGCATTTTCAAGAACTTTTGGAATCTCATCATACGGTACATATGTACGCTTAACTTGACCAAATTCGGTGATTTCCTCACCATTCATATCATATATTTTCGATGAAAATGAATCTTTTAGTTTTTTATCATCTAGTGGAGGTGCCCCAGCAACCATTACAGCAAATGTAACACCGCCGGCCAACATACCGACAATACCAATTGCTAAAAGGCTTATAAGGATCTTTTTCCATAATCCAGCTTTTGGTTTTTTATTCTTTTTTTTCTTTGAACTTTGTTGAGCCTGTTTTCTTCTTCGTTCTTCACGACTCTTATATTGTTCAGACATGTAATTCCAACCTTTCATTATAGGCTTTACTCATTTTTCTCTCACTACAAATTTAGTTCAAATTTAAGGATCTTTAAAAATATAGTTTATCTATTATTTTGATATAGTCAATCCTTGCTTGATATCCAGTAGGGATGATATGGCCATTTTCATTTAATTCGTCTAAAGTGATAGATTTTCTACCGCCATTTAATTGCCGCTCCCAAAAGGTTAACAGATGTTTAGAATCCAAATAATAAAATTGATTGAATGCAGATAAAATAACAAAACATATTCCATCTTGAAATAGGACATTTTTCATATGCTCAATTTGATGGGCATGGAAATTTTGTAAAGGAAATGATGTTTTATTTTTTGTTTCCTTTGCTTCAAAATCAATATATTTTCCACGATAAATTCCATTATAATCCGTAGTTGAACTTTGCTTAAAGTATGCTTCTTTAATGACAGCGGCACTTCTTCTGGGATAGTCCACATTCACAATTTGCACAGGTGTTGGTTTTTTATGTATGACAGCTACTTGATTTTCAAGATAATATTTATTTGTCTCGTTTAAATCATCTTCAAGTGACATACCACGATTGCTGTAGGTAATAGAAGGTGGCTGTTTTTTCTTTTGTTCAACCTTTGGTTCATAAGGCTTTCCGTTAGGATAACGAAAGATCATACTTTACCTCCTCTTTAAAACTACTACCTATCATACCAAAAAAAATGAAAAAGGAATGATAAAAAAGTTTCAATTTTGTTAATGCGTACATACTTCTTTATCGGGTAACAATAGAAGTATGAGGAGTGTAGAGGATGAAAATGATTAAAAACAGTAAAGAAACACTAGTAAATGAACCATCATTGCTTGCTCATATTCATCATGAAACGAAAATATATAATATTGACAATATTACAAGAACAAGTGCCTATGAAAAGTATTATTTTAGCCATCCTGAAATAAAATGGGCTTTCTTGGCAAGCATGGTCTCCAGAAATGCCGGTTGGAATATGACAGACCTTGAAGGTAATTGGTTTAGAAAAGCACTTAACTCAGAGAAAAGAAATTTATTATTTATGACATATGAACGCGCAAACTGGACCATTTTTCAAGATGCCTATCCCCAGTTACTTATTTATAAATATTCAAAACGATATAAGAAACCATTATTTTATCTTTTATCCCATTTTAGTGTCTCAAAGTTTATGGTAGAAGAATGGGAATATTTTTGGAACCATCAATCAATGGAACGCCTTATGATTTCACTTATTATTAATGAACAAAATGTTATACAACAACCTGTTATTAAACAAAAAATTTATAACCAACATGTCTTTCATTCAATCCCGTATAAACTTCAAGATTTGTTTCATTTCAGTACAGTCATTTTTCCAACTTTACAAGGAAAATTATATGGTTTTTCTGTGTACAACTTTCATAGCCTAACTAATCGGATTGACTTGGGAAAACGGTTAGGCTGGCTATTATTTCACGCTGGTTTATATCAGCAGTTTGAAGCATTTGCAAAAATTGTTCCTCACACTGGATCAAGATATGATTATGAAAAATACTTTCCCGAAAAGAGAAGAAGAGAAACTCCTTTGTTACGAGTGGCATATCCAATTGTCTCCCATACATTAGACGGAAAAAGAAAAGATTGGTTTCATGGTCAGAATACAAAAAAATGGTTTAAGGAAAAGAAAATACCACAAAATTATGAGGTAACGGATTGGTTTAAACATAAACAAGATCAATTACACCTTTTGACTCTATTGCAAGAGTATTGGAGGAATGGATAAAAAGAACTTGAAAATAGGTAAAAGCAAGGCAATTGAGCCTTGCTTTTTTAAATGATTAGTTGCCCTTATGTAGAAGGACGATTCGGACCGTCTAACTTTTTATCAGTAGGGATTTTTGTTTTGTCTTCAGCTGTTTGTTGTTTACCTTTAGGTTTTTTTGCCATCTTTAGCACCTCCTACTGTTATTTTGTGCGATCATCCTCATTTCCATACAGGTCAAAAGAAGGTGTCGAAAAATGCATAAATTCACTTTCTTTGCCGAATAGAAACTAGTTTTGTCAAGCCTGAAGGGGGAAAGAATGAAACGACGAATACATAGCAATAGAGGAGGGAGAATGATGAAAAATATGATTGAAAAAAGTGTAATTGAGGAAAAGTTAGCAGAATTGGAAACTGAATTAATAAAACTAGAGATGGCCTTAGATCACCATAAAAATCCAGCCATACTTGAGAATAAGATCATGGAGAAAGTTAATCAAATAGATCGTCAACTAACATCAATATCAAATGCATCAATTACAAACAATACACATCATAAACAAGATCATTATAAGCAATATCAATTCCCTGTCGTTGCAACGAATGCGTAATGAAAAAAGTGTAATATAGAGGAGAATTTGATATGATTAGCTTGAGGTGAACAAATTGAGCTATATAAATCTAATCAAATCCTCACTTCATCTGTTAAAATGTTTAACTGAATGTAAGCGCAGATTTGACTCTTTACAATCTAAGCCTGAAAAAACAGACATATACTTTTATGAGCAGGTGAAACCAACTTTTGAACAGGTTAAACATAAAGCAAATGGTTGGGAACAACATGCTTTAGATTGGATAAAAAAGGAGAAACCTAAATATATCCATCAAACACAAATTGAGTCCGCCATGGAAAATATAGAGCAAGTAGTACTCCAATCGTTTTATAAAGACGTAAACAAACAACGATTTCATAATCTACATCACTCAGTTGAATATGTATTAAATACAATTATGGATGAAATAGAAAAAAAGGACGCCTCTCAATAAGAGTACGTCCTTATTCGTTTTATATCACTCATCAACCTTTATACTAACAGGACGTTCGTTTTCGGTCCCAACGGTCTTTATGTCATATTCTACATGTTCTGTATTTTTAGCTGTAACTTCCTGACCATGATTTGGAATTGTAGGAGCATGTCCTTTTTCTTTATGGTTAAAATGTTTACCTCGTGCCATTGTATGACCTCCTTTTCATGACTCTTTCCTAATATGAACTAACCTAACGATATTCATGTATGAACATAGATAAATTATTAGTGAATCCTTTCGATAAAGCGGCTTTCCTTTCACATTATAGGCAAATGAATCATATAATACAGTACCATTAAAGAGCTATAGGGAGGTTTAACTACATGCACCAAACATACCCGTATTTCAATAGAAGGTCCCGGAGAAGAGAAAATGAATACTTTCAAACATTTCCATACTATGAACACCAACCTGTTGGATATCAAAATCAGCAATATATAAACCCAATGTTGTCTCAAGCACATGAATTTTTATTCCATCAAAATGGATATCAACAACCATTTCAGTCCTACCAACAGCCATATGGTAATGGTAGTTATAATGGAAATGTTGAAAATACTTTTATGAATTATTCTTATCCTACGCCATATCCAAAGCCCTTACCTTATTTTAAGCAGCCTCAGCCTAGTGGATTTCAAAACGTCATATCACAATTTAAGAAATCTGACGGACAGTTAGATTTTAATAAAATGATGGACACAGCAGGTCAAATGATGAATGCTGTTAATCAAATGGGCGGGCTTTTTAAAGGTGTAACATCCATGTTTAAATAATGTGTAACATAACATAGAAGCCTATTTTAAAGGGACTGTCAAGTTGAGACAGCCCCTTTAAATCATGAGTTATTTTTTATACTATCAGAAAGTAAATATATTTTATGGATGATAGTATAAGAAAAACTAATGCTTTCGCCATTAGGACTTGGCGACAAGTCAAGTTTTTCTACTATATTTCTTGGCAAGAAGCTCTTTTACTTCACGATAAGATAGTCCTGAATTAGCATTTAACCTTTTAACTTCTTCTACATCTGTATTTGAATATTTCTTCGTGTTAAAATGTTGCATGTGTTTCATTACCTCTATGTTTGTCTTCCATCCGTTCTTTTCTAACTCTTAATGCATAGTTCGCTGTTTGAAGATTAGAAATAGCGATCGAGTTTTCCGGGCAAGCAAAATCACCGTTTTGATGAGATTTTAATTGTTCTACGAGAACGCTAATAACATCTTCTACTTGACAGCCATTCACACCTTCACGATCAATTGCCCCAGTTTGGAACTTGATATTAATGTAATGATTACTATTTCTATTCATTAGAACCTCCTGTTTAAAGATTATATTAGCAGCTCATAAACTTCATTAAGCTGATTACCTCTTATAAAATCTTGTTCATTAAACGCATATTTAATTTCATCAGGTAAAACATTATTTAAAAATTGAATTTCATCTTCTTCAAGTATTCGAACAAATTCTAATTCAGAATGGAATTTTCCATTTGTTAACTTGTTAGTGATTCTCTTACATACTGAGCTTCGATCGTAATTTGATAATGCTTCTCTTAAGTATCCGAGAGTAAAGTCCATCTTTCATCATTCCTTAAAAAATTTTTCAAATGCAGGAGAATTTGAATGATCTGTTGCATAAGGATTATCTTCTTTCACATTATCCTTGTCCAAGTTCGTTTTAATTACGAGAGAAGGTGAATGTGATGCCTCAGCAATTAAACGGTCATCAAGTTCTTTGAAATCGGGTAATTTATTATTTTTATTAGGCATATTCTATGCACCTCCTTAATTTATTGTTTGATGTAAATCGTTTTTCTCTCACGACAATTTTTGGATTTTTTTTAACGTGTAAATCCGTGTCATTAAAGTCATCATAAGAAGGAGGTGATGAAGATGAAGAAAAATACTATCAAAAATCAAGAAGTTACAAGATCAGCCAAGGATTTAGCGAAGGATCCAACTCCTGAAGAAAATCCAAAATACGGGAGTAAATCTCACAAAAATAGTTAAATAAAAAAACGCCAGCTCTCGTTTTAGCGCCTATTAAAAGAGAGTCAAGCGTTTTTATTTTGTTTTGAAATTTGCTTAAGCGTACCTATTTACGAAATTTAATTAAACATTGTAGAATATTTATATAGAATCATCTTCAAGTAATATCTGTGTAGATTTCTTAGGAATTGTCACAAGCAAAGATCCGTTTTTATATTTGGTTTTTATCTCGTGTTCTTCTACCTTATAAGGAAGAACAATGGTTTTTGACAAACTGTCAAGTGATGAGTAACTTCTAAAAGTTGAAGAATTTTCGTTATACTCTTTGATTTCTTCCCGATTTGTAATGGAAATCGTCAAATATTGATCCATGAGCTCCAGTTTTATCTGCTCTTTTTTAACTGGTGGAATCTGCATATCAATTACACATGTTTGATCTGTTTCAAAAGTATTAACATGTATCGATTTTTGTGGAAATGAACCTTCAAACATAGAATCAAACTCATTCATAAATTGTCTGATTGGTTCAGAACGAAAGAAATGATCAACTATTTGAAAAAAATCCAATTGTTCATTTTGATAGTCTTGTTTATTATTATTTGTCAAATCATTTTTCTTTCTCAAAATGTAACCTCCTTGCCTTGTTATGTCAGAGTATTATATGTTGAGGAAGATCTAAGTGTTATTTAATTGTAAAATATTACCTTACATATGTTAAAAGGAGATAATGTTATGCTGAGGTCGATTTTTGGTAAAAAAGATAAACGTACAGTTGAACAGCTTTTTGCGCCGTTATCTGGAAATATAATTGAACTTGAGCACGTTCCTGATCCAGTTTTTTCTCAAAAATTAATGGGCGAAGGAATTGCCATAGAACCAGCTGAAGGTAAACTTGTGGCACCATTTGATGGACATGTTATTCAAGTCTTCCACACTAAGCATGCGATTGGACTCCGTTCTGAAATAGGAATAGAATTGCTTATTCACGTTGGGCTTGAGACTGTAGGTTTAAATGGCAATGGTTTTGATGTAATTGTTAAAGAAGGTCAGAAAGTTAAAGAAGGGGATCCATTAATGACATTTGATCTCGAATTAATTAAAGAAAAGGCAGCAAGTACGATCTCTCCTATTATTATTACGAATTCCGATATTGTAGAGAGAATTGAACGCCTAGAAGTTGAGAATGTAATAAAAGGCTCAACACATATTGCAAATGTACATACTAAATAAATAATTCCCGTGAAGGCAGAATGAATCTGCTTTTTCTTTTTGCAATCTCTGAGCCTCTAAAAAAGAACGAAACAGTTGTTTCTAAACAATTCCACTTTATTTACGAACGTTTATTCGGTAAAATAGAACATAAGGGCTACATTCAAGCAAAAGGTAGTGAAATTAATGGAATTTAAGAAATCATTAGAAAGCATCCTGCATTCATTGAAAAACAGTCAGGAATTTAATGAGCAGATTGTTCATTGGCATACAATACCTTCCAGAGAGGCTGAATATGTAAATTTCCCACTCGATATCGATACGCGCTTAAAGGAGGCACTTGAAAAAAGAGGTGTTTCACAACTTTATACACATCAGCATGAAGCGTATCAGTTAGCTAAACAAGGTAACAACTTTGTCGCAGTTACTCCGACAGCATCAGGTAAAACAATTTGTTATAATCTTCCAGTCTTACAACAGATAATAACAGATGAAAACAGCAGAGCTCTTTATTTATTTCCTACAAAAGCATTAGCTCAGGACCAGAAATCTGAAATAAACGAAATTATTGAAGAAATGGGTGTTCAGGTTAACTCTTATACATATGACGGAGATACATCACCTGCTATTAGGCAAAAAGTTAGAAAAGCAGGTCATATCGTTATAACTAATCCAGATATGCTACATTCTGCTATATTGCCTCATCATACAAAATGGGTGTCTTTGTTTGAAAATCTTAAGTATATAGTTATTGATGAATTACATATTTATAGAGGCATATTCGGAAGTCATGTTGCAAATGTTATTCGTCGACTAAAACGAATTTGTGAGTTTTATGGAAGTACTCCACAATTTATTTGTACATCTGCAACAATTGCCAACCCGCAGGAATTAGCTGAAACCTTAACTGGAACGACCATGAATCTAATTGCTAAAAATGGTGCACCTTCAAGTAAAAAGCATTTCATTTTTTATAACCCTCCAATCGTGAATAAGCCACTAAACATTAGAAGAAGTGCTACATTAGAGGTAAGAAGGCTAGCAGAGGAATTTTTGAAAAATAAGATTCAAACAATTGTGTTTGCCCGTAGTAGGGTTCGAGTGGAAATCATTTTAACGTATTTACAACAATTAATAAAAAATGAGCTTACAAAAAAATCAATTCGAGGATATCGTGGAGGATACTTACCGAAGCAGAGAAGAGAAATAGAAAGAGGTCTCCGAAATGGCGAGATATTAGGTGTCGTTAGTACGAATGCACTTGAATTAGGTGTAGATATCGGAAGTCTTCAGGTGTGTATTATGACAGGATATCCCGGAACCATTGCGAGTGCTTGGCAACAAGCCGGTAGGGCTGGCAGAAGACAAGGTGAAGCGGTTATTCTAATGGTGGCGAGCTCCAGCCCTCTTGATCAATACATCATTCAAAATCCTCGTTACTTCTTTGAACAAAATCCGGAAACAGCTATCATTAACCCGGATAATTTAGTTGTGCTGGTAGACCATTTAAAGTGTGCAGCGTTTGAATTGCCGTTTAAAGAAGGAGATACATTTGATGGGTTGGAACTTGAAGATATCCTGCAATTTTTAGCAGAAGAACGAGTGTTGTATTACAATAATCAAACGTATCATTGGATGAATGACGCTTTTCCGGCGCACAATATCAGTCTTCGCTCTGCATCACAAGAAAATGTAGTTATTATAGATCAATCGGATATTGCCAATATTAAGGTGATTGGTGAGATGGATCGCTTTAGTGCAATGACTCTACTTCATGATGAAGCCATTTATTTGCACCAAGGTGTCCAATTTCAAGTTGAAAAACTGGATTGGGAAGAGAAAAAAGCATTTGTAAGAGAAGTAAATGTAGATTATTTTACTGACGCAAATTTAGCTGTTCAATTAAAGGTTCTTGAAGAAGATGAAACATATGTAAAAGACCGTGCGGTTTTTGGTTATGGAGATGTGACTGTCCAAGCAATGGCAACTATTTTCAAGAAAATAAAGTTTGATACACACGAAAACATAGGTTCAGGACCTATTCATTTACCTGAAGAAGAACTCCATACAAATTCAGCTTGGATGAGTTTCCAATCGAACATGATAGAAGATCTGGGTGAAAAACGTATGGAGGAATCATTAATAGGTGTTGCAAATGTATTGCAACATGTTGCACCATTAAAAGTTATGTGTGATCCTTCTGACTTACATGTTGTAGCTCAAATCAAGGCTATTCATAATGGTAAACCAACTGTTTTCCTATATGACCGTTATCCAGGTGGTGTAGGTCTTTCTAAAAAAATTCATGAAACGATGAGACCTGTCCTCTCAGAGGCATTGAGATTAATAGAACAGTGTCCTTGTTATTCAGGCTGTCCATCATGTATTGGGGTTGAAGGTTCATCTGATACAATGAAAAAAGATGCTTATTTACTTCTAGGCATATTAAAGGATGAAGCAAATGTCAGTAAAACATAAATTAAATCGATTAAAAAAACACGTGATTCGAGAAGAAGGAGAGATTGTTCCTGAAAAACCTGCTAAAGATCTTAATACCGATCTTTGGGAGGATTACCAAACAACTGTTTTCACTTATGATAACCAGTATTGTTTGATAAGAGAAGTAGTTTATCCACTTGATTACAAACATGGGCATTATAGATTAAGAGAATTTAAAGAAGTTGTGGCAAGATGGAATGAAAGTGAACTCCAGCATCCGCTTTCTTCGAAGAATCACCATCCTGATGAATTATTTTTCTTTGATACAGAAACGACAGGTTTAGGAGGAGGAACTGGAAATACCATATTTTTATTGGGGCAAGCCCAAGTGTTGGATAATTGTGTAGTTATTAAACAACATCTATTACCTAAACCAGGCAATGAAGTTGCACTTTATCAAAGCTTTTTAAAAGGGATTAATAGCAAAACTCTTGTTACTTATAATGGCAAAGCGTTTGACTGGCCTCAGGTCAAGACAAGACATACTTTAATTCGCGAACAAGTTCCTAGTCTCCCTCCTTTTGGTCATTTTGATTTATTTCATGCTGCACGAAGATTATGGAAAAATGAGTTGGAATCAGTAAAACTTTCGAAGGTAGAAAGTGAAATATTAGGAATACAACGCGAAAATGATATTCCTGGGTTTTTAGCGCCGATGATCTATTTCGAATTTGTTAAACAGCAAAATCCGGAAATTATCGCAGGCGTACTAAAACATAATGAAATTGATGTTTTATCACTTATCACACTATATACTCATCTCTCTACTAAATTACTAGATATAAATAATAAAACAACGAACTCTGAACATTATGAAATTGCAAGGTGGTTAGACTATATAGGTGAAAAAGATTCAGCACTTCATGCATACTCTTCATTTGTTAAAAAAGAATCAGGCCAGGAACCTCAAGCAAAATTTGCTCTTTCCCTTCTTTACAAAAAGCAAAAGAGTTGGAAACAAGCTGTCACACTTTGGGAAGAAATAGTGAGTGAATCAAACTCAAATGAGGTATCTTTTAAGGCCACTGTAGAACTAGCTAAATTTTATGAGCATCAGGAAAAAGATTTTTTAAAAGCGATGAAATACACAGATATACTCAGACAACGATCTGAAAAATATATCGAGTTGAATGAGTTAATAAATGCTGAGGAAATAAAAAAAAGGAAAGAAAGAATTGAAAGGAAATATTATCGATATATTGCCCGGGCAAGCGCAAAAAATGAGTAATTTCGCCATTTTTTTGACGAAATCATGAACTTTTTTGAAAGTTATAAATAGGAATTGTAGGATTATAGGGAACGATGTAAAATAAGGGACTGTAGTTTACTTTTTATAAGGGAGAAGACCGCTGTGTATAAAAGTGTTTTATACTTATTTTTCATCGTGATTGTATTGACCATCTTCATATTTACTAACTTTAAAGATAGCTTTTTAACGTTTCTATAAAAATTAGGTTTTTGAATTAGTACATGTATGTACCTTTCATCATAGGCTAAAAGTGTAAGACATGATAAAAAGATGAAAGGAGAATGCAACATGCATTGTAGACCAAAAGTTATGGCACCAATCGTACACCCAACTAAATGTTGTGTTAACAATACGTACTCTGAAACAATCGTACCACACATTCATCCACAACACACAACAACTGTAAACCATGAATTTTATAAGCACCAACATTATTTCCCTCAAACTCAGTCTGTACAAAATGAGGTTACACACCAACATTTTAATGTGTACGGCCCAACACCAGGTTTTGGACCGGGAGCAGGTCCAGTTCCACGTCCGGGTTTTGGTCCAGGACCATTTTTCAGATAACAGAAAAACACTAAGGAGCTGAATTTCGGCTCCTTTCTGTTTATTTATGAAATGATGAAGGAAACAACATCTTTATACAAAACAATTACATGTTCAGATCAGCTGGGAGTATAATATAATTACTAACATGTTCGTTATAATTAGCAAAAAAGTTTGTATAATGATAAAGGTGATTGAATGAAAGTTTTAACTGTTTCAGGATATAAATCTCATGAATTAGGGGTCTTTAAGCAAGATGATAAAGCTGTTGAGTATATTAAAAAGGCGATTGAAAAGTCTTTGATAGGATATTTAGAGGAAGGATTAGAATGGGTGATCATTAGTGGACAAATGGGTGTGGAACTATGGGCTGCAGATGTGGTCTTTGAACTTCAATTGCAATATCCGGAGCTAAAACTTGCCATCCTCACTCCATTTCTAAATCAAGAATCAAAGTGGAATGAGAAAAACCAGGAATACTATGAATTTATTCTTTCACAAGCAGATTTTGTGGATAGTATCTCAAAAAGAGAATATGACAGTCCACTGCAATTTAAACAAAAAAATCAATTTCTTGTAGACAAAAGTGATGGATTATTACTTTTATATGATGAAGAAAAAGAAGGGACTCCTAAATTCCTTTTGGAAACAGCAAGAAAAAAACAGCAAGTAACATCCTATATGATCAGTACGATTAATTTCTTAGATTTACAAAGTGTTGTCGAGGAAGAAACAATGAAAAATAATGATTTTTGGTAAATAACAGGTAATTTACTAAATTTACATGACAATGAAATTGACAATTTACAAAATTTCTGAAAAAATATAAATTGAGGACTTCGTTATAATGAGGTGAAAGAAATGCTTGCCGATAAATTAAAGTTAACAGCTAAAGAAATTTTAGAAAAAGAATTTAAGTCAGGTGTTAGAGGTTACAAGCAAGAAGAAGTAGACAAATTTTTAGATCAAATTATAAAGGATTATGAAACATTCCACCAAGAATATGAAGATCTTCAGCAGGAAAATTTACGCTTAAAAAAGCAATTGGATGATACATACAAAAAACAAACACCTGTACAAACAAATACCACAAATTTTGATATTTTAAAGCGATTATCAAATTTAGAAAAGCATGTATTTGGTAGTAAATTGTATGATTGATCACTAATTATTTCCACTTGTTTTGTGTGTAATGATTAGGTATACTAGTGTTACTGTTTCGTTAATAACGTTCAGGTAATCGCTGCAGTCTTAAGGATTGTAGAGGAAAGTCCATGCTCGCACGGTGCTGAGATGCACGTAGTGTTCGTGCCTAGCGAATTCATAAGCTAGGGCAGCCGAGTTCGCTTGGCTGACGGCAGGGAAAAGGCCTAAGTCCAATTGGATATGGCCTGAATACCTTGAAAGTGCCACAGTGACGGAGTCTTACGAGAAATCGTAAGAGTGGAACGAGGTAAACCCCACGAGCGAGAAACCCAAATTATGGTAGGGGCACCTTCTTGGAGGAATTGAACAAAGAGAAGGACAAAAGTTTTATAGCTTTTGTAGATAGATGATTACCACCTGAGTACGAGGCTTATGCCGTTTGAAGTACGATGGAACAAAACATGGCTTATCGAACGTTATTTGAAATCAGTATCATTTGATAAAGAACAGGGGGCTGATCATATCAGCTCCTTTTTATTTAATTAATTTTGTTGGATATACTTGGATATATACGAAGAATATGGTCGAATATATATAATGATTTACAAGAATTTTCTGCATAAGGGTAGGGTTCACAAATGAAGAATTTAACATTAATCGCAACCTCGGCAATGGGGCTGGAAGCCATAGTCGGGAAAGAAGTAAAGGATTTAGGATATGAATGCAAAATTGAAAATGGGAAGGTAACATATGAAGCTGACGAGTTGGCAATCTGTCGTTCCAATCTTTGGCTTCGGACTGCAGACCGCATTAAAATAAAAGTAGGTGAATTCCAGGCAAAAACATTTGATGAGTTGTTTGAAAAAACAAAAGCCTTAAATTGGGGTGACTACCTTCCTGAAAATGCTGAATTTCCGGTTATCGGAAAATCTGTCAAATCAACATTAGCAAGTGTTCCTGATTGTCAGGGAATCGTTAAGAAAGCAATTGTGGAAAAACTAAAATTACATTATAAAAAAACAGGCTGGTTTAATGAGGATGGACCCTTATACCGTATTGAGGTTGCCTTGTTAAAAGATGTGGCAACAATTACAATAGATGCCAGTGGAGCAGGGTTACATAAACGAGGATTTCGGATTGAACAAGGTGGCGCACCACTAAAGGAAACATTAGCAGCTGCACTTGTACTTCTGACAAGATGGACACCTGATAAACCATTTGTTGACCCTTTCTGCGGTTCAGGTACTATTCCAATTGAGGCAGCACTTATCGGTCAAAACATTGCTCCCGGATTTAACCGTGACTTTGCATCTGAAGAATGGGACTGGATTGGAAGAGAAAAATGGGATTTAGCTCGACAAGAGGTCGAAGAAAAAGCGAATTATGACCGACAGTTGGATATACTCGGTTCAGATATTGATCATCGAATGGTCAATATCGCAAAAGGAAATGCAGAAGAAGCTGGCTTTGGTGATATTATCTCTTTTAAACAAATGCAAGTAAAAGATTTTACAACAACAAAAGAATTCGGTGTAATAGTCGGTAACCCTCCTTATGGGGAACGATTAGGTGAAAAAAGAGAAGTTGAGCATATGTACAAGGAAATGGGACAGGCATTTTCTAAATTAGATACATGGAGTATTTATATGCTTACTTCACATGAAGAATTTGAACAGTTCTATGGCAAACCGGCTACTAAGAAACGAAAACTTTTTAACGGTTTTATTAAGACGGATTATTACCAGTATTGGTCAAATATACGACCGCCAAGAAATAAATAATTTTTTTATCCTTCACAAAAAGGAATTGATTCAACATGTTATACTAGTTGAAAAAGGAGGTGGCTTGTTTGTCATCATTATCAGATGTTTTAGGACCTAAATATTTTGCTCTTGAAGCAGCACGTGTGGATGCCAGTCCTACAGAAATCATTATTACAAATGATGAGGGAAATACATACTATATTGTAACACCTGAAAATTTAACAACTGATTTAGAAGAACAAGGATTTATAAAAGTAGAAGAATAAACAAAAAAAAGAGATTCAACCGTTGGTTCGAATCTCCTTTTTTATTTGATAGCCCGATTTCTCTTTTTTCTCGGGAATAAATTACCTCCAAATTGTTAATTATATTATTTATATGAGGATTTCGAAATGATGGAATAATTAATGAATTGTGGATTATATTTAATTATCCATATTTTATTCCCTAAAGAGGAGGGGAAAAAGAGTGTATGAAAACCAAGACTTTCACCTTATTAATAAAGCTTTACTTTCAACGAAAAAATCAATAGAAAATGAAATTGGTCATGACTCACATGCTGTAATGCAAATTGGTCAAGCAAAGGAAGATATGATTCGAGCTTTATCTCATGTAACGTCAATTGACCACCAATTAATTTTTGAAACAATGTACGATGAAGTTAAGGATAAGGATAACTAGGTGTAGCCATATCGGCTGCCTCTTTTTTTTGGATTAGATTTAAAAAACTACGACAGTGCCATTCAACGATTGTTTCTGAATTTGATGAATATTATTTGACTTTTTATCAATTCAATATGATAATTATTATTTGCAGTAATTTTGAAATTAAAGTATGGAGGTAGCGTTTATGGTATCATCACGTTTGCCTTTTACCATATCAAAGGATGAGAGCTTTTACCAAGCCTTAAGCAATTGGATAGGAGATGTGTTTTACGATATTCTTCCTGAAAAGGGCTTTGAGTTGAGAGATGAACAAATTTTTATGGCTTTTCAGCTGGAAAAAGCATTTCAAGAAAAAAAAGTCATGTTCGCAGAAGCAGGTGTAGGAACAGGGAAAACGATTGTTTACCTGCTTTATGCTTTATCTTATGCTAGATATACTGGTAAACCGGCAATAATTGCTTGTGCAGATGAAACATTAATAGAACAACTAGTTAAACAAGAAGGCGATATTGTCAAATTGTCTGAGCATTTAGATATTGATATGGATGTCAGGCTAGGCAAAACACATAGTCAATATCTTTGTTTAAATAAGCTAGATGAAACCATGAAGAAAACCGGTGAAGAAAAGTATCTTGACCTTTATCAATCACTTCCTTCTTTTGTTCATGAACCAGGAGGAATGCAACAATTTTCTGCTTATGGTGATCGAAAAGAATTTGGCCATCTTTCAGATGAAGAATGGGAAAATGTAGGATGGGATTCTTTTCAAGACTGTTCCACATGTTCTCAGAGACATCGTTGTGGTTTAACGTTAACAAGAGATTATTATCGTAAAGCAACAGACATCATTGTTTGTTCACATGATTATTTTATGGAACATATTTGGACATTTGAGTCCCGTAAACGAGAAGGACAAATGCCTTTACTTCCTGATTATAGCAGTGTCGTATTTGATGAAGGACATCTGTTGGAATATGCAGCGCAAAAAGCCTTAACATATCGTGTAAAACAGAGTACTTTGCAAATATTCTTAGAAAGATTATTGCAAAATGAAATTCGTGAAGAATTGGCTTATTTAGTAGAAGACACACTTTCTGTTAATGATTTATTTTTTGATGATTTAAAAGAATGCACGAGCAGTGTGGAAGGTTCTAATCGCTTACGAATTGACCGAAAAGGAAAGCTTCAAAAAACAGCTCAAAGTCTGCAGGGCAAATTGTCTGAAATTAGTGAAGCACTTGTATTTGAAGGTGAATTATATACCATTGGTGAATATGAACTGAAAATTGTAGAAGAATTCATTGATCAAATGGAATATTCTCTCTCACTATTTAATAAAAACACAAACGCAGTAAGTTGGGTTGAAGAAAAAAGTGATGATTATACATTAGTCATAATGCCTCGAAAAGTAGAGGAGGTTTTAAAGGAAAAAGTCTTCTCGAAAAAAATACCAATTGTATTCTCATCAGCAACATTATCTGATAATAAATCGTTTGATTTTATTTCTCAAAGCTTAGGAATTCAAGATTATTTGTCCCTTTCTGTTGATTCTCCTTTTGATTATAAAGAGCAGATGAAAATCCAAGTAGTGGAAGAAGATGAAACTGAGAAAAAATTTCAACTAACAATCCAAGAGTTAACGAAATCGGAAGGGAAAGGATTAGTACTCTTTCGTTCATTAAAAGAATTGAAACGGTTTAAACAAAAAGTCTCAGAAATATCCTTCCCATATTCGATCATCTTTGAAGGTGATAAAGAAATTAGTTCGTTAGTGAAGGAATTCCAGGAAAATGAACATTCTGTACTTTGTGCTGTGCATCTTTGGGAAGGTCTTGATATTCCTGGTCCATCCTTATCAAATGTTGTGATATGGACATTGCCATACCCACCTGATGACCCTGTATTTGAAGCGAAAAGATCTGATAAACAAGATCCTTTCAAAGAAGTAGATATTCCTTATATGATATTAAGATTACGACAAGGTATTGGAAGACTAATTCGTACAAGTAATGATCAAGGCTCAATTACGATTTTCCATACGAAAAAAGACAAAGGTATATTGTCGATGATTGAATCAGTACTTCCTGTTAAACCATCAATAAAATAACACCTTAATATTCTCCCTGCTAGATGAGTTTCTAGCAGGGAACTATTCTGTTCCAATCTGTTTGTTCATAGAATAAACCTAGGTATATACATAAAAAAAGTACTCTAATTATTGGGAGTGATAATAATATGAATCATATGGAACAAGAGTTTTTAGATTATATTCGAAAAATGCAAGCATATGAAGAAGCTATTAATGTAATGTACTGGGATTTACGTACAGGTGCCCCTAAAAAAGGAGTGCAACAGCGATCAGAAGTGATTGGAATGCTATCAACAGAAGCATTTGAAATGCTCGTTTCAGATCAAATGAATGAATATCTTACAGACTTATCACATGATGATGTTTATGAAAACTTACAATTCAAAACGAAAAAAGCAATCGAGATACTGAAAAAAGAATACAAAAAAAATAAAGTCATTCCACCTGAAGAATATAAAGAATATGTTATTCTTTGCTCTAAGGCTGAGTCCATTTGGGAAGAAGCGAAAGAAAAGTCGGATTTTCAACTATTTGCTCCATATTTGCAAATGCTGGTTGATTATAATAAAAAATTAATCAATTACTGGGGATATGAAGGCAATAAGTATAATACTCTTTTAAATGAATATGAACCAGGTATAACTGTCGAAACATTGGATCGTGTATTTTCGCAGGTTAGAGATAGAATCGTACCACTTGTGAAAAAAATTTCGCAAGCATCCTTAAAACCGAGTACAGACTTCATCTTTAAAAAATTCCCTAAAGAAGCCCAAAAACAATTAAGTGAGTTTTTATTGAGTGAACTTGGTTATGATTTTGATGCAGGAAGATTAGATGAGACAGTTCATCCATTCGAAATAACGTTAAATAGAAATGATGTAAGGGTAACCACAAAGTATGATGAACTTGATTTCCGTACGGCTATTTTTGGAACAATACATGAATGCGGTCACGCGATCTATGAGCAGAATATATCTCAGGAATATGAGGGGACATTATTATGTAGTGGAACATCAATGGGGATTCATGAATCACAATCATTATTTTATGAAAATTTTGTTGGGAGAAATAAAGGTTTTTGGAGCCGCTATTTTACAAAACTAAAAGATCATTCAACAGAACAGTTTAATGATGTAAGTCTTGATGAGTATTATGTGGCAATTAATGAATCAAAGCCCTCATTAATTAGGATTGAAGCAGATGAATTAACATATTGTCTGCATATTATGATCCGTTATGAAATAGAAAAAGGGCTGTTTAACGATGAGATTTCTGTTGAAGACCTACCGCGGATATGGAATGAGAAATATGAAGAATATTTAGGAATAACTCCACCAAACGATGCTCAAGGTGTATTACAGGATGTTCATTGGGCAGGAGGAAGCTTCGGTTATTTTCCTTCCTATGCATTAGGTTATATGTATGCTGCCCAAATAAAAAATGCCATGTTAAAGGATCTACCTAATTTTGATGAACTTATAGAAACAGGTCAATTTGAGGAAATAAAGGATTGGTTAACTTATAAGATTCATCAATTCGGAAGAACGAAGCAGCCATTAGAAATTATGAATGATGTTACGGGAGAAGAATTAAATGCACAACATTTAATTGAATATCTCGAAGAAAAGTATCAAAAGATTTATAAACTATAACAAATATATATTATTTTACGAATATTCAAACAAGTAAACTGAATAAAGTTCGTGTTTTCATTAAAAAACTCTTGAAAATATTGCATAAGTTGATATAATTTTAATTAATTGCATAGCACTCATATAATCGTAGGGATATGGCCTACAAGTTTCTACCGAACAACCGTAAATTGTTCGACTATGAGTGGATTTAATAGTTGTTTTTCATTTTATGATTTTTTAGATATTGTAAATCGAAGACGACATTGCTTCCACTTTTAGTTGAAGCAATGTCGTCTTTTTGTTGTACTATCAGAAAGTATTAGATTTTAAGGATGATAGTATAAGAAAAACTAAGGCTTTCTCATTAGGAATAAGCCAAGTTTTTCTAATTGCTTGGTTAGATGTCATTTTAACTAGGTTTATGCTTATTCTGATGTCAGCATAGTTACTAAAAAATTAATGGGGTAAAACGTTAGGAGGATACTAATAAATGAGACTACTAAGAGAAAAAATCGAACAAGAAGGTATAGTTCTTTCTGACGGTGTATTAAAAGTTGATTCATTTCTTAATCATCAAATTGATCCGATCCTTATGAAAGAAATAGGATTAGAGTTTGCAAGACGCTTTGAAGCTGATGGCATAACAAAAATTGTTACAATTGAATCTTCCGGCATATCTCCGGCAGTGATGGCTGGATTGGAGTTAGGGGTAAAAGTTGTCTTTGCTAGAAAGAGAAAATCATTAACATTAACAAATAATTTACTGGTCTCTTCTGTTTATTCTTTTACAAAACAAGAAGAAAACAATATAGCTGTTTCCAGTCAATTTTTAAGTCAAGAGGATCGTGTCCTTATCATAGATGACTTTTTAGCGAATGGTGAGGCTGCAAAAGGTCTTGTTGACATTGTGAAGCAATCAGGTGCAAAAGTTATTGGAATTGGGATTGTAATTGAAAAGTCCTTTCAAAAAGGGGCAAAAGAGTTAATGGAACTAGGGCATAGAGTAGAATCTTTAGCAAAAATATCTTCTTTAAAAGAAGGGCAACTTACCTTTGTTGAACAGTTTGAGGAGGTTACACAATGAAACAAACAGCTCAGAATATTTCACTTGGAATTCAGCATGTGCTAGCCATGTATGCAGGTGCAGTTGTTGTACCTTTAATTGTCGGTAACGCAATTGGATTATCGGGATCTCAATTAACGTATCTAGTTGCCATTGACATTTTTATGTGTGGAATAGCTACATTTCTACAAGTTTGGAAAAATCGCTTTTTCGGGATAGGTTTACCAATTGTTTTAGGTTGCACATTTACAGCCGTTGCACCGATGATTGCGATTGGGAGTAATTATGGTGTTTCTTCAATTTATGGGGCAATTCTTGCTTCCGGCTTAATTGTTATTTTGATTTCCTCAGTATTTGGAAAATTAGTAAAGTTTTTCCCCCCTGTTGTTACAGGGTCTGTTGTTACAATTATTGGGATTACATTAATTCCTGTTGCAATGAATAATATGGCAGGTGGTGAAGGCAGCCCGAATTTTGGTTCAAATGAAAATCTGCTTTTAGCATTTGGTGTCCTAATTTTAATCATTCTTTTAAATCGTTTCTTTACCGGATTTATACGGGCTATTTCAATTTTAATCGGAATCCTGGCAGGTACTGTTGCTGCAGGGCTAATGGGAATGGTTGATTTACAACCTGTTCAAGAGGCTTCTTGGTTTAATATTGGAAAACCATTTTATTTTGGAACACCTACCTTTGAATTAACCCCTATTTTAACGATGACCATTGTAGCAATCGTGAGTATGGTAGAATCAACAGGTGTTTATTTCGCATTAGGAGATATTTGTAACAAAAAAATTACTGAAAAAGACTTGGCGAGAGGATATCGTGCAGAAGGTCTTGCGTATATGCTAGGAGCAATTTTTAATGCATTTCCATATACAGCATTTTCGCAAAATGTAGGTCTTGTTCAAATGTCTGGAATTAAGACGAATCGAGTAATCTATATTACAGCTGTGATGTTAATTGGTTTGGGATTAGTTCCTAAAATTGCAGCATTAGCTACTATTATCCCATCCGCTGTTTTAGGTGGAGCAATGGTGGCAATGTTCGGTATGGTTGTAGCATATGGCATTAAGATGTTGGGACAAGTTCAATTTGCCTCTCAAGAAAACTTGTTAATTGTCGCATGTTCAGTAGGATTAGGGTTAGGTGTAACAGTTGTACCTGAAATGTTTGCAGGTCTTCCTGAATCAGTGAAAATTCTAACAAACAGTGGAATTGTGGCTGGAAGTGTAACTGCTATTATCTTAAATATTATCTTTAATATCATTCCATCATCTTCAAAACAAAAACAAGAAAACAAACCTGTTATTCAAAGCCAAGCTTCATAATTAAGAAGGTAATGCTCTGAATTAACATAAAATACCCAATATTCTGTTAATAAAAAATGTTAAAACGTTACCCTTCTTCATGTCTATGACATGCATTTGGAGGTAGCGTTTTTTTTTATAAGAGAAAAAGAAAAGATTACGTATAATGAGTTTATTATCTATGTGTTCTTGGGTTTTAATTAGTTACTCAATACCTAACACCGACAAATTTAATTTTCGACTTGCTATCTGCAATTCTTAAAATTTCAGATGAAGCATTTAGTATACCATTTGCATAAATTACAACTTCTTTAGAATCAATTGTAAAGACAAATTGTTTCATTTGACTAATCATCCCCATTTTAGAAATTAGTGTTAATGAAAAACACTACTTGATTGTATAATAGTGAGTTCAAAAATGTTGTCGAAAACACTAATAAAGGAAATTATTAACAAAATGTTCATTTTTAAAAAGTGTACCATAGATAAATGTAAATGGATAAACAAATATAAATTAAATTTCATGACTTAAGCTTAAACATGCTTACAGACATCCTCATGCAAATGTCTTCCAGTGGTTTCGCGAACTGTATATCCTATTTGTAAATTTGGGTCAGAAAATATCTATGAGAGAATAAAAAAACACACGACTAATTAAATCGTGTGTTACAAACCTATCCTGCTTTACTGATTGTTGAAAGTTGTGCAATAATACCTCTTTCGATTTCTTCATTAATTTGATCAACTTTGCTGACCAAACAAACAATGCCATCAATAAGTGGCCAAAGTCCTAGTGTTGCCCAACCTAAAAGTAACATTGCAACAGCATAACCAGTTTGACCTGTATAAAAGCGATGTGCTCCAAATGTACCTAGAAAAAACCATAATAAGAAGGTCACAACTTTAGATTTTTTCCTTTTATCAAATTCTGATGCTAAAATGGCTTGCTGTTGTGGATCCAAGTTCTGTTTCAAATGGATATTCTGACTCATTTCTCTCTCTCCGTTCTAGTACTAAGATACTATTAGAATTATAATAACAGAGACTATTATACAATTTCCTGTTAAATCCAACAATAACTTTTTGTAGAAAATATGGAATAATGTTCATTAACATACAATAGGTATTAGAAATCAATTGTAAATATATTAGTTGCTGTAACAAATTAAAAAGATAAAATTTTAATTATTTTTAATAATATTAGGTAATCTTGAAATAGTGTGTTATGCTTTAACTAACCATTTAGTACCTTTTACATGTTTAGCCTCTCCCCATTCATTATTGAGTGGGGTTTTATGTTGTTTCAGTCCTTTTTACCAAAAAAAAGGACTCTAGAAAAGAGTCCTCGTTAATTATGCTTTGTTTACGTTAGTTGCTTGAAGACCACGTTGGCCTTGCTCAGTGTCAAAAGTTACTTTTTGACCTTCATCTAATGATTTAAATCCTTCGCCTTGGATAGCCGAGAAATGTACAAATACGTCGTCTCCACCTTCAACTTCGATGAATCCGAAACCTTTTTCTGCGTTAAACCATTTTACTGTACCTTGTTGCATAATTGTTGCCTCCTGAGTGGATCAATTCCACAATTTATTACTATAGTTGTCCAATTAGATATCAAAGGCGAAGAGTTTAAATACTATTCTTTCCTTACAGACCGAACAAAAATAATTCTTCTATATCTTAACAGATAAATTTTGGAAAAGCAAATGGGGAAGTAAACCGAAATGTTTGCAGGTCTTCCAGAATCAGTGAAATTTCTAACAAACAATGGAATTGGGCAGGTAGTATAACTGCTATTATCTTAAATATTATCTTTACTATTATTTCATCATCTTCAAAACAAAAACAAGGAAACAAACCTGTTATTCAAAGTCAAACTTCATAATGAAATGTGCTTTCTCTATATTCATTCTTAGCATATGAATAGTAGGGGAAGCATTTTTTCTTTTAAATCACTATGTAATGTAGAAAAACAATGAGTTTGTGCAATACTGGTGAAAAATGACAAGGAGGAGTTTAGTTATGAAGGATGATGATAAAATTAAATCATTTAGTGAATATCAACTAAAAAAACAATTAAAAGCGGATCAACATTATTTATTAGAACTAACTGAAGAAATTGATCTGAAACATAATCATCATGAAATAAGTGAAAGTGAAAAACAGCGGATACAAACAACGGTCGATAATGTGTCACAGTTATGTGGCTGGGTCCTGTCTGACCATGTTGTGATGAGAAATGGTATTAAACTTGTGTTTGATCATGAGAAGTATTTAGAGAAAAAAGAGCTTATCATTCATACCGATGAACAAAATAGACTCGTTGTAACAGAGCATAAAGAAGAATTGAATTAGATAACCGTTTTGAAACGATTTCTTGTTATAAAAATTTGTCATGAAGGAAACAAAACGTAAATAGAATTTTTATAAAGTAATCGTTGGGAGTAGAGCATGAGAGTAAAAGAGCTGAGAGTTTCTAAATCGCTTACAGTAGATAAGTTTATTCAACTGTCAAATCTTGCTAATAGGTTTGAATCAGATATTTTTATGATTGGGCCAAATTATAAAATTGATGTAAAAAGCCTAATGGGATTATTAGCTACATTAAGAGTGGAAGATGAAATTACGATTCTAACTAGTGGAGAGGATGAGGAAGAAGCAATAAAAGCGTGCATACAGTTTTTTAATACTTTAAAAAAGTTTAATTAAAGTAAAGGATTAAAGCATAAAAAAACGAAGGCTTTCGCCATTAGTACTTTGGCGATAAGCCTTCGTTTTTCTAATTAAAAATTGTAGATTTTATTCACCTTGTCCTTAATTCTTGAATACATTATAGAAACAATGATATCGAGGTCAGGTGAATGGCATGAAAACAAAACTTATGAATTGGTTTGAAAAAAGGAAAAAAGTTCATCAAGAGAAAATGATGAAGCTTGGTAAATGCCCTGATTGTCGTGGATATGGAGTTGTCATTGTACCTATTCATTATGCCGGTAGCAATATAGAGTGTTATAAATGTAATGGAACAGGAAAATATTCAGAATGGGAAAAACATAAACAATAGTGATAAGGTCAGTACCTTTCGAAACCTCTAAGAAATGACATTAGTAATTTGTCGTTCCAGGTTTCGGTAGGAACTGTCCTTTTTTAGTTTATTTCCATTACTTTTCTAATAGTCGTTCCTTTTGGTCTTCGAATTCTTCTGCTGAAAGAATCTCTAAATCATAAAGTTCTTTTATTTTCTTTAGTTTTTCAAAATTGTCAACAGCAGAGTCGACCCTTTGATTTTTAACCTCATCAACTTTGTCTTCAATCATTTCTTTTAATTCAAGAGCGAGATCTTTTTCTTGTTTTGAAAACTCAATAGTATACACGTTTTTTTCTTTTTTACTATCAGTGGTTCCACAATCTATTATGAGATGTCCATTTGACGCAAAGCCTGGTTCCTTTAAAGAAACCTGTGATACATTCTTATACTGGAATAGCTTCCCTTTATTAAATTTACCAAGAAATCTGTTTTGAATGATTTCAATACTATTTTGATACAGGTATACAGTTGTTTTACTTCCTTTTTTAAAGTTGTATTCTTTGAATGCTAATTCGGCCACCGTTTATCTCCTTTTAAATTAATTATGCAAATTTATTCCTTCATATAAGACTTGTCCAGATAAGGACATAATAATCTGCTTTTATTTTACAAAATTTTTAACTAAATTTCACTGCTTTTCCGATTAAAATTTTGTAACGAATATTAAAATGAAAGAAATTACGTAACAACATGTTTAAAATAATAGCATTAGCCTGATATTAAGGAATAAAAAGGATATATGAGGTGATAAATTTTGGATTTTCTTCGTGGTATCTCAGATTGGAAGCAAACAAGAGTAGAAAAAGTACGAGCTGATATGGAGTCTGTAGGAAGATGTCCAGATTGCAGAGGAAGAGGATTTACATCGTCTTTTACAAGTGTATATTTACCAACATATGATGCTATTTTTGATTGTCCAGGTTGTAACGGTAGTGGACTATATGAAGATTGGTGCGGAAATAATACATAAGTTAATTTTCAAAGTAGAAATAGTTTTTTATTAATGAAAAAAAATCAATCTATGGGATAGGATCATTTCAATTGAGTAAAAATAGATGTGCTTCACAAAAAATGTGAGGGGGAGATCGACAGGATGAAATGGCAAAAGCTGCTTTTATCAAAATTGCAAGAAAGAAACGGAAAGAAAATTGCACTTGCAGTTGACACATCAACCAAACAAGCTAATACTTTACTCATCCAGAATATAATAAAGCTGTTTGGTGAGGTTGCCCCTCAATCACTTTTAGTGCAAGCGGACTTTAAAATTAGAAAAATTACCTCAATAAAAGAAGATCAAATTTCGTATTATACACATGGAAAGTCATCGTATACAGAAGTGTTGGAATGGGCTGATCAAGAAAAAATTGATACCTTATTCTATATTACAGATGTTACTGGTTATTTTTATGAAGAGTTAAAAGTAAATAATGAAATCTTTTGGTTAGTGCCTGATGAATTTCTTCCAAAGGTTCCTTTTGGCAAGGCGATTCGAGTTGCATAATTAATATCTATGAGGCTGATAAACATTTCAGCCTCTGTTCGAAGATCTGTTTTTAAAGGAGTGTATATTAACGTGGATATGATGAAAGAATTCACGGCCAAAAACGGAGAAAAGGTACTACTTAGACCTGTTCAAATTGAGGATGCAGAAAAAATCATTCATGCCGTTGCACAAATTATTAAATCTGGAGCTTATATTCAAAAAGAATCTCCACGTAGTGTAGAAGAAGAGCAGATCTTCATTGAAAACATGATCGAATTAGATAATATGTATATGACTGCAATCATTAATCATGAAATTGTAGGTATTGCCCGTGTCATTAGAGGAGAACTTGAAATGAAACGGCACACTGGATTATTTAGAACATGGTTAGTTCAATCCGCACAAGGAAAAGGGATAGGCTCCGAAATAATGAAATACACGCTTAAATGGTGTAGGAAACACAATTTACATAAGTTATGTTTAACAGTATTTGCATCAAATGGGTTGGCACATAAATTGTATGAACGTTATGGCTTTATACAAGAAGGTGTTCAGAAAGAACAAGTGAAAATAGATGGAATGTATGATGATGAAATTTTCATGGCCTATTTTTTAAATAAGTAAAAATTGAAAATTTTAGTATTATATAAGTTATTTCCAGAATTTTCAGAGGTGAGTATTTCTTGTGAATGATATATAATGAAATAGCACAACAACAACTCCTTTAAAACGTTGCTTTTCCCCATTTCAAGGGAAAGGCTTTTTTTATATCTTACTATTTACTATTAATGTGAGAAAAAATATTTTTGACCAAATGATTATAAAATGTATGAAATGTCTCGCCAATCGGCGGGCTTTATTTATTTTGGATAAATTTAGCTTTATTGGTAAAGGTATATATATAGGAATAATGCTTACTTTTGGAGAATCTGAGGTGAAATGACTTTGGCTTATATTATTTCGGTTGGAAAATCTGTTCCTAAATATGAACTGGACCAAGAATCAACAGTTGAGTTTGCAAGAGAAGTATTTGAGGGTTCATTTAAAGATTTTGACCGTCTATTACCCGTTTTTAAAAATGGCGAAATAGAAAAACGACAGTTTTCACAACCAGTTGAATGGTACAAAAAGAAACATACGTTCGAAGATAAAAATGACTTATATATTAAGATGGCAGTAAAACATGGAATTGAAGCAGTAGAAAATTGTCTTTCAAATAAAAATTTATTACATAACGATATCCTATATGAAGAAGTTGATACTATTTTTTTTGTAAGTACAACCGGGCTAGCAACACCAAGTATCGATGCAAAATTAATGAATGCCTTACCTTTTAAAGAAACGACAAAGCGAATTCCAATTTGGGGGCTAGGTTGTGCAGGCGGTGCTTCTGGCTTGTCCCGTGCTTATGAATATTGTAAGGCATATCCTGATTCAACAGTGCTGGTTATTTCAGTAGAATTATGCAGCTTAACTTTTCAACATGATGACCGGTCAAAAAGTAATTTAATCGGAACTTCTTTGTTTGCGGATGGTGTTGCCTGCACGTGTGTGGTTGGAAATCATGTTGATTGGAAAGCAAAATCCAAATTAAAATTTATCCCTAAAATCCTTAGTACTCGTTCAACATTAATGCGAAATTCTGAGGATGTAATGGGGTGGGATATTAGAAACAATGGCCTTTATGTTATTTTTTCAAGGGATATTCCTTCTATTATTAAAAAGTGGCTTCGCCCACAAGTTAATAATTTCTTAGAAGAAAATGAAATCGATATAAATGAAATAAACCATTTCATTGCCCATCCCGGAGGAAAAAAAGTATTGGATGCTTACAAAGAGGGACTTGGCTTTTCAGACGAACATTTACAAATTTCAAAAGAAGTATTAATTAACCACGGTAACATGTCATCTGTAACGGTTATGTACGTTTTGGAATTGTATCTACTAAGGGCAATAGGTAAAGGGTATGAATATGGCTTAATCGGCGCTCTTGGACCTGGATTTAGCTCTGAAATGTTGCTTGTTCAATGGGAGGATGCTGAGTAATGTTTTATATGGTATTTATATTTATAATCGTACAAAGAGTAACAGAACTGTTTATTGCAAGGAAAAATGAAAAGTGGATGAGGAATAGAGGAGGAATTGAGCATGGAAAGGACCATTATCCTTATATCGTATCATTACATATCCTCTTTTTAGTCTCCTTTTTTATAGAAGTTCAAGTTTTTCGAAGAGAATTAACAGAAATATGGTTTGTTATGTTTCCAATTCTTTTTCTGACCCAGCTTTTGAGGTATTGGGCAGTATTTTCTCTGGGAAATTATTGGAATACAAAAATTATGATAGTTCCAGGTGATGTGGTCATTTCAAGGGGGCCATACAAATTTGTAAAACATCCGAATTATATTGTTGTTGCAATTGAAATTTTAATACTTCCTTTATTATTTCATGCGTATATAACGGCAATCTTATTTACTATCTTAAATGTAATTATGATGACGATAAGAATTCCTGCTGAAGAATCCGCACTTCAAACATATACAAATTATCATGAGGTCTTTTCGATTAGGTCAATATTTACATCAAAAAAGAAGTAGTGAAAGATTTTTCGGAAAATATCAAAAGTTTTATTGAAAATGATTATCATTGGTGATAAAATGAATTTGTGTTGAAAATCATTCTCATAATATGGAGGTCTGCTGCGAATATGACGATGTTATTTGTCGGTTGTACCGTTGTTACGTATAGCTTTTTAATTGGCTACATATTAAAAAATATTGATACCCAAAAAGCATAATCATTCTAATCATTTTATATAGTAGAATTTTAGAGCTCACAGCTAATTGTTGTGAGCCTTTATTCTTTTTTCTACAAAACGACGATAGAAAATTTGCATATAATTCTGTAAAATGAAGTTAATAAATTGCAAGTGCCATAAGTGAAGGGGATAAACATGACAACTGTTGTAAAATCAAAAGAATTGATGCAAACCATTATTAATCTTCATGAAATAATCTATGAAAAAGATCATGAAAATGCAGTTAAATTAGTCGAAATGGCTCATAAGCTTGAACAAGAAAAACTGTATATTGCTTTTGCCGGCCATTTTTCGGCAGGGAAGTCATCCATGATAAACAAACTATTGGATGAGCAAATTTTACCCACAAGTCCAATTCCTACAAGTGCAAATCTTGTTTTGTTAGAAAAAGGGATAGAGCAGGTAACCTTATATTCTGCCGCAAAAGAAAGCATTGAATTATCTGGTGACTACTCAATAGAACAAATCAAAGAATATTGTAAACAAGGAGACGATATTGAGAGGATCCGTATTAAAAAACCTTATGACAACTTAGCAGAAGATGTTGTCATTATGGATTCACCTGGTATTGATTCCACAGATGCAGCACATAAATTGTCAACAGAATCAATGCTTCATTTAGCGGATGTCATTTTTTATGTAACCGACTACAATCATGTTCAATCAGAAGAGAATCTTTCATTCATCCAAGAAATGAAGAGTCGAAATAAAATGATTTTCTTGATTGTCAATCAAATTGATAAACATGAAGAAAAGGAAATTCGTTTCCAAGACTTTAGACAAAACATTGAGGGATCATTTGCAGAAGTCGGACTACATCCGCAAGACGTGTTCTTTACAACCTTAAGAAACGATCAACACCCTTATAATGATTTAGAAAAAGTGAAAGAGTTAATCAGAGTGGTGATTCAGGATAAAAACAGATTTCTGGATCAAAATATTTCTCAATCAATCACACAAGTTGTGTCGGAGCATGTTGACAAATATGAGGAGCAGCTTGGTCTAATAGATCTAAACGAGGATGAGATTCGTGAGAGATTAGATGAACATACAAACAAATTGAATCAATTACTTATGCAAATTCAGCAGAAAGAAGAAAAGATGAAAAAGCTTGTCATAGATACAGAAGAAAAAGTATCGTCAATATTAAAAAGTGCAAATTTAATTCCATTTGAAACTAGGGAGAAGGCTTCAGCTTTTATTGAGGCAGCAGATCCTTCATTTAAGATCGGTTTACTTTTTTCGAAGTCTAAAACCGATCAAGAGCGTGAAAAGAGAAAAAAAGAATTATATGACAGTTTGATGAAAACTACAGAAACTCAAGTATCCTGGCACTTTATTACATTACTTAAAGAATTTATTCAATCATACGAAATTCATGATCCCAAGCTTATACAAGAAGCTCAATCGTTTTCCATCAACGTTTCAGAACAACTCGTATCTGACGCAATAAAAACAGGTGCTTCTTTTAATAATCAGTATGTTTTAACGTATTCCTCTGATGTTAGCGAATTAATCAAAAAGCAAAGTAAACATCAAGTTATGAGCTTATTTAAAAAGATGATGGATGGTATAAATGGAGAAATTCAAGATCAAATCGATGAAATAAATGTAAAAATAAACAGTGAAAATGAAAATATTGATCATTATAAAGGGATTTTATTTAAGTTCGAGACACTTAGGCAATATAGACATTCGCTGCAAGAACTTCCTAATGGAATACCTGATTCAACTATAAATGAAGAAAAATGGTTAAACAATCATCAGACATATAAGAAAGTAACAAAAGAAATCCAAATAAAAGAAAAGGTAGTAAATGCAGAAGAATCAAGTGATGATAAATTATCAAAACCTCTATCCAATACTCGTTATAATAATCGAGAGATATTTATTAAGAACGCAGAGCAGGTTATTAAACGTCTTGATAACATCCATGGGTTTAAGCAATTTACAGAGTCACTCGAAAGGAAGATCAACAGTTTTAAAAACCGCACCTATACTGTTGCGTTATTCGGCGCCTTTAGTGCAGGAAAATCATCATTTGCAAACGCACTTATAGGAGAAAGACTGTTACCTTCATCTCCTAATCCGACAACAGCGACGATAAATAAAATAGCTCCACCAACACATGAAAAAGCACATGGGTTAGTTGAAGTGAAATTGAAATCAAAAGAGATGTTAATGAAGGACATAATGATTAGTATTCCTTCGTTAAATAATAAGGATTTTTCGATCGAAAGCATAACAGAAATTTTTCAGAACTATCAAGGCCAAAATAAAAACGAAACTGAACAGATAGCAAAGTATCAAAAAGCGATATTGGATTATCAAACTTTAACAAGTGAAGGACTTACCGTACAATCGGATACGAAATCATTTAAGGACTTTGTTGCTAAGGAAGAAAAGGCATGTTTAGTTGAAGAGGTAATTGTTTATTTTGATTGCTCGATTACAAGGGCAGGTATAACATTGGTGGATACGCCAGGAGCAGATTCCTTGCATAAAAGACATACAGATGTAGCGTTTCAATATATTAAAAAGGCAGATGCAATTCTTTATGTAACCTATTACAACCACCCATTCTCAAAAGGTGATCGGGAATTTTTAAGACAATTAGGAAGGGTTAAGGATTCTTTTACACTAGATAAAATGTTCTTCATTATCAATGCAGTGGATTTAGCTAAAGATGAAGAAGAAGTGAATGTTGTTAAGACTTATATTAATGATCAGTTTTTAAAACATGAGATTAGAAATGTACGTCTATTTGGAGTATCTAGTTTAAATGTTTTATCAGGCCAAGTAGATGAAGAAAAAGATTATATTGAATTTCAAAAACAGTTTAATACATTTATTAAAGAGGAATTAATGAATACAACTCTTTTTTCAATTAAGGAAGATTTAAATCGTTGCAAGGAAAGGATTCAAGCTCTTATTCATGCTAACGAGTTAAGTGGAAAGGAAAAAGAGGAGAGAAGAGAAAGCCTTCTGCAAGAGCAAATGAATGTCAACGATGAAATAGCAAATATATCTCATGACCATATTGTTACATCTATTTCTAAAGAAATAGAAGAGCTGATTTTTTATGTGAAGCAGCGTCTATTCTTCCGATTTAATGACTTTTTTAAGGAGAGCTTTCATCCGAGCATATTTAACCAAAATGCTGACATTCAACAAGCTTTAAAAATTTGTTTAGAAGAGCTCGTCAGAACGGTAGAATTTGAATTAATCCAAGAACTGCAAGCTACATCGTTAAGGATCGAAAATATCATTAACAATACCTTAGATAGTGAGTTCAATCGTATTGTACAGCTCATAAAGAAAAGGTCTAAAAATGTTACACTTGCTACAATTGAGTTTCCCGAAATTCAAACACCAACAATTGCTGTTGAATTTTCAACAAGTATGCTGGCGACTATACAGCCGGCTTTGAAGTTATTTAAGAATACGAAATCTTTCTTTGAGCGCAATGAGAAAAAGATCATGTCTGAAGACTTATCTAAACGAATGGATAGCCCTATTTCAAGTATCTTAAAAGAATACTTTGAGAAATTTTCGAGTTATTATAGTGATGCAATGGGATCTTCTCATCAGCTTCTAATTCAAGAGGTAAAGAAACAAACAGAGGAATGCTTTTCAGCTTTGTTGGATATCCGGCATGAAGACACAGATCACTTAAAAACAGAGGTAGCTGTCATCACAGAAAGTGTTCAATTAATAGAAGAGAATAATCTTCAACATCATTAATTTTATGATACAATTTACTGATAAAACTCATTTAATGTGCAGGGGGAAAAAGATTGGATTCAAAAACGTATCAAGTTTGTGCAACGTGTATACATTTTGAGGCGATGCGAGAGGATAAAAAAATGATCTATTATTGCAGTCGTTTAAAATACGAAACGAAGCCAACTTATTCGTTTAATTGCTGGAACCCAAAAGAACACGTTAAAAGGTTAATGGAAAAACGAGGTGGAACGACATGAGTAACGTACATGAAGCAATAAGTCAGCACAGTAACAATCAGCATCAACACATTCAATCTTTTCTAAAATTAGAAGCGAAAAGAGAATCATTAATAGAAGAAGCTATATTTCTCTGTGTAAATTCTAAGCCATTTGAAGTTGAGCAAATTAATCAAGTAACATCTGAAATGAACAGGTTGGCTTCAGAAGGGATTGTACCAATGCGTAAACTGGTAACAAAGGAAATGGTACAGGAATTTGTGGAAAGAAAATATGGAAAATAATTATTTCTTAACGTGTAGTGAAAAGTTGTTAGACATTACCAAGGTCCTATTTGATTCAAAAAACCTCTCCTGAGAAAAACTATAAATGTTTCTCTTAACTTTAGTGGAAGGTGAGGATCTTATGGGACGTACAAAATTAGGTAATGCAAATGCACAACGTAATAATAATAAGAAAAAGAAAAATGATTTTAATACTGAATTTGCTTCATATGCTCAAAATGAAGCACTTAAGTTAAGCAGTAAAAATAAAGAGTAATCAATTTATGAAAACCTGTGGAGATAAGTTCTCTACAGGTTTTTTATGTGTTTATAAACATTAGAAATTGACTTGAAGTACCAAATACAAGGCCTCATTTTTTATGATATACTATTCTTTGATTAAGAAGAAGTATGATTCGATAAGTATTTTACTGATTGTGAGGGAGATAAATTGAAAAAAGATCAGCATTTATTAATCGTGGATGGAATGGCTTTGCTTTTTCGCTCGTTCTTTTCAACATCTGTTTACGGTCAATTTATGATCAATAGTAAAGGGATTCCGACAAATGCAGTTACTGGTTTATTAAAGCATTTATTTGCTGTTATTGAATATACAAAACCAACACATATTATTTGTTGTTGGGATATGGGCAGTAAAACATATCGTAATGATTTATTTACTGATTACAAAGCGAATAGACCTGAAGCCCCAATTGAATTACAGCCTCAGTTCAACTTGGCAAAAGAAGTAGTAGAAGCACTAAACATAACAAATATTGGTATAGAAGGCTTTGAGGCTGACGATTGTATTGGAACATTAACAAAGAAGTTTGAAACTGAAATGAAAATATCCATCGTTACAGGAGATAAGGATATCCTTCAACTATTAAATGATCAAGTGGATGTTTTAATCTTACAAAAAGGGATAGGAAATTATAAGCATTATACAAGAGATCTATATATTGAAGAATTTGCAATTGAACCACGTATGTTAATTGATGTAAAGGCCTTAATGGGAGATTCAAGTGACAACTATCCGGGCGTAAAGGGGATTGGCGAGAAAACAGCTTTTAAACTTATTTCTCAATACAAATCAATTGACGAATTACTTCTATGTTTATCCGAACTTTCAAAGAGTCAAAAGATGAAAATTGAAAATGATTTAGAAATGCTCCATCTTTCAAGAAAATTAGCTGAAATTAATTGTACAGCTCCGTTAGAATGTATACTGGATGATTCGCTTCTCCTAATTGATGAAGAAAAAGCACTTTCTATCATTAAGGAGCATGAATTAAGAGGGATACAGGCTATACTTAAAAACATCATGTTTTCACAAGAGGAAGCTATATAAAAAAGGATTGAATATGTAATCAAAGCTATACACGTAAGCATGCATGATATCGAAGTAAGAGAGAGAGCCTTCGACTCATGCATGTTATTTTATTTTGTGTTTTTCTTCTTGGCAGCATTTTCTAGTTTGCTTTTCGGTTCCATAGAGAATTCAACATCTGCTGCGTGTCCTTGGGGATTTACACTTGGGGCTTTTTTTCCTCGATTATTTCCTCTTTTTTCACTACTCATGTGATAGCCACCTCCAATACTAGTATGACCTACTACCTAAAAAATACGTATTGAATAATTGTGATAAAAGTAGCAAAGATTGGTAACGAAAAATGAAAAAAATGATAGAATTTGTCGACGTTTTTAGATAAGATCAAAGGAGGACAACGTAAACAAAGGATGAATTTTAATATGATTGGAACGGTTAGTGAATATGTTGATCACTTAATAAGCAAAGGATTTGTATTAGGGGATGATGCAAATGGGTTTATAGCATTTGGTCAACAGTACACAGATACAGTAGATGAAGTAGTTATAATAGCGATTGAATTAACATTAAAGATTCAAAAGGAATTTGACGGCTCATTTTTTATTTCCCTGCTTGAAAATTTTAAATCAGAAAAAATAAACAATCGTAAACAAGCTCTTCTTTTCATTGAATCCTTACACTTAATATGAGATGTGAATGTGAAGCTATTTCTAGGGATGAAATAGCTTGGAATATCATACTCAACAATTAACACCATTTAGATATGATTAGTTTGTTTCAGCTCTCTTTTAAGCAGCTTGGGGAGTTCGGTTGTTATCATAGCAGTAAAAATGAAACAGCATCCGATTAATCCATACATGGGCAACCGTTCATTGAGAACAAAAAATGCTGTTATTGCTGCAAAAACAGGTTCCATTGCAAAAATGATGGCGACTCTTGCCGCACTTGTAAACTGTTGAAATTTAGTTTGGATATAAAAGGCAATAGCAGTTGCAAAAATGGATGTTATGAACAATGCCAAGATAACGTCTCCATGTAACACTTTATTAAAAGAAACCGAGGTTTTTTCAAACGTAAATGAACTTAGAAAGCTTAGTAAAGATACCGTCAATAATTGAATAATGGTTAAAGGTAGTGCAGGATGTTGGTCAGTATATTTACTTGTAAACACAATATGAAAAGCGAATCCGATTGCACATATTAAAATAAGTAAATCCCCAAAGTTTATCTGTGATATACCTGCTAATGTTAAAAAATAAAGACCAACTGTGCCAAAACCAGCACTAATGAAAATGATGAGTTTTGGTGGTTCTTTTAAATAGAAGATAGCGAGTATGGGAACAATCAACACACTTAATCCAGTAATAAAACCTGCTTTAGAAGATGTTGTATAAATAAGACCTACTGTTTGAAAGGCATAGCCTATAAATAAAAAGAATCCCAAGAAAGTGCCTGCTTTCATTAACTTCAGTGTAAAGAACTTGTTTCCATTCTTCCCTACAAACAATGAGAGGATAATGGCTGCTATAAGGAACCGAATACCATTAAATAAATGTGGCGGTAATGTTTGAACCGCATTTTGTACAATGACAAAGGTGGAACCCCAAATAAAAGCAACAAATAATAGACTTCCGTCTGCAAATAGTTTTTTCATTACATTCACTCTTTCAAATACAATCATTTTTTAATAAATTATTGGTTACGTACGGCATTTCTTGCAAGTTGATCAGCTACTTTGTTTTCTTTACTTGGAATCCATTTAATGAAAAATAAATCAAACTCCTTAGCGAGTTCAAGTATTTTTTCTAAAAGGGGGGAATATTGGCTATTTTTTACGTATTGCTTTTCAATTGCACGATCAACTAATTGTGAATCTGTTCTGAACGATACAACTTTAAACCCATTTTGAATGCAAATCTCCATACCCTTTATAACCGCATGGTATTCCGCTTCATGATTTGTCATTAAGCCTAGTGGTATAGAGAATTCCTCGGCTTTTCCATGTCCTCTAATAAATACACCTGCTCCTGATGGACCGGGATCACCGGCACTGGCTCCGTCAACATATATTTCAATCAATAATTTACCTCCTCATACCTAATCCTTTTATAAATCAGCAAACGATGGTAAAATAATTACCATTGATCTCACACAACATAGGAATCATTATTATAATAAATCGAATATGATTATAGCATATTGATTACATTAATAAATATAAAGACTACTTTTAATTACCTTATAATAATTCATGTTCAGGAGTGGACGTAGTTGAAATATCGAATTGAGTGGATGTATCAAACTAAAAAGAAAATGCAAACAGAGCTTGTATCTGATTTTCTTTCATTAAATGAAGTGATTATGATATCAGAAGATATTTTACAAACGGGAAGAGTAAAGGACATTACGTATACTTCAGAAGATGGACAAACATGGAATCTTAAAGAGTTAAAAAAGTTAAAAGATATTGTAAAAGATGAACCTCACGATGTCGTTGCATACTTTGATGGCGGATTTCATAAAAATACTAAACTGGCTGGATTTGGAGCAGTGATCTATTTTACCCAAAGTGGAAATAGGCATAGAATAAGAATGAATGAAAAAGCAAATGAAATTGACTCTAATAATGAGGCGGAATATGCAGCTTTTGCTTATTTAATTAAAGTTCTTGAAGAATATGGAATATCAAGACAAAAGGTATTATTTAAAGGTGACTCACAGGTGGTATTAAACCAACTTTCCGGTGAATGGCCGTGTTATGAACCGGAATTTAATCTATGGCTTGATCGAATTGAAGCTAAACTTAATCTACTAAGAATAACTCCGGAATATGAACCAGTGTCAAGAAAAGAAAATACCGAGGCTGATAAATTGGCCACTCAAGCGTTGGAAGGTATTGAAATTAAAAGTAAGATGACGATAGATGAGGGCGTTGAAATGGATGAATAAAAAACAAACCTTACAAGAGTTAAGTGAAATTATTGACACCTACTGTTCAAATTGTTTATTAAAAAAACATTTTAGAGAAGAATTTGGTAAAACATATGCTCATACTTTTTGTATAAAAAGTTGTACTGTTGGAGAAAAAATAAAAAGTGTTGGCAAAAAATTGATCTAAAAAAATCCGCTTCTTAGCGGATTTTTTTAAACCTAAAAATAGCATTAATGTTTAGCTTCTGACAACTGATGTTGACACTGGTCTATCAGTTGTTGTTGTTTTGTTAAAAAGTCCTGGTCAAAACCTGTATTGGAAGTTAGATTCATTAGTGCTTTAGCATCATTAATTGCATTCTCAGCATTTTTAATTGCTTCAGGATCCATTTGCATTGTAGCTGCTCCAACCATTTTTTGTGCAGCTTTAACTGATGCTTCCAGCTGTGCGATTTCATTCATTCCACTAATTAATCCTGTGTGATTAATTTGGTCCATGTTAATACCACCTCCAAAGATAGTTTTTGTTTAATTATTAATAATATTCGTTAAAAAAAACATTCTATTTTTTATATCACATTTTTAAATGTCGTGTTAAAATGAAAATAGAATTCATCTTGTAAAAAAATAGAACAAATATAAAACATATTTACTAGAAATTGTCGATTTATAAATAAGGGGAGAGGGGGTTAAGGACTTGACGAATGGTCCATTAGATTCATCAATAAAAGAAGCTTTTCAGGAAATTTATAAAGATATTGACAAATTGGTCTTTATAGCGAACAACGCGAATGTATTCAACCATAATGAAGTATCCCGGATCGAGAAAAGTATTAAACAAAATGTAAAAGCAATTGAGTATTTACTAATAAGTCAAAAGTCATTATAAGAAAAAAAGAGGTGGAAATAATCCAACCTCTTTTTGTTTAAGTTTTGTTTTATGTTAAATCACAATTACACTAGTGATTATAACTTTGTAACGTTAGCAGCTTGTGGTCCGCGGTTACCTTCAACGATTTCAAAAGAAACCTCTTGACCTTCTTCTAATGATTTGTATCCTTCGCCTTGAATAGCTGTAAAGTGTACGAATACATCGTCTCCACCTTCAACTTCGATAAATCCGAAACCTTTTTCGTTATTGAACCATTTTACTTTACCGTTTTGCATAGTACTTAATCCTCCTAATACTGTAGCACAGGTGGTGCTAAAAAAAATTTTATCATTTAAGAATATGATATGTAAGGTGTAGACATGATGTGAAAACTAGGTTGTTACCAATATATACTCATCTTAATGATAATTTCACTATACACTAATCTCAAGATATACGTCAAGGCAAAGTAGCATATTTTAACATAACTTTCTGAAAGTTTATAATAGATTCGTATGTACAAGCATATAATGGCTAAAACGAGTAGAGGATGGTCTTTGTGAGAAAGATTAAAATAGGAAACAAAGTTATTTTTGTGACGTGCCATCGAAAAATAGATCATATAAAATTCGATAAAATATGTCATTTGATTTTACAATTAGGTAATGACATTTTTCACCTGGAAAAATCCTCTGTCTTCTTAATTCAAGGTAATGAAGAGAACTATGTAGTAGAAAGAATGAATACTGACACCTATACAATACATGTCCATTATGTTATTTATAAACAGAGAGTATATAAATTAACTGAAAATCAGACAATAAGTTAAAAGAAAACTAGTTCCCTTTTTTTAAAAAAAGTTTATAATAATGGTAATACGATATGTAGCTTATATTGGCTGCATCATAGATGAATGATACATAATCATCGCATTTATATTTAAAGCTGCATTGGCTATCTTGAAAGGGGTTTTTGAAAAATGGTAGAAAAAACATTTACAATTACAAGTGAAGCAGGCCTTCACGCTAGACCAGCAACTGCATTAGTAAATGCGGTTAATTCATTCACTGCAGATGTAAACCTAGAAGCGAATGGACGAACTGTAAATCTAAAATCGATAATGGGTGTTATGTCTCTTGGGATTTCTAAAGGAACTCAAGTGAAAATTTCTGCAAGTGGAAGTGACGAGGAAGCGGCTTTAGAAGCTGTAGAAAGAGCGATCACAACTGAAGGTTTAGGAGAGTAACTAGAAAAAGAGCGACATTTCATGGAGGCCACTGAAAAAGTCTCTATATCGTTTTAAGCGAAGGCTTTCTCGATTTTATCGAGGAAGTCTTCGCTATTTTCATTTAAAATAAATATATAAACTCTAGGTGGTGTTCAGATGAT
>NZ_JAIVLH010000002.1 GCF_020524345.1 Metabacillus niabensis
CACGCAAGAAAGAAGGACGTTATGAAGATCACTCAAGGAAAACTCATGAAGATCGCTGAGTGAAGGGACCGTAAAGTCAAAGGAAAAAGAACGTCGGAAAGCCGTATGAGGGAAAACTTTACGTACGGTTTGATGAGGGGGAGCTGAAAGTAAAGAGGTAGCCGAAAGGCTACCCCTAGAAATCAGTTCTCTACTCTACATTTATGAACAAACCTGTTTTTTATGAGGTAAATCTTCTTTTATATATTGTGTTAATAATACATCAAGCTCTTGGCTATATTTAATTGATATGTTAGAATTCAGCCCGTTTTGTAGGACAATGTCAATTAGCTCGGCTCGTTTCTTTTCAATCATTTGAAGCATTTCTTGTTTAGACACGAGAACTTGTCCTTTCTTTGCATAGATTAGCTATTTCTATTATATCATTTTCAAACATATGATATAAGCAGCAATGATTCTATTATAAATGGTTATAAGGTGGAATGAAAAGGAAAATTTGCCATAAGATATGAAATTGACATAAAAATGTCACATAAAGAAACATTTAAAATAATAGAACTTTTGCTAGAATAGAGAAGACATTCTCTTTAGGAGGAGTAATATGACAGATGTAAATATATTTTTAGCTTTTGGAGCAGGTTTTTTATCTTTTATTTCTCCATGCTGTTTACCACTATATCCGGCATTTTTATCGTATATAACAGGAGTATCTGTAGGTGAATTAAAATCTGAAAATGCATTATTACAGAAAAGAAGTTTATTACATACAGTCTTCTTTTTATTAGGATTTTCTTCAATATTTATAGCACTTGGGTTTGGTACGTCTTTTATAGGAGAACTTTTTCAAAATTATCAAGATTTAATAAGACAAATTGGTGCTTTGTTAATTATCGTATTTGGACTCATGATAGTTGGAGTTTTTAACCCTAAATTTTTAATGAAAGAGCATCGGTTTGAATTTAAAAACCGTCCTACAGGGTATATAGGTACATTCTTTATTGGCATGGCTTTTGCAGCAGGCTGGACACCATGCACGGGACCAATTCTCTCTGCGGTAATTTGGTTAGCAGCAACAAATCCAGGATCCGCAATGCTTTATATGATTGCCTATATATTAGGCTTCGCAGTTCCATTTCTGGTATTATCCTTTTTTATCGGAAAGCTTGGTTGGATTAAAAAGCATAACATGGCTATAATGAAAATAGGAGGATATCTCATGATTTTTATGGGGATTCTGTTATTTTTTGACATAATGACATCTATTATTATTTTCTTAACAAGGTTTTTTGGAGGTTTCACTGGTTTTTAATGTTTTGCCCTATTTTAGTGACAATTTTACTATATTTAAGACGTAAATTTGATATAATGGTCATATGTGTGATAGATATTGCATTGAAGGTTAGAAAGATATGAGATAGCCTCCAATTAAGTCAAATGTCAATCGCCTTCTATTAAGAGGGATTGTGGGTTCAATCTTTCTTTTATATTATCAGAATTTTAGATCATATCTGATAGTATAAGAAAAACTGAGGCTTTCGTCTATAGACGATTAGCTGGTTTTTCTCATCATGTATGAGGAGGAGCTAGGCATGGCTAGAATTTTAATTGTTGATGATGCCAAGTTTATGAGAATGACTTTGTCAAATATATTGAAAAAGGCAAACCATGTAATTGTAGGAGAAGCTGAAAATGGGATTCAGGCTGTTGAACTTTTCGAAAAGGAAAAACCGGATTTGGTTACTCTAGATATTACAATGCCAGAGAAAAATGGAATAGAGGCTTTAAAAGAAATCAAACAACAATATTCTGATGCAAAAATTATTATGTGCTCTGCAATGGGGCAGCAAAAAATGGTTGTCGAAGCAATTGAAGCCGGAGCTAAAGATTTCATAGTAAAACCGTTTGATGAAAATCGTGTATTAGAAGCTGTTGATCGAGTATTAGGATAATAGATTAAAAACCATTTAAGATATCTATATCTTAAATGGTTTTTATCTTTAGTTGTTTTACTCCTTTAAGTCTGAACAGATTTTTGGAGAGGTATGTTATTTTTATTAGAGATTTTCTAGGTATCCTTTCGAAATTCGTTTATACTAGTACATATAGAGTTAACTAGTAAAGGATTGATATTATTGTTAACGGTTGTTTCATCGTTCATTGCTGTGGCAATGGCCTTATTTGTATTATTCATTCGTTTTAAATCTGCTAAAAAACCTGCATCAGCTAAAAAGATTATTTTGCCACCGATCTTTATGAGTACAGGTGCATTGATGTTTATTCATCCATTCTTTCGCGTAACAGCAGCGGAATTTTTTGAGGCATTATTTGTAGGAATGTTTTTTTCTATTTTTTTAATTAAAACTTCAAATTTTGAAATTAGAGATAATAACATTTATCTAAAGCGATCTAAGGCATTTGCTTTCATATTAATAGGTTTATTAATTATTCGAATCATCATGAAGTCCTTTTTGAGTACAACAATAGACGTAGGGGAACTGAGTGGGATGTTTTGGATTTTAGCTTTTGGAATGATTGTTCCGTGGCGTATTGCTATGTATCGTGCATTTTTGCGAGTCCAGAAAGAACATCATTTATCGAATAACCATAAATGATTTATTATGAAGAATTACAAAAAAAGATCCGAATCATTAAATTTCGGATCTTTTTATTTGGTGATAGGACTTCTCGCTTTACTCATTAAAATAGAGCTTTATATTCAGAGTAGTCAATTTGTTTTTCAGTAAGTCTTTTCATAAGAAATTTATGATCACGTTTAGGAGTTGCCATAATATAACCTCTTATGATTAAATCTAAATTGATTGATGATGCTTGTTCTATTAAGGCCAATTGACCGATTTTTCCTGCAATTTTAGCTCTTGCAACATCTCGAAACAGCTCAGGTACTGGTTCTACCAACTCTTCTAGCAAGTTTTTTTCTTCATCGTTCCACATATGTCTCGTCTTTTCTAAATAGTAGTCTTGCCAATCTAAATCTGATTTTCCATCTTCTTTAGGTAATCTTTGTAAAAATTTCCGGAACATAAAGTAGCCGCCAATAGCAAGCATAGATACAAGAAATACAACCCAAAACAAGATAAACCAAAGGAACCAACCTTCTAACACTTTATTCACCTCTTGTCCTAACCATATAAAGGATTAAAAGAAGCAGCTAACGCAATTAATAATACTTATTGCATTACTGCCTTTAATTATTTGATATTTAATTCAATATATTTCGTTTGACCTACTCATGATGGCCAAAAGCATGATGCTCTTTTGCTAAGAGGAGTAATGATTTCTTAACAGCTTCCACTTTTTTTCGATCATAAGAAGAAGTCATCAAATCATTCAATTCAGCTTGAACGTGAAACATGGAATGTTTATAAAAAATATCAAGTCGAATCGTCCCAACATCTGTTGGTAAGTATAGAAATTCATATGTACGTGACATAATAGCTCCTCCTAAAGAAGACACCAATCATAAGTTGTCTATTTAAAAATAAATATATATTTTAATAATAGCAGAAAACGTTTTAATACGCACTAATTTTTCGAAAAATTTGCCATTATTAAACAAACAAAGGCGTATCAACATATTCCTGAAAAAAGAGGAGGTTAAACATATGTTTAACCTCCTCTAATCCCTTCCGATCCGTACATTGGTTAAGTGTCCCGCAACAAGCGAATGTTTCGGAAGGGATAATGTTAGTGTAGTCAATTTTTTAATAAATGTAAAGAATTGTTTATATGGTTAATAATGGATTGAATACATTCTACTAGAAATGTCATTATAAGTATTTCATTATGGGATTAAATGTATTAAGTTGATCTACAAAACACAAAAAATTGATTTGATATTTTTTATATGTATTTATTAAATAGTTCTGTTATGATAAAAATGAGACTAGCATGAAGGGAAGAAAAAATAATGGGAAAATTAATAGCTGTTCAATTATTCACACTAAGAGATGAGTGTGAGCAAGATTTTTATGGCACTTTAGAAAAAGTAGCTGCACTAGGGTTCAATGGAGTTGAATTGGCTGGGTATTATGGCAAGGAAGCTGTTGAATTAAAACAAACTCTGGATAACCTGGGATTAGTTGCTGTAAGCAGTCATGTGTCATTAGAAAGAATGGAACAACATTTAGAGGATGAATTAGCATATTTGAAAACGCTTAATTGTGAAAACATTGTATGTCCATACTTAGTTGAGGATCGAAGAAATGAATATGATCAACTTGCGCAAACTTTAAATAAAGTTGGAGAACGCTGTTCTGAAGAAGGAATCGCATTAAGCTATCATAATCATGATTTTGAATTAGAAAAAAGAGAAGGCCGCTCACATCTTGAAAGATTATTTGATGAGACGAATCCGGAGTATGTTAAGGCTGAATTAGATGTATATTGGTTAACACTAGCTGGTGAAAATCCGGTAGATTGGATGAAAAAATATACAGGACGTATGCCATTGATCCATTTAAAGGATATGACAACAGATTCTGATAAAACTTTTGCAGAATTAGGAACTGGTGGTGTTAATCTGGAAGCTATCTTACATACTCTTGATGAAGCCAAAGTTGAATGGATGGTTGTAGAGCAAGATAAATGTAAACGTTCCCCACTTGAAAGTGTGGAAATAAGCATCAATTATTTAAAAGATCAACTCTCAAAAGTAAATTAAGCTATACAAAAAATGAAAGCACTCTAAACAGGGGTGCTTTCATTTTTTTGTAGATTTGTAGTGTTATAGGATGGTGTAGTTTATTCTAAAAGGTGTATTGGATATTGCTTACATTTCCATGCTCCTATGTTGTAGGTCTTGTTTACGATAAGCTGTTGGTGAAATCTTTTTTTGATCACGAAAAACACGTGAAAATGTCTGGAATGAACGATATCCGACCTCTAAAGCTATATCAGTAACAGGAATGGTTGTTGATGTTAATAGGCTGCATGCATGACGAATTCTGACTTCATGTAAGAAATGAACAAAGTTTAGACCTACATGTTCTTTAAAAAGTTCACTTAAATATGGAACACTCACATGAAATTTGTTTGCTAAATTGGATAAAGTGATATCATCCTGATAATGTGTATGAATGTATTGAATAACATCCCAAATGATTCCTTTTTTTGTTGCCTTTTTATTAGTGGCTGCTGAGGAATTTTGAGTACGTCTCAATCGTTCGAAAATGACCATAATTTCAGCAAGCTTAGCTTTTATTAAAATGTCTTTATACGGTTTATTTTGTGTGTATTCTTCAAGCATTTCTTCTAAGATGCTCCTCATTTTTAGGAAATCTGGAGCATCTATCTTGATAAACGGATCTAGAAAAAGATCTTCTGAATTAATTAATGCATCTTGTAATCCTAAATGATGAAGTAATGCTAAATCAAACATACAATTGTATAAAACCAATGTTGATTCTTTATCAGCAGATATTTTATGTATTTGGTAAGGGAGAATAAACGTGAAGGTACCGGGCTCCATTTTATGTTTTTTTCCGTTAATTATCTCAGTTCCGAATCCTTCAATGACTAATGAGAATTCAAGATAATCATGACGATGTGAAGGAAACTGATCTTTAATTTTATGAATTGATAGATGAAACGGAAATGATGTGTTCATATTAGGATATTCAGATAAATACATGGGAAAATTGGTCATATTAACCGTTTCCTCCTATCAGAAAAAATGAGATAAACAGATGAAAAACTGATCTGCTTTTTTATCCATTATATTTTACCATATCTGTAAGCGTTTTTTTACATCGATAAAATGAATAAAGAGTTAGGAGGTTTTTTACGTTGGATAGTCAAAAAATTAGATTAGGTATTATAGGTGCAGGGGCTATTGGAAATGTTCATTTAAGTACATTTTCACAATTAACCGATTCAATCGTTCTGCAAGGAATTACTGATGCTTATCTTCCACTGGCAGAACAAAGGGCAACTGAATATAAAGTAAATCAAGTGTTTAATAGTGCAGAGGAATTAATTCATGATTCCAACATAGATGCTGTAATTATTGGTGTACCTAATAAATGGCATGCTCCACTAGCTTTACAAGCGTTAAAAGCAGGTAAGCATGTGTTAATAGAGAAACCGATGGGTATCAATAGCGAAGCGGCAAAAGAAATTGTAAGAGCACAGCGAGATTCGGGGAAAATCGTCATGGTTGCACATCAAATGAGATGGCAATGGCAAATCCAGCAAATTAAAGAACAGGTAGAAAAGGGCTCGTTAGGAAAGATTTATCATGCCAAAACAGGCTGGTTTCGTAGAAAAGGGATCCCGGGTTGGGGAAGCTGGTTTACAACCAAATCAGAAGCTGGTGGGGGACCATTAATTGATATCGGTGTTCATATGTTAGATCTAGGGCTATATTTAATGGGGAATCCAAAACCGGTTTCCGTTTACGGGTCTACCTATGCTGAATTCGGACCAAGAAAGAAAGGAATAGGTACCTGGGGAACTCCAAATTGGAATGGACAATATGATGTTGAAGATCTGGCCACAGCTTTAATCAAGATGGAGGATGGATCAACACTTTCCTTGGAAGTTAGCTGGGCTGTACATATGGCTACCAGCAATAACCCTTTTATTCACTTAATGGGATCTGAAGGCGGTGCATCACTTGAAGGGAATTCAGCAAAGATTTTGACTGAACAGTTCGATCGTACTATTGATCTCGAGCTTACTCCAAAAGATCTTGAAGAAGATGAGCGCATTCAATTAAGCAAACATTTTATTGAGTGTATTGGTGAGGAAAAACAACCGATTACCTCTGTAATGTCAGGGTTAACGAACAATCTTATTTTAGATGCGATCTATGAATCATCCAAAACAGGACGTGAAGTCATTTTAGATTGGGAGATTTAGTTCGTGTGAAATTCCTAAGCTAAACAAATGATGATCGTAGGTTTAATACGAGTAAGTTTTTCAACTTTCCTTAAAGAGGGTGATAGGTGATGTTAAGGGGATTAACAAAAGCTGGATTAGGATCATTCGCAGATGATAAACAATTTATTGAGTTAGCATCAGAATACTCTTTTCAATCTGTTGATCTTGATGCAAAGAATTTAATCGAAGCCTATGGACTAATAGAAGCACAAGAGATTTTACTAGTTAATAATATTCAATTAGGGGCGATAGGTTTACCAGTTGAATGGAGAAGTTCTCATGAAGAATTCTCAAAGGATTTAGTCAATCTTGCTTCGGCTGCTAAGGCAGCACAAGAATTAGGATGTACTCGATGTTGTACGTATATTTTACCCTCAACTGATTTAAAATCAGCCCAATTTATGAGTTTAGCAGTAAAACGCCTGAGAATTTGTGCGGAAATTCTAGGCTCATATGATGTGAGACTTGGTTTGGAATATGTTGGTCCACACCATTTAAGAAACACCTGGAAAAATCCTTTTATATGGACACAAGAGGAAACACTCCAATTAATTGATGCGATAGGATTACCGAATGTAGGATTATTGTTAGATTCGTATCATTGGTACACAACAGGTCTCTCAAGTGAAGACTTATCCAATTTAAATGCACAGCAGATTGTTCATGTTCATATTAATGATGCAGAGAATTTACCGGTGGAAGAGCTTAAGGATAATGATCGGCTTTATACAGGAGAAGGGGTAATTGATTTACCTTTATTCTTGAAAAGTATTAAGAAAACTGGCTATAGCGGCCCAATATCCCAAGAAGTATTAACTCCTTCACAACCAAGTGAATCAGGTGAAGAGCTGATAAAACGTTCTAAAATTGGGTTTGATAAAGTGTTTAGCAACATCTAAAGAATAATGAAGGCGATCAGAAAATTGATCGCCTTTTACTAAATATCAGTCATTTAAAACTTTATCCATAACTGCCTTAGTATTAGGTCCGAAAATCCCATCATTTACAAGGTCTGGGAAGCGTTTTTGAAATTTAATAACAGCTTCCTTTGTTTCTGGTCCATATATTCCATCTACTGTCACGTCATAGCTCATATCATTTAATGCTTTTTGAAGTGTTTTCACTGCTTCACCTCTGCTGCCCATTTTTAAAACAGTATTTTCAAAGCCGAAAGAGTTGATTTCTTTCGATAGTTTAGCATGTGTTTTTGGTCCGTAAATTCCATCTGCTTTTAGCGTTTTCGTTGATTTTTGAAAGGCAATTACAGCTGTTTTTGTATTAGGACCAAAAATACCATCCTCAGATAATTCAGCACCCATTGCTTTATTTAATGCACGTTGCATAATTATTACATTGCTCCCTTAGATCCTTCTTTTAATGTACCCGATAGGTCAAAAATAGAATAATTGACATTTTCTTGAGCACTTACGCCCCCAGCAGGAATACCTAATAATAGAACAGATGCAGTTAACACAGTTGCTGATAATTTTTTTAAGTTTTTCAAATGAAACAGCTCCCTTTGTTTGTTATTCATCTATGAAACGGATGATGTTGAACAATTGTTTCATCCGAATGATGATTTTTCACTTTTTTGTTCTTAAAAATGGTGTTATCCTAGTAGGGACAAGAATTAAATTCTTAAATGCACCCGGCTATTCAGCGTTGAAATTCTTTTAAAGGTAAAAAGGAAAGCGTTTTCGTATAGAAGACAAGAAAGGGGAAGGTAGAGATATGTCGAATCAATCTGTTATCAAAAGTATTGAAAAGGTAGAGGTTCCAACTATCATGAAAGCGGCAGTAATGACAAGACCTTATGAGGTTGAAGTCCAAGAAGTTGCTGTTCCAAAGGTTGAAGGAAATGAAGTTTTAGTCAAGGTAATGGCTGTTGGAATATGTGGGTCTGATATTCATTATTATGAACATGGAAAAATAGGAAGATATGTTGTTGAAAAACCGATTATTTTAGGTCATGAATGTGCAGGAATAGTTGTAGAGGTTGGAGAACAAGTTTCCAAGTTGAAAATCGGTGATCGTGTAGCGGTTGAACCGGGTATTACATGTGGACAATGTGAATATTGCAAGGAAGGGAGATATAATCTTTGTCCTGATGTACAATTTTTAGCAACACCTCCAATCGACGGTGCCTTTGTTCAATATATAAAGCACAGAGAAGATTTTTTATTTACAATTCCAGACGAACTATCATTTGAAGAAGCATCACTTGTTGAGCCTTTTTCAGTCGGGATTCATGCGGCAAAAAGGTCAAAACTTCAACCTGGTTCAACAGTAGCTATAATGGGAATGGGACCTGTTGGCCTTACAGCCATAGCGGCAGTAAAAGCCTTTGGAGCTTCGAAAATTATCGTAACGGACTTAGAGGATAATCGATTGAATGCTGCCAAAAAGCTAGGTGCTACACATGTTATAAATGTTTTGGAGCAGGATGCAAATCAAGAAATTGCAAATATCACTGCCGGAAAAGGTGTTGACGTTTGCTTTGAAACTGCAGGTAATCCTAAAGCGCTTCAAACAGCTCTAAAATCATTAAAAAGAGGCGGTAAATTAGCAATCGTTGGGTTACCGTCACAAGATGAAATTCCATTAAATGTACCACTTATCGCGGATTATGAATTAGATATTTTCGGAATTTTTAGATATGCAAATACGTATAATCAAGGAATTGAGTTTCTAGCATCGCAAAATTACAATTTGGATAGCTTAATTACAGATCGGTATACTCTTGATGAAACGAAAGAAGCAATGGACCGTGCTAGACTTAATAAAAAAGAAAGTTTAAAAGTTATTGTGTATCCAAATGGTTTAATAGATTAGTAGTTTACATAAATAAGTTTGATTCAAATATGGAGGACCTATGGGTAATTTTAGTCTTTATCAGCATGAATTACTTACAAATCACTATTATCCAAGAGTAAACGCTTATTATTTTAAACAGTGGGATTTTCACCACATGGATTTTCATACTCATAAAGAAGTTGAGATTATGTATGTGATAAACGGTCAATGTGTAGTAGAGGCTGAGCAAGAAACGATTCAGATGAAAAAGGGGGATGTGATTCTCCTTGATGCAAATGTTCCCCATCGTTTACTTGTTGAAGAAGGTAGCCCGTGTCGAATGTTAAACATTGAATTCACTTTTGTATCAAAAGAGGGAAGTTTTCCATCGATAAAGGAATTAACCGACCATTCAATTAGTTTAAATAGGTTTCTAACATTAAAAAGACCATATGTTGTTTTTAAGGACCCGAATGAGATTTATCATTCTTTAAAGACTTTAGTTTTGGAACTTGATAATGAAAGATCTATACAAGATCCAATGGTTTATTTATTATTTAGTCAGCTTTTGATTCAGCTATCAAGAATGATCATTGACAAGGATGAAAATAATCAATATGATTTAAGTCAGCAATCAAATGTTTATGTAAAACAAGCGGTTGATTACCTTCATCAAAATTATGATCGTGATATCCAAATCAAAGATATTGCCATAGCGGTGAGCCTTCATTCAGGCTATCTGCACCGTATTTTTAAACAACAAATGAAGTGTACGATTTTGGACTATTTAACCAGGCTTAGAATCCAAAAAGCAAAAATGTTGTTAAAAGAAACAGAAATACCTGTAATTGAAATTACACATTATGTTGGTGTAAATAGTCGTCAATATTTTAGTATGTTATTTAAAAAATATACAGGGCAAACTCCAAATGAATACAGAAAATTAGTGAAAAAATCTATTCAAAAAGTGAATTACTGAGTTTGGGATGGCCAATGGTCATCCTATTTTTTATATTATAAAAGTTAGGATTTTTGACATGAAAACCTTTGAGAAAGTTATGATATTGGAAACGTATACAATATTTTGTTGTTAAAATAATAATAACAAAACGAAAAGGAGTGCTTTCTTTATATGTCATTTAAAATTTCTTTTATCGGCGCAGGAAGTATAGGGTTTACTAGAGGACTTTTACGTGATTTGTTATCTGTATCTGAATTTCAAGATATTGAAGTATCTTTTACAGATATTAATCCTTCAAACCTTCAAATGGTAACAGAACTATGTCAACGCGATATTGATGAAAATGGATTGGATATAAAGATTCATGCTACAACTAATCGCAAGGAAGCCTTAAGAGGCGCAAGATATATTTTTTCGGTTGTAAGAATCGGTGGACTCGAGGCCTTTGGACTAGATATTGATATCCCGCTTAAGTATGGAATCGATCAGTGTGTTGGTGATACATTGTGTGCTGGTGGGATTATGTATGGTCAACGCGGAATTGCAGAAATGTTGGAAATCTGTAAGGATATTAAAGAAGTAGCAGAGGAGAATTGTATTCTTTTAAACTATGCAAATCCAATGGCTATGATTACTTGGGCTTGTAATGTATATGGCGGTGTGAATACAATCGGACTCTGTCATGGAGTTCAAGGCGGGCATAGGCAAATTGCAGAAGTGTTGGGCTATAAAAAAGAAGAGATCGACATTATTTGTGCTGGGATCAATCATCAAACATGGTACATTAGTGTGAAACATAAGGGAGAAGATTTAACAGAAAATCTTTTAGAAGCATTTGAGGAACATCCTGAGTTTCGTAAAACGGAAAAAGTTAGAATTGATATGTTAAGAAGATTTGGTTATTATTCTACAGAATCAAATGGACATTTAAGTGAATATGTCCCATGGTATCGAAAACGCACGGATGAGATTAAGGAATGGATAGATTTAGGCTCATGGATAAATGGTGAAACAGGTGGATATTTACGTGTTTGCACAGAAGGAAGGAATTGGTTTGAGACAGATTTTCCAAATTGGATGAAGGAACCTTCTCTAACATATAAACAGGAGAATCGCAGTGAGGAACATGGTTCGTATATTATTGAAGGACTTGAAACTGGACGAGTATATCGAGGACATTTTAATGTAGTGAATAATGGGGTAATCTCAAATCTTCCTGATGATGCCATAATTGAAGCCCCCGGATATGTGGATCGTAATGGAATCAATATGCCACATGTAGGTGACCTTCCGCTTGGATGTGCTGCTGTATGTAATGTGAGTATTTCTGTTCAACGATTAGCAGTGGAAGCAGCTGTTAAGGGAGATGACTTTCTATTACGTCAAGCGATGATGATGGATCCATTAGTAGGAGCGGTATGTAATCCGAAAGAAATATGGCAAATGACAGATGAACTATTAGTTGCACAGGAAAAATGGTTACCACAATATTCGAAAGCAATTTCGGAAGCAAAATATCGTCTTGAAGCAAAACAACTTATCCCAACGAAAAATTATAAAGGTGCTGCTCGCTTAAAAATTAAAACAATTGAAGAAATGGCTGAGAATAAAGAAGAATCAACGAAAAATGCAAGTGCTGCAGATAAGGCAAAAGAACGGCCTTCATCTGTGGGGGAATTATAATTTAAAGAAATTGTGAGATGATGGACTATTAATTTTTAACGAAATATATTATACTCATTACTCTATTATTTATTTAAAAAATATTTTGAATTGGTGAAATAATAAAATTCTCTTTGACAGTTTTCTTTTCTCATGCTACTATGCTATTAAATTCAAAATATCATTAATTATCAAAAAACTCTTATTGAGAGTGGCGGAGGGACTGGCCCGATGAAGCCCGGCAACCATTCAACGATCATTGTTGAAAAGGTGCTAATTCCTACAAAGTATATTACTTTGACAAATAAGAGGGGATTTCATTGAAATGAAGACCTCTCTATTTTAAATAGAGAGGTCTTTTAAGTACTAGAAGAAGTAATCGTCTGAAAATTACATATCAAATGTAACAGGTGCTGTGAAATTCTATCACAGCTTAAAAGGGAAGTTCGGTGAAAATCCGGCACGGTCCCGCCACTGTAATGGGGAGCAACTTATTAATAACCACTATTTCAATATGAAATGGGAAGGGATAAGAAGCGATGAACCTAAGTCAGGAGACCTGCCTGTTATATGCGCTTGTACCTACGGATGTATAGGGAGGAGTGAGGAATACGTGTTGAGAAAGCCGGAATGTCTCAACTCTAGTTAGCTATGCGTATGAATCTCTCTTTTCTAATTTGAAAAGAGAGATTTTTTGTTTGAGGCAAAAATACAACAAATGATAGGAGTGCATGAATACAATGAGTCAAATACAAAGCTCGAACTTAGGATATCCCCGTATTGGTGAAAAACGTGAATGGAAAAAGGTGCTTGAACAATACTGGGCAGGTAATCTTGGTAAAGACACATTTTTAAACCAAATGGAAGAGATCCGCCTACAACATCTAAAAAAACAAAAAGAGCAAGGCATTGATTTAATTCCGATAGGAGATTTCAGCTTTTATGATCATGTTCTTGATACAGCTGTCATGTTTGGTCTTGTTCCAGATCGCTTTGATTACACGGCTGGCCCAGTTTCTTTAGAAACATATTTTGATATGGCAAGAGGTAATAAAGGTGCAGTTGCCTGTGAAATGACAAAATGGTTTAACACAAATTATCACTATATTGTGCCTGAGTTAAATCATGCTGAACCTAAACTTGTGGAAAACCGACCACTTACATTTTATAAAGAAGCAAAACAGAAATTAAATATTGAAGGAAAACCAATCATTTTAGGTCCAGTGACTTTTGTAAAACTATCAAAAGGATACAAAAAGTCTGAGTTTCACGATTTAGTAAAGAGATTTGTCCCGCTTTATGCTGAAATCCTGCAGCAATTACAAACAGAAGGTGTCCAGTGGGTTCAAATTGATGAACCAATAGTAGCGACAAATATAACTTATGATGAGGTTGAACTGCTCCGAGAAGTCTATCAGCAGTTACATGAAGCAGCACCAAATGTTCACGTGATTTTACAAACGTATTTTGATCATATTGACTATTTCAACGAAGTTTGTTCATTACCAGTTCATGGTATAGGACTTGATTTTGTCCATGATGGCGGCCATCACCTTAAGGCTTTAAAAAGCTTTGGGTTTCCGAGTGATAAAGTGTTAGCAGCTGGTGTAGTCAATGGCCGTAACATTTGGCGCTGTAATCTCGAAGAGCAACTTTCACTTTTGACAGAAATATCAGAGTTTGTGTCAAACGACCGTTTAATCGTCCAGCCATCATCAAGTTTGTTACATGTACCAGTTACTGTAAAAAGTGAAGAAGCACTTGATTTGGTTCTCAAAAATGCCCTATCCTTTGCTGATGAAAAAATAAATGAAGTTATTGTCTTAACTAAAGCGCTAAATAATGGCATTGAATCAGTACAAGAACAACTGAAAGAGAGTATTACATCTATTCAATCTTTAAACCATTCTTCTTTTAGAAACAATTCGGATGTACAAGATGCGATAAAAAACATTCATGTATATGATGTAGACCGAAGAGCAGAGCTTTCTGTGCGTCAGGAACTGCAGGCAAAAGCTTTTGATTTACCTTTGCTTCCTACCACAACAATAGGTAGCTTCCCACAAACAAAAGAAGTTAGAAATCAACGTTTAAAATGGCGTAAAGGCGAGTTAACCGATGCGGAATATGAGGAATATATAAAAGCAGAGATTAAAAAATGGATCGATATTCAAGAAGAATTAGGTCTAGATGTTTTTGTTCATGGTGAATTCGAACGTACAGATATGGTTGAATATTTTGGAGAAAAACTACAAGGATTCCAATTTACAAAGTTTGGATGGGTTCAATCATATGGATCACGATGTGTGAAACCGCCACTTATCTACGGTGATGTTGATTTGAAGGAATCAATGACGGTAAAGGAAACGGTATTCGCTCAATCACTAACATCAAAACCTGTTAAAGGAATGCTGACTGGTCCGATAACTATATTAAATTGGTCATTTGTTCGTGATGATATTTCCCGTTTCGATGTGGCAAATCAAATTGCTCTGGCACTGAGAAAAGAGGTTGATAGCCTTGAGAAAAACGGAATCCGAATGATTCAAGTTGATGAACCGGCAATTAGAGAAGGATTACCTTTAAAACGTGAAAATTGGGATCGTTACCTTAATGATGCAGTTTATGCATTTAAGCTAGCAACAACATCCGTTCAAGATGAGACTCAAATTCATACACATATGTGTTATTCAGACTTTAAAAATATTATTACAACCATTGATGAACTTGATGCAGATGTTATTTCGATTGAAACTTCAAGAAGTCACGGAGAATTAATCCAAGCTTTTGAAGAAACAACATATAATAAAGGGATTGGATTGGGTGTATATGATATTCATAGTCCACGTGTGCCAAAAGTTGAGGAACTTCTAAGAAATATTGATCGGGCACTTCAAGTGTTGGATCCAAAATTGTTCTGGATCAATCCTGATTGTGGATTGAAGACACGCGGAATAGAAGAAACGATTGCAGCGTTAAAGGTAATGGTAGAAGCAGCTGAGTACACGAGAGAAAAGATGCTTGTAAACAAAAGCTAAAAAATAACATAAAAAATGCGGGATCTCATTAGGTCCCGTATTTTTTATGACCATTGATTACTTTATGAAAAAGAGTTCACAAAAAATAAAAGAATTATAGTGAAGTCTCTGTTGAATACAAACCGAATAGTGTAAAATAGGTATGTAAATTACTCATTTTGAGGCTTGTTTAAATGTCCTGTTGATTTCCGTTTCATTTAATAATGATAAAAATCAATACTTATCTATAACATGGCCACAAATTATAAGTCCAACTGGAGGTTTTCACTTTACCATGCCTAGTCGTTATGCAGATTCTAATTTAAAACTATTTTCGCTTAACTCTGATCCCAAGTTAGCGAGGAAGATTGCCGAAATTCTTGGGATTGAATTAGGGAAGAGTTCTGTTACTCGTTTTAGTGATGGAGAAATTCAAATTAACATTGAGGAAAGTATTCGTGGAGATGAGGTGTACATCATCCAATCGATTAGCAATCCTGTAAATGAACATTTAATGGAATTATTAATTATGGTAGATGCTTTAAAGCGTGCATCTGCAAAAACAATCAATTTGGTTATTCCATATTACGGATATGCCAGACAGGACCGTAAAGCTAGAGCGAGGGAGCCAATTACTGCAAAGCTAGTGGCAAATCTACTTCAAAGAGCAGGCTCTACTCGTGTGATTGCTCTTGATTTACACGCCCCCCAGATTCAGGGCTTCTTTGATATTCCAATAGACCATCTATTAGGTGTTCCAATCTTAGGGGAATACTTCATAAATAAGAACTTAGAAGATATTGTGATTGTTTCACCAGACCACGGCGGTGTTACACGGGCACGTAAATTGGCAGATCGTTTGAAAGCTCCAATTGCGATAATTGATAAAAGACGTCCAAGACCAAATGTTGTAGAGGTTATGAATATCGTTGGCCATATTGAAGGGAAAACAGCAATCTTAATTGATGATATTATCGACACAGCCGGTACGATAACATTAGCCGCAAATGCACTAGTAGAGCATGGGGCAAAAGAAGTGTATGCATGTTGTACACATCCGGTTTTATCCGGCCCTGCAATTGAACGAATCCAAAGTTCTAAAATAAAGGAATTGGTTATAACCGACTCAATTACGGTTCCGGAAGAAAAGCGTATTGACAAATTAGTAGAGTTATCAGTCGCGCCATTAATTAGTGAAGCGATCAAACGAATTTACGAAAAGCAATCAGTGGACGAGTTAGTGCAGTAATAATGTTTAATAAAGAATTAACCGGAGCTGGTAAAATACTCCGGTTATTCTTATTGTTGAAATTTCCCAGTAGGAGTAATAAGGAAGTGGAAGTTTTGAGTATAAAAGCAACAAAGGTAAAAGACCTAAGTGCAGATTGTGAAAATTGCTTTGGCTTATGTTGTGTAGCTTTGCCTTATATGAAATCTGCAGATTTTGCTTATGATAAGGAAAGTGGCATACCATGTGGTAACCTTCAATCGGATTATCGGTGTAGCATTCATAATAATTTAAGAAGTAATGGATTTCGCGGTTGTACTGTTTATGAATGTTTCGGGGCAGGTCAAAAGGTTTCACAAGTAACTTATAGTGGGAAAGACTGGAGAAGCAAAAAAGAAATTGCTAAAGAAATGTTTGATGTCTTCCCAATCATGCAACAGCTTCATGAAATGCTTCGTTACTTATATGAAGCTCTAAATAGAAAAGAAGCTAGAGAAATACATAAAGATATATATCAAGCAATAGAACAGACTGAACACCTCACCTATTTAAATCCGAAGTCTATATTAAAAATAGATCTATTACGACATAGAGCATTTGTTAATGATGTATTAATTAGAACGAGTGAACTTGTTCGTACAACAGGAAAGAACGGTCTAAAACAAAAGGTGAAAATGAAAAAAGGAATCGAAATGATTGGCTCAAATTTAAAAGGAGCAAATCTTAGGGGAGCAAATTTAAGGGGAGCTTTTCTTATTGCATGTGATCTAAGAGATGCTGATTTAAGATATGTCGATTTTATTGGTGCTGACCTTCGAGATGCAAATATTAGTGGAGCAAATTTAAGTGGGTGTATTTTTTTAACACAAGCGCAAATTAATTCTGCCAATGGAGATCTTCATACAAAATTACCTCCATCTTTAGACATTCCTTCCCATTGGTTAAAATAAAGAATAGATGAGAAATTTCATTGTCTTTTTCAAAATTGACTTAATGTGAAAATTCTGTTAAAATTATAGTAAGTTAAATGAACGTTAATTCCTCCAAAGGGGAGTAGCTGTTAAACAAAGTCGTCATTTCGGGTTCATACCCCGGCTTTGTTGGCAATAATTATTGCTAGCGAGACCTTTGCCAATTGATTTTTCAATTTGGTAAAGGTCTTTTTTTAGATCTTTACCATCATCGGTAAAGGTCTTTTTCTTTTAGTAAGGAATTCTTTCTTTTAACTTATTTTATTGAATGGGAGTGAGTGAAAAGCATATTTAGCAGCATAATTAATTTCCAACAAAAACGAAATGTTACTTTAGGAGAAATTGGGTGATAGTATGGAGAAAGATATATTAATAGTAGTAGATGAACTATTGTCACAAATAAAAATTACATCAAATACTAACAATAAACCAGTAACGATTTCTGGAAATGTTCATGATCTAAGATGTATTGGTATTGGTACAGATGCTGCTGTTTTTCAATATGTTCATGAACCATCATATGCTTTTAAGCTATATGCTGATGAGAAAAGAGACAAAATTCAAACAGAAGCGAAAGTCTATAAAGAATTAAATGGCTCACCTTACTTTTCCAAATGTTTTGGAGCTTATGATAGATATTTAGTATTAAGTTTTGAATCAGGTATTACACTTTATGACTGTCTACTTCAAGGTATCCATATTCCTTCACGGGCAATTGCAGATGTTGAGAATGCACGAATTTATGCACAACAACAGAATCTAAATCCAAGAGATATTCATTTGAAAAACATCTTACTCCAGAACGGCAGAGCAAAAGTAATTGATGTATCAGAATACTTAAAACCGGGAAATGATCATCGATGGGAACATTTGAAAAAAGCCTATGATGAATATTATCACATAGTTGATGGTAAGGCGATCCCGATTTGGCTTTTGGAAACCATTCAAAGATGGTATAACCAAAGAAATAACCCTTCAATTGAAGAGTTTATAAAAGATGTTTTAAAGTTAAAAGTATTTTGGAAATAATTTAAAATTAAAAATAAAAAAGGAGAGAAAATAGCATGTTAAATAAAATATTAAAATCTTTATTAGACAAAAAATCTCATGGAAAACATAGCTCAAGTGATTTTAAACGAAGAAAATACTCAAAGCATCATCATCCATCCAAGTACGGGCATCAGTACTATAAAAGAAAAGGGAAATCTAGTAGTTTTTTTAGTTCATATAGCAGTTAATGTAAAATTCTTGAGGATTGTTCATAACGATCCTTTTTTTATGCTAATTATATGTATACGTAATAGTAAATTTAATTTTTCTGATTTTTATTTAAAAACGCCTGAACTTCTTCTATTGACAAACCAATTTCTAAAGCCATTTTCATTAGTTCAATCCACTCTAAATCTAAACCTTCATGTTTTATCGATTCCAATGAATTCATCATGATCATCCCCATTTATATAAGGTATAGAATTATTGATTCTGCAAACCATACAAAAAAAGATCTACAATTTCTCTTGCTAATTCATCAGGTTTTTTAAGTCCTTTAAAAAGACTTGTAACAGTAAGTCGTTCAATTACACCAACTAATCCATCCGCAACAATTCTCATATCAATATCTTTACGAAAATATCCGTCTTTCTGTTCTGACACCAAATTACTTGCTATTTGATCTGCAATTTGACTTTTTATGTCATCAGCTTCTGTTGAAAGAAAAAAGCCGATCTTGGTTAACTGATGGTCCTCATCTAAAAAGTGGAAGATAGCAGAAAGCCCAACGGCTATTCTCCCTGGAAGAGTATGAACATCTAAACCTGATTCAAGTCTGCTTTCTTTAGTTATGTCTGTCAGCTTAGTGCGAAAATGGCAGACTAGTTCCTGAAATATAGCTTCTTTGCTATGAAAATATAAATAAAAAGTAGGTTGAGTTACACCCGCTTTTTTTACGATCGTACTAATTTTTGTTTCATGAAAGCCATTTGTAGCAAATTCTTCGGTTGCAATAGAAAGTAATTTCGCTTTACTTTCTATTCCAATTGAACCTTGTTTTCGTCCTCTTTGTCCCATGATAAAAACTCCATATTGAAATTATATTACTCATGAGTATTATCTTATGAAATGAAGAAACTAGTCAAGAAATTTATACATCTGTTTGGAATTTATTTAGATTGGGTGAAGTGGCTGGATAAGAAGTTAAATAAGATATATATTTTAATGTTATCCTTATGGGAAACGTCCTTTTTCATATATTGTTAAGTAAATATCCCTCCTTAATTAGTGGGAAAAATGGTAAAATTAAGAATCTGAATCATAAAGTAATAGAAGAGTGGATTGGATGAATGAGGTGTAAGTGAAAATGAAACGAAAAGTAAAAATACTTGGTACAGGATCCTATGTACCTAAACGGGTCGTGAATAGTCAAGAAATTGATGTAATAATTGGAAAAGCAGAAGGCTGGTCTCAGAAAAAATCAGGTGTGAAACAGAGGTATTTTGTAGAGGACGAAACAGCATCTTACATGGGGGCAGAAGCAGCAAAGTCAGCCATCGAAGATGCAAATATATCATTGTTAGATCTAGATTGTATTATTAGTGCAAGCGGGACAAATGAACAGGCTATACCATGTAATGCTTCATTAATACAAAAACAATTAGGTTTAGAAGGCTCAGGAATACCTTGCTTTGACTTTAACTCAACATGTCTTAGCTTTGTAACAGCTCTGGACATGATGTCATATGCAATTGATCAAAAAAGATTTCAACATGTGCTAATCGTTTCTTCCGAGATATCCTCTGTTGGTTTAAATTGGAGTCAACATGAAAGCAGCATATTATTTGGAGATGGCGCTTGTGCATTTATTTTGTCTCACAGTAATGAAACATCCGGAATCATCGCTTCGAAAATGGAAACGTACAGTGAAGGGGCTAAACTTTCAGAGATAAGAGGCGGTGGAACAAAAATTCACCCAAAAAATTATAGTGATCAATCCGCTAATGATTTTTTATTTGATATGGATGGTCGGGCAATATTTAAATTATCCTATAAAAAGTTACCGGATTTTCTAGAAGGATTGTTTAATCAGACTGGATTGACAGTACAGGATATGCAAATGGTCATTCCTCATCAAGCAAGTAAATCTGCAATGAATATTATCCGAAAAAAGCTCGGTGTTAAAGAAGAGCGGTTTATGAGTATTATTGAGAATTATGGAAATGTCATAGCTGCATCTATTCCATTGGCCTTCCATGAGGCAATTAGAGCAGGAAAACTGAAACGAGGAGATCTAGTTTTATTATTAGGAACATCTGCAGGTTTATCTATCGGAGGTATTATTCTTGAATACTAGATTACAGGTATTAGTAACAGGGGCTCGGGCCCCTGTTACACTCCATGTTTGCAGATTATTAAACCAATCTGGTGCAGAGGTCTATGCCACTGATTGTACCTCAACACCACTTACAAAAGCGTCTAATAGTATAAAACAATTTATCCTCACTCCTTCTCCTAAATTCGAAACAAAGCTCTATATTAAAGCTTTAGTGGAACTTATTAAAAAGGAAAGAATTAACTATTTAATTCCTATTTGTGAAGAAATCTTTTATATCTCAAAGTATAAAGATGAACTTAATCAATACTGTGAAGTTCTTGTTGATGATTTTTCAAAATTACAATCCTTACATAATAAATACAAATTTATTAAAATGGTTGATTCTTTAGGGTTTCAAGTACCTAGAACAGCTATGTTATCGGAAAAAACGATGAATAAGAAGTGGTTTAAAAATAATCATTTAGTCATGAAAAAAATATTTTCCAGATTTTCAGATTCTGTTATATTTTTACCTTCTATAGATGACATACCATCAACAAGGTTTGATGAATCAAGCTGGATTCTTCAAGAAAGAATTAAAGGGGACCAGTATTGTTCTTACTCGATAGCAAAGAATGGGAAAGTTCTCGCACATTCAGTTTATAAAAGTAATTTCACAGCTGGTTTAGGTGCAACATTATCATTTAAACATACAGATAGACATGATATTTATCAATTTGTCTGTCACATAGTTGAACATTTAAATTTCACGGGACAAATTTCCTTTGATTTTATTGTAGATGAATGTAATAAGGCATATCCAATTGAATGTAATCCGAGAACTACAAGCGGACTTCACCTTTTTGATCAAGATGTGGTGAAAGCATTACTTCTGCAATCTAACAACTGCTTAACACCTTTAAAGAAGAAAAAGGAAGCGATTAAGTTAGTATTGTTTTTATATGGACTTCAACAGGTTAAAAATATCCGGAAATTCGGGGAATGGTTGAAAATTATCGCTACTTATAAAGACATCACTTTGCGGACAAATGATCCTTTACCATATTTCTATCAAATTATTAGTCTAATAAAACTGTGGAGAGATAGTAAAAAAAATGCTGTTACATTACTACAACAATCAACGTATGATATTAGCTGGGACGGTGATGATATATGAAAGTGCTTGTTACAGGTGCAACAGGATTTTTAGGATTGAAAGTAGCACAACGCCTTTCTTCAATGGGTTTTGACGTAACAGGGACAGGTCGAAATGAAAAAATGGGAGAAGAGTTATCCCAAAATGCTATACGCTTTGTACCATGTGCGTTGGAAAACAGGGATTCCATCTTGGCTCTTTGTCAGGGTCAAGATTATGTGATACATTGTGGAGCCCTTTCCTCACCTTGGGGAAAATACAAAGATTTTTATAAGGCGAATGTGATCGGGACGCAAAACGTCATTGAAGGGTGTTTGAAATCGAAAGTAAAGCGGTTAATACATATTTCAACACCAAGTATTTACTTTCATTATAATGAACGAAAAGACGTAAAAGAAGATCAAGAGTTACCGAACAAATTTGTAAATCACTATGCTAAAACGAAATATCTTGCAGAGCTTGAAATAGACAAAGCATTCCAACAAGGTCTCGCGACAATCATCATTCGTCCGCGAGCTTTATTTGGACCTGGTGATCAAGCTATTTTTCCCAGATTAATTAGAGTATGTGAGAAAGGGATGTTTCCAAAGATTGGAACAGGGGAAGTTGAAATTGATATGACATACATAGAAAATGTAGTCGATGCTATACTTCTTTGTTTAACATCTAGTGAATCTACACTAGGACATAAATACAATATAACAAATGGTGAACGAGTTAATTTATATAGCATGATAGAATCGGTGATGGAAAGATTAGAAAAATCCTTTACATACAAAGAAGTTTCATTTAAAAAAGCATTTCTTGTAGCAAACACATTAGAGCGCATCTCCACCATTTTATTGGGAGGAAAAGAGCCTTTATTAACGCGGTATACAGTTAGTGTTTTATCACAATCACAAACTCTTTCAATTGAAAAAGCAAAGAATGAATTAGGATATGAACCGGCTATTTCGATTGATCAAGGCACAAATGAATTTATTGAATGGTGGAAAACTTATGACAATTGAAATGGTCAAGCTCTTTGAATGTGGATACTGCACACATCCTGAAAAAGTTATTAACCCTAAAGGGTCATTAAAGAAAATAAAGTTTCCAGCTACAGCAGCATTATTAAAGCATCCAACTAAAGGGTATATATTATTTGATACAGGATATTCAGGGAAGTTTTTAGAAGCCACAAAATCGTTTCCTTATTCTATTTACGCAAAGTTGACTCCTGTTTTTTTCACGGAAGCACGGTCGATAAAAAATCAATTAAAGAGTGAAGGGATTCATTCATCAGAAATACGATACATTATCCTATCTCACTTTCATGGAGACCACACAGCAGGTTTGAAAGATTTTCCATCTGCAAAAATCCTAACCTTTAAAAAGGCGTATGATCATATTAAACAATTGAATAAAGTAAAAGCTTTAACAAAAGGTTGTCTAGTTGATTTACTACCTGATGACATGGATAAAAGAATTGACTTTATTGATGAGCATCCTGAGATATCATTAAGCAGTCAGTTTCAACCATTTCAGAAAGGTTTCGATGTGTTTGGGGATGGATCTCTCTTTGCGATCGATTTAACAGGACATGCAATCGGTCAACTGGGGATTTTTGTAACTTTGGAAAGTGGAAAAAAAATATTACTATGTGCTGATGCAGTTTGGACAAGTCAGGCATATGAAGAACTGCAATTTCCTCATAAAATCACTAAGCTGTTAATTGAAGATGGATCGGCTTATAAGAAAAATATAAAAAAGCTACATGATCTTTCAAAGAATTCACCTGAAATTGATATTTTGCCAACCCATTGTCAAAAGACATGGAACCTGGTGAAAGAGGGATATATATATGAATAAACTATTACTATTAAAACAATATCTCTTATCAAAATATTTAAGACGTTTTAAATCAAGTAAGACCATTCAAGTTTATCAAAATAAAAAAATAGAAAAGCACTTAGCATTTGTTTTAACACATTCTCCATTTTATCGTAACTATTATCAGGATCACCTGCTTGAATGGGAATCTTTACCTGTTATATCAAAGCGAGAAATGATGAAGCATTTTGATGAAATAAATACAGTGGGCATATCGAAGGAAGAAGCATTTCAATTGGCAGTAAAAGCTGAGAAAACAAGGGATTTTTCCCCGAAAATCAATACTGTCTCAATTGGATTATCCTCAGGAACTAGTGGAAATCGCGGTTTGTTTTTAGTGAGTGAAAAAGAATCAGCAATGTGGGCTGGAGAGGTCCTTGGAAAGCTGCTACCAGGAAGTCTAATGAAAGAACAAAAAATTGCTTTTTTCTTACGTGCTAACAATAATTTATACGAATCAACAAAAAGTAGAAAAATAAGTTTTCATTTTTTTGATTTAGTTGAAGATCTAAAAACTCATCAAAATAGGTTGCATGAATTGAAACCGACTATTATTATTGCACCACCATCTATGCTGCGTATGATTGCGGAGTGGAAAGGAAACAACATCATTGATATTACCCCCCAAAAAATCATTTCTGTTGCTGAAGTATTAGAAGACGTTGATAAAGCATTTATTGAAGAGATCTTTCAACAAACTTTACATCAGGTTTATCAAGCTACAGAAGGATTTTTAGCAACAACCTGTTCACATGGTGTTTTACATATGAATGAAGATATCATAGCGATTCAAAAGGAATATTTAGATGAAGAAAAAGGGATTTTTGTTCCGATTATAACTGATTTTACGAGAAGAACACAGCCATTAATTCGTTATCGCTTAAATGATGTGTTAATTGAGAGGCAAACTCCTTGTCCTTGTGGATCACATTTTTTAGCTTTGGAACGGATTGATGGCCGATGTGATGATATATTTTATGGAGTTCATGAACAAACTGGGGAACAACATATGCTATTTCCCGATTTTATCCGAAGAGCAGTCATGCTTTCTTCTGAAGATATACTTGAGTATAAAGTAACACAGAAAGATCTTTTTTTAATTGATATTAAGTTGAAAGTGAAAAATGAGAATTCAGTGGCAGAAGCAAAGGTTAAACAAGAATTAGAAAAGCTTTGGAAAGAAAAACTGCTTGTCTTGCCGCAAATTACTTTTACAAAATACGATATAATTACATCTGAACGTAAAAGGAAGCGGATTGAAAATGTCATAAAGAAAAAGGCAAAACATGAGACTATATGATGTGAAATCAATTGAGGAAATTGACTGGAAAACGAAAAAAGATGGTGAAATGATTAAGTATTACTTTGAACCTTTGATGAAAAATGGCAGTACATTTTATATGGAAAATGTCCAAACAGAACTCTTCCTTCTAGAAATAGATGATATATTGTTACCTTTGACTGTTAATAATAAAGAATTTAATAATGCCTATGTCACATCTCCTTTTACACATTATATTACTTATGCAAAAGAAGAGCTTTGGGAGCTGAAAAATCCTTTACTAGAAAAGGTATTCTCATCAATTATTGATATAATTGGTAAAATACTGAAGAAAAGCAATTTAAATAAAGTAGTGATCGTAAATAATTGGTTATTGTCAACAAATTTAATGGGTTCTATTTTAACGAAGGACCAACTTTTAAGGATCACAAATTATCTAGTGGCAACTTTTCCGCAACACACCATTCTGTTTCGTTCATTAACAGAAAATTTACATCGTCAGTTTCTTGATACAATGCATAATGTTGGATACCAAAATGTCATGTCTCGGGCCATTTACTTATTTAATCACACAACCAAATTAACAAAGAAGCATGAAAAGACACTTCAGCAGGACAAACGTTTATTTGAAAAATACCATTATTATGTTCGTAAACCTAAAATGGACGATATACCTAAAATAAAGGAATTGTACGATCAGTTATACATTAATAAATATTCCCGTCATAATCCACAATTTACAAAAGAGTTCTTTGAACAGGCCTTTCAGTTTGGTTTTTTACAATTTATGTTATTATGCCAGGGAGGTAAAGTAAAAGGAGTAATCGGATATTGGGTAAGGGAAGGTGTTCTTACAACACCCGTATTAGGATATAACACCAAAACAGATAAAAAAGAAGGTTTGTACCGAGTTTTATCATATATGATCACTGAGTGTGTCTTGCATAATAAATATATTGGACATCGAAGTGCAGGTGCAGGAGAGTTTAAACATAACCGAGGCTCAGTTCAGCAGATAGAATATTCTTATTTTTATCAAAAGCACTTACCTGTACATAAAAGACTGTCATGGACTTTTCTTAAGGTAATCATGTCCTTATTCGTTGAGTCTCTTGCGAAGAAGAAGGGATTTTAACTAATATTACCATCGAAAGAATGAGTGTTTTTTTGTTACGATCTTTAGGATAACTTTGTTTTTCTAAGGAGTGAAATATGTGAGGAAAAACATCATCATAATTCTAACGATCTTGATCATATTTACAGGAGGCTTTTTCTTAGGCATCCTATATCAAAATAATAGTGAAAAGAAAACGAAATTTTCTATAGAAGTAACAAAAGCACCAAAGTCAGAAAAGAAACCTACGTTAAAGGAAGCACCCCAATATCAAGAAGAAAAGAAAAAAGTATTAATTGGTTATGTGCAGGACTTTAGAGATCCGTCCTCAATTGACTATGGAGATCTTACACATGTGATTTTTTCCTTTGCACACCCTGCAAAGGATGGACGAGTCTTAATGAACGGAGAAACAGCTAAAACGAACTTAAAGACGATGGTAAAAAAAGCACATGAACAAAAAACAAAAGTTTTATTAGCTGTCGGTGGCTGGTACCACATTGAAGGTGGAGAGTCATATGATTATTTTCGAGCAGCAATTTCAAACAGCACATCACGAACAAAATTAGTAGATGAACTTATTTCTCTAACAAAGACAGAAAACCTTGATGGAATAGACGTTGATTTTGAACATCCGAGATCGAATGAGGATGCAGAAAACTTGAATATATTCATTCAAGCACTAGATGAAAAGTTGTCTAAGCTTGATAAAGAATTATCGATCGCCGTATATTCAAAGATTCATAGTGTAACGGGCACAGAAATCCAATCGGTAGTGTTTAAACCGGAGATGTTCAACTATGTTGATTATGTGAATATTATGGCATATGACGGACAATGGGACGGAGAATACAATGCCGCAAATTTATCTCCATATCCATTTGCTGAAGATATTGTAGCCTATTGGTCAACATTATTTGATAAACACAAATTATCAAAAGAAAAGTTGATCTTAGGTGTTCCTTTTTATGCACAACCGGAAGATGTCTCAATTAACCAAATGTCATATGGAGCCATTGTGGAAGCAAATCCGGAAAACGCTCAACATGATACTGTAAAGATGCATGGCACAACTTACCACTATAACGGAATACAAACAATTAATAAGAAAACAGATCTAGCTCTTGATAATGGGTTTGGCGGGATGATGATATGGGAATTAGGTCATGATGCTAAAGGGAATTATAGTTTAACTAGTACCATTTCAAAAGAATTGGCTAAAGAGAATGAAAAAATGTCTGTTTTTGCAAAAGTGCATGAGGAATCAAAATAATCTACATGGTGGACTAAAATAAAAAAGCAAAAAAAGATAATGGGTGCTTACTCATTATCTTTTTTTGCTAATTCCTCTCTCATTCTTTCATCTTCCTCGATAACACATATTCGAGTAATTTGTTCATTGAGATAATGATTGAGATAATCCATCTCTTCCTCACAGTGTTCTTTTTTCATTGATAAACCTCCTTGTCATGCTATTCTTATCGTTTGTATGAAAAGGAGGTGCTATACCCAAAAAATAATAGCCTTAATTATGGCCGGGACTTAATATATAAGTTAACATATATGCTCTATATCAGAATGTGTATAAAGAATCGTTTTAAGCTCATTTTCAGAAGCTTCATAAAATTGTCTTCCATCAGGCATTTTAAATACATTATGGTCGATTAAGGCTGTAATCATTTCAGATTTGGATTTTTCTTTTGCAATTTCACACATTTAAATCACCTCATATTTGAAAGCGTTTACAAATATATAATATATAAATTTTGTCCTCATGTCAACTCTCTTTAGTCTATTTTTTCTTTACTTTAAAGCCCGATTCAATGTACATTTTTTATAGTGTAATTGAGAAAAATGAAGGTAAAGGAGGGAAATCCTAATTGAAACGGAAGTTTTGGGTTTTTACTGTTATTATATGTAGTTGTTTAATGATTTTTCTGTTACTATTTTCAGATGATTCGGTTGCTATGATGAAAAAAAGAGACAAAGATTCAATTCATATTTATCTTATTGGAGATTCGACAGTTTCCACTTATAAACCAAAGGTAGCACCTAGAATGGGCTGGGGACAAAAATTAAACAATTTTTTTCATGAACGGGTTGTTGTTCACAATGCTTCCATCCCAGGAAGAAGCTCAAAAAGCTTTTATGAAGAGGGTAGATTTCAAAAGGTAAAAAGAGAGATAAGGCAAGGCGATTATTTATTCATACAATTTGGCCATAATGATGCAAAAAAGGCAGATGCCAAGCGATACACAGATCCATTTACAACTTATAAAACGTATTTAAAAAAATACATTGTCGAAGCAAGGGAAAAAGGAGCAATTCCTATACTCGTTACTCCAGTTGAAAGAAGAAATTTTTCAAAGCAGGGGAACATTATAGATTCACATGGAAATTATCCTAGTGCCATGAAGCAATTAGCTGTTGAAGAAAATGTGGAACTAATAGATTTAACAACTAAAAGCAAGGAGCTATTTAACAAAACTGGACCGGAAAAAACGAAAAAACTATTTTTGTGGTTGGAACCATTTGAATATAAACATTTTCCAGAAGGAAAAAAAGATAATACACATTTACAAGAACAAGGAGCATATACGATCGCTTCACTGGTTGTTGAAGGATTGGTAGAAATCAATTCACCTCTTAAAGAATATGTAAAACAAGATTAAAGTCATTCAGAGTCTGTCATAAAAGACAGGCTCTTTGTGTTCGTCGATAAAAATGTTCTAGTCATACAGAGGAATTTTTATCTTTTGCTTGAAATACATATATAAGGTTTGTGTAAACGTTTACTTTATAGATGGAGGTTGAGAGAATATGTATGTTACAATCGGTGAGCTATTTGAACAAACGGTAAGTAAATATAAGAATAAAGAAGCTATAGTAGACAAGACAAGAGGAGTACGAAGTACATTTGAAGAATGGAATATTGAAGTCAATCAACTTGCACATGCCATGTTAGCTTCCGGTGTCAGAAAGGGGGACAGGGTGTCTACATTGTTATTTAACTGTTTTGAATTGGGAACAGCGTACTTTGCTGCAGCAAAAATAGGAGCGATTATTAATCCGATTAACTTTCGTTTAAAGCCTGATGAAATTTCGTATATATTAATGGATGCTGCCCCAAAAATCGTGATCTATGAGAAAGAATTAGAAGAACAAATCACGAAAATACACGATCGATTTCCAACGATACTGTTTTGGAGCATCGATGAGACAACTTCACCTTATTCTTCTTCTTATCAAGACATCATCAAGTATTCTCCTACAACAAATCCAAATTTTGAAATTAGTGAAAATGATACGTATGCTATTATGTACACTAGTGGTACAACCGGACGACCAAAGGGGGTTATGCACCGCCACCGGGATATGATTGAACAAAGTTTAATTTGCATCAATGCGCTGCAAATTAATTCAAAGGATATCGGATTAGTAACAGCGCCGATGTTCCATTGCGCAGAGCTGCATTGCAGCTTTTTACCGCGGGTACATTCAGGTGCTAAAAATGTCATCCTGCACCATTTCGATGCTGAACAGGCATTACAAACAATCGAGAATGAAAAAATCACGATGCTTTTTGCTGCTCCTACAATGTGGAATATGCTTCTTCAAGAAGAATTGGAGAAATATGAATTGTCTTCACTTCAAGTAGGTTTGTATGGCGCAGCTCCAATGGCTCCGGTATTGGTCAAGGCTTGTAAAGAAAAATTAGGAATCGAACTTGTTCAAGCATACGGGATGACAGAAATGGGACCTGCTATTGCATTTTTAGAAACTGATGAGCAATTAGCTAAAGCAGGATCTGCTGGAAGAGCTTGTTTTAATCATGAGATTAGGGTAGTCAAACCAAATGAGGAAGGACCATCAGATCCAGATGACATTCTTCCTCCTGGAGAAATTGGAGAAATCATTGTAAAGGGTCCTTGTATGATGATCGGGTATTATAATAGAGAAGAAGCTACTGAGGAAGCGATGTACAAAGGATGGTATCACTCAGGTGATTTAGGTTTTTTCGACGAGGACGGCTATTTGTATGTGGCAGATCGAGTAGACGACATGGTTATTAGTGGTGGGGAAAACGTATATCCAAGGGAAGTGGAAGATGCCTTATATGAGCATAAAGGAATTCTAGATGTGGCCGTTTTAGGTGAACCTGATGAGTTTTGGGGAGAAAGAGTAATTGCTGTTGTTGTAAAAAAAGATCAGCAGATTACAGGGGAGCTGCTTGATCAATTCTTAAAGCATTCAGATAAGCTTGCGCCATTTAAAAGACCGAGAAGATATATTTTTGTTAACGAGCTCCCTCGAAATGCGAGCGGAAAAATTCAAAAGTATTTATTAAGAGAAACAATGTCTCAAGATAAGTTTCAGTTTTAGTTATATAAGAGTAATGTTAGGCAGTTCTGAAAAGGTCTGCCTCTTTTCCATTTACATAAGATTTTATGAAATCAGGTTGTTAATATGGTATAGTTATTTAGCTGTTGTTTGGAAAAACTAACAATTAGTATGAATAGAAAGAAGATGTGATAAACCTTGGCTGATTTCTTACAATTAGGAATACGAAAAGAAATTAATTATACATTAAAATCATTAGGACTTACACAACCGACACCAATTCAGGAACAAACGATTCCGAAGATTATAGAAGGTAAAGATGTTATCGCACAAGCTCAAACTGGGACAGGAAAGACCCTTGCTTTTGTCCTTCCAATTATTGAAAAAATTAATACGAAAAATGACGAAGTACAAGCCCTTATTTTAACTCCAACAAGGGAATTAGCTCAGCAAATTTCTAAAGAAATAAAACGGATGATTGAAAATGTGGAAGGACTCAACGTTTTGGCTGTTTATGGTGGTCAGGATGTTGAACATCAGCTGAAGAAATTAAAAGGAGCTCAACATATCGTTGTAGCAACACCAGGTCGGTTATTAGACCATATTCGCCGTGCAACGATTGATTTATCAACTGTCCAAATGCTTGTATTAGATGAAGCGGATCAAATGTTACATATGGGATTTCTTCCTGAAGTCGAGGACATTATTTATGAAACACTCTCAACAAGACAAACGATGTTATTCTCTGCAACAATGCCAAGCGAAATCAAATCTCTTGCAAAAAAATATATGATAGAACCTTTAAACATACAAGTACAGGCAAAGAGAATAACAGTTGATGAAATAAAGCAAATAGCAGTTGAAACTACTGACCGGAGAAAACAAGCTACATTGCTGCATTTATTACAAGAGCATCGTCCCTTTTTAGCGATTATCTTTTGTCGGACAAAAATTCGTGCCAAAAAACTGCAAGAGGCATTACTTGCTAATGGCTATGAATCAGATGAACTTCATGGTGATTTAACACAAGCAAAACGAGAAAAAGCGATGAAGAGATTTCGTGAAGCCAAAATTCAATTTTTAGTTGCAACAGATGTAGCAGCAAGAGGACTTGATGTAGAAGGTGTTACACACGTTTATAATTTTGATATTCCTCATGACGTTGAGAGCTATGTCCACAGAATCGGCCGGACTGGTCGTGCAGGCGGAACAGGTGTTGCCTATACATTAGTTGCTCCGAAGGATATGGACTTTTTACGTATGATTGAAAAAGGAATTCATCTACACTTGGAAAAACAAGTGATAAAAGGAATTAGTGTTCCCGATCGGGAGGATTATGAACAAGAGAGAAAAGAGCAGGTGAAAAAGGCAAAGCGGCCAAATGAGCGTGGAGGTAGAGTGAAAAGAGAAAACAGATCTGACAATGGTAAAAGAAAAGAGGAAAATCAACAAAATCATCAAAGACCAGTGTCAAGAAATCGCCGATCAAAAAGGAGATAATAAGTAACGGGTACCAAATGATACCCGTTACTTTTAGTTATTTATTTAAATCCTTCTTTGTGATCTCACTTCTAATTGAAAGATCCTTCGAAAATTCAGCATCTTGTTTTTTGTTATTTGGATATTTGTTTTTTCGTTCACGATTATCATTACGGTTTGTCATTTTATGTCCTCCTCTTATACTTTTCAATACCTATTATGCTCGTTGGCTAGGCTATTTATCATTTCGAAATGAATTTTCTTTTGCATACCTATGTTTTATTTGAGAATAATATCAGGGGAATGTTTTACATAAGGAGAAGAATAAATGGATCAAAAATTATTTTCCATCATCAATGGATTTGCAGGAAGAAATCTTTTCTTAGATCGACTCATGGTATTTGCATCAAATGAATTACGCTACTTGTTTATTTTTGTTCTCGTCTTACAATTCGGTACGAAACACTCAAATAAAAAGATTGCAATTGAATCTATCATTTCAGTAATGGTGACATTAGGTCTCAAAAAGCTCATTAATTATATTAAGTACCGTCCCAGACCTTATCTTACTCGCAATGCGAATGTCTTGTTATCATCTTTGCAAGACTCTTCTTATTTAAGCAAACATACACTCTTGGCATTTGCAGTATCAACAACAGCCTATTTGTATAACAAAGCTTTGGGCAAATTTTTATTTATTTCCTCTTTCTTCATCGGTTTATCTCGTGTATGGGCAGGAGTACATTATCCATACGATATTATAAGAAGTTCAATACTTGGAAGTATAGCTAGCCTGTTTGTAAATAAATTAAATATAATGATACGCAGATAATTTTGTTCAATCAATCTGATTCATCAAATAATTCGCATATTCAATTGGTGTATCATGTATTTTCTCCCAAAATGGCAGGTAATCCTTTTTTTTTCTAAATGCACCATATTGACCTCTTAAGTTGCATTCAATGAAATATGGAGTACCATTTTCAGTAATACCAACGTCTAATCCTAAATCTGCTATGTGAGGCCAATTCTTTTCAAGTGCTTTTGCTATATCAACACCAAGTGTGTTGATATTTTTTTGGATATCTTGAATTGAGATTTCTCTGTGTGTAAAGTAGTCCTGAAGTAATCCAATTTCTCCTCCTCTTGCCACATTTGTAATGACATGACCTTCTGGTGCTAATTTTGCAACAATTCCGCTGGTGATCCATTTACCTATACCATCTTTTTGAACGACAACTCTTAAATCAAATGGTCTGTTTTGAAAAGTAGCTAAAGGTATTCTTTCTTGGATAATAAAAGGATGTTGTTTAAACAGCCTTTTTACCCTATTAATCTCAACCGAATTAAATAAACTTTTTTCCCAGCTTTTTTTTGTCGTATGCTTTTTATAAAAGTACCAATCACCGTCCACTTCTTTTTGTATATTCATGATTCCTTTCCCGATACTGCTGTAACAAGGTTTTACAAAAAAATTCTCCATATGCTGTAAAGCTTTTTCTAAGTTTTTGCCGTTGCCTTTTAAAGTAGTTGGAAGGTAACGGATAAGATGTTCTTCTTTTTCTAATAATTGGTGAACAAAATATTTACTATTCATTATTGGTATATAGTTAAATACCTTCGAACCCGATTGAATAAAATGAAAAAGTGTTTGCCGTACTTTTTTGTTATTTAAATGAGCTCGATTATAAACAACTTTTGGTATAGGTATACTCTTTTCCTTGAACTTATTGCTTTCCGTATCTCTTAGTAAGGCACGGATATCATTGGTGTATAATGTGCAATCTGAACAAAGAAAACAAACGGAAAGGTGATAAAATTCTGCAGTAGATTCATATTGGGCATAGGATGGATGAAGAGAATATTCATTTTTCATTGATTCATAATGGTACTTAGGAATAAAAATACCTATCATTCTTCTATACATATAAACTTGCTCCATTCTAAATTAGTACTAACACCCATATCATAAAGGATGAATATAGGTGGTTATAAGGATGCAGGATGGGTGTTTTGTGAAATAGCTCAACCATTCACTTCTACTTATTGGTTTACCTATACCTAATGTATTCGTTCTTATAAGAAGCGGTACTTTTATTGGAGGTGAGAAAATGGACACGATTGTTTTCATTGGATGTAACAAGTCAGGCACGAGTAGAGAAGCATTAAAGGCTGCATCAGAAATGGGATATTTTACGGTATTATATACAGATCGTTTAAAATTTCTTAACCAACGTAAGGAATTTCCTGAAGTTCATCAGTTAATATATATAAAGAGTCTAGATGATAAGAATTTATTAATAGAAGAAATTCAAAAACTTATTACAACTGGCAAAAATGTAAAAGCATGCTTAAGTTTAATCGATCCATTTGTTTCAATCGCAGTTGATATTTCCGAAACTTTACAAGTAGGGCGGATTACAAAAGAAGCAATCGTAATAATGGAGAATAAGGCGTTGTTTAGAGAAAAACTCAAATCTCTATCTTACACACCACATTTTTTTTTTACGATAAAAAACAATCTATCAGAGAATTTTCCCAATCGAAGGAAAAATACTTACCATTAGTACTTAAATCTCCTAAATCTAACGGATCGAAAGATGTCATTCTTGCTACAAATCTTCTTGAATTTAAAAAAGGTTTAACTGAATTGAATAAAGTGTCAGACAAGGATCCTATTTTAGTAGAAGAATATATTGACGGTCAACAATATTTGGCCGAAATTATTGTTTACAAAAGAAAACTAACAATTGTATGCATCCTTGAACAAGACGTTTTAAGAAAGAAAAGGTTTATTGTTTTAGGCTACCAGTTCCCTGCAAATTTAAGCTCGGATCAATATGCTGATTTAGAGATAGCGATAAATACGATTATAAAAGAGATCGGACTTGAAAATGGAAGTTGTCATTTAGAATTCCGTTATGTGAACAAAGAATGGAAGTTGATTGAAATAAACCCGCGCATATCTGGTGGAGCAATGAATAAAATCATTTATCACGGTACAGGAATCAATTACGTAAAAGAAATTGTAAAACTGCATTTGGGAGAGGAGCCTCTTATCGAAACAAATAAGTCTGAATGTGTCTATGTGCGATATGTAACAATAGAAAAGAAAGGAGTTCTTTTGAAAGTTACTGGTAAAAATCGTGCAAAAAAACATGTTGGTGTAAAAGAGGTTTATGTAAAACCTAGAAAAGGGAGTATATTAACACCTCCATTATCGCTGGGTGACCGATATGCCTATGTTCTGGCAACAGCACTTTCTCAAGAAGAAGCTAAACAGTTTGCTCTTCAAGCAGTAAAAGAAATAAAGTTTATTATAGAACCACTTTAAAGGGTGATTAAATGACTGTTATTGGAATGCTTCATACAAGAAAAGATCCTGTTTATGTAAAAAAGGCTTATGCTTGTGCGGCGGTTTCTAAAATGGAAGGTGTTGATTTCTTTTATTTTTCTTTTGGAACAGTTGATATGGTTGACCATAAAATTAATGGATGGAGATATGATAATGGAAAGTGGATTCAACAGCTACGAGACTTGCCGGATATTATTATAAACAGTAAATCTCCTAAGAATGATAAACAAAAACAAATATGGAGTTATTTGAAAAATAGATGTCTATTTACAAGTTATTCAGTAGGAAATAAATTAAAGGTTTATCAGAAAATTATAGAAGGAAAACAATTTTCTCATTATGTTATTCCTTTTTTTATTCTGTATAGGGGAGAAGAGATCTTTGATCATTTTGAGAACCATAAAAGACTAGTAATCAAGCCTATTAAAGGTAGTGGGGGAAAGGGAGTAATTTTTATAGATAAAATAACCACAAATCAATATCTTGTGCTTAATGGAAATCATAACGAAACTCTTGAAAAGAATGAACTTATCCTTTATCTTGATCATTTATTAGTAACAACTCGCTACATCATTCAACCTTTCATTAAAAGCTCAACAAAAGAAGGATTGGTGTATGATATTAGGCTGCATGTTCAAAAAAATGGAAGAGGTGAATGGGAAACAACTCTTATATATCCAAGAATTAGTGCAAATAGAAAAATGATAAGCAATATTTCAAGCGGTGGGTTTAGAGGTGAACTTCAACCATTTTTAATCGAAGAATTTGGTAATGAATATTATAATATGAAAAGATTATTAGAGCATTTTTCCATTTGTTTTTCACAGCATTTTGAAAGTCTGTATCATCATAAATTTGATGAACTTGGAATTGATATCGGTATTGATGAAAATCAAAAATTATGGATTTATGAAGTAAATTGGCGCCCCGGTTCAAAGCATCGAGAAATGGATGTTGCCAAAAAACTAGTTCAATATGCTGACTATTTAGCCAAGGCGAACAAGTAAATACCTTTTCTGCACAAATGCCCATACCAAGTAATAACATAAAAGAAAGGGCGTAGGAAAGGAAGGGAGACGATGAAGGACAACAATAAACATGAACAAACAAAATCAGTATATCATGCAATTCTTGAATTAAAACGTCAACAAGATTCGTTGGGCGGTTGTCCAACAAGTTGTTTTAGTACCCTTCTTTCAAAACTTTTTAAGGTAGATACGATTCCGTTTTTATTATACACAGATTGCGGTTTGTTTCAGGTTTCAGGAGTGAAGGCTAATGATAATGGAAAAGATGAAGATTTTTGTACACCTTTTTTTAGAATCGAACATGTAGATACAAAACAAAAGTTTGGGATCCTTTCGCTGCTCCGTCCACTTTCTTTAACTGGATACCCTGCTGAAGAAATTTGCGATGTGGAAAGGCTTGAACGAACAGAAATATGTGTGAAGGTGGATTTAACCTGCATTTGTGCTGTGCAGTGTCTTGATATAAATTTGATGAAAAAGGTTGTCATAGAACCAAAATGGTAAGAAGCGACATAATCTTTATTCGAAGCTCATTGAAAGAGTTTTTGCATAAAGAATATTTGTTAATTTTGCTTGAAATAAGATGTTTGGTTTGTTAGCTTTTACCGCAATATAATGATCAGGATTTTGATTATTAATTTCAATAATCCAAATCTTACCGCTTTGGTCAATTCCAATATCAAATCCAAGGTTTCCAAGATGATAACCATCCTCTTCAAGGATCGCAATGGCATCCATCATGAGATTATGAATTTGGTTTATTAAATCAATCATTTCCCTGATCGATAGTTCAAAAACTGTTTTTAAAGTTGTTCCGCCAATCTCTGCTTTTCCACCGGCTGTAATGTTACTTACAATACTGTTTTTTCCTCCATATCTTGAAAATGCACCGATATTTTCCCATTTCCCTTGGTTATTTTTTACCATAATAATTCGAAAATCAATGATTTGGTCATCACATTTAACTAAATCAATGGCTTGTTGAATAAGATAAGTCTCCTCTTTTAATATTCTTCGAAGATAAAATTTGAATAAACTCCATGATTTGAAATGTTTAACTTTTTTCGAATGACGACCATACTTTACGATAACTCCACTAGAAATACGCGTGACTTTCAGGACATATTTTCCCAATCGCCCGTTAATTGGTTTTATATATAGTGAAGGATATTCCTTTAACATCTTCCATACATCTTCGGGTTCATAGTAGATCACTGTTTTAGGTAAGTATTGTTGTAATCCCCCTTTTAAAAGTTGATACATTTGCCATTTATCAAAATTAGGATAGTTAAAAATTCTATTACCGAGTTTTTGATGAAGATGTTCCATTGTATATAAATACGTAGACCAGTTCTCTGTTAAGCTGGTTTCCACACATGAAAAAACAGAGCGTGGGTAGGGGAAAATTCCTTCTATCCAATTATTACTATTGGGATCAAACATAAGTCCGGTAATTGTTTCGTTTTCATGGTCGATCCCATCCAAGGAAAAGACAATGATTGTACCCCCAATTTTCTCATAATTTTTTACATAGACTGATAGATAAGGAATGCTTTGCTGTAAGTTCTCCTTTGTAACGGCAGCAAGGATTCCTATATATGGACCAATAATCATCTTATTCTTATCAAATTTGATTTCATAAGGTGTGCTAACAGGTAAATCCAGAATCTTGATAACATCTAACGTTAAGTAACATTTATTCTCAGGAACAGCACCTGAGAACAAGGGAGTGACAGACACTTCTTTTATACCATAAAGAATCTTTAGTTGTTTCCACCTTTGAACGTGTTTTTTAAAGGATGAATGCAAATGGATAGACATTGAACGTTTTTTATCTAAGCGAATGTGTATCATACGTATATCTCCTTTTCGTTTATGTATTACTATATGTAACTACTATTAAAGTGTCTGTTTAAATAAAGAATTGGTAAAAATCGATATATATGCCGATACAATTATAGGGGGAGCTAATACACTAATAATAAAAAACATTGTGAGTGTGTTGTTTATTATGAAAAGCTTGCTGCTTAGAAAGGTCGGTCCTCTTATAGGTGGTGTCTTAGTAAGGGGAAATGCAGATGCAAAGATTGGAAATGTAGCTACACGAAATAATCATAAAATAACAAAAGATACGTTAGTGTTTTATCGTGAAAAACTTAAAGTTCCAACTAATTTACCCTCCTGTATCATTGTGACTGATCAAAAAAAGGTGGAAGCATTTTTTCCAACATCTTATACGATTGTCTATGTTAAAAATGTGTGGGTAGCATTCTATAAATTCATTCATTATTATCGCAAGATGTTTCGAATTCCGGTGATTGGTGTAACTGGGACATGTGGAAAAACAACAACGAAAGAAATGATTGCACATATTTTGTCACCTGAAATGAATATTGTTAAAACAGTATTAAGTCAAAACGGATTATCTCATAATCTAAACTATTTACTTGAAATCAATGACAAAACCGATGCGGCAATTATTGAAATGGGTGTAAATTCACCAGGTCATATTTTGCAAACAGCAAGTTATTTTAAGCCAACAATTGGATTGATTACGACCATAGGTACAGATCATTTACAAGGATTTAAAAATCATCACGAATATTTTAAAGAAAAAGAAAGTATGCTGAAAGCTGTTCATCCTGGTGGAACAATGATTTTAAATGCAGATAATCACTTTTCCAGAAAACTAAAGACGAACAAATTTAAAGGTAAGCTGATTTACATTGGAGAATCAGATTTTGCTGATTACAAAATTCTTAAGATGAAATATGATCAAGCCGGCATGAAATATATGATCGGAAATCGTAGGCGAATTTATGTAGGATATGTACCGGGATTTGGTAAACATAATGTCTATAATGCTGTCTTCTCTATTGCAGCTGCTGGGTTATTAGGTATTGATGTCAATACTGCGATTGAACGGTTAAAAACGTATAAACCAGTTCAAAGACATTTAGAATTAAGTCCTGGTATTAACAACAGTACAATCATCGATGATACGTGGAATACAAATCCAACGTCAATCGAAGCAGCACTGGAAGTGTTGGAGCAAGTATCGAAAGAAAAAAAATCGATTGCAGTTTTAGGTGATATAGAAGAGTTGGGAGCACATTCCCAAGAAGAACATCAAAAAATCGGAACACTTATAGTAAAGCATAATATTGACTATCTTATTACAATAGGCGATCAAGCAAAAGAAATTGGTACGAAAGCAAGACAATTGGGAATGGACCCAAACAGTATATACTCTGTCAAACATGAAGATCATCTAATGAGAATTTTAAAGAACCATGCAGACAAACATACCATCATCTTAATCAAAACATCGATGAGAAACTCATTTAGAGGATTATTAAGTAAGCTAAAGGGATAAAAAACAGAGGACTGTATGATTCAGTCCTCTGTTTTCAAAAAGTCATTAAATTGATATGTTTTTTTGGTCTAACAAATAACGTGCATAATCAATTGGAGTAGCAAAAACTGATTCCCATTCTTCATGTAGAAGTCTTTGTTGATGAATAAGCCCTCCAACATAATCTGAAATAAAATTGCATTCTATAAAATAAGGAGTTCCTTTAGTTGTTAAACAAATATCAAAACCCAAATCAGCAAGATGCGGGAAATGTTTGTCTAATTTATTTGCGATCATTAAAGACATGTTGCAAATATCTCGCTTAAGTTTCTCAAATGACATGGAAGGGAATGTTAACGGACAAATATCTTCAAGTCTACACGTTTTTCCACCTTGCGATCCGTTTGTTAAAAAGCTCTTGTCTTTAGCCACTTTACACATAATACCTGTAACTTTAAACTTACCAGTACCGTCCTTTTGTAAAGCAACACGCATATCAAAGGGATTTCCTTTGAAAGTAGCCAATGGAATTCTTTCTTGAATCACATAATCTTTCTTTTCAATATGTTCGAGAACGACGCTTGGTATCTCCGCTGTAAAGTTCACTTTTTCAAAAACATGACTGTTTATCGGTTGATACGTAAGTGTACAATGCTTGATACCCTTATCAATTTTCATTGCTCCAATTCCACGTTCACCATAATTCTTTTTTAAAATAACACTTTTATACAATGACAGCATCTTTATGAAGCTTTGCTCTGTCAGGAGATCGGTATGTGGTAAATACTTTTGTATGCCTTTATCACGATTAAGAAGTTGGTGAATATTAAATTTTTCAATGTCATAGTTAGGTACATTGAAAATTGTTACTCCTGCTCGGTAAAGGTCAAAAATTCTTTTCCTTATAACAGGATGTCGATCAAGTATTCTGGAATAATTAACTTTCGGCCGAGGTACCCTCATTAATTTGTAACCTTCAGACGTAAGAACATACGCAACAACACTTTTTTTGTCAGGGTGGAGATGTCGTAATCGAATAAAACAAGGAATTAGATTATTCCTTGCAGCAGCACGTTCAAAAAGCATAAACATCGTTTTATGGTTTCCGTTTAGATTAGGAATTTGTCTATACATCGTTCGAGGTACTATGATTCCTACACCTTCCATAGACTGTATCCTCTCCTTTAGTTACTTTCAAACTCCTAATAGTTTATTCTCGTAACATATTGATGTATGGATATGTAACTATGTTAAATGCAATTAGGGCGATCCTAATCACATTTAATAAGAAACTTGGAGGAATAAATATGAAATGTAAAATAATCCTAAACAAAAGTAAAGACAAAACTATTTATGTAAATAGTAAACTTTTTCATTCGCTTCAATTAGACAAGTACTCATCTATTAATCTTAACTTCGGGACTGGCAAAGAAAGCTGTCGTATTGAGATAGATCCTTCAATTAAGAATAGTGAGGTTAAGATACCTGCAAAAATAAATGAATTTGTCATTCCGTCTGTTTTCCACTATGAAGGTAAGTTCGATCATGACACACTAGTGGTTGGACCGGTTATTGGCATTATGGGATGCAGGGACAAGAAATATTTGACAAAGAATGTATTATCAAAGCTGCGATATCGGGTAAAAGATTCTTGGAAACAAAATGGTTTGTTTTTTGTCTTTGCAGAAAATGATGTGAATTCAGTGAAAAAGGAGATAAAGGGGTATTATTTTCATCCACGAAAACAAGCTTGGGTTGCTGCGAAATTTCCTTTGCCAAATGCAGTAATGATTAGTAAAAGTTCAATGAGCAGAAGAGGTTATAACTATTTTACGAACATCATAGGTCAGAAAGTTTTTTATAGTGATCATCTTTCCAAATGGTATCAGTATAAGAAACTATCTGAGCATCCATCTCTTTCAAACTATGTTCCTAAGACAAAAAAGTTAGTAAACAAACATTCTTTTTTGGAAATGATAAATGAATATGGTGCAGTTTATTTAAAACCAAATCAATCATACCAAGGGAAAGGGATTATAAAAATCGAAAAAAGCGGTGATACCTATATGCTACAGAATATACATGGTCATATTAAAATGATATTTCAGGAACATATTTTATTGAACTATGTAACCTATAAGATGAAACAAAAGTATTTAATACAACAAGCCATCCCTTTTACTGTTGGTGAATCAATAATTGATTTTCGTTTATATTTACAGAAGGGTAAGGAAAAACAATGGGGTTCACCTGGAATGATGGCGAGAATTGGAAAAAAGGGAAGCATTATAACAAACGCCAATCACAGAATAGACGCATTGCCAAGTTATTATGCATTTGCCAGATATTACGGGTTATCTAACAAACAAATTTTCTCTATACAAAACGAAATGATAAAAACTAGCATAAAAACAGCCGAATATATTGAAGAATGCGGACATCATTTAGGTGATGTAGCATTTGATTTAATTGTCGATAAAGAGTTAAAAATTTGGATCTTGGAGCTTCAAGGAGGGTATGGTGCAGAAATAAAGGAGAAAAATATGCCTAAAGGGGTGTATGAAAAATTGATGATAACGCCATTAGAATATGCGAAAACGTTGGCGGGGTTTCCATGATTTTGGGTAAAAGAAAAGGCGAAAAGAGCTTTTGGTATGAAAAAACCAATTTCATTTCGCCTAATCACCAATTATTTATTTGTTTCTTCAATAGCTTTTTTCTTTTTAAAGAAGGAGATAGCTCTTTTTTTCATGGATTTAGTTAAATAGCCACCTCTAAATGAACGAATTTCATAAGACATTAAAAAAGCTTTTGGCTCAAATTGATCTATTATTAGTAATAATTCTTTTTCCCTAGAACGTTTTGCAACAATGTCTAATCGAAATCTAGCGGTATTAATTCCTTCTCCTTCAAAAACAGTAACACCAAAGCCAGCGGTTCTTAAAGAATTCACTAAATCCATATTTTTATCAAGAATATTTGCTTGATAGGTAATATATCCAATTGCCAATTTCCGCTCTAATGCACCACCAAGCAAGAGGCCAACACTGAAGCCGACAACATATGCAATGATATTATATATATTAGATAAATCTTGAAAAACAAAAATTAGACTAACAATATAAATAATTCCTTCTAACAGTCCAACACCTGCTGCAGATTTAGTCTGATTTTTTACAAGAAGAATGGTCCTAATCGTTAGGACTGGAACATATATGAGTTGGAGTACAAAAATAAGTAAGGCTCCTAGCATTAGATCGTTTATCTCCTTTATATCATTATATCGAAAGCATAACATATTTTAAAAAATAAAAAATGATTTTTAATTAAATTTTTTTATACATATTTTAGTAAATAATAGGAAATATGATGTAAATAGTATAATTACTATTTATGTAGAAATGGATTGATAGCAATTTAATATTCCTCAAAAAAAGTATTGACAACCATGTCTGTTAGGATTAAAAAATAAAAAGGTATCCTTTTACATGAATATAAGGATACCAACTAATATTTACTTTTATTTTTTGCTAAGAATAAAGCATATTCGAGAGGTTTATATACGGAAGGATCATGAATTGCTCCCAAAGCCGGATAGGGAATATGATTAATTTCAAATATCCATAATTTACCTTTCATATCTAACCCTAAATCAATCCCTAAATCTCCCATATGATATCCAGCTTGATCAAATGCTTGACAGATTTTATTTCCAATGGAATCAATTTGGGATTCTAATTTTCTTATGTCAACTTCTGGGAGGAAGGAAGAAGAACTGCGTAATTGGTCAAATGTATAAATACGAGATACTTTCTTTGGAATAACAATGTTGTTATTAGAGGAAATCCGGAAAAAAACAATGGACTTTTCCCAAACACCGTTAGAATTTTTGTTCATGTTTAATCGAATATCAGTTGCATTATCTTTATATCTTATGGTTTCTATTCCTTGTTGAAGAATATATTGTCCATTCTTAACCTTTGATTCAATCCAATTCATCAATTCTTTTATTGTGTCGAATTTAATCAATACACATTCATTCTTAATTGAGTGAAAAACATCAAAGGTACCGTCATTTCGAGACTTTACTCGGATTATCCCACCACTACTACTGCCGATACTTGGCTTTATTAAAAAGTCTTTGAATAGATTTAATTGTAAAGCTAATCTCTCAAGTTGAATTTTGTGAGTTATAGGTAGATGTTGTTTAATTATTTTGTGATCTGAGAGAAATTCCCAACCTTCCCACTTATCAAATAAAAAATTATTAAAGAGATTTACTCCGAATATATCTTTTAATTTATTTATAATATTTTTATTTAAAAAGCCTTGTATAAAGGCGACATGTGGTAGAGGATATATCCCATCGTCCCATTCTAGAGATTTCCTATTAAATTTTTTTCCTGCTACTGAATAATTAACTACGTCTATTTTATCCCAGTGAAAGCATATAAAATCTACGTATTCATAAGGAAAATACTCAATGTATTTTCTTATTCTTTCTGTTGTTAACCCGATCAATTTATCGTCCCGAATGCATATTCCAATTACTACTAGACTCATTTTCATCACCTAATGTAACCACCCCTAAAAAATAGAGGTGGCCATTCTTTAATAATAGAACAAGTTTAACCCTCTGTAACAGAAATAGTTAAACTTACGACATCTCCAACAACAATCTCAATGTCGTCAATCGTTGGGCAAGGAATATTAACTAGAACTAGATCTCCAAGCAAACCACCTAATGGAATTGTTACATCTATCAAACCATCATCTGTCATTGGAACCTGAACAACCAAAGGACCAATAGGAATACCAGTAACAGTACCAGTTACAGTTACTGTACAAAGAGCACCAACACCCATAGTTTTAAATCTCCTTTCAATACAATATTAGGAAATGTTTTTCCTATTATACAATATGAAATACTTAAATTTATGCTTGTATTAGTGTCATTGGTTTTGAAAAATAGATAAAAGTAATAGTTTAAAAGGAAAGTCCATGTATATATTTAATAATAGCGATACGAAGTCATATGTCATCATAATAATCACTTTTTATTAAGTAACTTCATATAGTTTAAAAGATGAACTTTTACAATATGAACTTAAGGGAGTGAAATAGGTGTTTGGATTCGGAAGAAGCGAAAAGGAATTTAATGAAGATGAAAAGTATAGCCAAGATATAACCAATTTACAAAACGTGGTAAATAAATTAGAAATTAAATTAAGTCACTTTGATAATATGTTTAAACATTTGCAGGATGTTCAGGTTCATCAGGACGTACAAGATGATGTGATTAGTGGACAGCAAATATCAGATATTTATGAAAGGCTACAAGGGATATATGAAAAAGATGAAAGCTATACTGCAAAAATCTTTGAACTTGAAGAGGCAATCAAAGTAGGGAAAGAAAAGAGTGAAGCAAATACACAAAATATTCATAAATTAATGGAACGATTAGCTCTCCTTGAAAAAAAACCGGAAGATGAAATCAAAGAAAATGAAGAAGTTAAAATACCCAGCAAATTAAATCGAAAAAGAAAAATTGAGTTTAAGAATAAAAAGCAGTTATCATCTCTTAGTGGAGACGGTTTTAATGAAAGAATTCAAAGGGTAGGTTCGAATGAAAATCAGAATCACAATAAAAGAAATAAAAAAATAAAGCAACAAGTGAAAAGAGCATCAATGTCACCATCTGATTTCATAACAAATCATTATCCGAAAGGGCAATTACCAAATCAAATAACCACTTTTAATCCATTAAAATATAGCTGATTTACCATCGCACTCTTAAATAGAAGGGGCCACTTTAAACACCCTTTAGTGGCCAATACTTTTAAAAAAACAACATTAAAATTCTTTGAGTGATAGTGGGGAAATAAGGAATTTCACCATTAGTACTTAGTAAAAACATTGATTGCTTATTTTTTCGTTTCATTTTGAATGCGATGTATATTTCTATACATGGGCTTTAGTGATTCTAATTCAAGGAAACCTTTTGTTTGAGGGGCTGCATTTACTTCAATTACATAAATTTCACCTTTTTCATCAATCCCTATATCTAAGCCCCAAATTGTTTGCTTTGTAAAATATTCATGAAGACATCTTGAAATAGATAAAACAATTTTTTCTAAATTTAATTGAAATTCAATTAGTTCAAGATTTTTGATATTTGAAATTTTTAGAGCTTCGTCTACAGTTATTATTTTAGATCCATGTTCAAAGTTTGTTACTGCATATCCCTTTTTTGCAATCCGGCCATACATTCCTGTTATGAGCCATTCATTCTTATATAGCTGTGAAATATACCTGAGATCAAATGGTGACCCTAAAATCTTTGCCAAAGGTATATAATATTGAACAATACATGGAATGGAAGGATGTTCTAATTTTTTTAGATACGTATAAAGTACCTCAATTCCTTTTATATATTTTGGTTTTTTTCCGGGATATAAAAGTTCATATTCTTGTGGGTTGATTTCATTTATCATAATGACACCATTTCCAAGAGAACCTCTACTTGGTTTTACTACAACTTTTTTGTGTTTAATTAATAAATTTGTAAGATGATTCTTTGTTAAAATATTCGTTTCAGGAATATGCTGCTTTAAGAAGGGATCTTTCATGATGAGCTCATTTTTATGAAATTTGTTATTGATCTTATACTTTTCCATATTCATTACTCCTAACATAATTCTGTAAGGCTAATTGAGAGTAAGGTAAAAATTTATTATGGGTGATAACATATGAAGAAGAATATTGGAATTTTAGTAAGCGCCTATCTCTACAATAAAATTCAAACGGGAATTGAGACCAATGAATGTATCCCTTTTTATGAAGAGGCTTGTGCTCAATATGGATTGACACCATGTTTTTTTCGACTAGCTGATCTTACCAAAGGAAAGAAACATGTAAAGTCATTGGTTAAAGATGAACACAATCGCTACTCATTCAAAGTAATAAAGACACCTATGATCATCCATAACCGGGTTTTGTTGTACCATAGAAGAGAGCAAGAGAAAATAGTTTCACTTCTAAAAGAAGGTATCAAGTTCTATAATGCATTTACAAAGATTTCTAAGCTTACAATTCATCAATACTTAGAAGCGGAGGATAAGTTTAAGTGTTTTTTACCTGAAACCCGTAAGACAAACAAAAATAACTTCTTACAGATGATCAATTTGTACGAAGATCTTATCATAAAACCAAATTACGGAACCCTTGGTAAAGGTATTACACGAATAATGAGGCATAGTGACAATGTTTGTTTAGTAATTAATGGCAAAAAAAAATACAATATTCCACTAAATGGTAACTGGGCTAGTGAGGTAAACGAAATTATCCTTAATCCAACCAACATTATTCAACAAAGAATTCAATTAGGAACATATGAAGATAAACCATTTGATTTTAGAGTTTCAGTCCAAAAAAATGAACTCGGAAATTGGCAAGTGACTGGCATAGTATGCAAGGTTGCAAATTTAGGTAAATATACAACGAATGTAGCTTCAGGAGGGAGATGTTATGACCCTAAAATTGTTTTAAATCATCTAAAAATGAATACAGACGATATACTAGCTAAGATTAGGTCATTGTCATTAAAGATTGCACAACATCTTGACGGAAAATTAACGAACCTTGCTGATTTAGGACTGGATATAGGAATCACAGAAAAAGGTATTCCAATGTTTATCGAATGCAATTTTCGTGATTTGAGGATAACATTCAAAGAAGCAGGATTATTTAATGAATGGAAAGCTACTTATTTTACTCCCATAAAATATGCAAATTTTTTAATCAATAATATTGAAGATAAAGATTAAGAAAAATATATTGTACTTTATAGTATTTAAATTTGCTGATAGATTTGCTTTAGTTTTTTTGCAATTATTCCCGAATCATGATGTGCCTCGGCATAATTTCTACCTTGTTGACCTAAGTGATGCCTCTTTTTGGCATCTACTAATAAAGATTTGAGATTCAAATACAATGTATCAGGGTTCGCATTTACAATAGGTAATTCTTGCGGATATTTCTCTATTAAATCGTCCCGAAGGTAACAAATAACTGGTTTACCTAATGCCATGGCTTCCAAACTAAAAACTCCAAAAGAGCCGATTAACAATTGATCAATCACGATATCTGCTGTTCGATATAATTTTAAAGCTTCTTCATGTGAAAGGTTTGTTAGAAGTCTAAACCTAAAACGATGCCCTTCTTTTTGTAGTCGATCAATAGCTGCTAATACATGTTTTGTCCCCTTAACTTTATAATGGGTTGGAGAATGGATTATTAGAGGTTTCTCTTGATGTAGTGAAGGATATTTTGGAAGAAAATGATCTAAATGAATTGCTTGGGGAACGACATGTATTTTTTTATAGAAACCCTCTATATATGGTTTAAGTTCATGATCAGCAACAATAGCGTGATCAATTGAAGCTGATAATTGTTTTAAAATTGAAATTCTTTTATTTTCATCTGAGAATCCTTTTTTTATTTGAACATAAGGATTATTAAAGTTTCTCGCAACAGAAATTCTGCGGACATCAGAACCACGATGTTGAACAATTAATTTTTTACCTTGTGCCTTTAAAAGGGGAAGATCGCTTCTGTCAAACATAAATGTCCTACCGAAATGGAAATGAAATACATCGAATTCTTTACTTGCATCTGTTAGTATACGATTTAATTGTGCTTTTGTAAGCTCCTTTTGTTCAAAGCAAACATCTGCCTTAAATTTCTGTGTTGAACTCATCATATGATAGGATTTAGAATTAACACCAATTTTCTTTAGGGATTCACACATAGTGATCATCTGTCCGCCGAAACCATAATGAAGGACCCTCATGATAATCTCCCTTCTAACTCAGTTTAGTAAATGAGTATTTTGAATAATTAAAAAATATTCTCTTATCCTTAAACAAATAAATCATTCATATAGTCTAAAGTTTTATTTACAATGAATTATTTAACTACTTTTTTGAAAAATTGAACATACAATAACAAAATAGAAGTTATTTGTGTTTTAGTAAAGAACGACTTATCGCATTTGAGATCTCAAGTGCTTTAATCCCATGAATTGCTGTAACTCTAGGATCGTTATCATTTTTAATACAATTAATGAAACTTAGCAGCTGATTTTTCAGAGGTTGAGATGTTGATGGAACATGTTGAGTTTCTGTATGAATAATGGATGTGTTACTTATTTCATTATTCGATTTTATCACTTTAATTTCATTTTTTAATAAGTCGGCTTCTATATATGAATTTTCTTGAAAAATTTGTATCATTCTTTTTTTATATGGAGCTTTGAAACTTGCAGTAATATGTGCTACTACTTCTTTAGAGGATTTAAGGAGTACCATTGCATGTTTAGGTGTACTTTCAATTATGTTGCCCATCGAAAAAAATGTAGTAATTTCATCATCAAGTAGTTCTTCCAAAATATAAAGATCATGAATCATTAAATCTTGAACAACATCAATATTTTTTAGCTTTTCGTTATATGGACTCATTCTGTGCATATATATGGCAAGAATTTCAGCTTGTGTCATCTTGTTTTTTAGAACTTGAATTAATGGGTTAAATAGTTCAATATGTCCAACCTGAAATTTTATTCCAGCTTTATCAGCTTTTTCTTTTAGTATTTTTGCTTGATCAATTGAAAAGGCAATGGGTTTTTCCATTAATATATGGACTTTATGTTGAATACATAATAATCCTATCTCATAATGAAATTCGGTTGGAACAGCAATACTTACAGCATCTACTTCTTTTAGTAAATCTGTTACATGTTCAAACATTAAAATATTATATTTTTTTGATATTTGTGTTGATTTTTTTAGATCATTATCATAGACTCCAACCAGATTACAATACTGAGCTAAAGTGGAATATGTTAATACATGTTTTTCTCCCATATTTCCAATTCCGATTACACCGACTTTCATATAATACCTCCTAGTTGCCTTAATTCTACTTCTTAGCTTATGCTGTACGGATAAATAGAGTTATTGTCTTTGTTGGATTCATATGAAAAATTGGCGATTGTCTTACATAGATTCTGAATTTCTAGACTGTTTTTACTGTTATGAAAGTTATAGCAGCCTTTCTTTAAAAGAATAGGAGGACAATTATGAAAAACTATCCTGCAAGTATTAAAATAGGTCAAAATGTTGTGATAGAAGAGGGAGCTATTATTGGTGAAAATGTAAAAATTGGTCACAATACAGTAATCCTGAAAGATACTGAAATTGGAGAAAATGTAGAAATTGGCTCAAATTGTGTATTAGGTATTATCCCGGGTGGCAATCGGAAAATGAGGGAAATAAACAGAGTGGATAAACCAGTAGTCATTAATAATGGAGTTAGGATAGGTAACTTAGTTTCAATCTATTCGAATACTGTCATTAATGAAAATGTTTTTATTGGTGATCAGGCAAGTATTAGAGAGAATGTCATCATAGGGGAAGAGACTGTAGTTGGAAGATCGGCCATTATTGAACTTAATACTCGAATAGGAAAAAGGTGTACCATCCAAACTTTAGCATATGTAACTGGTGACACTGTTTTAGAAGATCAAGTTTTTATTGGTCCATGTGTCTCGATGTCGAATGATAAATATATGGGAGCGAAAGATTATAATTTAAAAGGTCCTTATATAAAAGAAGGAGCAAAAATTGGTAATAATGCTTCTATTTTGCCAGGTATAAGTATTGGGATGAGAACGATTGTGGGAGCAGGGTCAGTTGTGACAAAAGATATATTAGATGATGAAATCGTTGTTGGGGTACCAGCAAAACAAAAGCCTTAATAAAATGTAAATAACAAATCCAGTGTCGACATGGTTTGACACTGGATTTGTTATTTATAATGTTTAAAAATGACTCAGTTATTTGAAGTTTAATAAAATGTTAGTCATGATTTTGGAGGAATGACCGTCTCCGAAGATTGCAGGATAATTAGAAGGTTTCTTAACATTTGCTATAGCATGTGAAATGTTACCTAAATTTGATGCACCTACTAATGTATTCCACTTAGAATCAACAGTTTCAGTCCACTCTGTTTCATCACGAAGTGTAATACATGGTACCCGTAGCATATATGCTTCTTTTTGAACACCTCCTGAGTCAGTTAATATCGCTTTTGCGAAATTTTCAATATGAATCATATCAAAATAGGGAAGTGGTTCAATGGTTTTTATATTGGAAGAATGAAGTAAATTCAATAAATTCATTTGTTTAATTTTCTCTTTTGTTCGGGGGTGTATAGGAAAGATGACTTTCATATCCAATTCATTAAATGCTTCGAGAATTGTTTTAAGTCGATGATAGTTATCTGTATTTTCTGCCCGATGAATAGTAGCAAGGTAATACTCTTCTTTAGTTAGATTTAAATCTGATAAAATTGTTGAATGGTTTAGTGCATACGATTTATAGAATAAGAGTGCATCATAATTAATATCTCCAGTCAAAAATACTCCGTGATTAATACCTTCTTTTTTTAAATTGTTAACTGCAGTTTGAGTAGGGCAAAAAAATAAAGTTGAAAGATGATCTGTTACAACTCTATTAATCTCTTCAGGCATTTTTTTATTGTAACTTCTAAGACCTGATTCCACATGTGCAATAGGAATATTAAGTTTTGCAGCTGATAAACTACCTGCTAATGTGGAATTTGTATCACCATATACAAGTACAATATCAGGTTTTTCTTCTACCATAATCTCTTCAAGCTTACATAGCATTTTAGAGGTTTGTTTACCATGGGGTCCAGAACCAATTTTTAGGTGATAATCTGGAACTGGCAGCTTAAGTTCATTAAAAAAAATATCAGACATATTCACATCGTAATGTTGTCCAGTATGAACAATTATCTCTTGTAAATCAGGCTCTTGTACTATTATTTTAGAGAGCATACATGCTTTAATAAACTGTGGCCTCGCCCCTACAACCGTAAGGATTTTCAAAAAAACTCCTCCTTTTTTCTATAAAAAATAGAATGTATAATATTCTATTTTTTATAGAAAAAATGGTTACTAAACTTTTGGGTTAACATAAATAATAATAGGTAAGTGATACCTAAATTTTTATCATGTAGATAATTGTCCCTTACGTAAATGGTAATCAGTGAATAAAATTTATTAACTAAAAACTGAAACTACGGGGGATTTTGAACGATGAATTATCGATTTAAAACATTTCTTTTACCTTTCTTGGATTTATTACTCCTTAGTATTTCTTATTTTTTATCATTTCTTTTTGTTCAATCAGTTGAAGGGGATAACATAGTATTAAACTATGAGATTTTCTTATCCTGGTTTTTTTATTTGTTTGTTAGTTATTGTTCACTATCTAAATTTAGAACATACAAGACAATGTGGAAATACTCGGGTATTCAAGAATTTAGTACATCTATAGCAGCAATTGTAATATCTAACTTTGTTTTTCTTATTTATTCATTTATTTTTCTAACTGGCTCTAACTTGCTTTATACATTACCTCTTATATTCATATTTTCAATAGTCACAATTAGTGGATGCAGATTATTACAAATGACAAAAAAACAATCGTTTACTTCAAATAAGTCTAATAAAAAAAGAGCTCTAATTATTGGCGCTGGGGATGCAGGTACACGTATAGCACAACAAATTCTAAGGTCAGAAGATTTAGATTATTCCCCAATCGGATTTATTGAAGACGATCCATCCAAACAAAAAATGGAGTTATTCGGAATTCCGGTGATTGGGAATAGGGGGAATATAAAAAATGTTGTAGAAAAATATAGAATAACAGATATTATTATTGCTATTCCATCTTTAACTAAATCAGAAATGACTGAAATTGTTAATGAGTGTAAAAAAACAGGAGCAAATGTAAAAAGTTTACCACCTGTAAAAGAATTAATTCAATCTGATATTTCGCTTGATAATTTAAGAGAAATCGATTTAAAGGACTTGATTGGTAGAGAACCGATAATGCCAACTAAACGGCTAAAGGAATACCTTAAAAATAAAACAGTTTTAATTACTGGTGCTGGTGGTTCTATTGGAAGTGAACTCTCTAAACAAGTTGCGGAATGTAATCCAAGTAGAATTATCCTGCTAGGACATGGTGAAAACAGTATTTTTAATATTGGTATGTTAATTAAAGAAAAATATCCAGAGTTGGATTCGAAGATGATTATTACTGACATACAAGATAGGGGACTAGTAGAGCAAGTATTTACTAAATATCGGCCTCAAATTGTTTTTCATGCCGCAGCCCATAAGCATGTACCTTTAATGGAAATTAGTGAAGGTTCTGCAATTCGCAATAATGTGTTCGGTACTAAAAATATGGCAGAGATTTCAGATCGTTTTAATGTTGATCGATTTGTATTCATCTCAACCGATAAAGCCGTCCAGCCTATTAATATGATGGGGATGACAAAAAGGATAGGAGAATTGATTATTCAGTATTACTCTAAAATGAGTAAGACCAAATTTTCTATTGTCAGATTTGGAAATGTGTTAGAAAGCAGGGGAAGTGTTATTCCGATTTTTAGAAAACAAATTGAAGCAAAAGGCCCGGTAACAGTAACACATCCCGACATGGTTCGTTATTTTATGACGATACCAGAAGCTGTTCAACTTGTATTGGAGGCTGGGGCACTATCTGAAGGTGGAGAAATCTTTGTATTAGATATGGGTGAACCTATTAAAATAGTTGATGTAGCTAAAAAGTTAATTAGGTTATATGGGTATGAGCCAGAAAAAGAAATAAAAATAGAATTCACAGGTATTCGCCCTGGTGAAAAATTGACTGAGACACTATTTTATGAACATGAAAAATCCAAGATGACAGAGCATCCACATATTGTGATTGCTTTACCTACAAAGACGGACTCATTTGATATTAAACAAGATTTAAATAAACTCGAAGAGGTAATTATTAAAAATCCAGATCAATTACGAAGGGTTATTGTAAACATAATTCAACATAAATAATTGCGAAGAGTATAAAGATGAATGTTTAAGGAAGGTGACAATTTGAAAAACAATCGAATTTTTCTTTCGCCTCCTCATATGAGTGGTGATGAAATTAACTATGTTATTGATGCATTTGATTCTAATTGGATCGCTCCATTAGGGCCTCATGTTGATGCTTTTGAGAAAGAAGTTGCAGACTATGTAAACACAAAAGGTGCACTTGCCTTAAGTTCAGGAACAGCTGCACTACATTTAGCCTTAAAACTAGTAGGTGTAAAAGAAGAAGATGTAGTATTTTGTTCATCACTTACTTTTGTAGGAAGTGCTAATCCGATTCTATATTTAGGGGCAATTCCTGTTTTCATTGATTCAGAATTAGAAAGCTGGAATATGTGTCCAAAATCCTTAAAAAAAGCGTTTGTTAGTATGGAGAACAAAGGGCAGTTACCAAAAGCAGTTATCATTACAAACTTATACGGTCAAAGTGCAGATATGGACCCTCTAGTGAATATCTGTAAAAGCTACAATGTGCCGATTATTGAAGATGCAGCAGAATCATTAGGGGCAACATATAAAAACAAAGCGAGTGGAACTTTCGGAAAATTCGGGGTTTTTTCTTTTAACGGTAATAAAATCATTACAACATCTGGTGGTGGAATGCTAATCTCTGACGATGTAGAAGCCTTAGACAAAGCACGTTTTTTTGCAACTCAATCACGAGATCCTGCCATTCATTATGAGCATAGTTCGATAGGCTATAATTATCGTCTAAGTAATATTTTGGCAGCGATCGGAAGAGCACAGTTAAATGTAATAGAAAAAAGAATTCAAGAAAGAAGAAATATATATTTAAAATATTATCAAGAACTATCTAATATAAAGGGAATTACATTTATGCCTGAAATAAAATATGGATTCTCTACGAGGTGGTTAACAACATTAACTCTTGATGAAAAAGTAACTGGTATTCAATCCAAGAATATTATTAATACCTTATTAAAACATAACATTGAGGTAAGGCCTGTATGGAAACCGATGCATTTGCAGCCTTTATTTAAACAATGTGAATTCTTTTCAAATGAAGAAAAGAATGTTTCTGAACATTTATTTGCTAATGGTATTTGCTTACCGTCTGGTTCTAATTTAACCGCAGAAGAACAAACTCATGTTATTTCCTGTTTTTTAAACACAATGCCTAATAGTGGTATGTAACAATAGTGGTGATTTTTCATGATAGTGGTAATATGCCGTGCCAATATCACTTAATTTTCGTATCCTGTCAATAGGAGTGAACATCAATAAAGATAGGAGAAAGGAACATGTCAAAGCTAAACAGTAAGGTCATTATCCCGCAACCATCAGAACAGATTGATTTAAAAAGAATAGGTCGTGTTCTGCATTTACCATATAATCCTGCAGGTCAAATGAGCACACAATCTTTAGAACTAAAAAAATTAGGTGTTTCTTCATCCTTTTGTAATTATTATGAATCAAAGTTTAAATATCCCATCGATATTCCCTCTCCGATATCTAATATACCTGTTAATCAAAGGAAAAAATATATGAATGCTTTTGCTAAGAAGAAAATAAATTATTATAATATTTTTCATTTTCATGGAGGACAGTCATTTACAAGTGCTTTTTATACAGACTTACCGCTTTTGAAAAAAATGGGAAAGAAAATGATCATGAGTTATTGGGGCTCAGAAGTTAGACGATTTTCCATTGCTAAACAGAAAAATCCTTTTGCAATTGTAAAACTTTATAATGAAGACCTTATTACGTCTAGACTCGCAAATGTGTCTCAGTATATTGATACAGCCATTGTGCCTGATCATGAGCTTTTAGAGTATGTATATGGTTATTTTAAGAAAATATATATTGTTCGAGCATCTGTAGAGGGCAGTAATTTCCAACCATTATATCCAAGTGAAAGAAATACTAGACCGCTTATTGTTCATGCACCAAGTGATCGCCGAATTAAAGGTACTGAATTCATTTTAAAGGCCATTGATAATTTGAAAACGAAAGTAGACTTTGATTTTAAACTTATTGAAAATATGTCAAATGCAGAAGTAGTTAACTGGTATAAAAAGGCAGATATAGTTGTTGATCAGCTCCGATTAGGGATTTACGGAACAGTTTCAATAGAGAGCATGCTTATGGGGAAACCTGTTATTTCTTATGTAAGAGATGACTTAAAACAAAAGTATCCATCAGGACTTCCGGTCATTTCAGCTAGTCCCCATACGATAGAGAAAGAACTTTATGATTTAATAAAGAATCCTAAATTAAGGTATGAGCTTGGTGTAAAAGGACGGATCTATGCTGAAAATAACCACCTTCCAGAAAAAATTGCAAGGCAGTTAATAACAGTTTATAACAGTTTATAAACGATTCAGAAAGGATTATTTATATGAAAAAAGTATTGATCATCAGTTATTTTTTCCCACCAATAGGTGCTAGTCAGCGTACATTAAAATTTGTTAAATATCTACCTTCTTTCGGATATTTACCAATTGTGCTTGCTCCTGAAAAATCAAACTATATAAGAAAAGATCCTACTATGCTCAATGAAATTCCAGCCAATTGTAAAGTAATAAGATTACCAAATTGTGAAGTAATTCCGGGTAATCCTTTTGTAAGAGAAGAAGATTTCAAAAAGGGATGGTACCCTCAAGCTATTAAAGCAGGACTTCAGATAATTGAAAAAGAAAATATTGATGTAATCTATACAACTGCTCCACCAAATATATCACATGTTATCGGATTAAATTTAAAAAAGCGCACGAATACACCTTGGGTTGCTGACTTTAGAGACGAATGGACGACAAACCCATTCATTAAAGGACGTTTTGATGCAGAACTAACAAATTATAATCAAAGGCTAGAAAAACATGTATTATCTGTTGCAGATGGTGTTATTTCAGTAAGTGATCATATATGTGATATATTAAATAATTTATCAGGGGGGCTACCTAGAAATAAATTTCATACAATCATGAATGGGTACGATCCAATGGATTTTACAAATTTAAAAGTAAGATCAAGTAATAAAAAATTTACAATTTGTTATATGGGATCTTTATACGGAATTAGAAAGTCATTTGCAATGAAATTTTTTACTCTTCTTGAAGAAGCTTTAACTAGAAAAGTAATAAACCCACATGAAATTGAATTATTAATAGTTGGTGACCCTGTTAAAAACATTGGACCGACATTAACAAAAATAACAAAAAACACAGGGTATATCCACCATGGTGATGCCTTAAATATGGCAGCTTCTGCAGATCTTTTACTATTATTAATTAACCCTCAAGAAGGAAATCAAACAGTAACAAGTAAAATATTTGAATTAATCAACTTAAAGAAACCAATCCTTGCATTAGTACCTCCTAAAGGGGTTCCAGCAGATATTATTAGAAAAACTGCAACAGGCACCGTCATAGATTCTTCTTACCCTGAAAAGTCGATTGACTATATTAAGAAAGCATATCAAGAATGGAAAACGAAAACAGGTACATTCACACCGAATGTTAGTGAGATTCAAAATTATAGTAGAAAAAAGCTAACATCACAACTTGCTAATGTGATGAATAAAGCTATATCAAAAAACAGATAGACTGAAAATATTATAAAACTAATGTTTTTATTGGAAGAGGTGTATACAGTGGAAAATTGGCCACCTTTCACTTATAAAGCTAACTATCAAAAATTAGTAGATGATACACTTGTAGAATATAAAGGAAGGCAAAATTTTCATTCTTATATAAAAAATTACAATCCAACAGAAGATTATTTAAATTGGGGCGCTAATAAAAAATATATTGAAAGCCAATCCATTCTATTTGATCCAGCCGGAATACCTAAAGTCAAATATGGGAACGATTATTACTACAATCCTATCATGGTAAGTCAGTTTGCGCTCACACTTCATGGAAGGTATAAAAGAGGAGAAGTCACTGTATCTCAATTCTCTAAAGCTGTTGACCTATTAACTGAACTGCAGGAATCCAATGGTTCTTTGCCTTTTCCTTTCACTTTTCATTATTATAGGAAAGTATTTAAACCAGGTTGGATATCTGGGATGGCACAAGGTCAAGCATTAAGTGCATATGCGCGCGCCTTTGAAGTTACTAATAATAAGAAATATATTAATAAAGGGAATAAATGTTTAGGTTTTCTTCTAAAACCAATTGAAGAAGGGGGTACTTTAACGAGTTTAAAAGATATTGATGAGTCTCTAACTAACTATTTAATTTTCGAAAAATATCCGGTTGAACCTTCTTCTTATACGCTGAACGGATTTTTATTTACCCTTCTTGGTCTGTATGATTGGTGGAAAGTAACATTAAGTGTTAACAAAAAACATGCACTGCTTGCAGAGAAGTATTTTTATGAAGGAATAAAAACGACTAAGAAAATTCTTCGATACTATGACATTGGTGGATATTCAACATATGATTTAGCTCATATTGTTTATAAAATGGATCCTAAAATCTATGCAACTTACCATCCAATTCATATATATTTGTTACATGCTCTTTATACAGTCACAGGAGATAAAATTTTAAGGGATTTTGCGAATTTGTGGGCGTCTTATATAAGAAATTAGGAATACAACTAAATTCCTTTAATAATTCGGGCTGGCGAACCAACTGCTGTACACTCATCAGTTATATTTTGTGTAACCGTTGATCCTGCACCAATAATAGTCCATCTTCCAACAGATACACCAGGAATAAGGACTGCATTTGCTCCAATATGTGTCCCTTCGGCGATTTTAACGTTGCCAGTAAGAGTTGCTGAAGGGGAAATATGGACAAAATCTTGTATATCATTATCATGTTCTATAACACATGACGTATTTAAGATAACGTGGTTACCAATATTTGAGTTGGCATTTATCACAACATTTGGCATGATAACTGTACCTTTGCCAATTTTGGTTTTATTGCTTATTTGAGCGGAAGGGTGAATAAAAGTTTCAAAACTTTCAAGACTAATATTTAATTGGTTTATTATTTTCTTTCTAATTTTATTATCCCCAATACAAACTATGATCTTAAAATTGTTTTTTTTCTTTAGATCTTTCATTGAACTAACAGGTCCATAGTAGCAATTGTTATGTTTTTGAAGAGTATGATACTTATCATCAAATACAGCGAAAATCTTATACTTTTGCTGCAGGTTAATAATGTCAATCACTACTGAAGAGTGACCACCTTCACCAATTAAAGCGACATTATTCATTATTTCATCACCTCTTAATAATAAAGGCTTTACAGATCCTATTTTATGATATTTGTAGATCATAATATTATGCATATAAAATGAATTGAATTTCTAAAAATAAGCCTCTTTTTCAAAATGAAAGTCCAATCAGATTACTTTTCTTTACATAGACTAATGATAAGGAACTAATTAACAAAGAAAAGAGGTAGACAAAGTGATAGCTGAAAATCAATTATTGCATAATATAGCTGTAGTTGGTCTTGGTAAAATTGGTCTTACTTTGGCAGCAGTATTTGCAAATAACAGTTGTAAAGTATTAGGGGCAGACATTGATCCAAAAGTCGTATCATCCGTAAATAATGGAATAAGTCATGTGAAAAATGAGCCGGGTCTAGAGGAATTAGTAGCTAATGCTCATCATAATAAAACATTAATTGCCACTACAAAAACATCAGAAGCTGTAGCTCAATCTGACATTGTAATCGTTATAGTTCCTGTATTAATAGATGATAAGAATCACGTGGACTATAGGTATATTGATTCTGCAGTAGAAGAAATTGCGAAAGGGGTTAAAAAGAGTACCCTGGTAATTTTTGAGACAACATTGCCGCCAGGAGATACAAGAAATAGATTTGGAAAAAAAATAGAGGAAGTTTCAGGATTACGAATAGGTACTGATTTTGATTTAGCTTATAGTCCGGAAAGAGTCTACTCAAATAGAATCATAGAGGATTTACAAAATTATCCCAAGATAATTGGTGGTCTAACAGAGAAAAGTTTAAAGAGAGCATCAGCATTTTATCAAAAAACGCTTAATTGTGAAATCATTGAGGTAAGTTCATTAGAAACAGCAGAGTTTGCCAAAGTCGCAGAGTGTGTCTACCGAGACGTTAATATTGCTCTAGCTAATGACCTAGCAAAATTTGCAGATAATATGAATGTTAATATATTGGAAGTAATTGATTCAAGTAATAGTCAGCCATACTCACATATCCATCAACCGGGTATTGGGGTGGGAGGCCATTGCATTCCGATATATCCTTACTTTTTTATTAATAAAGGATTAGTTCAAGGTCTGACACCTTTATCAAGAAAAATAAATGATAGTATGTCTGATTATGCCATTTCAAAAATTGAGAAAGAAATGGGATCACTCCAAAAAAAGAATATACTTATTTTGGGCTTATCTTATCGTGAAAATGTAAAGGAGACAACAAAGTCTACATCACTGGCAATTATCGAAATCCTGAAAGAAAAAGATGTCCAGGTATTTGTAGCAGATCCTTTGTTTGAAAATGAAGAAATAATAAAATATGATGTAATTCCATTTGATATCAATAATCAAACAGTTTCTTCTGAAATTGATATCATCATTCTTCAAGCTTATCATGACGAATTTAAAAAAATAGATTTTGAAAGTTTCACGAAATGTACATTTGTATATGATGGTCGAAATAAATTATCAAAAGAGAAAATCGAAGAATTGGGAATGCGTTATTCTGGCATAGGTAAATAAAAATTAAGAGAGGTAGTGAAGATGGAAGGAGGTAATATAATGGAAGAACAAAACCAACAAAATTTTATCCCAATGGTTGATTTAAAGGAAGAAGTTAATTTAATGGGTCAGTCGATAATAAAATCTGTAACAGACGTAATTGAAAGTGGAGCATATGTGTTAGGAGAAAAGGGTAAAAAGCTTGAACATGAGTTAGCAGGCTATTTAAACGTATCTTATGCACTGGGAGTAGCAAACGGTACAGATGCATTATATATTGCATTGAAAGCACTAGGTATTGGTATTGGTGATGAAGTCATTACAACACCATTCACTTTCTTTGGAACAGCTGAAGCCATTGCCCAAGCTGGAGCTAAACCAGTATTTGCTGACATAGATGAGGAGACATATAATATTGATCCTTACAAAATGGAAAAAGCCATTACTCCCAAGACGAAAGCGATTATAGTTGTTCACTTATTTGGCCTTTCTGCAAAGATGTCACAAATTATGGAAATAGCAAAAAAACATCACATAAAGGTAATCGAAGATGCATGTCAAGCTATAGGGACAGAATATCAGGGGAAAAGGGTAGGTTCTATTGGTGATATTGGCTGCTTTTCGTTTTTTCCATCAAAAAACTTAGGAGCTTTTGGAGATGCTGGTTTAGTTGTTACAAATAATAAAGATCTTTACAAAAATATGTTTATGCTACGTAATCATGGCAGTGATAAAAAATATCTGCATTCTTTAATAGGGATGAATAGTAGACTTGATGAAATACAGGCAGCTATATTATTAGTGAAATTGAAATATTTCGATGTTTTTCTGCATTTGAGAAAAGAAATTGCGAAAAACTATACAGAAAATATTCATAAATCTTTAAAAAAACCTAAGATATATGAAAATAGGGAACATACTTTTCATCAATATTGTATTGAATTAGATCAGCGTAATGAACTTTCCGCTTATTTATTGGAAAAAGGGATCTCTTCAGCTATATACTATCCTGTCCCATTACATCTCCAAGAAGCATTTAGCTATTTAAATTATAAAGAGGGAGATTTTCCGCTAGCCGAAACTATAGCTAAACGTATATTAGCTCTACCGATCTCACCAACCATGTCGAGAGAAATTCAGGAGAATATTATTAATTGTGTGAATGAATTTCTTGAAGAAAAAGGATCAAAATAGCTGTCAATTCTGACAGCTATCTTCTAACATACAGATGTACGGTTAAACATTACTACATAATGTAGTTTTTAATTTTTTTAAAAATGTTGATCTTCGTTCTTATCTTTTTCTATTTTCATTAGTTCCTCAGTTACTTCTTGAACGTTTCTTTCAAGATTGTCCAGGTTAACAATTTGTGTGTCTAATTTTATCTCATAGTCAATCGATTCATTTATTAGGTTTTTTATTTGCTTTTCAATTTGTAATAAGACCATCGTGTCATCGTTTGCAGATGTAATGAACTCAAATTTCGGTATAAATGAATCAATATCTTGTTGAACCTTCTCAATCTGCTCATTTATTTTAGAGTGGCCAGATTTAAATGCATATATTTCATTTGAAATCGAGTGTAAGATAGTTTTCATATCGTTAAGTTCATGTTTATCTTTATTCGTTTCGATTAGTGTTTGAAGTATTTGTTCATTTCCTTTTTTTAATTGGTAAATTTGTTCCTGTAATTGTTCCCCGTTTGTTCTCACCTGGAGTTTATCTTCATTTAGTTTCGTAATGATGTTTTTAAGAAAATCACATTCGTTATTCTTTTGAAGTATTTCTTTATCTTTTATATTAATTAACTCCTCATATTGTTGACGATCTAATTTAGTTGAGTCAATTTGTTCCTTAAGTTGATTAATTTCTCCAGCTTGTTTTTCAATAGAGATTTCTTTTGTTTCTATCTCTGTTTTTAGCTTCATTTTCTCATTATTCACAGCATTCGTTAAGTCTAATAGTTTTTGTTCGATTTCTGTTTTCTCTATATTGATGTTTTCATACTGTAATAATGCTTCTTCGTAATTCGCACGATACTCTCTTAATTCTAGTGAGATTTTTTGATTTCCCTTTTGTAGATTAGTATATTTTAATTCTATTTCATTTACTATTTCTTGTTTTTTTACTATTTCATTTTTTAGAGAATATAGCTCTGCTTTTAATTTATTGTTTATAGCTTCTAATTTAGATTTATTTTCTATTAAATAAGAGATTTCTTTGTTCTTTTCTACGTCTTGTTCTATCAATGTCTCTATTTCTTTCTTTAATCTTGTAGAAGTTTGGATATATTCAAATTCTAGTTGTTTATTTTTACCCACTTGCAATTGGTAGCTATTTTGTAATTCTTCAATTTTTTTCTTAGTTATATCTAATTGCAATGATATTGAGTTTTTTTCTTCAAGAAGGTTCGCATTCGCATGCTTTAGTTTTCTTAATTGTGAATAATGATAGTTGTTTTCATAGTCTTCCACTTGTGCTTTATACCTACTAAGTTCTGATTTCATATGAATAAGCTTTTGCTGAAGCATAGTGTTTTCCACTGTTATCACTCCCATTTGACTTCAAATACAAAAGGAACTATTTAGGTATTTGTCTTAAGTATTTTGATAATTTCTTCAAACTTGTCTTCGGTCTTATCGATCATATTCTCAAATTGTTCAATAATTTCATCAGAAATAATCATATCTTTAGTTGTTGTACTCATATCTTTTGAGGATATACGAGTATTAAATAAGTATAGAATAAGTAGTAATAGGGTATTTCCTTCTATATGAATGGAACTGTTGTCGTTTTTTTTAAGATTTGTTAATTCCTGGACAATGCTTTTAGCTAATTCGTCTATCAATTTTTCATTTTCCTCATTAAACACCATCAAATCCCTCCCTTAACTATTTCCGCTAATACTAATAGAATTTATGGCAGGTATACCTTCCTTAAATTCATCGCTATAGCAATATCCTAATATATTTCCTGTATAGGACTTTGAGGGAAGCCATTTTAATTGGAAGTTTTGAAAAGAAATCATTTGAGAAGGGTTAATGTTATTTTTATTGATGGGCTTTAGAAAGTACACATCTTTATCTGATGATTTGTTTAGCCGTTCCCAGCCGTCCGTTATATTTGAATTTTGTTGCTTCGCGCTAATGATTTTGCCTGACAATTGAAAAGGATGGCTTTGGGTAAATTGTAAACAAATATAAGGGTTTGTAATTTGTTTCTGTCCAATGTTATGGATAATATATGAACCGATAATTAAATTCTCATCGTCCAAACGATGTGAAATATTTACCGAATATGTAAAATAGCTAATTAATTGAACATCATTATTATCCTTTTTTGATTCATTAATTAATTTTTTTATTTCATTTAAGTAATTTATTGTCTTATGTTCGTGTTCCTTCACCATTTCTTGAAGTTTTAACAAGTTGTTTTGTTTCATGAATGGCACTCCTTCAGTAAAAATAGAGAGAGGATCATCTCCTCTCTCTATCCATATGCACAATTATTCCCCGTCATCACCATTATCAGGGAATAGTACCGGACATTGTGGCGGCATTGTAGGTGTCGGGCAAGCTGGTGTTGGTAGAATGTCTCTAGGTTGACAGAAGTCAGCAACAATCTCAAGTGTTACAGGGAAAGTTGACTGAATGCTTTGACATGTACGGACTGTTACAAGAGCATCGAATGTATCTGTAAGAAAATCACATTCAAATGAGCAAATAAAGCTGTCTAATTCACTATACGTAACTTCAATGTCTGTACCTTCTGGTGCACATAAAACAACTTGTTCACAGCGTGCGAAATCAAACGAAGCGACCTCAGTACCAGTTGCAGTTGGGAAGAAGAATGTTACAGTGAAGTTCTTTCGAATTGTGACCAATTGAAGAGTGACTAACGCTCCATCAATTACAAATTCTCTATCTTCACGATTTAGAACTTCGACTGGACCAGGTGTAACTTCAACTGTAACGGGACCTGTAATTTCATCACATGTTAAGGGGTCCTCACCAACAATAGGAAGAGTTTCATCAGTAAATGTTAAATCAAATGTTGCCTCATTTAGAATCCAGTCATATACCTTTGTCGTGTTAATGCAAAGGAGCTCCTGTCCTCCTGTTAAATTTTTTGCTTGCATATTGCAAACACCTCCGAATTAAGATAATTTCTATACATTTGTAGCATATGAATAGTAGTAAAATTGGTTCTTAATAGAAGGATCAAAATGTAAAATTGTGTTAATGTCTCAAGGGAAAATGACTATATCTAAAGGGGGGATAAAAATTTGGATAGATTCGAAGAGAAAATTAACAGTATTGAAAATTTAAAACAAAAGCTATCTATTTTTAAACAAACATTAGAAACAGCGCAATCAGGAAATGTCGCCAATGACTACCTATCTATGAAGTTTGAGCATCAATCTATAACAGGACAAATGTTAAAGATAGAAGAAAAATTAAGAAAAGCTGTTGAACAGTATAACAGTCAAACAAAAGAATTGATGGAAAATGTTAAAACTCTTTCTGAGAAAATGAATAAAATGGATCATACAATCACTGATTTACAAAAGTGTATGGAGACATTGGTAAATAAGGATCAAGATGAGGTAATTCGAGGTATAAAAGAGGTAATTAAAAATGAAATTGGTAAGCAATTAATGGATTCATCCACAGTTGATCAAATAAAAGAAGAATTGTCAGAATTAAAGGTAATAATAAATAGTAATAAAGTAAATAAGAATGAAATTCTACATCCCAATAGCTACCAACAATTAAGAAACATCATTCATACTTCAATTTCTTCTAAAAATCTTTATCCTAAAGTTCCCGAACTAATTAGCAATGATATTGCAAATTTTTATCATGGTGTTTCTAAAAAGACACAAAAAGCAAGTTTTTTACCACCTACAGGTCCAAAGAGAATAGAATTGAGGAACAAATATAAAGACGAAGCAAAGGATGTATCTAAAAATAAAGCGTTAGGAAACTCAATTGTAGCTTCAGAACATACAAATAACCTTACATTCAAACCGACTTCAAATATGAACAACGACTCGAGCATACAAGAAATCCAACAACAAAAAGAACTGGGTGGCCGTGAAGAGTCAAATCCCTCAGTGCATAGAGGTAAAGACCTTGAAAAAAAATAACTTAACATTTCCTCGATATGTATTTGAAGAAATGATACAACACTGCAAAACGGAACTTCCAAATGAAGCATGCGGTATAGTTTCAGGAGTGAATGGTGAAGTTACTTCTGTATGGAAATTGAAAAATGAATCTAAATCTGAAAAACGTTATTTTGTTGGAAAGGAAAGCGTTCAAAAAACATTTAATAAAATATTTCATAAGGGAGAAATTGTACTAGGTATCTATCATTCACACCCAAAAACATCCCCTATCCCTTCTAAGTTTGATTTAATCAATCATCCATATCAAGACGTGAAAATGATTATTGTCTCATTTAAGAAAGTAAATCCAATTACAAAATGTTATGTAATAGAAAATCGAAGTTCTACTGAATCAATATTAATTGTCAATTAGTCCAATCCATAAAGATTAACACTGTTTATAATATATAGAAAAGAATTTTATGGAGGGATACTTTTGGGTAATTATCGTAAGAGTGAGGGCAGCCAGGACAATAATAGTAAACCTATAATCATAAATAGAAAAAAAAGAAATGTGAAGAGAACTGCTTCTAAGACCAAAGGTGTTATAAGAGGAGGCTGTTGTTTTAAGAGAATTAAATAATGATGTAATTGTATTACAATTGATATTTAAATATGTGTTCTTATGTTTAATGAAACAAAAAATAGGGTGTAATTCACCCTATTGTAACTAATGCTTTTATTTTAGATTAGAAGCCACCATCATCTGGAGTGAAAGGTAGACTGAATTTAGTTTCTACTGCACGTAACCTTTGGTTAAGACGGTTTAGTCTTCGAGTATGTTGTTCAACTCTATTATTAACACGATTGACTTGTTCATTTAAGCGGGTTATTTCACGGTTCATCCTGCGATTTTCTTCATTTAATCTTTTTATTTCATTATTAAGCCTGGTTAGCTCTTTAGTTTGACGATCAGATTGACGCTCAAGCGATGTTATCCTCCTCTCGAGGTTCGGTTGACGTTGATCTGAATTATGGTAAAGCGTATAAGAGAGAGGATTTGACAAATGATTTCCATAATAGAATTTTGATACAAGCTCATTTTTATAAACATAGGGGTATGAATACATGTTTCACAAACACTCCTTATTGATTTCTTTCATATCACCAACCAGAAAGAAATAAGTAATCTTTATAAAGGTATGTAGGTTATTGTGGGAGTGCAACAGCAAATGCCCATATTTAAAAATGTTAAATCTTCTGTTGTTAAACAAGGTTGAAAAGATTGATATGAATTTTCAGACACTTTGATATTTGAATACTTAGACTTGTATTTATAGAGTGAAAGATAATTGTTTTTTATTTTTGTTGTAATAACCATTTTAAAAATACAATAACATTATTATGTAAACTTAAATATTCATTATAAACTTAATGCTACATAACATTAGATAAATTTGTAAAAGTAATTGATAATTGATAAATATTAATTGATTATAAACAGAATAAATTATAGTTGTCATATTTCAATCCTTATCAAAATAATATAGAGAAGTTAAGTGTTTCAGGCATGTTTTTATAATAGATTAAATATAATTTTAACTATTAAATTATAATTATTATAAAAAAGTATTGATTTTTAATTGAGACATGTTATTATAGATTCATAGCCAAACAAAATATGAGGTGATTCTTAAATGACTAATAACAGACTAACTACAAGCTGGGGTGCTCCAGTAGGGGACAACCAGAACTCAATTACAGCAGGAAATCGTGGCCCAACATTATTGCAAGATGTACACCTTTTAGAAAAGCTTGCACATTTTAACCGAGAACGTGTTCCTGAGCGTGTGGTTCATGCGAAAGGTGCAGGAGCACACGGGTTTTTTGAAGTAACAAATGATGTGACAAAATACACGAAAGCAAATCTTTTTTCTGAAGTAGGAAAACGTACACCATTATTTATTCGTTTTTCAACAGTTGCAGGTGAAAATGGTTCAGCAGATACAGTTCGCGACCCACGTGGATTTGCGGTTAAGTTTTATACTGAAGAAGGAAATTATGATATCGTAGGTAACAATACACCGGTATTCTTTATTCGTGATGCGATTAAATTCCCTGATTTCATTCATACGCAAAAACGTGATCCACAAACACACTTAAAAAACCCTAATGCAGTATGGGATTTCTGGTCATTGTCTCCAGAGTCTTTACATCAAGTAACAATCTTAATGTCTGATCGTGGAATTCCGGCGACATTACGACATATGCATGGATTTGGAAGTCATACATTTAAGTGGACAAATGCAGAAGGTGATGGAGTGTGGATTAAATATCACTTCAAAACAGAACAAGGTGTTAAAAACATATCTCCTGAAGTGGCAGCACAAATTGCTGGTGAAAATCCAGATTATCATACAGAAGACTTATTTAATGCAATTGAAAAAGGCGATTTCCCTGCATGGAAATTATATGTGCAGATTATGCCTTTAGAAGATGCGAATACTTATAAATGGGATCCATTCGATGTTACAAAAGTTTGGTCTCAAAAAGATTATCCATTAATTGAAGTTGGCCGTATGGTGTTAGATCATAACCCTGAAAACTATTTTGCGGAGGTTGAGCAAGCAACATTCTCACCTGGTACATTAGTTCCTGGTATTGATGTATCACCAGATAAAATGCTTCAAGGACGTCTATTTGCTTATCATGATGCACACCGTTACCGTGTTGGGGCTAACCACCAGGCACTACCGATTAACCGTGCGAAAAATGAAGTGAAGAACTACCAACGTGATGGCCAAATGCGCTTTGATGATAATGGTGGAAAATCAGTATATTATGAGCCAAACAGCTTGGGTGGTCCAACTGAAACACCAGAAAACAAACAAGCTGCATATCCGGTATCCGGAGTAGCTGAAAGTGTAGCATATGATCATAATGATCACTACACGCAAGCAGGTGACTTATATCGCCTTATGACTGAAGAGCAACGCGCACACTTAGTGTCTAATATTGTTGCTGCAATGAAACCAGTTGAAAGAGACGATATTAAATTACGTCAAATTGGACATTTCTACAAAGCAGATCCGGAATACGGAACTCGTATAGCTGAAGGCTTAGGTTTAGCTGTTCCAGCTGAAGTAAAATAATGATTTAAACTAATTTTCAATTCTCAAACTATTCTCAATTATTCTCATGTTAAAATGCATCCAACAATTGGATGCATTTTTTTTGACTTACGATCTATAACGTCACTACATTAGCGAAAGCTTCACTATGCTCACGGCGTTCTTTTCGGACGTTTCTACGCTGTTTTGCTGTATTAAATAGCATGACTTCTTCATCTGATTCCGGAATGACTCTTGGAACTTGTTGGGGTTTGCCTTGATCATTTAGTGCTACAAAAGTTAAAAAGGATGTAGCTGCAAGCTTTCGTTCACCTGTTTTTAAATCTTCAGCAATTACTTTAACAAAAACCTCCATAGATGAACGGCCAACAGACGATACATACGATTTTAAACTAACAGAGTCACTTTGGCGGATAGGAATTAAGAAATCAACAGAGTCTGTCGAGGCTGTTACAACCTCACATCTTGAATGCATGGCTGCTGAAATCGAGGCAACATCATCGATATAGCTCATTAATTTACCACCAAATAATGTATTATGGTTATTTGTATCTAATGGAAATACTCTACTTGTCTTAATAACTAGGGACTCTTTACATGTTTTTTCTTCAATATTTGTCATCGTGTTCTCTCCTGACGTAACTTGATGGGATCATATAAACATTATTGGCTCTTTTCTTAACATCGTCAATTTATTTGTTTTACATTCTAACATTGTCTTTTAAAATGAAAATACTCAAGAGACACTGCATCTTGAGTATTTTTGTATGGTCTTATTTATTTTTTCCACCATTCATCAAACATAGAGGCAGGTACTTCGCGCTTATGTTGTGAAATCAGGTAGCGTTTTTCGATTTTTTCAGCTACTTCAGCGTCGACTTGTTTTCCTTCCAGGAAGTCATCTAATTGGTCATATGTAATACCAAGCTCTGTTTCGTCTGCCTGCAGGGGAGTGTTGTCCAGTAGATCAGCAGTTGGTATTTTGAGATATAAGCGTTCTGGAGCATCTAATTCTTGTAGCAGACGTTTACCTTGACGCTTTGTTAGTCCTGTAAGTGGTAACAAGTCTGCACCACCGTCACCATATTTTGTGAAAAATCCTGTAACAGCCTCTGCAGCATGATCTGTACCAATAACTAACAATCCTTTCTGGCCGCCAATCGCATATTGAGTAATCATTCTTATTCGTGCTTTTACATTACCTTTGTTAAAGTCTGAGAGCGGTTCGCCCATTGTTTTTTCATAGTCATTGGCAAATGCATCGACACTATTAGATATGTCAAAAGCAACACTTTTATCTGGATTAATAAATGAAAGGGCTAATTGTGCATCATCTTCATCCTTTTGAACACCATATGGAAGTCTTACAGCCGTAAATGTTGCTTGATATCCTTCACTGCGTAATTCTTCAACTGCTATTTGAGCTAAACGGCCTGCCAAAGTAGAGTCCTGGCCACCACTAATGCCAAGAACGAAGCCTTTAGCACCTGTTGTTTTTAAGTATTCTTTTAGAAACGTTACACGTGCTTTGATTTCTTCCTTTGGATTTATCGTTTCTTTTACATGTAGTTCACTCATAATTCTTTTTTGTAAACTCATTTTTACGCCTCCAATTGAAGTTATTTTAGGATTTCCTATTGTTTTTGATCATTTCTGATACTTTTTCTCTTACTTCTTCGATGTTTCTCATTTTGTTTTCCCAGCATTCCTGACTTAAGTCAACCGGGTATTCCTCTGGATGTAGGGCACGTTTATATTCATCCCATAATAACTCTAAGTTCGCCCTTGTGTAATTTTGCATATCCTGTAGGGTGGGAGAGTCATATACAAGTGATCCGTTTTCAAAAATAAGATGATGTAATTCTTTTGCTTCAAAGTTTGTAACGAATTTACTCACAAACGTATGAATAGGGTGGAACATTTTTAATTTTTCTTCACTTTCAGGATCTTCGTGCTCTAAAGTAATATAGTCACCCTCAGATTTATGGTTTAGCGTATTAATGATTCGATAAACCTTTTTTAACCCTGGTGTTGATACTTTTTCAGGATTTCCACTAATTTTGATCGTATCAATCATTTCACCGTTTTCATCTTCGATTGATGCCAGCTTGTAGACAGCTCCGAGTGCAGGTTGATCAAAAGCAGTGATCAGTTTTGTTCCAATACCCCAAATGTCAATTTTGGCACCTTGTGATTTTAGGTTGATAATGGTGGATTCATCCAAATCATTTGAAGCAATGATTTTTGTATCATGAAAACCAGCTTGGTCGAGCATTTTTCTTGCTTCCTTTGATAAGTAAGCAAGATCTCCGCTATCAAGACGGATTCCTTTAAATTCAATTTTATCTCCTAATTCTTTTGCTACTTTAATTGCATTTGGAACACCGGATTTTAATGTATCATATGTATCAACTAGGAACACACATTCTTTGTGACGGCGTGCATACTTATGAAAAGCGACATATTCATCTTTGTATGCTTGAACAAAAGCATGAGCATGAGTACCGGAAACAGGAATATTGAACAGCTTCCCTGCTCTTACATTAGATGTAGCGTGGAATCCACCAATATATGCTGCTCTCGTTCCCCAAATAGCAGCATCTAATTCGTGTGCGCGGCGAGTACCGAATTCCATAACCGTATCATCACCAACGACTTGCTTAATTCTTGCTGCTTTTGTCGCAATAAGTGTCTGATAATTGACGATATTTAATATGGCTGTTTCAACTAATTGTGCCTCGGCTAAAGGGGCTTCAATTCGGATAATTGGTTCATTTCCAAATACCATTTCCCCTTCTTGTACGGAATAAACATTTCCAGTGAATCGGAGGGTACTTAAGTAATGTAAAAAATCATCTTTATATCCTAATTCTTCACGTAAATATTCAATGTCACTAGTTGAGAATTGAAATTTCTCAAGATATTGGATGATTCTTTCAAGTCCTGCGAAAACACCATAGCCATTTCCAAAAGGCAGTTTTCGAAAAAACACTTCAAATACTGCTTTTCGGTTATGGATGGAATCTTCCCAATACGATTCAGCCATATTGATTTGATAAAGGTCTGTATGTAGAGCTAGACTATCATCTTCGTAATGTGTATTCATTTTTCTCCTCCAAGTTCGTTCAATTTTTCACATAGACCGTAGTGGTCATTATTTAATGAAAAAATGGAGGGACCATATGTTCATTAAATATGTATTTAAGTATGATGTTAAATCACTTTAGCATTTAAGCATGAAGAAAAATGTTGCAAAGCCCACTCATGACCTGCTTCATTAAAACTCGCAACAGCGTCTTTACGTATGACAATGGAAAATCCTTTATTGTATGCATCCACAGCAGTATGTAAAACACATATGTCTGTGCAAACACCAACTAGGTGAAGCTCTGTGATACCTCGTTCTTTTAATTTTATTTCTAAATTTGTTCCGGCAAAAGCACTATAACGTGTTTTATCCATCCATTGAACATTGCTTTTTTCTTGGTTGCTTTTGTAGAGTTCTTGAAGCTCTCCATATAAATTTCTTCCTTTTGTATCACGAATATTATGTGGTGGAAACAATGCTGTCTCAGGATGGAAATGATCCTCTTTTTCATGAAGATCAATTGCAAACACAACAAACTCATCTTTTTCTATAAATTCTTTTGTAATCGATGAGATTTCCTTTTCGATATCTTGACCTGGTTTCCCACAGGTAAGTGCACCATCTTCTGCAACAAAATCATAGGTGTAATCAATGTTAATTAAAGCTTTTTTCAACACTCATACCTCCTTAATAGTATGAAAAACAATGTGTGATGTAAATAAAAAGCAATGATAAATGATGTTTCTACATAAAAATATATGGATAATATGTTTAATTTTACACGAACTCTTGATTTTATCAAATATGGAATAATATTCATTTCATGGAGTTATGGTTAAGAAGATTAAAAAAGTAGAAAATATAGGCTGCCCTATCAATAATCGGACAGCCCATTAATGGATAAACATTACGGATTTGTTGACCAAAGTCCAGCAGATTTAATAAAGATTCTAGGATGCAGTTTAAGTTGTGCAACCATATACTCTGCAAGATCTTCCGGCTGCATGACCTTTTCCGGATTTCCATCTGTAAGATTTTCTTTATAAGCTAACTCAGTTGCAACAGTACTTGGTGTAAGAGCTGTTACGCGAATATTATGTTTGCGAACTTCCAAGGCAAGCGATTCAGTAAGTCCTAATAAACCGAATTTTGAAGCGCTATAAGCACTCGTTACAGGAGCACCTTTTTGACCTGCGGTTGAAGAGATGTTAATAATATCTCCACCATTTTTGTCAATTAATTGAGGTAATACAGCACGTGTAACATAATAAACACCTATTAAGTTAATGTCGATAATTCTCTTCCACTCCTCTGGTTCAAGTTCAAGGAATTTACCGAATTTCCCGATGCCGGCATTGTTGATAAGAATGTCGACTGGACCTAGAGAAGTTTTTAGTTGTTCAACAGCAGCATTTACTTCTTCTATAGAAGAAACATCAGCAGTAGCATAAGCTGCTTTCACTCCAAGAGCTTCAATTTCCTTCGCTACTTCCACTAAATCTTGTTCTGTTCGTGCTAATAACCCCACATTTACTCCTTCATGAGCAAGGGCAATTGCAGTTGCACGTCCAATTCCTTTCCCGGCTCCAGTAACAAGAGCGACTTTTCCTTTTAAAGATTGCGCCATTTTTTGTGGCCCCTTTCAATATGTAATTTGCGCTCTTATCTTACATATTGCTAAATCGAAAGTCAAAAGAAGTGCTTTAATGATAAAAATTTGCCGATGATTAAACGTTCTAAAATAGAAAATGGCTACTGCTATTTGATATGATGAGGAAGGAACGATATAAGAGAGATAAAATGAAAAGATTAAAGGAGGTTCTAATGAATAAAGAATCAATTTTAATTGTTGAAGATGAAGAGAAAATAGTAAGATTGCTTGAACTGGAGCTAGGCTATGAAGGATACATAATTGAAAAAGCGATGGACGGAGTTACCGCATTGGAAGTTTATCGAAAAGGAAGCTTTGATTTAATCTTATTAGATGTGATGTTACCCGGATTAAGCGGAATCGAGCTTCTTCGCCGAATTCGGGTAAAAGATCCGTATACCCCTGTTATTTTGCTCACAGCGAAAGGATCTGTTGAAGATAAAGTTTCAGGCTTGGATTTAGGAGCAAATGATTATATTACAAAGCCTTTTCAAATGGAGGAACTGCTTGCGAGAATTCGTGCTGTTTTGCGAATGAGCTCCAGGCCACCTCAGCAAAATGAACAAATAGATCTTGATGACTGGTTCATTGCCGGAGAATTAAAGGTGAATGATAAAACACGTGAAGTGCTAAGAGGTGAACATGAAATAGAGTTAACACCTAAAGAATTTGATTTACTTCTATTTCTTCTAAGAAACAAAAGGCAGGTTCTAAACCGTGAGCAAATACTAGAAGCGGTTTGGGGATATGACTATTTTGGTGATACAAATGTTGTTGATGTATATATCCGCTACATACGTAAGAAAATTGACTTTCCATATGATTATCCTTTAATTCATACAGTACGTGGTGTCGGCTACGTATTAAAGGAAGCAAAATGAAGCTTCGAAATAAAATAAACTTATATACTGCCTTTCTATTTATTTTGCTTATTCTTTTAATGAACACATCGATTTTTATGGTGTTTAACAACATGATGATTGAAAAAGAGCTGGAACAAATAAAAGCGGAAACAGAGAAGGTATCAAATGAAGTTAGTGAAGGAATAAAGCAAGTAGATCCTAACCAATTGCTGCGCGCATATTTACCTGTGGATGGAATGATTCATGTATTGTCAGTTGAGGGTAAATCAGTCGCAAAGATTGCTTCGTCTTCTGAAAAAACATTAGATAATATGCAAGGAACATATTTTGCAGGGGAAAAAAGCGAAATCATTACGTTTGAGAATAACCAATATGCTTTTGCTTCAAGTCCAATTATTTGGACAGATGGTAGTATTGTAAATTTGCAAGTAACAAAAAGCATAACTACAACAAATGAGATTCTATCTGTTTTAAGAATTGTTTTAGTTGCAACCACTATTATTTCTGTTATTCCTGTTCTTTTATCAACTCATTTCTTAAGCAATTTAATCACCCGACCGATCAAAAGAATGACTGAAACAATGAAGGATATACAGGAAAGTGGACAATTCAAAAAAATCCAACTCGAAGAAAAATCAAGGGATGAGCTTGTGGAGATGGGAATTACCTTTAACAAAATGATACATCTTTTGCAAACGAACTTCAAAAAGCAGGAGCAATTTGTATCAAATGCATCACATGAACTGAAAACTCCTTTAACGATTATTGAAAGCTATGCAGATTTAATGAAGAGAAGAGGGAAACAACGTCCCGAAGTAATGGATGAGTCAATTGAAGCCATACATTCTGAGGCTGTTAGAATGAGGGACATGATCGAACAGCTCCTTCTATTGGCTAAACATGATGAAAAATGGAATATCGATAAAAAAGAAGTAAATATTACAGAGCTAGTGAAGGAATCATCGAAAATATTTCAAAATGCATATCACAGAACAGTGGAAGTAAATACCGATGAAGTGATTAATACAGTAACAGATTCCCAGAAGTTAAAGCAATTGCTTTTTATTTTTCTAGATAATGCGAAAAAGTATAGTGAAGAGAAGATTTCTATTTATATAGAGAAAAACGGGGAGAGGCCAAGTATCCGTATTGCAGACAGAGGGATTGGTATTCCTGAAAATGATTTACCTAAAATTTATGATCGTTTTTATCGGATAGATAAAGCTCGAACCAGAAAGCAAGGAGGAAGTGGGTTAGGACTCTCAATGGCCAAGGAAATCGCAGAAGCTTTAAATATTCACATCCAAGTCGAAAGTGTCGAAGGAATAGGGACAACTGTAATACTAACTTTTTAGAAAAAGAACTCGATAAGACTGTTCTTCCTTCTCAGTAAATTCTCATGTTTCTATCTTATACTAAACCTTATAAAAAATGGAGGTGACATATGAATAGAAAGAAATGGTTCATGACTATAGGATGTATTGCCATTGTAGGAGTGGTTCTTCTTGCTACAGTTCAACTATGGGGTCAGACATCAGAAGCTCAAGCTTTAACAGAAGGAGAAGCGAAAGAAAGGGCATTAGAAAAATATACGGGTGAAATTATTGAAACAACGAAAAAAGATAACGAATATCATTTTGTCTTGAAAGCAGAAACAGGAACATATCTTATTGTCATTCATGCTACGAGTGGAGATGTTGTTTCTATCACACAACAAGAAAAAAATAGTGAACAAAAACCTAATAAACATAATGATAATCTTTTAACGGAAGATGCAGTGAAAACCAAAATTTCATCACAGGGTACGATCAAATCAATTGAACTAATTCAATCTGAGTCATCGTCTTATTATCAGGCCATTGTGCAAAGAGAAAATGAAGAACACACACTAACCATCGATCCTTATACAGGAGAAGTTACAAATTCAACGAAAACCTCTTCAAGACTTTTATCAGAAAAAGAAGCCATACATTTGGCTTTGGATGAGGTTAACGGCGAAGTAGATGATGTTGACTTTATTGAAAGTAACGGTCAAACACCTTACTATTTAATTGAAATTGAAACCGATGATGATCGAGAAGCAACTATTCAAATAGATGCCTATAAAAAAAAGGCGATTACGGTTACTTGGGAAGATCAGGAAGATGCTGAAGACGATTCTTAAGAAATCTTAGTGATTTCTCATCATTTTTTAATCTCCCTTTCCTTTTCCTCTCATATAGGTTGGTTAAAGTTAAGTATGTAAGAAACAAAACAACCAAGGAGGAAAAAGAAATGAAGAAATTGATGACAATCTCATTAGCAGCGGTAGTCATATTAGGTGGTGCAGTGGCTATTAATCACAGCTACGCACAAGAAAATAATGAAACAATAGGGATCGATAAAGCAAAAGAGGCAGCTTTAAAGAAGGTTGATGGAGTTATTGAAAGTGTGGAACTTGAAAATCAGAACGGACAGCCTGTCTATGAAGTTGAGATTGACAAAGATCAAAAGGATTATGAACTATACATTGATGCAACAACAGCTAAAATTAACAGAGTCGATGAAAAAGTCGATGACGACAATGATGCTGATGTCAATTCAAAAAACGTATCAAATAAAGCAATAATTACAGAAAAGGAAGCAATTGAAATAGCAAAAACAAAAATTGATGGCGAACTTCATGAAAATGAATTAGATGAAGATGATGGCAGATACGTATATGATATGGAGTTTAAAACTTCCTTAGGAGAAGCGGAAATAACGATTGATGCTGAAACAAAAGAGATTCTTGAGTTGGAACTTGATGATCAGGATGATTAATGATAACGAGTAATTGAACCTTGTTTTTGAGAGGTTCTTTTTTTGTTCAGAAAAAGTATGACTTTAATAATTTGAGTGAAATGCAATGATATAAAAGTCATTGTATAAATATTAGTGAAATCCTCTAATTTCTCTTACAGATATTTGCTAATGAATGATATATGTAGCAATCTATCTAAAAGTGAGATAGATGTAACCGTTTTCTATAAAAATATTATAAAAATACAGAAAATTTAACGGAAAAACACTTGTCAAATTTACAATCTTTAAATATAATAAACTCATGTTATAAAAAACGACGTAGAAATGAGAGGTTATCTAACATGAGTGAAGCGGTTATTTCAAAAGGTAAAAATGATACGGAAATTCTTGCACAAATTAAAGAAATTATCAGCTCTAAAAGTGTAGAGCTTATCCATCTACAATTTGTAGATATAGAGGGTATTTTAAAAAGCGTGACTGTTACTGTAGAGCAATTCGATGATGTTGTTGCAGGGAAACAAATGTTTGACGGTTCTTCTGTAAAAGGTTTCTCTCCAATTAACAAGTCAGATCTATACTTACAACCTGATCTTACAACATTTGCAGTATTACCTTGGTCTGTTGAAGAAGGATATTCTGAAGCACGTTTCCTTTGTTCAGCTGTGAATCCTGATGGAACTCTTTTCGAGGGTGATACTCGTAATGTTTTAAAAAAGACAGTAGATCGTGCAGCTGATAAAGGTTACACAATCTCAGTTGGTCCGGAATTAGAGTTCTTCTTATTCAAAACAGATGCAGACGGAAACCCAACTCAACAATTAGATGATAATGGCGGTTATTTTGAGCCATCACCAAAAGACTTAGGTGAACGTGTACGATTAGAAATTTACCGAGCATTAAAAGCGATGGGCTTCACAATCGAAGCTTCTCACCATGAAGTTGCTGAAGGTCAACACGAAATTAACTTTAAATATGCTGACGCTTTAGGTGCAGCAGATTTATCTACTACTTATAAGTGGGTTGTTAAAACAATTGCCCAAAAATTCGGCTTACATGCTACATTTATGCCAAAACCAGTTTTCGGAATCAACGGTTCTGGTATGCACGTAAATATGTCATTCTTCAAAGATGGGGAAAATGCATTTTATAATGAAGCAGATGAATTACAATTATCTGATGAAGCTTATTCATTCATCGCAGGTTTAGTAGATAATGCGAAAAACATTGTTGCTGTAACAAATCCATTAGTAAACTCTTATAAGCGTTTAGTTCCTGGATATGAAGCACCTTGCTATATCGCATGGTCTGCATCAAACCGTTCAGCACTAATTCGTATTCCAGCTAAAAAAGGTATGGCCACTCGTGTTGAGCTTCGTTGTCCAGATCCATCTGCAAATCCATACCTAACATTTGCGATTATCGCATCTGCTGGTCTTGAAGGGATTGAAAAAGGCTTAAAAGCTCCAGCTTCTATTAATGAAGATATCTTCCACATGACAGAAGAGCGTCGCGAAGAACTTGGAATTGAAAATCTTCCAGGAAGCCTTGAAAAATCAATTGCTGAATTCCAAAATGGCGAAATCGGCCGCAAAACATTAGGTGAGCACGTATATGGCGAATACGTATCTGCTAAAAAAGCAGAATGGGATAGCTATCGTACAGCAGTACATTCATGGGAAATTGATAACTATCAATCTAAATTCTAATTTTCAAAAACAGGTGAATCTTCTCACCTGTTTTTCTTATATAATCATTAATATAATTTTTTTTCTTTCTTTTTTTAATTTTATAACTTTTGCTATTGGAAAATTGAAAAAGTTCACATATACTTAGGTTAATGCTTAAACAAAGAGATGCATTATGAATCATCTGGAAAATAGTTTGTATGATTAAAAATGTAAGCGTTAAACATTATATAATATGAACTTTAACTTTTAAAAGGAGTAGAAAATATGTTACCAATATATGAAGATTTAAAAGATAAAGTAGCAGTTATTACAGGTGGCGCAGGAGTTCTTTGCGGTCGTATGGCTATTGAATTAGCTCGACAAGGAATGAAGGTCGCTATCTTAAACCGTACATACGAAAAAGGTTTGGCAGTTGTGAATGAAATTATTGAAGCTGGTGGAGATGCACTAGCAATCGAGTGTGACGTACTTAATATTGAAAGTGTAAAAAAAGCAGAGCAAAAGATCTTTGAAGTATACGGTGACTACCATGTATTAATAAATGGTGCAGGAGGAAATCATCCGAAGGGGGTAACAACGAAGGAAATCTTTGAGATGTCAGATTTAGAAAATAAAGATATTACGACTTTCTTTGACCTTACGACAGAAGGTTTTCAGTCTGTTTTTAATCTGAATATTATCGGCACATTAATTCCAACTCAAGTATTTACGAAGAGAATGATTGAAACAAAAGGAACGATCATCAATATTTCATCAATGAGTGCACCAAGCCCTATGACAAAGGTACCTGCATATAGTGCAGCAAAATCCGGAATTGAGAACTTCACAAAATGGCTTGCGGTCCATATGGCTGAGACAGGTATTCGTGTAAATGCAATTGCACCAGGATTTTTCTTAACGAAACAAAATGAAAAATTATTGAAAAACGAGGATGGCAGCTATACTGACCGAACGAAAAAAATTCTAGCGCACACTCCTATGAAAAGACTGGGAGATCCAGATGACTTATTAGGTACATTATTATGGTTAATTGATGAGAACTCAAGTAGATTCGTTACAGGAATAAGTGTACCGGTTGATGGTGGATTTATGGCTTATTCAGGTGTCTAACATACGTGTAGTTCTATGATTTTAGCGAAATTTCAAACATGTATTGTAGATAATTGACGAGGATTGAAAAAAAATAAAAAAACTTAGTTTATTCAATAGACAAACTAACTTAGAGGTGGTATTATATTGGTGTAAGGAACAAAAGAATAAAACTTATATTAAAAGACAACCAAAAGGCTAATTGTTGTATGTTAATGTTCTATTATTGAAAGCGTTAACAGTAGTTTGGGAGTTTTTAAGTTTAGTTAATCGGGAGGCAAAAAACATGGCTTATTTTGAAAACGTTAACCAAATTAAATATGAAGGACCTGGTTCTGCAAACCCTCTAGCTTTTAAATACTATAACCCCGAGGAAGTCATTAACGGAAAGAAAATGGAGGATTTACTCCGCTTTTCAGTTGCATACTGGCATACATTTACTGCTGACGGTTCCGATCCATTCGGTGTTGGAACGGCTGTTCGCCCATGGAATCACTTGCAAGGCTTAGATTTAGCAAAAGCTCGTGTTGAAGCTGCATTTGAATTTTTCGAAAAGCTGAATGTACCATTCTTCTGCTTCCATGATGTAGATATTGCACCAGAAGGAGCAACATTAGCTGAATCAAATAAAAATCAAGATATTATTGTTGCGATGATTAAAGAATATATGAAAACAAGCAAAACGAAGCTACTCTGGAATACAGCAAACATGTTTACAAACCCACGTTATGTTCATGGGGCTGCTACTTCTAACAATGCTGATGTTTACGCTTACTCAGCGGCAAAGGTGAAAAAAGCGCTTGAAGTTGGAAAAGAGCTAGGTGCGGAAAACTATGTATTCTGGGGTGGTCGTGAAGGCTATGAAACACTTCTTAATACAAACATGGGCTTAGAATTAGATAACCTTGCACGTTTCTTCCATATGGCAGTTGACTATGCTAAAGAAATCGGTTTTGATGCACCATTCCTAATTGAACCAAAACCAAAAGAACCTACTAAACACCAATATGATTTTGATGTTGCGACTGGATTAGCTTTCTTGCAAAAATATGATCTTACAGACCATTTTAAATTTAATATTGAAGCAAACCACGCTACACTTGCAGGTCATACGTTCGAACACGAATTACGTGTTGCACGCGAAAACAATATGCTGGGATCTGTTGATGCAAACCAAGGTGATACACTACTTGGCTGGGATACGGATGAATTCCCGACAGATTTATATTCTACAACATTAGCAATGTATGAGATTCTCAAAAATGATGGCTTAGGAAAAGGCGGATTAAACTTCGATGCAAAAGTAAGAAGAGGATCATTTGAAGCTGAAGATCTTTTCCATGCACATATTGCCGGAATGGACACATTTGCAATCGGTACAAAAGTTGCGAACAAATTAATCCAAGATAAAGTTCTTGATAACTTTATTGAAGAAAGATATAGCAGTTATACACAAGGAATTGGACTAGAGATTGTTGAAGGAAAAACAAACCTTCGCAAGCTTGAAGAATATGCTCTACAATTAACAGAAATTAAAAATGCTTCAGGTAGACAAGAGCGTTTAAAAGCAACGGTAAACCAATACATTATTGAAACATTGGCAAATGTAACGGTTTAAATTCTTGTTATAAAATAGGAGGATGACTCTGTCTGTAGAGTCATCCTAAATTAAAAGGAAAGGGGTAATCCTTTGAACAATTCCACTAATATCCAAATCAAAGAACAAACTTTGGAAGCAGCGTATCATTGTTGGCTGCAATATAATAAGCTTGACAGCTCAATAAAAGAACAGTATCAGACATATTGCGAAACTCTCATCTTTTTAGATCATTCACAAATCATTCAGGCAGCTAAAGAAGAGCTGGTACAAGGTATTACTTCGATGATACACCCTCCATCAGTACATGCAGTCCCACTAGAAAAACCATCAATTGTTTTAGCAACTTATGAAAATAACCAATTAAAAGATTATGGTATTAATACAACAGTTTTAGATCATTTGCAAGAAGACAGCTATCTTATTCAAACGATTACATACAAAAATCATCATACAATCGCGATAATTGGAAAACAGGATAAAGGTGTGTTATATGGAGCATTTCATCTCTTAAGACTTATGCAAATGCGAGAAAACCTTAATGAATTAGCCATTATAGAAAATCCGTCTAACCAAATTCGAATGATTAATCATTGGGATAATATGGACGGTAGTATTGAACGGGGATATTCTGGAGATTCCATTTTCTATAAAGACTATGAATTTATACATGATATAAAAAGAATCAAAGACTATGCTAGATTGTTATCTTCAGTCGGAATTAACAGTTTATCCATTAATAATGTAAACGTGCATAAAGTGGAGACTAATCTTATTACAAAAGAAATGCTACCAAGCGTTGCAGAAATTGCTGATATTATGAGATGTTATGGTATTACAACATATTTAAGTGTTAATTATGCAAGTACAATTGAAATTGGTAATCTTCCAACTGCAGATCCTTTGGATAAAGATGTACAGCAATGGTGGATCGAGAAAACAAAAGAGATTTATCAACATATACCTGATTTTGGCGGGTTTATTGTGAAAGCGGATTCAGAACATCGTCCCGGGCCTTTTACATATAATCGTACACATGCAGATGGGGCAAATATGCTGGCTAAAGCACTTGAGCCGTTTGGTGGACTTGTTTTCTGGAGATGTTTTGTTTACAACTGTCTTCAAGATTGGCGTGATCGAAAAACAGATCGTGCAAGAGCGGCATATGATCATTTTAAACCATTAGACGGAGAGTTTATGGATAATGTTATCCTCCAGATTAAAAATGGTCCAATGGATTTCCAAGTAAGAGAACCTGTTTCCCCTTTATTTGGTGCCCTGCAGAACACAAACCATGTACTTGAATTTCAAGTGGCACAAGAATATACGGGACAACAAAAAGATTTATGCTTCCTTGTTCCACAATGGAAGGAAGTTTTGGACTTTGACACGCACGCAAAGGGAGAAGGAACCACGATCAAATCGATTGTAGATGGATCACAGTTTGACCTAACATATAGTGGTATCACAGCTGTATCTAATATTGGAAATGATATGAACTGGACAGGAAATACACTTGCTCAAGCAAACTTTTTTGGCTATGGCCGTTTAATTTGGAATACCGACTTAACATCAGAGGAAATTGCGAATGAGTGGGTTCGTATTACATTTGGTCATGATGATGAAGTTGTTTCAACTATTACGAAAATGCTTCTTCATTCTTGGGAGATTTATGAGAATTATACGGCACCGCTTGGGGTTGGCTGGATGATTAATCCGGGTCATCACTATGGACCTAATATTGAAGGGTATGAATACTCATTGTGGGGAACGTATCATTTTTCAGATTGCTTTGGTACAGGAGTGAATCGAACGATAAAAGACGGAACTGGATATACTTCACAATATTATCCTGAAAACGCCAGTCTATATGATTCAATTGAAACGTGTCCGGATAATTTATTATTATTTTTCCATCATGTCCCTTATCGTCATCAATTAAAATCGGGTAAGACGGTTATTCAACATATTTACGATACACACTTTTTAGGGGTTGAACAGGTTCAGGATATGATTCAAAAGTGGAAACAGCTTGAGCAAAACATAGATTCCTATCGGTATAAAAATGTATTAGATCGATTTAACATGCAATTAGAAAATGCAATTGAGTGGAGAGATCGTATCAATACGTATTTCTTTAGACATTCCGGTATCCAGGATGAACATAGTCGCCTTATTTACTAATTTTTTGAAATGACATAACATTTTTTTTATAACTTCACTACCATACTAGTATTACTAGGATATTATTAATCTTCTATTCGGAAAGGAAATGGTCCCTTGATTAATATAGCCATTATCGGTGCCGGTGGAATAGCTTCTGCCCATGTTAAAGCGTATGATACTTTATCGGAAAAATGTAAAATCGTTGCATTAGCAGATATCTACCCAGACAAAGCGAGGACACTTGCAGAAACTTTCTCTTTAAAATGTAAAATTGTTAGCGATTACAGTGAATTATTGGATGATCCAACAATTGATGCTGTTTCAATATGTACACCACCTTTTACTCATAGAAATCTAGCTGTTGACTTTCTTCAAGCGGGTAAACATGTTTTGGTTGAAAAACCAATGGCTTCCTCATTAAAAGAATGTGATGACATGATTATGGCAGCTAAGGAAAGCAATAGACTACTATCTGTTGTTGCTCAAAATCGTTTTATGAATCCAATTATGAATTTAAGTCATGTACTGAACCAGAAATTAATTGGGAAAATAGCTCATGCACAAATTGATTCCTATTGGTGGAGAGGTCATAGTTACTATGATTTATGGTGGAGAGGCACTTGGGAAAAAGAAGGTGGAGGCTGTACGTTAAATCATGCTGTTCATCATATTGATATGTTGCAATGGATGATGGGAATGCCGAAAGAAATCGTAGCTATTTCTTCAAATACATTACATGATAATGCAGAGGTTGAAGATCTGTCGGTTGCCATTTTACAGTATGAAGATGGAGGATTAGCACAAGTGACGAGTTCTGTTGTCCATCATGGTGAAGAACAGCAGCTTATTTTTCAAGGGGAAAAAGCAAGAGTTTCAGTTCCATGGAAGGTGAAAGCGCAAAAGGCTCGAGCGAATGGATTTCCGTATGAAGAAAGTGATATTGACATCGAAACGAAGATTCAACAATTTTGGGATGAATGTCCATTACTTGAACATGAAGGCCACACTGGACAAATTAATCATTTCTTAGAAGCCATCAATGGCCAAGAGTGTTTACTTGTTGATGGAATTCAAGGACGTAATACATTAGAGCTTATTACGGCCATTTACAAGTCTGCAAATGAAGGTGTTCGCGTAACATTACCTCTTTCAGTAGATGATCCTTTTTATACACGTGAAGGAATACTTGCACATGTTAAGCGTTTTTATGAGAAAACAACGAGCATTGAAAATTTCTCTGATACAAAAATTTCAACAGGTGGCAAATACGTGTAAATAATGCGAGGGCTAAATTGCTTGCTTTCACAGCTTAACCTGATAAATATCTCAAATGAAGAAGAAATACAAATCTAGTATATAAGTAGTAGAAAAAATTAATATAATCAATTGGCTGGGGCAGGACAGTAATATCATATTGTATATTTACAGAATGTCGCATAGAATACCTGCTCCAACTAGTTTTATTGACCATAAACCATTTATGAAAAATAGATATATGGGAAAATAATGAATAAATTTTAACATTTATCCTATTCCATATTACTACCATACTAGTATTATTAATATTCATTTGTGTTCAAAGAAAAACATATAAAACTCTCGAATTGTTTGTAAGCGCTTCATAGATATGCGGTTTTCGATCTTAATTATTTTGTGAAAAGAGTGGGGGGATTAATATGGCAGAAATTAAAGTCGAAACAGGTGGGGAATCAAATATTGTAATCAAAAGAAGTAAACTAGCTTTTTTGGGAACGATCATACGAAGGGATTGGCAGCTGTACTCATTGCTAGTTCTACCCATCGTTTACTTAATCATATTTAAATATGGACCTATGTTTGGGAATATTATTGCATTTAGACGATTTATGCCTGGAGGTAAAATTTACGGGGAATCTTGGGTAGGCCTACATTATTTTAAGATGTTTATCAATGATCCAACATTTTGGAATGTGTTTAAAAACACCCTAATGCTTGGTGGATTAACACTTATTATTTGTTTTCCGATGCCGATCATTTTTGCCTTATTGCTTAATGAAATTAAAGCGAAAAAATTCAAGAAGTTTGTTCAAACGGCATCATATTTACCTCACTTTTTATCAATCGTTATTGTAGCAGGAATGATTCTGCAATTAACAGCAGTTAATGGGACTATCAATTCGATTGTGGAATTTTTCACGGGTGAAAAGATTAACTTTATTCAACAAGCAGAATGGTTCAGAACCATTTATGTAACTTCAGAGATATGGCAAACGATGGGATGGGGAGCAATTTTGTACTTAGCAGCACTAACAACAATAGATGAATCATTGTATGAGGCTGCCAAAATAGATGGTGCAAATCGCTGGAAACAAACTCTTCATATCACAATACCAGGAATTCTTCCAACAATTGTTGTTTTACTAATTCTAAATATCGGGAGTTTCATGGCAGTAGGCTTTGAAAAAATCTTACTTTTATATAACCCATTAACTTATCAAACATCAGATGTTATCTCAACATATTTATATCGAGTTGGTTTGGAATCTAGTAATTTTAGTTATGCAACTGCGATCGGGTTATTTGAATCTATTATAGGCTTGGTCTTAGTATTATCAGCTAATGGAATTTCTAGAAAATTAACTGAAAGAAGCTTGTGGTAGGGGGTTGATAAAATGAAAGAGTCAAAACAATATAAAATATTTAAAGTTTTCAATGTATCAATTTTAATCATCATCGTTTTTTGTACACTTTACCCTTTTTTAAATGTAATCGCTCAATCATTTAGTAGTGAGGCCTATATCAATGCAGGGAAAGTTACTCTTTTCCCTAGAGGATTTAATATAGACACTTACAAGACAATTGCACAAGATAGTATGTTTTGGATCAATTATAAAAATACAGTTGTATATACAGTTGTAGGAACAGCGATTTCTATGTTCCTTACAACAATCTTTGCCTATGCATTATCAAAGAAACGTTTAGTAGGTAGAAAGTTTTTAACATTTTTCGCCGTTTTTACCATGTTTTTTAATGGTGGGTTAGTACCTAACTATGTGTTAATTAATAGTTTAGGATTTGGTAACTCAATTTGGGCCATCGTCATTCCAGGTGCTATCAGTGTTTATAACATGTTAATTATGAAGTCATTTTTTGAAAATATGCCAGAAGAATTGGAGGAAGCTGCTTCTATCGATGGATTAAATACGTATGGAATTTTATTGAAAATTGTTCTGCCCCTCAGTAAGGCAGTTATTGCAACAATGATTTTGTTTTATGCAGTAGGACATTGGAACTCTTGGTTTCCTGCATTCTTATACTTAGATCAAAAAGAGTTATTCCCTGTTACGATGTATTTGAGAAATATGATAGCAGGTGTGACTGGAGCAACATCTGCCGGTGCCTCTTCTGCTGATAATTTAACTCAAATATCGGCAAACATTAAATCCGTTACGATGGTCTTAACAATTTTACCGATCTTAACAATCTATCCATTTGTACAAAAATACTTTGTATCGGGAGTAATGCTCGGATCTGTTAAGTAAATACAAGAGCGTTTAATTGTTTACTTAGTAGCAATGAGACTCTCATTAAGAGAAGGGATTATCTTTCTTTTAATGAGCGTCTTATCGCCTAAGTAGATAAAAACGCTTATGTTAAATCGACAAAACCAAAAAAAAGGGAGGAAAAGAAATGGGGAAAGGTCTAAAAGGGTTAAAGTCGACATTTAGTGTATTGGCTTTATCAGCACTTGTTGTTGCTGGCTGTTCAAACAATGAAACATCAAGTTCAGAGGAGAAGAACGTAAATCAAAAAGGAGCGATGGAATCATACAATGTAGGTGATACTTTTAAATCTAGTGAAGAATTTGATCTTTCAATTCTCTACATGGATCAACCTACATATCCATACAAGGAAGACTGGCTGTTATGGGATCATATTAAAGAAACAACGAATGTAACATTAAAACCAACAATTGTTCCTTTAAGTGATTATCCTCAAAAACGTAGTCTTTTAATTAGTTCTGGTGATGCACCGTTAATTATTCCAAAAACTTATCCAGGTGAAGAAGCACCATTTGTTGCTTCTGGCGCAGCATTACCTGTAAGTGATTACATGGACAAAATGCCTCACTTTAAGGAAAAAGTGGAGAAATGGCAACTTGAAGATGAATTAAAAGGACTTCGTCAGAAGGATGGGAAATTTTACGTTTTACCTGGTTTACATGAAGCTGTTTGGCCAGATTATACATTAATTGTAAGAACAGATATTTTCGAAAAGCATAATATTGCGATTCCAAAAACATGGGATGAATTATATACAGCAATGAAAAAATTAAAAGAATTATATCCTGATGTTACACCTTTTTCTGATCGATTTACTTTCAATAGTACACTAAATATTGCCGCAGTTAACTTTGGCACAAAAGCCGGATGGGGTTTTGGAAATGGTTTAACATATGACGAATCTAAGGATGAATTCGTACCAACAGCAACAACAGATGAGTATAAAGAATTGCTAACCTATTTTAATAAATTAGTTGAAGAAGGTCTATTGGATAAAGAAAGCTTTACTCAAGAAGATGATCAGGCTGTTCAGAAGTTTGTTACAGGCAAGTCATTTATCATTAATGGAAACTCACAAACAGTTGTTCAACATCGAACTGATATGGACAAAACGTTAGGCGAAGGAAATTATTCTATTGCGAAAATAACTGTTCCTGGTGGACCTGCTGGAGATTTAATGGGCGGTTCAAGATTAGAAAATGGGGTAATGATTTCTTCTAAAGCTAAAGAAAGCGAATACTTTGACGCGATCCTTCAATTCATTGATTGGTTATATTATAGTGATGAAGGTCAGGAGTTTACTAAATGGGGAGTTGAAGGCACGACATTTACAAAGGCTGAAGATGGAACTAGAACTCTGGTTGAAGAGGTTAATTATAATGGCTTAAACCCAGCTGGAACGAAAGACTTACGTATCGATTATGGTTTCTCAGGAGGAGTATTTGCTTACGGTGGAACAACTGACCTTCTTCGATCTATGATGAGTGAAGAGGAGATCAAGTTCCAAGAGGATATGGCAAATAGAAAAACAACCGTTCCTGCAGAGCCACCAATTCCTTACACAGTTGAAGATAGAGAACAAGTAACATTATTAAGTACGCCATTAAAAGACTTTACTGACCAAAATACATTGAAATTTATCTTAGGTGAACGTGATTTAAGTGAATTCGATGCATTTGTAAAAGAGTTAGAGGGTCAAGGCTTGCAACAATACGTAGATCTGGCAAATAAAACGTATAAAGACGCTAATAAATAATCTAATAAAGAGGTTAACTAAACGTGACTCATATCACGTTTAGTTAACCTCTACTAAAAAGCAGGTGAATAATAATGGATGAAAAGAATCAATTTGGTCAAGGGATTTTATATACATTTACTAACTATGTTTATGCTTTTCTATTAACAAATATTTATTTTGTCTTAACTAATGGACTGTTTATTTTTTTCTTTATGACATTAGAACCTTCATTTTCAAACATTCTCCTGTACTTTTTAGCTCTAATCCCCACAGGTCCAGCTGTAGCAGCTTTATACTATTCTATGGAAAAACTTGTGAGAACGAAAGAGCTTTCTCCAACACATGACTTTTTCTACGGATTTAAAAAGAATATAAAAGATATTTTATCCATCTGGTTCCCAATTCTTTTGGTTTACTTTATTTTAATCGTTGATTTACAGTATCTTCGCCAAACACCAACAGAATTAAATCAAATTTTATCTATAGTGATTTTCGTTCTGATCGTCTTATGGACTATGTTGATATTAAATGCTGTTGCAATTAGTTCGCGCTTTAAATTTAGAATGAGAGATATATGGAAGCTATCTGTTTATTACAGTTTTATGAAGGTGAAAAACACAGTGGGAAATATGTTGATCCTGTTTATCCTAGCATTTATTACGACAATTACAACTGACTTTTTAATTCTTTTTGTAACAAGCTTTGTCTTTTATCTCTTGGCCCTTAATACAAAGGAAATGCTTTTAGATATTGAAACGAACTTTCTGAAAACGAGTTCAAAACATACAGATCAATAACTGGAGTAGCTTATAAAATGATAACAATGATGCGAGGGGAACATGATGGGAATAAAAGTAACAGATGTTGTGAAACAATTAGAGTCTCCAGTTGAGAATATGGAATCAACAGTAGACTCGCTCCTATTTGGAAATGGTGATGATGAGGTAAATGGAATACTTGTAACATTTGTCGCATCACATTTTGCTATTGAACATGCCAAAAAAATAGGTGCAAACATGATAATAACACATGAAGGAATATTTTACAGTCATAATCAAAACGATAAAGTCCTAAAAAATAATGAAGTATATGCTGAAAAGCTTGAACTAATTAAAAACTCAGGAATCGCTATTTACCGATTTCATGACTATATTCACAAATACACGCCTGATCTAATAACAGAAGGGCTTATTCAGAGATTAGAGTGGGACGGCTATTTAGAGAGACATAATCTCACATCATCTATTCTGGCTATCCCACCTATGTCAGGTGAAAAAATCGTTGCGTATGTGAAAGAAAAACTTTCTATTCCTTTTGTTCGAGTTGTAGGAGATTTGAGCCTTGAATGCGCTAGGATAGGACTTACAGTTGGTTTTCGAGGAGGTGGAGAAACAGCCATCCCATTATTCGAAAAAGAAAACGTGGACTTGATTATCACTGGAGAAGGTCAGGAATGGGAAACACCGGAATATATACGTGACGCAGGAGTTCAAGGTAAGAAAAAGGGCTTAATCATGATTGGTCATGCTGCCAGCGAAGAACCCGGGATGGAATACTTAGCGGAAAAACTCAAGTCCTATTTTCCAGCGATACAAACAACATTTCTATCTAATGAAAAATTGATTCATGCTAAATAATAAATTTCAAACGTATAATAACTAAACTACCATACTAGTATGAATAGTATACATATAAATTCGATTTAGTAAGTATACAAGGAGGCAGAAAAAATGAAAATGACGTTTCGTTGGTTTGGGAGTCAAGATGATAGTGTTACCCTTGATCAAATAAAACAGATTCCGGGAATGGACGGCATCGTTGGGGGACTGCATGATATAGCCGCTGGAGAGGTTTGGCCGCTGGATAGAATTCTCGATTTAAAGAAAGAGGTAAATGCAAAAGGCTTAAACCTTGATATCATTGAAAGTGTTAATGTACATGAAGATATTAAACTGGGATTACCAACACGTGATCATTATATAGAAAATTATCAACAAACAATTCGACATTTAGCACAAGCTGGAATTAAAGTCATTTGTTATAACTTTATGCCTGTCTTTGATTGGATTAGATCTGATCTGGCCAAAGTGTTACCTGATGGATCAACAGTACTTGCTTATGAAAAGGAAAAGATTGAACGTGTAGATCCTGAAGTTTTAATAAGAAATGTTGAAAACTCTGCAAATGGCTTTTCACTACCAGGTTGGGAGCCTGAAAGAATTAAAAAAATTAAAAGAGCATTTGAATTATATAAAGATGTAACTGAAGATGATTTATTTGAACACCTGCAGTACTTTTTAAAGAAAGTAATTCCAGTGGCTGAGGAACATGATATAAAGATGGCTATTCATCCTGATGATCCTCCATGGTCAATTTTTGGATTACCAAGAATCGTGACCAATTTCCAAAATTTACAGAGGATTGTCAATCTTGTGGATAGTCCTTCGAACGGCTTAACATTATGTTCTGGTTCACTTGGTGCAAATCCTGATAATGATATACCCGCGATCATGCTGTATTTTTCAAGCATAAACAGGATACCGTTTGCTCATATACGAAATGTGAAAATCGAAGAAAACGGAGATTTCACTGAAAGCTCCCATCGAAGCTCTGACGGATCCTTAGATATTTATGAAATTGTTAAAGCTTTACATGATACAAACTTTAAAGGATATGTGAGACCAGATCATGGAAGGATGATTTGGGGAGAACAAGCTCGACCGGGATACGGCTTATACGATCGTGCACTAGGTATTATGTATCTGCTTGGCATTTGGGACAGCTTAGATAAAGTCAAAGCACAAAAGAATAAAAAACGTGGGACGTTATATTTATAAGGTAATAACTTCTTAATAGGTTAATAGAAAACCGTTACATTAGATGATTGGAGAGTATCAAATGTATATAGACCATAAACCGAGATCTTCAACAAGCAATCAAGTGTATGAAGAACTAAAATCGCAAATATTAAATTTACAACTCGCACCAGGTACAAGTATTTCAGAGAAGGAGATGTCTGAAAAATTCAATGTAAGTCGTACTCCGGTTCGGGAAAGTTTTTTACGACTCTCGAGAGAGGGGCTATTAAACGTTTTTCCTCAAAGAGGAACGTTTGTCTCTTTAATCGACTTAAATTTAGTGGAAGAAGCAAGATTTATGAGGGAGCATTTAGAAAGAGCGGTCATTCGATTAGCTTGTGAAACATTTCCTCAAGATAAACTAATTACATTAGAAATGAATCTCAGCATGCAAAAGGTTTGTATTGAACAGCAGGATTACCGAAAAATGTTTGAGCTGGATGAAGAATATCATAAGACCATTTTTATGGGGTGTCAAAAGTATAATATATGGTCAGTTATTCAACAAATGAATGTTCACTTTAATCGAAGCAGAATGCTTAGGTTAGCGACTGACTTTAACTGGTATACCATTTACTTGCAACATAAAGAAATTTTTGAAGGAATAAAAGAGAAAAACCCTGATAAAGCAGAGAAGTTGATGCAAGAGCATTTAATGCTAGCGGTTATTGATAAGGAATATTTAAAACGATCATATCCAAATTATTTTAAATAGCTTTTTACTAGTATGTCACATGATAACCTTTACAATCTTCGTCAGTTTTATTGGTAACTATCATATAGAAAGTGAGTTAACAATATGAATAAAAAGGAACTTTTTAATAATGGATGGGAGTTTGCAAAAACCAGTCTAGACAGTCCTCATGATCCATCTTCATTAAGCTTTGAATCAATTGATATTCCTCATGATTGGTTAATTTATAATACCTTAAATTTGTATGAAAACAGTATTGGATGGTACCGGAAAAAATTCACGTTAAAAAAAGAGGAGCAGCAAGTTCTATTAGCCTTTGATGGAGTCTATATGGATTCATCTCTTTATGTAAATAATCAGTTTGTAGGTGAATGGAAATATGGGTATTCATCTTTCGAACATGATATTACAGATGTAGTAGGTGATGGTGAAAATGAAATTTTGGTAAAAGTTGTTCATCAGAGTCCAAACAGTCGCTGGTACTCAGGAGCCGGTATCTATCGAAATGTATGGTTAAAGACAAGGGACAAAAACCATATTGTGACAGATGGAATCTATCTATCTACTAAAAAGAACGAACATAGCTGGCTAATAGAGGTAGAAACTGAAATCAACCATGAACATGATGTTGTTATTTCCCATGTTCTTCTTAATGAAGATGAACAAGTTATTGCCATCACTAAAGAAGAGATAAGTTCCGATTCTTCCACTTCAATGAACCACCAAGTTTTAGAAGTTGAAAATCCAGTACTCTGGGACACAGATACTCCCCATCTTTATGAACTAAAAACGCAGTTGTTTTTGGTGAATAGAAGTAAGAGTAGTTATCAAGAAATTGAGACAATTACTCAAAAAATTGGTTTTAGAGAAATTAATTTAGATCCAATCAACGGGTTACAACTTAATGGAAAAAAGATGAAATTAAATGGAGTATGTGAACACCATGATTTAGGAGCACTAGGAGCTGCTTTTCATAAAACGGCTTTAAAAAGAAGACTCGTTATTTTGAAAGAAATGGGTGTTAATGCTATCCGTACAGCCCACAATATGCCTGCAAAAGAATTAATGGAATTTGCAGATGAAATGGGATTTCTTGTTGTGACGGAAGCATTTGATATGTGGGAGCGGCCAAAAACTCCCTATGATTATGCCAGATTCTTTAAAGAATGGGCATATCACGATGTGAAAAGCTGGGTAATGAGAGACAGAAATCATCCAAGCTTACTAATGTGGAGTATTGGAAATGAGATTTATGATACTCATGCGGATGAAAGAGGTCAGGAAATTACTAAATTGTTAATGCAATATGTGAAAGAATTTGATCCGAAGCAAAATGCAAGCGTTACGATTGGATCCAATTTTATGCCTTGGGAAAATGCCCAAAAATGTGCAGATATCGTGAAGGTAACAGGCTATAATTATGCTGAAAAATACTATCAAAAACATCACGAAGAACATCCTGATTGGGTGATCTATGGCAGTGAAACGGCATCCGTTGTGCAGAGCAGGGGAATCTATCATTTCCCATTTGAAAAATCAATTCTCGCAGATGATGATGAGCAATGTTCAGCACTAGGAAATAGTTCAACAAGTTGGGGAGCTAGATCTGCTGAAGCTTGTATCCTGGCAGAAAGGGATACACCATTTTCACTCGGACAATTTATATGGACAGGTTTCGATTACATAGGAGAACCTACACCATATCACACCAAAAACTCGTATTTTGGTCAGATTGACACAGCTACTTTTAAGAAAGACTCGTATTATATCTACCAATCAGCATGGACGAATTATAAAACAGCACCTATGGTACATATTTTTCCATATTGGAATTTTAATAAAGGTCAATTGATTGATGTTCGTGTTTGTTCCAATGCACCGAAAATTGAATTACAACTTAATGGACGTAAGATTGGTACACACGATATTGACCATGAAAAAGGTGAAAACCTTGTTGGGTGGTGGAAAATTCCTTACGAAGAAGGAGAATTAAAAGCTATTGCCTATGATGAAACAGGAAAAGAAATTGCTATGGATGTACGAAGGTCGTTTGGTGATGCAAAGTACATTTCCCTCCAGCCTGATAAGGAACATGTAATAGCAAACGGGACTGATCTACTTTTTGTAGAAATCACATTGGATGATGAACAAGGCAATCCTGTTGAAGATGCATCAAATCGTGTGGATGTACATGTTTCTGGTGCCGGTAGATTAGTTGGATTGGATAATGGTGATAGTACAGATTATGATCAGTATAAAGGAATTAGCAGGAGATTATTTAGTGGTAAATTAATGGCCATAATCGCGTCAACACTAGATGCAGGGAAGATTATAATCGAAGTTTCTTCAAACGGATTAGATACTCAAACAATTGAAATTGAGTCGATCCCAATTCAAAATGAATCTTTACAAGGTGTTACAGCAAATGTGAAAAATCAAGAAATGCCAATTGTCTTGGGAAATAAAGATGAAATACCTGTACGGAAAATCGAGATAATCAGTGCGTCCGGTCAGTTTTTTAATGAAAGCATGAGTGAAATGGAAGTATATGCAAATATTTATCCTCTTAACGCAACATATCAAGATGTTGAATGGAGCGTTGTAAATGAATCAGGTATTAAATCAAATATTGCAAAAGTTACAAGTAATGGAAAGAAAGTGTTAGTTACCGCTTTAGGAGATGGAGAATTTCGGGTTCGATGTACAAGTAAAAATGGCAGCGATAAGATCAGGCTCATTTCCCAATTGGAATTTAAGGCAGAGGGACTTGGGAAGGCATATAAAGACCCTTATGAATTTATTTCTGCAGGACTGTATAATTATAGCAAAGGTGAGGTAACAAATGGAAACGAGCGAGGTGTGGCAACCAGCAGAGATGGGGAAACTCAGGTCGGATTTCGGGAAATCGATTTTGGCTCTTACGGCTCTAATACGATAACAATTCCTATTTTTGCTTTATCAAGTGAACAATACCCAATCCAAATTTGGGAAGGCATGCCGGATGAAGAAGGCAGTCAATTACTTGCAGATGTTATTTATCAAAAACCTTCAAGATGGAATGTTTATCAAGAGGAAACATATCAATTATCCAAGCGCCTTCATGGAATTTCATCAATATGCTTTGTGCTCAATCAAAAGGTGCATATAAAAGGTTTTACATTTGAGAAAAAGATCAAAGCGACTGAAAAGATTACGGCAACTGAATGTGATCATATATATGGCGATACTTTTATGATGAGAGAAAACAGTGTAGAAGGTATTGGAAACAATGTATCACTTGAGTTTGATGATATGCATTTTATTGGTGAAGGAGCAACAAAATTGACCATCTACGGTCGATCCCATCATGATAAAAATACAATTCAAATTTCTTTTACAGGTGAAGAAGGGGAAACGAAACAAATCATTGAATTCACAAAATCCGAAAAGTTTGAACAAAAAGTCTTCAACTTAGAAAAGATCTCAGGTAAACAAAAAGTGACATTTATATTTTTGCCGGGGTGTCATTTTGATTTTGGTTGGTTCCGTTTTGATTCATAATTAATGTGTTTATATAAAGTTGACAACCTATAACGGATGTCAACTTTTTTTATTTGTAATAAACCTCATTCACATCATCCTTCCTATTAGCCATTAGGAGAATAGTCTAGTTTTGGGATATCATACAAAATACATGGTTATTCAATCAGAAAATTGATATAGTAGTTTCAGTGGAAATAAATTTACAATTAATAGTAAGTGAAGGTCGGATGCAATATGAAATTAAAATCATCAATTTTAGAAAAAATTTTTTTTCAATCTAGAATTCCTCAAATGATATTTGAATACAACTTCAAAGATAATGTGGCAAATGATGCCTTTTTTCAATTTATTGGATATTCGAGAGAAGAATGGGATGAAGTAACGTTAAAAGAAATATCTCATCCGGAAGATTATCAACTTGATATGCAGTTATATCAGGAAGTTTTTATCGGAAAACGTCCATCCTATCAGATGGAAAAACGGTATTTTCACAAATCTGGTGAAATTATTTGGGGATCCTTAAACGTTACCGCGATTGAAGATCCAGATTCTCAAAAAAAATATTATTTAGCTCAAATATACGATATAACGGAACAAAAAAATCTGGAAAGGGTACTAACTGATAATGAACAGAAGTATAGGTTGTTAGCTGATAACTCTTCAGATATTATCAATTTGTATTTACCAGATGGAAGATTTTTGTACAGTTCACCATCAATTACTCAAATTCTGGGGTATGACACTGATGAACTTACAGGAGATGTTCCATATCAATATATTCATCCTGAAGATATTTCTTATGTTCAAAAGAAGCATATGTCCTTACTGGAAAATCATCATCCTATTCTTATCACTTATCGATTTAAACATAAAAATCATACATATATTTGGGTGGAATCAAGTATTCGTTCGATAGCAGATGAAAAAACTGGTGAAATTACCGGCTTGATATCTATATCCCGTGATATTACAAGTAGATTAGAGAAGGACAAGTTATTACAAAAGTCTGAAAAATTGGCAGTTGTTGGACAGCTTGCAGCCGCTGTGGCACATGAAATTCGAAACCCGTTAACATCAATAAAAGGCTTTATCCAGTTATTCTCACAAACGAAAGAATGTAATGAAGAGTATATGAAGATTGTTCGAGACGAATTGAATCGGGTAGAGGAAATCATTTCAGAGTTTCTAACGATGGCAAGACCTCACCAAGAAAAAAATGAAGCACTCAATATAGATGAATTAATCAATCAAGTCATCACTCTTTTAAATACACAAGCCATTTTAGTTAATAAAGAAATAAAATATGAAAATGTAGCAACTAACCCATTTGTTAGAGGTGACAAAAATCAGCTTAAGCAGGTATTTTATCAAATCATTCAAAATGGGTTAGATGCACTCGAAGAAAAAGGAACGGTTTATATAAACTTGTCTGCTAACGATGGCATCATCAAAGTCAAAGTGAAAGATAATGGACGTGGAATTCCAAATGAACGCCTAAAAAACATTGGTGAACCTTATTATTCAATCAAGGAAAAAGGAACAGGCTTTGGCCTGATGACTAGTTTTCAAATTATTGAAAATCATCAGGGAAGAATCGAGATCGATTCAATTGTTGGTCAAGGAACCGTCGTATCTGTTACACTTCCAATGTGATGAAGTTAATAATCAGAGGTGAAATGCAATGTATTACGTCGTTTTAGACCTGGGTTGTGCTGAATGTGGGGAAAGCTCAAATATTCTTGGGATCTTTACATCTTATGAAAAAGCTAAAAATGCTAGAGATGAATATATAATAGTAAATAAACTTGATGAATATTCAGACCATGAATTCTATATTTACAAAATTGATACTTTAGATAAAGTGTATCAAAATAGTTATGAACATTTAATTGAAGAATGAAACAAATACTCCTTTTTCACATATATTTATTGAAAAAGGGGAATTTCCTGATGATAAAATATTATTGCTCAAAATGTATGTTATTACATGATCAAGAGCAGTCATGTATGAAATGTGGAAATTTAGATCTTAAACATATATCAATAAGTGTCCAAAATCAGGAGGAAAGACAAGTCGAGGGAAATGATAGATGAAAAAATTTGGTAAGAAGGCTCTCCTTTAATTATCGGAGAGTCTTTTATACGTTCAGTAAATAATGGAAACGATTACTGTTCTATCCGTTAATGATGATATGTGAAGATGGCGGACTGGAAGAAATGAATTTTGATATTTTAACTTCTAATATACCATTAGTGAAGGACGCAGTTATTTTTTTCCTTTCAATCGAAAAAGGAAGGACAACCGTTCTTTTTCTCTCATGTTCTTCTTGATTGCCATCTAAGACGGTGATATAGAGATGTTCCCTGTTCACAGTTATGTTGATCAATTCAGTGGAAATTGCTTCCCCAAGTTCTGCTTCCACAATAAAAGCATCACCTGTTTCAAATAAATCAAGTCGAAATGTTTGTTCATCTAGTAAACTTGTAAATGGATCTGTAAAAAACTGAGACATCCATTCCTCAATACCATGAATGTCCATAGGATTTGAACATTTTTTTTTGTTCATTTTAATTGACCCCCAACGACATTTTCTCTAATAAAACTAGATCTCTTTAACATTTACAATATTCAAAAAATCTGATATTGGTGAAGACTTTACCCCAATTGAAGAAAATGTGAAAGAAAAAAGAGAATGGAATTTGTCCATTCTCTTTCTTCACTACATATCATGACCCTGATTGTTCTTTTGACGAGTGTGATTTGCATTTTTCACTTTTTTTGAACCATCCAATGGTTCCGGTTGACCAGGATTGTTCCCTTTAGGCGCATTTTTACGCATATCTTTACTTGTATTTTTGTTTGTCATTTTCATCCCTCCTACATATTAGGATGAGTCAAAAATGAAAAAACATGCGATGTGAAGAATGAATAAAATTTTTAATGATTGAACATCCTAATATATGGTATTAATAGAAAATGGGAAGGAAAGTGATGAATAATGCCGTATAATAAAAATAACCAGCAATCATTCCAAGCAGCCCAACAAGGAGCCACACAAGCCTTTGATGCTTATAATAATATTGTTAAAGATTCAGCTGATTACGGGCATCAACTGAAACACCTAACAGAAGAAGTGAATGAAGCATATCAACAAATTAATAATGCCTTGGAAAATGCATCTGAAACACAGAGGGATCGGTTAGAACAATATCAGCGTGACCTTGAACAAATTGTCCGCGATGTAAATCAATCAGAATAACTAAGTAAAACGACGGGTTGCCGTCGTTTTTTGTCATGTTAAAGATTAATTATTGGTTTTTTTTGCGTTTCTTATTGTTCTGCTTTTGAGCAGCCGTTAGTGGTTCATTTTGTAACTCTTCATTATACCCTGTACCAATACCCTGTGCACTTGCATCATTCATACCCATTCTTATGTGGTTTGCTTTACGTTTAGCCATTTATGCAATCACCTCCCACCTTAAAAATTAGCTTGTCTCAATTCATAGGAAACAATCCAAAAGAGATGATTTCTAAATATATGAAAAAATTTAGAAAAAAATGAAAAGTTTTTTATCCTTTTTACTTCAAAATTTGGTATAGTAGAAAAGTAAAACTAGTACGCTTTCATAAGGAAACCTTATACATATCAATAACATCATTGTTATTTACTTATGTTACTAGTTGTATTAAGATTAAATTGTGAAAAGTAATTAAAAATGGGGTAACATCCTTCGACACATGTCGATCCTTGATCTTTTTAAGGGGGAGAATTTATGACTAATCAAGTGACTACGAAACAAGATGCTTTCCAAGCCCGTAAAAACTTTACGGTAAATGGAAAGAAGTACAACTACTATTCATTACAAGCACTAGAAGATGCGGGAATTGGTAACGTTTCACGTCTGCCATATTCTGTAAAGGTTCTTTTAGAATCAGTTCTGCGCCAAGTAGATGGCAGAGTTATTACAAAAGAACATGTTGAAAACCTAGCAAAATGGGGAACGAACGATCTAAAAGAAATTGATGTTCCTTTTAAACCATCACGTGTTATTTTACAAGACTTCACAGGTGTTCCAGCTGTTGTTGACTTAGCGTCTCTACGTAAAGCAATGGCAGATATGGGTGGAGATCCTGATAAAATTAATCCGGAAATTCCAGTTGACCTGGTTATTGACCACTCTGTACAGGTTGATAGAGCCGGAACTCCTGACGCACTTCAATTCAATATGGATCTTGAATTTGAACGTAATGCCGAGCGTTACAAATTTTTAAGCTGGGCAAAAAAATCATTTGATAACTACCGTGCTGTACCACCGGCAACTGGTATTGTTCACCAAGTAAACTTAGAGTACTTGGCAAATGTTGTTCATGCAGTACAAAATGAAGAAGGTGAATTTGAGGCTTTTCCTGATTCATTAGTTGGTACTGATTCTCATACAACAATGATCAATGGTATTGGTGTTCTTGGATGGGGTGTTGGCGGTATCGAGGCGGAAGCTGGAATGCTAGGACAACCATCTTATTTCCCTGTACCTGAAGTTATCGGGGTTAAATTAACAGGTGAGCTACCAAATGGAACGACTGCTACTGACTTAGCATTAAAAGTAACTCAAGTATTACGTCAACAAGGTGTTGTTGGTAAATTTGTTGAGTTCTTCGGTCCTGGAGTAGCACAATTACCACTTGCAGATCGTGCGACTATCGCGAACATGGCGCCTGAATATGGAGCAACTTGCGGTTTCTTCCCAGTAGATGAAGAAGCTCTTAATTACATGCGCTTAACAGGTCGTGATGAAGAACAAATTCAAGTGGTTGGAGAATATTGTAAAGCAAATGGATTATTCTTCACACCTGAAAATGAAGATCCAATCTTTACAAAAGTTGTTGAAATTGATCTAACTGAAATTGAAGCAAACCTTTCTGGTCCAAAGCGTCCACAGGATTTAATTCCGCTTTCAATGATGAAGGATAAATTCCATGAACATTTAGTTGCTCCAGCTGGGAACCAAGGCTTTGGTTTAGAAGCAACTGAAATTAACAAAGAAATCACTGTTAAATTTAAAAATGGTGATGAAACGAACATGAAGACTGGTGCAATTGCTATTGCGGCAATCACTAGTTGTACTAATACATCTAACCCTTACGTACTAGTGGCTGCAGGTCTTGTTGCAAAAAAAGCAACAGAACTAGGCTTGGAAGTACCTAAATACGTAAAAACATCTTTAGCTCCAGGATCTAAGGTTGTTACTGGATACCTTGAAAACTCAGGATTACTTCCACACCTTGAGCAACTTGGTTTCAACCTTGTAGGGTATGGTTGTACAACTTGTATCGGAAACTCAGGTCCTCTTGCAGATGAAATCGAAGAAGCAGTAGCGGCTAACGATCTATTAGTAACATCTGTATTATCTGGTAACCGTAACTTTGAAGGTCGTATCCATCCGCTTGTAAAAGGTAACTACTTGGCTTCACCGCCACTAGTTGTTGCTTATGCATTAGCTGGTACTGTTGATATTGATTTACAAAGTGATTCACTAGGTAAGGACAACGATGGCAAAGATGTATTCTTCAAAGACATTTGGCCAACTACAAATGAAATTAATGAAGTTGTTAACAAAACAGTAACTCCTGAGTTATTCAGAAAAGAGTATGAGCAAGTATTTGATGATAATGCTCGTTGGAATGAAATTGAAACAACTGATGAAGCATTATATGTATGGGACGAGTCATCAACATACATTCAAAACCCTCCATTCTTTGAAGGCTTAGAAGCAGAACCGGGTAAAGTAGAAACGTTAAAAGACTTACGAGTTGTCGCTAAATTCGGTGATTCTGTTACAACTGACCATATTTCACCTGCAGGTTCAATTGGTAAAGATACGCCTGCTGGACGTTATCTGCAAGAAAACGGGGTAACACCAAGAGAGTTTAACTCTTATGGTTCTCGTCGTGGTAACCACGAAGTTATGATGAGAGGTACGTTTGCAAACATCCGTATCAAAAACCAAATTGCTCCAGGCACAGAAGGTGGTTATACAACTTACTGGCCAACTGGTGAAGTTAAATCAATCTATGATGCGTGCATGGATTACAAACAAGATGGAACTGGTCTTGTTGTATTAGCTGGCAATGATTACGGAATGGGAAGCTCACGTGACTGGGCTGCAAAAGGTACAAACCTTCTTGGAATTAAAACAGTTATTGCTCAAAGCTTCGAGCGTATTCACCGTAGTAACCTTGTATTAATGGGGGTACTTCCTCTTCAATTTAAAGATGGTGACAGTGCAGAAACACTAGGTTTAACTGGTAAGGAAACAATTGAAGTTGAGATTGATGAAACAGTAAAACCACGTGATTTCGTGAACGTTACAGCTACTGATGAAGCTGGAAACAAAACAACATTTGAAGTATTAGTTCGTTTTGATAGTGAAGTTGAAATTGACTACTATCGTCACGGCGGAATCCTTCAAATGGTATTGCGTGATAAATTAAAAGCATAAATAAGTAAAAAGGGAACGGGTTGGATTCGTTCCCTTTTTTGTTGTGTCTTCTTGTCACCAATTTCCTTCGCTATTGACTTAATGGAATCGAAAAAAGACGTCTCTTATTCACATTTTGTCTAAAATGAGAATTCTAATGCGTTTCCATTGTCCTTTTAATAAAACCATGCTTAAATGAGGTATGAGTACTACTATGTACTACTACTTGAAAGGACCTTTTGTATGTACGATGCCATCCAGCTTGGACCGTTTACAATCCAATATATCCTGCTGATTTACCTATGTTCAATCATCGCCACATATTTTATTTTAGATGCTTTTATTCCTCATTCAAAAATAAAGACTTTTTATAAGGAAGAATATTTTACCTTTTGGTTTGTTCTTTTTATTACATATAAATTCAGTATTGTTTTATTTGAACCACAGCTTTTATTAACAACTCGATGGTTATTCTTTACAGGTGGTAAAGATGGATTTTACCTTGGATTTTTAGCAGGTGTCCTGTTTTTAATTTGGAAAATGCGAAAAGTAAGTATACAGCTTAAGGAATTTATCAAATCGTTAATTATAATCATTGTGAGTTTCACGGTAGTATTTCAATTAATCAAGTTTGTTGTGTTGTCTTTTCTTTAGGAGGTAAATAAATGAAAAAGGTTTTGGCAATTTCTATTTTAGTTTTTCTGGTAGGATATGCGATTTATTTTGCAATCAATCCAAATTCTCCAAAAATAGGTGTGTCTGAGGGCAGTGCTGCACCTGATTTTGAATTAGACACTCTTAGTGGTGACAGCATGAGTTTATCAAGTTTAAAAGGGAAAAAAGTCATAATCAATTTTTGGGCTACATGGTGTCCGCCATGTCGGTCTGAGATGCCTGATATGCAAAAAATTCAGGATGAACATAATGGTGATGTAGTAGTTTTAGCTGTAAACCTCACCAATTCCGAAAGCAGTATAGATACAGTAGATAAATTTGTGAGTGAACTAGGGTTGACTTTCCCTGTCTTATTAGATAAAAAGGGACAAATCAATAATCAGTTCGAAGTGCTTTCATACCCAACATCTTATTTTGTAGATGAAGAAGGAGTTATTCAAACAAAGTTTGTTGGAGCGTTAACATATGATCAAATGAATGAATTTCTTAATAATCTTTAAACCGAGCCAATATAGGTTCGGTTTTTAATTTTTCCAATAGATTAAATTTCACTACTTTTCAAAATAATTGATTTAAATGTCAGAAAATTGGGTAAGCTTTTAATGAATATGTCGGAGGTGAAAGGCAACATGAGAAAGACGAGAAAAAAATCATTTGAAGAATTAGTAAAGGAAAATAAACAACAATTATTACAGGATCGAGAAGCACTTGATCTATTGGAGGAACGTTGGGAGCAACGTATCCTAAAAAGATTGGATTCATATTAACAGGCTTTTCTAGTTATTGTTTCTCTTCCACAGGGTATTCTATTTGTTGAGGAGGCGATAACAATGGCAAATCATAATAATCAACAGAATCACTTTACTCCAAGTCATATAGGGACAAAATCACGTGGTTTCGGTAATAATAAAGGGAAACAAATGCAGGATACATCGGGGAAACATGCTCAAGTGATTCAAACAAAAGGCGAGTAATTTCAGGTAAATCAATTCTTACTATTTCATATAAAAACGTGTTTAAAATCTTCTTCAAATATGCAGACTAACATTGTTTCATTGATTTTAGGTGACAATCCATAATGAGAGGAAGGATACACGATGACAAAACATACTAAACCAAATCCTGATGATCGTTCTGATAACGTAGAAAAGCTTCAGAGCATGGTACAAAACACAATAGAAAATATTGAAGAAGCGCAGGATTCTATTGCATTTGCTAATGCTGAAGAACGTGAACGCATTGAAGCTAAAAACCTTCGCCGTGAAGAAAGTATCAATGCAATGCGCAATGAAATTAAGGATGAAGCACAAGCGCGCGAACATGGCTATCGTAATGATCAATAGATAAACCGGGCTTTTACAGCCTGGTTTATTTTTTATACCTTCTTAATGGCCTACGCATTACGCTTTACCATTTAGTCTCGCCAATCCGGTACCTTTCTTTAGCACCCCAAAAAAACTTATGTTATCATAGTTTGAAGTATTGATCACAAGGATTACAGAAACAAGGAGAGAAGAAAGAATGCATATATCTAAAGCTGAGATTGAAGTTCGATATGCCGAAACAGACCAAATGGGTGTTGTATATCATGCAAATTACTTAGTGTGGATGGAAGTTGGCAGGACAAAACTTATACAAGATCTGGGGTTTTCTTATGCTGGAATGGAAGAGCAGGGAATAATATCACCAGTTATAGACCTGGAAATTTCTTACAAAAAGCCAATGCGTTACGGTGAAATAGCGACAATCAACACCTGGATTGAAGAATATAATGGGATAAAAAGTGTGTATGGATATGAAATCTTTTCACCAAGCGGTGACCTTGCTGTTCAAGCAAAATCCAGTCATGTTTGTGTGAACAAAGAAACATTTAGACCTGTTAAATTCAAGAAGATGTTCCCAGAGTGGCACGAAGCTTATGAGAAGGCGAAAAAATAAATGGCATTTGGCATTTCCCGAAAGGAATTACATAGATGGAAACATGAAATTGATCATGGGCATATCGCATTTTTAACGCATTTTTGGTTAGATGACCGGTTTCCTAATAGTCATTGTGTAACGAAGGTTGGCTGCAAGGATATTGACAAATTAGCCCAATGGGGATCTCGATACGGATTAAAGAGGGAATGGATTCATCATTATAAACAATATCCTCACTTCGATTTAATGGGAAACATACAAATGTCTATATTAAAAGAATACGGTTTAGAAGACCATATTGAACGGTTTAAAATACAAAAAACATAACAAGAGGGGGAAATTCATAGATGTAGAACACGTGAAATTTCCCCTCTTGTTACTTTATAGCAAGTCTTTTAAATGCATTCAATTAATGGTATTGAAATACAGGTTCTTCAGCATCTTCATCTAAATCAACATGTAAATCATGTTGATCAAAATACCATAAATCTCGGTTTTCAACAAAAAACGTAATTCCTTTACTTTCTACACTGGATCCTATTTCTTCAGGGTTTTGCTTTACAACTCCAAGTGAAAATCCTTTTTGTACATTACTACATCCACCATATCTAACAAAAAACTGAACAGTGTCACCCTCTTCAAGTTGTAATTCATTTATATACCAATCTGCTGCTTTGTTATCAATGGTAATTTTCAAATCCGAACACTCCTTATGTTTTATAAACTTATCTTAATTATAATATAGATGTGTTGTTAGGGCTAATGATGAACATTATGAAAATAAAAAAGAAGATGTAGTAAAACAGAAATAGTATCCTGTTTACCTTATCTTCTTTATTAAAGCCACTTTACTTTCGGCTCTGTCTTATCGATAATTCGTTTAATATTTGCACGATGGCGATAGACAACAAATCCAGTTAACAACGTTATGACAATGATAAGTGGAATATCTTTTGTAAATAAGCTGTAAATGATTCCATAAACTCCTGCCATCATAGATGAAAGGGAAACATATTTTGAGATATAAAGAACGATAAAAAAGAAGGCCAACATCGTTATAAATAATAACGGTACATAACATAAAAGTACACCGCCAGAAGTGGCAACTGCTTTTCCACCTCTAAATTTTGCGAAAATCGGATAAGTATGGCCGATAACGGCAAAAATTCCAACTAATAACTGATGCAAGTGGTCTAGTCCGAATAATAAAGGTAAAGCAGCAGCAAGCGTTCCTTTTAATATATCTGCACTTGTGACAAGTAATCCCGCTTTTATACCTAATGTACGAAACGTATTCGTTCCACCTAAATTCCCGCTCCCGTGTTCACGTATGTCAATTCCATACCCCAGCTTGCCTACTATAAGGCCGGATGGAATGGAACCTAATAAATAAGCTAAAATAAAAATAATGGCTTCAATCATATATGTACTCCTTTGCATATTCTTTTTATATTCTATCATGATAATTGATAAAAACACTATGAGAGAATAAAAAAAGATAAAAACTCTCATGTTATAAGTAATATTCAAACATTGTATATAGTATAAGAGTTAAGTTTCAATTCCATACAAAAGGAAGCAAAACTCCTTGTTGTCGAAGGCAAAATCATTGTTTGCCAAGCTTCCATACTGTTATGATAGAGGAAAAGGAGATGGGTAAAATGTCGATTGAAAATCCATCAAGAGAAGAAATTGGCCAAATTTTAAAGACTAGTAAAACGATAGCGGTAGTCGGTTTGTCTAATAATCCAGAGCGTACATCATATATGGTAAGTAAGGCGATGCAGAATGCAGGATATGAGATTATTCCTGTAAATCCTACTGTAGATGAAGTATTAGGTCAAAAGGCAGTAGCTTCATTAAGTGATATAAAAGGCCATGTTGATATTGTGAATGTGTTTCGCCGCTCAGAACATTTGTTGGAAGTTGCTCAGGAATTTTTGAAAATTGATGCAGATGTATACTGGGCACAGCTCGGGTTAGAAAATGAAGAAGCCTATCAATTGCTGAAAGACAATCATAAAACCGTTATCATGAATCGTTGTATTAAGGTTGAGCATGCTATGACAAAGTAATTTATTTGTTCTTTTTTGAAGAAAATCCTTGTAAAAACAAGGATTTTTATTTTATTATGCGAATAATGTTTCCTAAAACCAAATTACCATATACAATAAAGCATGGATATAAGGTAAGTGGTAAGATAATAATGGTAGAAAACTTTTACTTGATTTTCTCTTCATTTGTGGGGGTTGTCGATCTGCAAATTATTGTATAAAATACTAAAACATGCGTTCTATTGTGAAAAAGATTTAATTGTTTGTCACTGAAAGGGGTTTAGTCGCTTGGGAAAGAAGCAACAGTTTGATTATAATGATGATGCGATTCAGGTCCTCGAAGGTCTTGAGGCTGTAAGAAAACGACCTGGTATGTACATTGGTAGTACAGATAGCCGGGGCTTGCATCATCTCGTTTACGAAATCGTTGATAACTCTGTGGACGAGGCTTTAGCAGGTCATGGAGATCATATAATAGTCAAAATACATAAAGATAACAGTATTTCTGTTCAAGATAAAGGTAGAGGTATGCCGATTGGTATGCACAAACTTGGAAAACCAACACCTGAAGTCATCTTAACGGTTCTTCATGCAGGCGGAAAGTTCGGGCAAGGTGGATATAAAACAAGTGGCGGTTTACATGGAGTAGGGGCATCAGTTGTTAATGCCCTCTCAGAATGGCTTGTTGTCACTATTCAACGTGATGGGTTTATTTATGAACAACGCTTTGAAAACGGCGGAAAGCCTGTGACAACTTTAGAGAAAAAAGGAAAAACGAACAAAACAGGTACAAAAATTCATTTTAAACCTGATCCAACTATGTTTAGTACAACAACTTATAACTTTGAAACATTAAGCGAACGTCTTCGTGAGTCTGCTTTTCTTTTGAAAGGGTTTAAAATTGAATTAATTGATGAGCGACATGATCAATCAGAGGTATACCATTACGAAACCGGAATTGAAGCATTTGTCACTTATTTAAATGAAGAAAAAGATGCCCTACACCCGGTGGTTTCATTCGAAGGTGAGCAAAATGGCATTGAAGTTGATTTTGCTTTTCAATTCAATGATGGGTATTCGGAAAATATTTTGTCATTCGTTAATAATGTTCGGACAAAAGATGGCGGAACCCATGAAGCAGGATCTAAAACTGCGATGACAAGAGCTTTTAATGAATATGCAAGAAAAACAGGATTACTAAAAGAGAAGGATAAAAATTTAGAGGGTTCTGATATTCGTGAAGGTTTATCAGCGATTGTATCAGTAAGAATTCCTGAAGAGCTTTTACAGTTTGAAGGTCAGACGAAAGGTAAGCTTGGGACAAGTGAAGCAAGATCAGCAGTTGATGCCATTGTTTCTGAAAACCTTTCTTACTTTTTAGAAGAAAACCCTGACGCTGGTACACTTCTTGTAAAAAAAGCAATAAAAGCGTTTCAAGCTAGAGAGGCTGCCAGAAAAGCACGTGAGGAAGCACGAAGCGGCAAAAAGCGAAAGCGTTCAGAAACGACATTGAGCGGTAAACTTACACCTGCCCAATCACGTAATCCATTAAAAAATGAACTATACCTTGTTGAGGGTGATTCTGCAGGAGGTTCTGCAAAACAAGGTAGGGACAGAAGGTTCCAAGCAGTACTTCCCTTAAGAGGGAAAGTTATCAATACAGAAAAGGCTAAATTAGCAGATATTTTTAAGAATGAAGAAATAAATACAATTATTCATGCAATTGGAGCAGGTGTTGGAGCAGAGTTTACTGTAGAAGATATAAATTATGATAAAGTCATTATTATGACTGATGCAGATACAGATGGTGCTCATATTCAAGTACTGTTATTAACATTCTTCTATCGCTATATGAAACCGTTAATTGAAAACGGAAAAGTATTTATTGCCTTGCCGCCTTTATATAAGGTAAGTAAAGGTTCAGGAAAAAAGGAAGTTATTGAGTACGCATGGTCTGATGATGAGCTAAATGATGCCATCTCTAAGGTAGGAAAAGGGTATATGATTCAACGTTATAAAGGTCTTGGTGAAATGAATGCAGATCAGCTTTGGGAAACAACAATGAACCCGGAATCAAGAACGCTTATTCGTGTCAAAATTGATGATGCAGCTCGTGCTGAAAGGCGAGTCACTACACTTATGGGTGATAAAGTTGAGCCACGTAGAAAATGGATTGAAAGCAATGTAGCATTCGGTCTTGATGAAGAAACAAATATATTAGAAAATGAGCATTTATCGGTCGCAGAGGAGGTATAGGCAATGAGCAATTCAGTAGAAGTATATCGCGATTTACCTCTTGAAGATGTGCTTGGTGACCGTTTTGGACGTTATAGTAAGTACATTATTCAAGATCGTGCATTACCAGATGCGCGTGATGGATTAAAGCCTGTACAACGAAGAATATTATATGCAATGCATGTTGACGGGAATACAAATGATAAGAACTATCGTAAATCAGCCAAAACAGTTGGGAATGTTATTGGTAATTACCATCCACATGGTGATTCATCTGTTTATGAAGCCATGGTTCGGATGAGCCAGGACTGGAAAGTAAGAAATTTACAGATTCAAATGCATGGAAATAATGGGAGCATTGATGGTGATCCACCTGCTGCAATGCGTTATACAGAAGCAAGATTATCAGCGATTGCTTCAGAATTGTTACGTGACATAGAAAAGGAAACAGTTGAATTTGTTCCAAACTTTGATGATACAAGCAAGGAACCTTTAGTTCTTCCAGCTATGTTTCCAAATCTATTAGTCAATGGTTCGACGGGAATATCTGCTGGTTATGCAACTGATATCCCCCCACATCATTTAGGTGAAGTAATTGATGCTGTCATCAAACGAATGGATAAACCTGAATGTACAGTTGATGAATTAATGACGGTTATTCAAGGTCCGGATTTTCCAACTGGTGGGATTATTCAAGGTGTTGATGGGATAAAGAAGGCCTATGAAACAGGTAAAGGAAAAATCATTGTTCGTGGTAAAGCGGAAATAGAAGAGATTCGCGGTGGAAAACAGCAAATTACGATTACTGAAATTCCATTTGAAGTGAATAAAGCAAACCTAGTTAAGCGAATTGATGAATTTAGAATTGAACGTAAGGTTGAAGGGATTGCCGAAGTACGTGATGAGACAGATCGTACCGGGTTACGAATTGTCATTGAGTTAAAAAAGGATGGCAATGCGGCTGGAGTTCTTAATTACTTATATAAAAACAGTGATTTGCAAATAACTTATAACTTCAATATGGTTGCAATCCATAATCGCCGTCCAATGTTGATGAGTCTACCTTCCATTCTTGATGCCTATATCGGTCATCAGAAGGAAGTTGTGACAAATCGCTCAAAATATGAGCTGCGCAAAGCACAAGAAAGACAGCATATTGTTGAAGGGCTAATTAAGGCTTTATCTATCTTAGATGAAGTGATTGCGACAATCCGTGCTTCAAAGGATAAAAGAGATGCAAAGGATAATTTAATTAAGAAATATCAATTTTCAGAACCACAAGCAGAAGCAATCGTTTCATTACAGCTGTATCGTTTAACAAATACAGATATAACAGCGTTAAGAAATGAAGCAGAAGAGCTGGCTAAAAAAATTCAAGAATTAATTAATATTCTTAATGATGAGAAAGTACTTCTTAAAGTCATTAAAAATGATCTGAAAAGAGTGAAGAAAACATACGCTGATGATCGTCGCTCGGTCATTGAAGCAGAAATTGAAGAAATAAAGATAAACCTTGAAGTCATGGTTGCATCTGAAGATGTGATCGTAACCGTTACTAAAGACGGTTATGTAAAACGAACAAGCCAAAGATCTTATGCAGCATCAAATGGTCAGGATTTTGGTATGAAAGAAAAAGATCGTTTACTTTCTAAAATTGACATTAATACAACAGATGTTGTGCTGTTGTTTACAAATAAAGGGAATTACCTGTACTGTCCGGTACACGAACTGCCTGATATACGATGGAAGGACCTTGGACAACATATTGCGAATATTATTCCAATTGAACGAGATGAAGAAATTATCAAGGCCATCCCAATTAAAAACTTTGAGGAACCATTCTTTGTTACGTTTGTGACAAAATCAGGGATGGTGAAAAAATCTGAGCTTAGCGTATATAAAGCACAGAGGTATTCTAAACCTCTTGTTGCTGTAAATCTTAAGGGTGATGATATCCTGGTTGATGTTTATCTGACATCAGGCAAGGAAGATCTTTTCTTAGTCACACATCTTGGTTATGGATTATGGTTTGCAGAAGAAGAAGTGAATATCGTTGGACCTCGTGCTGCAGGTGTAAAAGGTATTAACTTAAAGCAGGATGATTATGTTGTAAGTGGAAATGTGTTAAAACCGGATACGAAGGCCTTTTTAGTCATTGCCACCCAAAGAGGAGCAGTGAAAAAAATGTCCTTAAATGACTTTGAAAAGTCTTCAAGAGCAAAACGTGGACTTATCATGTTAAGAGAACTTAAAAATAATCCACACCGAATTGTTGGTGCTGAGATTGTTTATCAAAATGAAGAATTTTTCCTTGAATCAGAAAAAGGTGTTATTGAAAGTGTTGATGTCTCTACATTAAGAGCGAATGATCGATATAGTAACGGTTCGTTTGTGATTGATGAACAAGATGCAGGGTCTGTAAAGGAAACATGGATAGAAGTGAAAGAGGAAACAGGTAAATAAAAGTCAAAAGGGCTGATCCGTGAAGCAATGGATCAGCCCTTATTTTCATTATTTTTTTTGAAAATAGTCTGTAAATGCGTGAACAATTTCAATACCTTGGTACGTAAAAAGACTTAAGGCTGTAACTGAAAACAACACGATCGGTAACATTCTTAAAATAAACATCATTTATATAACCTCCAATTTTTAAACTAATTTTATTTAGGAAGATTGATATAAACGATCTTTAGAAAAATAAGATGATTGAAAATAAACAGCATACAAAAATTGCCTTATTCGTTGATTCCAGGTAGTAAAGTAGCTATAAAGCAATAATGCTATTGCGATTAGTACTGTGTATGCAATTTCCGGTAAAATGCCATATAAATCAAAATGTTTTTGATCTTCTTCAAGTAAAGTATATCCAGTTGCTGCTTCATTTTCTACGGCTATGACTTTGCCTAGACTAATAGGATGATGTACTTGCGACATTGAAACGAGATGTATGCTAGTTATGAAGATCAATAACAAAAATAATGATTTAAATAGCAAACGATGTCTCAATGATCTCACCCCTTTGCCAATTCATAGACTAATCTTAATCCTTTTTTAGCAATTTGAAAAGACATTTGTTTTGAATTCAAAAGTTAATTTCTTTTGAAAAGGTTATCATCCTTTAATAGATAAACTAAGGGTACAAATTAGTAAAAAATGGTATAATTTAAATAAAAATTGATAAAGAGTTACCTAGCCGTTTGTCATTAAAACTAAAAGAGGTATTGTGATGGCAGTGAAAAGTAAATGGAAAAGAATCTACAAAGTTTTATCATTATTTTTCTCGATATTTCTTAAAATCTACTTGTATAAATTAAGGAAAAAGTCTGATTCTGAGTGGGAAAAATTATGGCTTGAGATTGGTAAGAAGTTTCGAAAAACATTATTTGAGTTAGAGGGCCTCCTAATCAAAATTGGGCAAATATTGAGTATTCGTTCAGATTTGCTTCCACATGCTTTTATCAGTCAAATTCAAGATTTAACCGATAAGGTCCCTCCTTCAAACTGGGATGAGATTAAAAAACAATTGGAAAATGAATGGGGTGAAAGTCTAGACTACCATTTACAATCAATTGATCAACATTCGATCGCTTCCGCGTCAATTGGAGAGGTATATAAAGGAGTATTGAAGAATGGAACAACGGTTGCGATTAAAGTACAGCGACCTCACATTCAATCCATTATTCAAACTGACTTTCGTACTTTAAGAATCATCATTTGGTTTGCTGATCACTTTGTGCCCGTCCCAAAAGGATTTATTCAATTTAACGTGTTGTTCAAAGAATTAAAGCATGTGATTGAACAAGAACTTGATTTTCAATTGGAAATGAAATCACTTATATATTTTAAGGAGCGTTATAAGTCGTCCTCTGATATCGTGCAGATCCCGTCCGTTTATAAAGATCTTTGTACATCAAAGATCCTTGTCATGGAATGGGTTGAGGGAATAAGGATTTCGGATGAACATCAACTTAATCAGTTACCATTTAGCAGGGATGAGCTGGCAAAACGGTTAATTAGTGCTTTTCTTCCACAATGGTTAGAACCCGGTTTGTTTCATGCTGATCCTCACCCAGGGAACATTCTTTTTTCATCAGAAGGAAAAGTAATTATGTTAGATTTAGGGATGGTCGGGGAAATTTCAAAAAAGGATGCTACTTACTTTCAAACTCTAATCGGTAGTATACTAGCAAAAGATTATACAAAAGCAGTAGAATGTTTATATCATTTAGAATTTCTACATTCCCAGGACAATTCCCGAATGATGGAAAAATTGATGGAAGAGCTTGTATCCTTTGATCCATCACAACTTAAGGAAGCCGACCTACTCAAATTAAAACTTGAAATGAATGATCTTATAAAAGCATTACCGATTCAAGTTCCAACTAGGTTTGTATTTTTAGGACGAGCTGTTGTCACTATTGAAAGTAATATACGAAACTTGGTTCCGGATCAAGAATTGATAGAGCTGGGTAAACCCGTTTTTATGAAATGGTTACAGTCACAAGGAAATAATAAATGGTCTTTTTTATGGCAATGGGCAAAATCTCAACCATTATTTAAAATCATTCATTCTGTTACTGATTTTCTCGAAGCTCCTAAAAAGTACGAGATGGTAAAAGAAATGGAACAAAGAAGACTTTTTCAATTTACCATTATTGAAAATAATAAGAAACGATGCTTTCAACTTGCTTTAATTGGTCTTATTGGGGTTGGTTATAGTATAGTTTCTTCAAAGGATTTGTTATGGCAGTTATCTGGTGGTTTAACGATTCTTTCAGCAATAGGGTATGGTATTTGTGGATTTAGATTAAAAAAGTGGATGAAATATATGCAAGAAGAACGGTAAATATGAAAAAAGGCTAAACTTATTATGATAAAGTTTAGCCTTTTTTTTATTTGCTTAGACATTGGTATAGAAATTTGATTGTAAAGTCAATACTTTAATATTGTCATTTAAAGGAGGTTCTCACATTTTGGATAGTAAAAGAAACCTTTGGGCTGGAATCTTCTTCGGAATAGGATTTGTAGCCTTTATCGATGAAACTGTATTTCATCAATTATTACATTGGCATCATTTCTATGATCAATCAACAAAGGAAATTGGATTAATATCTGATGGACTTTTTCATGCTTTTAGCTGGTTTGCTACAGTCATGGGATTATTTATGTTCGCAGATCTACGCCGTAAAGGAATTTTCTCTTTGAAAAGATGGTGGGGAGGTTCCTTGATTGGGTCAGGTGGCTTTCAGTTATATGATGGGACAATTCAACACAAATTCATGAGAATTCACCAAATTCGTTATGTCGACACAGTGATCGTCTATGATTTGGTTTGGAATGGAATTGCGATCATTATGATCATATTGGGAATAATGTTGGTATATAAGACTAGAGATCGAGAAAAGGTGAGTAGAGGGAAATTGAAATATGATCAATAATCTTCACCATGAAAGTGTAAATCCTTATAGTGAGCTATTTTTAAGCTTTCTTTTCATACTAGTAGTAGGTTATTTAGCAGCAACTATATATTTGTATGTTCAAAAGAAGAAGTGGCCGATAATCAAATTTTATTGTTGGGTATTAGGAATCGTATGTATAGGGTTGGCAGTTATTGGACCTGTAGCAAGTCAAGCCCACCACCATTTTATGTTTCATATGATTGGTCATATTTTGGCAGGAATGCTTGGCCCGTTTCTTCTAGTTTTGTCAGCTCCAATAACCTTGCTTTTTAAAATTTTTCCTGTGAAATATGCTAGGAAGGTGGCAGCCGTACTAAAATGTTGGCCATTTAAAATACTATCAGATCCAATCGTAACTACGATCTTAAATGTTGGCGGTTTATGGCTCCTCTACACAACAAACCTCTTTTCGCTCATGCATGAAAATGTCATTGTAGCTAATCTGATTCATCTCCATATGTTTTTGGCAGGCTATGCATTCACTTATTCAATTCTATGTATTGATCCAACAGCACATAAAAAGTCGTTTATATATCGGGCAACAATCTTAATTTTAGCTATAGCGGCACATGGAATACTATCGAAATTAATATATGTGCACCCACCTTTAGGTGTTTCCCGGAATGATGCTGAAATAGGTGCGATGGTTATGTACTATGGTGGGGATCTTATTGATTTGGGAATCATCTATGTCCTTTGTCTTCAATGGTATCATGTTAGAGGGAGAAAGCTGGACATTCACAAAAAGACTTCTTACTCTTTAAAAGGATAAGGTCAGCCAAATAACATTCCTTACCAAACTAAACATATGGTAAGCTTTAGGGATTATTGGTGTGTGAGGGAGTGAGAAAATGAACAAAAAAGTCGTAATAGCCGGAGGAACGGGTTTTATCGGACAATTTTTTGAGCGGGAATTTATTAGACTCGGTTATGATGTAATCATAATATCAAGACGTCCACAGCATGTATCATGGGAAAATGAAGGAGATATTGCAGAGGCGTTAAATCATGCTGAGCTACTCGTAAACCTGGCAGGAAAATCAGTGAATTGCCGATATAACGAGAGAAATAAACAAGAAATTATGAATTCGAGATTAATGACAACGAACCAATTAGGAGAAGCAATGAAACGTTGTACAACTCCACCTAAACTGTGGATCAATTCCAGTACAGCTACAATCTACCGTCATGCTGAGGATCGTCCAATGACAGAAATTGATGGTGAGGTAGGATCCGGTTTTTCCGTAGACGTAGCGACTGCTTGGGAAGATGCCTTTTTTTCATTCAATCTGCCAAACACAAGGCAAGTAGCCCTGCGAATTGCAATCGTCTTAGGAAAAAATGGAGGTGTTATGGTCCCATACCAAAACTTAGTCAAGTTTGGTTTAGGAGGTAATCAAGGATCCGGTCATCAAAAATTCAGCTGGATCCATGTAGAAGATTTATTCAGGGTTGTCCTCTTTTTACAAGAAAGAAAAGATCTTGAAGGTGTATTTAATTGCTCTGCTCCTAACCCTGTGACAAACCAAGAACTGATGCAAAATCTTCGAAGTGTGATGAACGTTCCTTTTGGTGTCCCTGCACCTAAATGGATGCTCGAGTTAGGATCAATCCTCATTGGAACGGAAACTGAGCTTGTATTGAAAAGTCGTTGGGTCATACCAGAGAGACTTCAAAAAGAAAGTTTTAATTTTACATATGATACTCTTGATAAAACGTTACAAGATATTTTAATCGCTTAATAAAGAAGAAGACCCATAATTTATTGCGATGGGTCTTCTTTCTTTTTGGGGATGTATTTAAAAATTTCATGTGTTTCAAACGTATCAACCAATCTATTTAGCCAATTATAGTAATCTAAAGCGTCATGTAATTTTTCAATATCACGTTTTACAGTTTCTTTATCATCCGCAGAAATGTCAGGACGTTCAAGAAGTTTGTTTAGTTCCTGAAGTGACTTTTCAATAGCGTTAACATTTATCATGACACCGCTTCTCCACTTAATAGTGAAAAAATCAATAAACGTTTGGTACCAGTCTTCTTCCACCTCATAAAGATCTTTTCTAATTCCTTTTTTCCATACTTTATCGACCATATGAAGATCCATCAAGGTTCTTACAGATGTACTCATACTCGTTTTACTCATCCCTAATTCATTCTTCATTTCATCTAATGTCATAGGTTCATTTTGAAAATAGAGAAGACCCCAAAGCCTTCCTATCGAAGGAGTAACACCATATAAGTTCATGTTTTGTGATATTGCTTCAATCACACGTTCGCGAGCTCTCTCAAGTTCGTCTTTACCTTCCTGCAAACCCTTTCACATCCTATAAACCTGTTATATGTATAGACTACCTATTTCTAATCTGAAAGTAAAGATAAAGAAAGTGAAGCATATGGAAGGATTTATAAGAATCAAGTATGTAAAGTACGTACAGTTTTTTCTGTATAAAGTTTACGCTCGAATATGAGCATATATGAGCTTTGTCATCTTTTTGTAATATTTCTATAATAGAGGAGCGAGTTATATGAGACGGACAATTCATTTGAATGGAGGGCTAAACAGAATAAAATTGATGGTTGTCACGTTTTATCTAGTGAATATATAGAGGTGAAAAAATGAATATGGAAGAAAAAACGGTAAAAATCTCCGTAAAAGATGTGTCGAAAATATTTGGAAAGAATACCAAAAAAGCAGCACAACTTTTAAAAAAAGGAAAGTCAAAACAGGAGATTTTAAAAGAAACAGGTTCAACAGTTGGTGTGAACCGTGCGAATTTTGAAGTGTATCCTGGTGAAATTTTTGTGATTATGGGTCTCTCGGGAAGTGGGAAATCTACACTTGTTCGTATGTTCAACAGATTAATAGAGCCTACAAGTGGTCAAGTGTTGATCGATGGAGAAGATATTGTATCAATGAACAAGGAAGAGCTACGGAATGTACGAAGAAAAAAATTAAGTATGGTCTTCCAGAAATTCGCTTTGTTTCCACATCGATCAGTACTTGAAAATACAGAATATGGTCTTGAAATTCAAGGTGTCGAAAAATCAGACCGTAAGAAAAGAGCATTGGAAGCTTTGAAACTTGTAGGACTTGAGGGATATGAACAACAATTTCCAAGCCAGCTAAGTGGCGGTATGCAGCAGCGTGTCGGTCTTGCGAGAGCTTTAGCAAATGATCCTGACATATTGTTAATGGATGAAGCCTTTAGTGCATTAGATCCGCTCATCCGTAAGGATATGCAAGATGAATTACTTGAGCTACAATCGACAATGGAGAAAACGATTATTTTTATTACACACGATTTAGATGAAGCATTACGAATAGGTGATCGCATCGCCTTAATGAAAGATGGAAATATCGTTCAAATTGGTTCTCCTGAAGAAATTCTTATGAACCCTTCAAATGAATATGTTGAAAGATTCGTTGAAGATGTTGATTTATCGAAAGTACTTACGGCTGCACATGTAATGAAACGTCCTGAAACTGTTCAGCTAGAAAAAGGTCCGCGAGTCGCATTAAAACTAATGCAGGACCATGCCATCTCTACTGTGTATGTAGTAGATAAGCAAAAAAGACTAATCGGAGCTGTTTCTGCACAAGATGCAAAACAGGCAATTGAAAAGGGACTTTCGTTAAATGAAGTCATTATAAAAGACGTTAAAACTGTGTCACCTGATACTTTATTAGTTGATCTCTTTGATGATGTCTCAGTCGCTGCAATTCCAGTAACAGTAATTGATGAAAGCAACAGGTTAAAAGGGATTGTGATCAGAGGTGCAGTCATTGGTGCACTAGCAGGCAATGATACGTATATAAACGATACGGAAAAAGTAGAGCTCCCTGTAACTGAAGAAAGGGAGGTTTTATAATGGGAAATTTATTACCTAAACTACCAATAGGAGCATGGATTGATTTTTTCATCGAGTGGTTAGTTGATCATTTTGAACCATTTTTTGAAGGAATTGCCATTGGTTTGGAATCATTTGTCGAAGGAATTGTGATGGGTCTCGGTTTCATTCCGTCGATTATTTTAGCTGTTCTTGTTGGTTTACTCGCGTGGAAAGTATGTAATTGGAAGATTGCGTTATTTACATTTATAGGGTTATTACTAATAGATAACTTAGGATATTGGGAAAATATGCTCGATACGATTGCCCTTGTCTTAACATCAGTTGGTATATCTATTATTCTTGGTATTCCGATCGGAATTTGGGCCTCGCAAAGTGAGGTAGTCAGTAAAATTGTGACACCACTTCTCGACTTCATGCAAACAATGCCTGCGTTTGTTTACTTATTACCTGCAATCTTTTTCTTTAATATTGGTGTTGTACCTGGAGTTGTAGCATCTGTTATTTTTGCGATGCCTCCCACTATCCGTCTAACAATTCTCGGAATAAAACAAGTCCCAGAAGACTTGATTGAAGCAACACAAGCGTTTGGGTCAACCACTCGTCAAAAATTAATAAAGGTTCAGCTTCCGTTAGCGATGCCGACTATTATGGCTGGTATAAATCAAAGTATCATGCTTGCTTTATCGATGGTTGTTATTGCTTCAATGGTTGGTGCTCCCGGACTTGGAGCAGATGTTTATCGGGCAGTGACACAGTTACAAACAGGTACGGGATTTGAAGCTGGATTAGCAATTGTTATTATTGCCATTATACTTGATCGAATTACGCAGAATATTGGGAAGAAAGCATAAAAAACTTCCGTACGTTTTGTACGTGTAAGTTTTTAATAGATTCATCCAAATAGGATGTAAAAACTTAAAGGGGGACAATAGAATGTTTACAAAATTATCAAAAGCAACATTAGCATTGGGTCTTACATTTGGTCTGGCTGCATGTGGTGGTGAAGAAACATCAAACGATTCATCAAACTCAGAAGGAAGCACCGCAACTGTCGGAGAAAGCGTTGAATACAAAATCACTGGGATTGATCCAGGTGCTGGTATCATGAAGGCAACTTCATCTGCACTTGAAGAGTATGAATTAACTGACTGGGAATTAGTAGAAGGGTCAGGTGCTGCGATGACTGCTGCTCTTCAAAAAGCTTATAAGAAAGAAGAACCTATTATTGTGACAGGTTGGACACCACACTGGATGTTTTCTAAGTTTGATTTAAAATACTTAGAAGATCCTAAGGGTGTTTATGGAGAAGCAGAAAATATTCATTCTATTGCACGTAACGGCTTAGCAGAAGACCTGCCTGGTGTACACAAAGTACTAGATCAGTTCTTCTGGACACCTGATGAAATGGGTGTAGTAATGAGTGCAATTCAAGATGGTACTACACCTGAAGAAGCTGCAGCTGCATGGGTGGAAGACAATGCGGACAAAGTGGCGGAATGGACAAAAGGTGCTGAAAAAGGAAATGGTGAAGAAGTTAAACTAGCATATGTTGCTTGGGATAGTGAAATTGCCAGCACAAATGTTGTGGCAAAAATATTAACTGACTTAGGATATAATGTTACACTAAGTCAAGTTGAAGCTGGTCCGATGTGGGCTGGTGTAGCTGATGGTAGTGTTGATGCACATATAGCTGGATGGTTACCATTAACACATGCTGATCAATATGAAAAGTATGAAGGTGACTTCGAAGATCTAGGTGAAAACCTTGAAGGAGCAAAAACAGGACTAGTTGTTCCTGCATATATGGACATTGATTCTATTGAAGATTTAAAAGAATAATAGTTTTAAACACCTGCAGAATTTTAATCTGTAGGTGTTTTTTATATGAAGACTAATGAAAAGAATGTAGAGAGTGAAATTATTTTCCCAAAAAAAATCAATAAGGTCTTGAATATTTTCTAAATTCATTATAAGATTAGAAAAATCAGATAAATCTAATAATGAAACGCTTTGATCGGGAGTATTAAGGATTAAAAATTGTTCAGAGAGCTGTCGGCTGGTGCAAGACAGTCAATTCATTCCCCAACTCGCCCGGGAGCGGTAAGACTGATATAGGTAGGTCTTAACGGATGACGACCGTAATAAAGTCATTAAGCGGGTTCATTTTATTTATTATATGAACCAAAAAGAGTGGTACCACGTAGGCTAAGCCTGTCGTCTCTTATGAGACGACAGGCTTTTTTATTTTAATTGAAAATTAATTATTACAAAAAAGGTGGAAGTTAATCATGAAAAATACAAATAAGTATACTAGAGGATACTTTATGCCCCCAGTAACAAGCATGAAATGGACTGAAAAGGAGTATATTACAGAAGCTCCAACTTGGTGTAGTGTTGATTTACGTGATGGAAATCAGGCTTTGGTCGTCCCGATGAGTCTTGAGGAAAAATTAGAATATTTTCAATTGCTTTTGGAAGTAGGATTTAAGGAGATAGAAGTTGGATTTCCTGCCGCATCGGAAACAGAATATGCTTTCTTACGTACGTTAATTGAACAAGATCTTATTCCAGATGATGTAACCATTCAAGTGTTAACACAATCAAGAGAGCATATTATAAGTAAAACATTTGAAGCATTAAGAGGTGCAAAAAAAGCTGTTGTTCATCTTTATAATTCCACATCTGTTGCCCAACGTGAGCAAGTATTCAGGAAATCTGAAGAACAAATTATTGATATAGCAGTAAATGGTGCAAAATTGCTTAAAAAGTATGCTGCTGAAACCGAAGGGCAATTTCAATTTCAGTATTCCCCAGAGAGCTTCACAGGTACAGAAATGGAATTTGCACTTGAGATTTGCAATGCTGTTCTAAATATTTGGCAGCCTACTGCTGAAAATAAGGTCATTATTAACCTGCCAGCAACGGTATCTATGTCCATGCCACACGTTTACGCTAGTCAAATTGAGTATATGAGTGATCATCTTCATTTCAGAGACAATGTGATCCTTTCCATCCACCCTCATAATGATAGAGGAACTGGTGTGGCAGACTCAGAGCTAGGTATGCTTGCAGGTGCACAGAGAGTTGAAGGAACACTGTTTGGAAATGGAGAAAGAACAGGAAACGTCGATATTGTCACACTTGCCTTAAATATGTTTTCTCATGGAATAGATCCAAAACTGAACTTTGATAATATCCCAAAAATTATTTCCATATATGAAAAATTGACGAGAATGACTGTCCATGAAAGACACCCATACGGTGGTGAACTCGTATTTACGGCATTCTCAGGCTCCCATCAAGATGCTATTGCGAAAGGGATGAAATGGCGAGAAGAAAAAGAATGTCAGCATTGGACTGTACCTTATCTATTAATTGACCCAATGGATATTGGAAGAGAATATGAAGGAGATATTATCCGCATTAATAGCCAATCAGGGAAGGGTGGTATCGGTTATATCCTTCAACAATCTTATGGTCTTGACTTGCCTGTTAAAATGCGTGAAAACTTTGGATACTGCGTGAAAAATGTATCAGACCGTAAACACAAAGAGCTTATGCCAAATGAAATTTATGATATTTTTATTGATGAATATGTGAATATTAATACACCAGTTGAATTTATTCATTATAATTTTATCTCAAATGGAGAATATGAGACAATTGTTTCCATTCGGACGGATAATGACCTATATGAGTTAGTCGGTAAGGGAAATGGAAGACTTGATGCAATTAGTAACGCCATTCAAAATCATTTGAATATTGATTATAAAGATTTAGTCTATAAAGAGCATGCTCTAGAAATTGGATCTGGTTCAAAAGCTGTTTCTTATGTAGGAATAACTGCAGAAGATGGTACGATATACTGGGGCTGCGGGATTGACGTAGATATTATGACTTCATCGGTAAAAGCTTTATTTAGTGCGATTAACAAAATGGTTTCAAACTTACTTTCAGTTGAAAAAGAATTAATTATTGTAAAAGAATAAGGAAAGAGGACATTTAAATTTCATTTAGATGAAAATGCAAGAAGCTGATTCTTTATTGAATCAGCTTTGTTTGTTTTTTCTTACCTTTATTGTATTACTCAATAAGTCAAGAAGAAACAAATTGTTTTTAATAGGAATAGTTTCGATTTGTGGTAGGTATATATGTATTGTAATAGTAAAGGAGGGAAAGTGATGAGGAAAATACCGGTCTATATCTTATGTGGATTTCTAGGAAGTGGAAAAACAACTCTGTTAAAGCAATTATTACATACTTGTAGTGAAAAACATATAAACCCGGCAGTTTTAATGAATGAAATTGGAAAGACAGATACAGATGGAGAAAGTATCTCGGGAATGTTAAAAAATAGTCATTTAGAAAAATTGCTAGATGGATGTATGTGCTGTAATAAGAAAAGTGAAGTAACGAAATGTCTCCTAACCCTTCTTAGTAAAAAACCGGATGTGCTATTTATTGAGCTAACAGGGGTGGCAGATCCAGAGGAGGTTGTTGACTCGATAACAGAACCTGAACTTCTTCATCTTCTTCGCTTAGAAAAAGTTGTAACGATTGTGGATGCAGAAAATATTTTATCTTATCATAATGTGTTTGAATCAGACCGTGATCTGGTTAGAACAACAAAAAAACAAATAAATGTGGCGGATTATCTTATCGTCAATAAAACGGACTTAGTGTCGGATGGGAAGAAGAAAAAGGTAGATAAGCTTTTAAGAAAAGAAAATGCATTATCACCGATTTTCTACACAACATTCAGTAAGGTAGATATAAATGACATCTTCTTCAGTAAAAGTTCGAGTGTAATGAGGACGAACACGAAAAGAAATGAAGAAATACCAGATGAAAAGCGGACATCCTTTTCTCGAATAAACAGCATCTCTCTTCCATTAACAACACAAACAACAACAAAACAAATCGAGAGGTTTTTAAAGAGGTGGAAAAGTCATATAATCCGGGCAAAGGGATATCTTCATATAAATGAAGGCATATACTTAATGCAATGTGTCATGAATCGTGTGAATTGGGAACCTTCAACATTTAAAGGTGAATATTATTTAGTCATGATTGGTGTCAGTCTGGATACGAAAGAAATAAAACAAGATTGGGAAAGGACATTTAAGAGGCCAATATACTCTGAAAGATAAATATAGCAGGCAATGGGGGCTATACAACATCAAAAGGAGCGTCCAAAACATTGTTGCCTCCCTTTTTATAGAGTGGGATGGAAGAATAGTTGATATAGGCTAAAGTGGTTGAATCAGACAGCGTGTTGACGTAAATAGGGACGAGAACAAGCCAAATGGTCGAAAAAAGAGACAAGTTGGTTGGAAAAAGTAAGAAAGTGGTTGAATCCGTGAGAAAATGGGGATGAATCTAGACAGCAAACAGAAAAGCGCATGCACTTCGGGAGGTACTATTATGCAAATGAAAAAAGTAAAGGACATATAAAATGAGGACAAAAGCCAATAGCGAATTAATTGGTTTTGCTTTTCTTGGCTCTTGCTTTTTGCTCTTCTACTTTCACAAGGGGATAAGGCTTAATGAATCTTTTTTTTCTGATTCTTTCTTAACCTTCAATATGGTGTTTATTAGTATTTTGTTAGAAGCCTTACCATTTGTATTAATTGGGGTTGTGATCTCAGGAGTTATTCAAGTTTTTGTGTCAGAAGAACAATTGAGCAAATTCATTCCCCGCAACAAGTTTTTAGCGATTATCATGAGTTGTCTTGTTGGTGCACTATTTCCAGCATGTGAATGTGGAATAGTTCCAATTGTTCGAAGGTTGGTTGGAAAAGGAATGCCTCTTTTTGCAGGTGTTGGTTTTTTGCTAACAGGACCATTAATTAATCCAATTGTTATTTTTTCTACTTATATGGCTTTTGGTGAGGATACGAAAATGGCGTTATTACGAATGGGTTTAGGTTTGATCATTGCTATGATCATAACTGCTGTTACCTGTGTCCTTTTTCAACAAAATCAATTAAAACTAACGAAGAATTCTTTTAATTCTGATGTTCAGGAACAACAAATGAGGCAACCATTGCCAAAGAGATTACAGACTATGATCGAACATGCTATTGATGAATTTTTTGATATAGGGAAGTTTTTAATTATTGGAGCGGTTCTGGCAGCTTTCGTTCAGACGTTTATCGAAACAAAGTCTATTTTAAATCTCGGAGAAGGTTTAATAGGTTCAACTCTTGTCATGATGGGGCTAGCTTATCTATTATCTCTATGTTCAGAAGCGGATGCATTTATTGCAGCTTCTTTTGATCACCTTTTTTCGAAAATCTCGTTACTAGGTTTTTTAATTTATGGTCCCATGCTAGATTTAAAGAATACGATCATGTTACTGTCTGTCTTCAAATTTCGTTTTGTAATGACGTTAACGATACTTATAACGGTTACTGTTCTAGCCGTTTTATTACTAGTTCACCCCATGATATAAAGGAGAGACTCATCAATGCCCTTACAAAAGAGACAAGCAATTAAAGCTCTTATTTTATTGGTGTTTGCCAGCTTTCTTTTTATTTTGCATCAATCGGGAGAGATGACAAACTTTATTCATCCTAATTATCTACATGTTAGTCAGTTCGCATCCATTCTTTTTTTGATTCTATTTTTCTTTCAAGTTCCACGAATTTTTAGACCACTTGATGCAGAGCCTGATCATACTCATTGCAGTCCTTGGGGATGTCATCATGAAGAAGAAGGGTTTTCTATAAAGACTATATTTTCTATTGGAATGATTATTGTTCCGCTTTTAACAGGGCTTATGATGCCTTATAAAACCTTTGGGGCTGAGGAAACACTGAAGCGGGGCATCCAATATGCTGGTCTCGATCAAAAGAGATTAGGGAATAGCGATATAAAAAGTATGATGAGTCTTCCTGTTATTCGCTTTGACGGTACAGATTTTGCTAATTATATGGGGATTCTATCGGAATATCCAGAGGTTTTTGAAGGGAAAAAGATTGAGATAGAAGGGTTTATTGCAGAAGATCAATTTCTGAGAAAAAAACAAAAAGTGATTGCTAGATTTCAAGTTACCCACTGTATAGCTGATGCACATGCAAGTGGATTTAAGCTTGAGAATAGTAATGAGTTTCACTTAACCAATAATACGTGGGTTCGGATGAAGGGGACGTTAAAAGTAAAGGAAGAGAGCCAACAATATATACCTGTTATTCATGTCAATAGTGTTGAGACCATTGATACACCAAAAAATCCTTATATTTTTTCATAGATTTTATAAAGGGACAGTCCAAAAAATAATGTGGAACTGTCCTGTTATGATATTTATTGGAATGGAAGGTACTTTTCCTCGTCTTTAAACACTTTATCTAGTGCTTGATGAATCGTGTTGTTTAAATTCCATGTAGCCATACATATCAATTCTTTGATCATCATCATATTATGAATAAAAAATCGGCCTTGACATAATCTTACCAGCTAGACTTTTTCACACCAGGAAGCTGACCTTTATGAGCTAATTCCCGAAAAGCGATTCTGGACATTTTAAACTTACGGAGATATCCTCTAGGTCTTCCGGTGATTTCACACCTATTATGCAATCGGGTAGGTGCAGAATCTCTTGGTAATTTTCTTAATGCTTCATAATCACCCTTATCTTTTAACTCTTTCCTAATTTCTGCGTATTTCTTTACCATTTCTTGGCGTTTTCTTTCTTTTGCAATTTTAGACTTTTTAGCCAATACAAACAACTCCTTATTTAAGTATTTATGAATTACAACAAAACGTAATCATTACGATTTAAAAGTCATTTTATCTTTTTTTTCAATGAATTGCAAATAGACTTTTTTTTTTCTAGAAGGGATCACATGGATTCTACATGAAGTTGAAGATTTTTTCATAGCTATCTGAAAGAAGATTATCGATTAACATTTGCTCTTATCTAAGGGAGTATAGTACAATACAAAACGTAACTATTACGATTTGTGTCGGAGGAGAGCTTTTATGTACGAATGGATAATAATAGGTGGAGGGATACATGGTTGTACTATTGGCAATTACTTAATTAAGTATGAAAAAACAACGATTCAAAACCTTATAATCATTGACCCTCATCAAGAACCAATGGAAAAATGGAGAGCATATACTGACAAGATTGGTATGGAGTATCTTCGTTCTCCGTCTGTTCATCATATTGATGTACCAGTATTTAGCCTTCAAAATTTTAGAAACCCAACTGATTATACGGCTTTTTATGGTCAATATAAACGCCCCTCTCTTCAATTATTTAATGAACATTGTGAAAAGGTTCTTCAGCAAGCTCAGTTAAAAAAATGTTGGAAACAAGGAAGAGTGATTCGTGTATACAGGGATTTAGATAAATGGATCGTTCAGACAGATGATGGTCAGTCATTTATCACTAAAAATCTTGTTCTTAGTGTGAGCGTTAATGAAAAACTACATATTCCTGAGTGGGCAAAGGAATCCTCGAATGACGTCAAACATATTTTTAGTGAAAAACTTTTGAGACTAAGTGAACTAACACCTTCTATCGTGGAAGTGGTAATAGCCTCGCTACTAAAACTGTATTGTTGGCTACAGGATTCAACTCAAATCTTCCAGATGAATCATGGTTAAAAGCATTAATTGAAACCGAAAATTTGAGATGTGCAAGTTGTGGATATCCAATTATTAATCAAAAACTCGAATGGTGTCCACATTTATTTGTCTCAGGACCATTAGCGGAACTGGAAATTGGTCCAGTCTCTAGAAATATTTCAGGAGCAAGAAAAGCAGCAGAACGAATTGTAAATGAGTTTATTGTGTAAAAATGCGTGAGTTTATGAATGAATCTCAGGTGCTCTATAAAACGGTAAAAATCCCCAAAATGTAGTTGACGAGTATTTTATTTACATAGTACTATCTAAATAGTAACCATTACGGTTTTGGTGTAAATTAAATGTGAAAGCAGCTATTTTTTTATTTAATAAATCGTAATTGTTTCGTTTTATTGCGGAGGAATAAGTAAAAAGCAGGAAAAGTGTAGAGCTAGATTCATGAAAAGGTATGAGAAAGAAGTTTCAAATTACAATATAAAGGAGGAAAGGTTCCTATACGTGTGAATTTTTTTTGCTAGTTAAAAGTTTTTTAGGATATAACGTCAAGGGAGAGAAGTACATTGATCGGTAAAAAGTGTAAGTTAGCATCCATAATCGTATTGGTTTTTTCTATTCTAGTTGCCTGCTCTGCAGAAAATTCTAGTACTAAAGAAAATGCTGATACTAAAAAAAATCATAGTGTAACAGATTTAATCTATGCTACTGCTAAAGATATTAACGATATGAATCCACATTTGTATACGGGTTCAATGCCTGCTCAAGGGAAAGTCTATGAATCATTAGTTGAGAATACGGAAGAAGGAATCAAACCATTACTTGCTGAATCTTGGGAGATTTCTGAGGATGGAAAAGTTTACACGTTCCATTTAAGGCAAGGTGTGAAGTTCCATGACGGCGAACCGTTTAACGCAGAGGCAGTAAAGAAAAATATCGATGCTGTACAGGGGAATGCAGAAAAACATGCTTGGATTAAGTTATCTACAAAAATTGAACGTGTGAATGTGGTAGATAATTATACAGTTGAAATCGTTCTGTCAGAATCTTATTACCCTACTTTGGTTGAATTGTCGATGACCAGGCCGTATGTATTTATATCCCCTAAAGATTTCATTAATAATGGAACAAAAGATGGGGTAAGTGGATTTAACGGTACAGGTCCATACATTCTAGCTGAACATAAAACAGATCAGTATGCAACGTTTAAAGCAAATGAAAACTACTGGGGTGGCACACCTAAGATCAAGACCATTACCTCTAAAGTTCTTCCGGCAGGGGAAACGACGTTCTTAGCCATGAAAAAAGGAGAAGTCAACTTTGCCTTTACGGATGATCGGGGTGCAGATAGCCTTGATGTTGAAGCTATGAATCAATTAGTTGATTCAGGTGATTACCAACTTTTTAGAAGTGAACCAATGAATACGAAAATGATTGTAGCCAATAGCAGTAAAACAGATCATCCTGTTACGGAAAAAGCTGTTCGTGAAGCGATTTGGTATTCGATTGATAGAGAAACCATTGCAAAGGATATATTGAGTGGTACTGAAACGGTAGCCAATACATTATTTTCTAAGAACGTCAATTATGCTGATGTTGATTTAAAGAAACGTGACTACGATATAGAAAAAGCGAAAAAGATTCTCGAAGATGCAGGTTGGGAAATAGAGAATGGTGGTGCCGTTAGAACGAAAGCTGATAAAAAGTTAGTGATGAACCTTTATTATGACAGCAATTCTTCTTCTCAGAAAACTCAGGCTGAATTTATCCAAGCTTCAGTAAAAGAAATCGGTATTGAGTTGGAGATCATAGGTGAGGAGTCAACCTCGATTGCGAATAGAAGAGCAACGGGTGACTATGAATTATTATTCAATCAAACTTGGGGACTAGCATACGATCCGCAAAGTACAATCGCTGCATTTACATCTGATGCTTCATACTTACATACGACGAAAGGTATGGAACATGCAGACGAGCTGTATAAGAAAATTGACGAAGTTATGGTGTCAACGGATGAGGAAACAAGACAATCATTGTATGCTGATATTTTGACAATGGTTCATGAAGAAGCTGTATTTATACCAATTTCAAATGGAAGTGTGACGGTTGTGGCTCCAAAAAGCTTAACTGGATTATCATTCAAACAAACACAATTTGAACTGCCGTTTGAGTTGATGGAGTTTAAATAGAAAGGGGAATATTCCCCTTTTTCAGACTGTTGACAAACGCTCGCTTTCTTCGAGTCCAGCTACAGCGCCTAGCCCCTCGAGGTCATAAGCCAATTTAGAATTGAAGGTAAAGAGCGCCTTCTATTCTAAATCGTCTTATGCTTGTCGGGGCTGGTCAAGGCGCTTCCGCTTTTGATGTTACTCACCTTGCTGCGGTGCTCATTACCAACCCCGCTAACGCCGTTCCCCACAAGGCTTCGTGCTTTGAGGCGCAAGCGTTAGCAATCAGTCTGAAGGACTAGAAATTTTACTTTGTCTACATTCTAAAAGGAGAATTTCCTCCTTTTTTATTTTTAGAAAACGAATATATTTTAGTAGATTTGATGAAAAAGGAGTTTGTCTATGGGAAGTTACATTATAAAGAGGATACTCATATCTGTACCTTTACTTTTTATCATTTCGTTCTTGACGTTTTTCTTAATGAATCTTTCTCCTTTAGATCCTGCTGAAGTTGTATTACAAGCTCAAGGTGTTCCACAGATAACAGATGAATTATTAGAACAAACGAGAGAAGAGTTTGGGATGGATAGACCATTTATTCTTCAATATGTTGATTGGCTGTTTGCGTCCTTACAGTTAGATTTTGGAGATTCATATATTAATGGCGAACCGGTGTGGTCATTACTAGGTCCTGCATTTATAAACACGTTAAAGTTAACAGTCGTATCATCTGTTTTTATTATCCTCATGTCTATTCTGCTAGGTGTGATATGTGCATTGAAAGAAGGGAAAATGATTGATAAATCAATCAGAGGATTTTCATTTTTTTTAACAGCCATGCCTTCGTATTTGTTAGCATCTATTTTGATTTGGTATGTTTCGGTCAAATTAGATTTATTGCCAACTAATGGGATGGATGATTCGTATAAAAGTTATATCTTACCAGTGCTTGTCATCACCATCAGTTATGCCGGTATTTATTTTAGAAATGTGAGAACCTCTATGTTGAGCAATTTGAATGAGGACTATGTATTGTATGGAAGGGCATCAGGGTTATCAGAGAAGAAAATCACGATTCATATCCTTAGGAATTCATTGCAAGTAACCATTTCAATATTTGGTATGGCTATACCTATCATATTGGGAAGTACGGTTGTGGTAGAAAATGTTTTTGCCTGGCCGGGATTAGGAACGTTAAGCGTGAATGCCATTCTAAGCAGAGACTTCCCTATTATTCAGGCATATGTTCTTATACTAGCAGCCTCTTTTGTTTTGTTTAATACAATTTCTGACATTATCAATGTTGCAATGAATCCTAGGCTAAGGAATGATGTTTAAATGAGAATATTGAAAAACTTATGTAAGGATAAATTAGCTTTCATATCCTTGGTTGTTATCATGATCACGATAATTGTTGGCATTTTTGCCCCGGTGTTTGCGCCACATGATCCTAATGAAGTGAAGATGAGTCTGCGCTATGCATCTCCTTCATGGGGATATTTGTTAGGTAATGATCACCTTGGCAGATGTGTCCTGTCTAGATTGATCTATGGTATTCGGCCAAGTGTCTTATGGGTTTTGGTTGTTCTCTTTATATCCGTATTGATCGGTGCAATCTTAGGTTTTGTGGCTGGCTATTTTAGAGGGAAAACTGATGCAGTCATTATGAGAGTATGTGACATCATGCTTTCTTTTCCAGGATATGTTATGGCACTTGCTGTTATTGGTATTTTAGGAGTTGGTCTTGAAAACATCCTTATTGCATTTGCATTAATCAAATGGGCGTGGTTTGCTCGCATTACTAGATCTTCTGTTTTGCAATATTCAGAATTAAATTATATCAAATTTGCCAAAGCATCAGGCTTAAGTGAGTTCAAAATTATTTGCAGGCACATTATACCTGTTACGTTTTCTGATATTGCGGTAATTTCTAGCGGATCTATGGGATCAATGATTTTGCAAATTTCCGGCTTTTCATTCTTAGGATTAGGTATTCAAGCCCCTCATGCTGAATGGGGAATGATGTTAAATGAGACCAGAGAGGTAATGTTTACGAGACCGGAATTAATGGTAGCCCCGGGTTTAGCTATTGTAATTATCGTATCTGTGTTTAATTTTTTTTCTGATTCCCTTCAAGTTGCTTTTGATCCGAAACTAGTAAACTCTAAAAACACTACTACATATAAATTGCGGTTATCTAAGATGAATGTTCAAGAAAAAAAGGTGGCTAATTAGATCATGAATATTTTAGAGGTAAACAACTTAAAAGTATGGGATGCTCATTCTGGTAAAAAGATTATCCAAGATAGCTCATTCCACTTAAAGCGTGGAAACTGCCTGGCAATTGTAGGTGAAAGTGGGAGCGGGAAGTCTGTTACTTGTCGAACCATCATGAGATTAAATAGCCCCTCTCTTCTTCATTCAGGAGACATCCTGTTAAATGGCGAAAACATCAACCAGCTATCTGAAAAAGAGATGAGAAAGAAAAGGGGAAGAAACCTCTGCATGATTTTACAAAATGGAATGAGTGTATTTGATCCCTCCTGTGTGGTGGGTGTTCATCTAAGGGAAACCTTAACAGAACATTTTGGTTGGAGTAAAAACGAAATAGAAGGAAACATGACAGCTGCTATGGAGAGTGTGATGTTGAAAAATCCGACAGAAATAATGAACAAATATCCTCATCAATTATCCGGTGGAATGCTGCAGCGAATCATGATTGCATTAGCAATTTGTTTGGAACCGGATATTATTATTGCAGATGAACCGACAACAGCACTTGATACTATTTCACAATTTGAAGTAGTTGACCAGTTGATGAATTTGCGCGAAAGAATGGGCTGTTCAATGATATTTATTTCCCATGATTTAGGTGTTGTAAGGAAAATTGCGGATGACGTATTAGTCATGAGGAATGGAGAAATTGTGGAAAGAGGTAAAACCGAAGCTATATTTGTTCAACCTGAACATGAATATACGAACTATTTGATTTCTACTAGAGTGGCTTTAAGCAATCACTTTAAGAAGATAATGGGGGGAGGCGTTATCGTTGCTCAGAGTTGATTCTGTTGAGAAATCCTATAAAAAAGGTGGATTGTTTTCTGTTAAAAGGCAAAATGTTTTAAAGAATGTCAGCTTTGAGTGTGAGAGTGGAGAATGTCTTGGTATTATCGGGGAAAGTGGAAGCGGAAAATCAACATTAGGGCGCTTGATCATAGGAATTGAAAAACCTGATCGTGGACATGTCTTGTTAAATGAAAGAAATGTAGTAGAAAGAAGAGTGAGATCAGGTCATATAAGTGCTGTCTTTCAAGACTACAAATCTTCTATTAATCCATTCTTTACCGTTGAAGAAGCCATAATGGAGCCAATGAAAATTCAGAGCAAGAATAGACAAGAGATGAAAGATAAGATCTTGATTCTACTAAATCAAGTTGGATTGCCTTCTTCTTATCGAAACAAATACCCACATGAATTATCGGGAGGAGAGGTTCAAAGAGTATGTATTGCAAGAGCGATTTCTACAGAACCAACCTGCATTTTATTAGATGAGGCAATCAGTTCTCTAGATGTGTCCGTTCAAACACAAGTTCTTGATTTACTTAAGGATTTAAAAAGAATGTATAACATGAGTTACATTTTTATAACGCATGATATACAAGCTGCTGCCTATATTTGTGATAGAGTCATCATTTTTAAGGATGGCCAAATTGAAGAAATAACTGAGATTGAACACTTAAAGGATGTTAGGTCAGCATATGCAAGAAGATTAGTACGTTCGATTATAACGATTTAATCATGTCGACTGTCTAGTCTAATATTGTCTAGAAGTGGAGGAGAACCGATTGTGAGTGGAGCATTATCTTGGCCATTTTTACGGTTGTATATTTTGGTACTTCTTTATTTTAGTGCAAATTCTCTATTAAATGTTCTTATTCCATTAAAAGGAGAATCATTAGGAGCTACCAATACAACAATCGGGCTGATTATGGGGGCGTATATGTTTACGACCATGTTTTTTAGACCGTGGGCAGGTCATATTATCCAAAGACATGAACCGATAAAAGTACTGCGAATTATTTTGATTGTCAATGGTTTGGCGTTGCTTTTATATACGATTACAGGACTTGGAGGCTACCTGGTTGCGCGTATGTTACAAGGTGTTTCGACAGCTTTTTTTTCAATGGCATTACAGGTAGGAATTATTGATGCATTGCCGGAAGAAGATCGCTCTCAGGGAATTTCCCTTTATTCTTTATTTTCCTATATACCTGGGATTATTGGCCCTCTACTTGCATTGAGTATTTGGCAGGGAGGAATGGAATACTTTCCAATAATGATGATATCAATTGCCATCTTTACTGGTGTTGTGGGCTATAGCGCAAAAATAGATAAAGCAAAGACAGAAAAGATAATAGAAAATCCTGATCATGGCGTTAAAACGTTCAGTTCATTTGGTCAATTAGTGAAAAATCCATATTTATTAAAATGTAGTATCCTGATGTTAGTAGGTTCTATTGTATTTGGAGCAATAACTACCTTTATACCTTTATATGCTGCACAACTACCAAGCAGTAACGCTGGTATTTTTTTAATGCTTATGGCGGGAACTGTTGTTATTTCCCGTTTTACTTTAAGAAAAAAAATTCCCTCTGACGGGAAATGGCATTCATTGTTTATGATGGGAAATATGCTTCTGTTAGCAATAGCGGCACTGTGTGTGGGCTTTGCTTTAAATGGGGGACCAATTCTCTTTTATATAGGTGCCTGTTTAATGGGGATAGCCCAGGCTTTGCTGTATCCTACGTTAACCACGTATCTAAGCTTTGTATTACCTCATGATAATCGAAATGTATTATTGGGTTTATTTATAGCGATGGCTGATCTAGGTGTTTCATTAGGTAGTGTCATCATGGGGCCGATAGTTGATATATACTCGTATTCATTTATGTACATGATTTGTGCCGGCTTAGGTGTGATGATGATTTTTTTTGCGTATGATCGCAGAAAAGTACTTGTGGGTTAAGGAATGGAAGGTAAGAATGTCAGGTATTTTGATCACCTGACTGGAAAATGAATAGAATATACCTAAAAAAAGCATGAGAATAAGTAATTTCTTCGCATGCTTTTTCTTGTGATAACCGTTCGATCGAACTCGTAATTTAATCAAACTCCTTAAATAACTTCCCTGGAAGGTACTGATTTACGCATTCTTCATCCGAATAAATTCGACTTTGAACAGCCTTGTCTTGACCCATATACTTGCCCGAATAAGTAGGACCCCCCTGATCAAGTTCAGCAAAGACGAGTTGACAGATCCTTCTGCCGGAAGTTAACTCAATTGGCACCTGATTTGCATTGTACAATTCAAGAGTGATATTCCCTTCAAAACCGGGATCCACCCAGCCTGCATTTTGAATGAAAAGTCCGAGCCTTCCAATTGAACTTCTTCCTTCTACAAATGCTGTTACGTTGTTTGGGAGCTTAATCCACTCAAGAGTTGTGCCTAGGATAAATCCATGGGGAGGAATAAGAATTTTATCTTCGTAAAACTCTTTATACTCAAAAGATTTCTCTAACGAAAGATAAGGAACTGAAGTTTCATTTATAGCTAAAAAGTGGTTACCTAAACGCAGGTCTACAGAAGCTGGTTGGAATTGGGTTTCAGTAATTGGAGCAATTTTCAGCTCCTGATCTACTAATTTTCTTTTAATAGATTGATTGGAAAGAATCATTTATAAGTACCTCCAAAGGTTAATGTGAAAAAGAAAAAACTCACTACTTGAAAAACGTAATCATTACGATTTATAATGAGTAAATATAATCTAACATTTATTTTAGATTTGAACAAGATCTTCTGAAGATTTTGTTCTACCACAAATTTTCCCGGAAGGAGGAAAGTGATGCAAAGAGCTAACTATTAATTTGCAATAGAGAACTTTTCGATTCATGAAGATATAGCAGAATGATCACAATATTTTCTCAATAGGTGGTGCAATATGAATAAGGAAGTAAAAAACTGGAGTTTTCAATTTGGGAGTTATAAGCTTGTCGTTCTATCGGACGGAGCATTTCCGGTGTCGAAAGAGTTCTTTTTTGCTGATACACCGATAGAACTAATTGACCATTTCCCGGATCAATTTGATGCACCGCTCAACTTTCTTCTAATAGATACAGGCGAAAAGAAAGTATTGGTGGACACTGGATTCGGAGAAGATTATCTTCCAACGAGAGGAAGATTACTTCAATGCCTTCAACATGAAGGAATATCTACAGAGGATATTGATACAGTTATCATAACTCATGCTCACATGGATCATATTGGCGGGGTGTCACAACAAGGTGTTCCCGTATTCTCAGAAGCTAATTACGTAATCAGAGAGGAAGAATGGGCATATTGGATGAACAAATCGGAGTCCATGGAATATCAGAAGTTAAAGTCCATTAAAGACCAGTTGGTGTTTGTTTCTTCAGATTTCGAGTTCCATCCCGGAATCTGTCTTCAGCATGCGCCTGGTCATACAGATGGCCATTTGACTGTCTCAATCCAGTCAGAAAGAAAAAGGTTGGTAGTTGCTTCAGACATCCTTAATGATCCCTGTACACTTCAACATCTTTCCTCTCACATAGCAGCAGAGGTTGATCCGGATATGGGGATGCAACCAAGATCCTTTTTTTTTTTTGAAGAAACATCCAGGTAGAATGCCCTGCTATTTGTCTGCCATTATCCATTTCCCGGTTTAGGCTATGTGAAAAAAAGAGATACAGGCTGGCATTGGGTTACGGCAAAGAATGAGAAAGAAAGGTATCTACATGATGCAACAAGATAGGTTTGAAGAGTGGTTGTTTTATATTCAAAGCTTGAGAGAAACAACCTAATAAGAAATGGTTTCTTGCAGGACAATTGTCCATAAAAATCTATAGGAGGTTACATGTATGAAAAAAATCCCTGTAACAGTTTTAAGTGGTTATTTAGGAGCCGGAAAGACAACTATACTAAATCACATTCTCCAAAATCGTGAAGGCTTGAAGGTGGCTGTCATCGTAAATGACATGAGTGAGGTCAATATTGATGCGGAAACCATCAAACAAGGCGGAGGATTAAAAAGAACAGAAGAAAAATTAGTTGAAATGTCAAATGGTTGTATCTGCTGTACCCTCAGAGAAGACTTGCTTGTCGAGGTTGAAAAACTGGCGTTAGAGGGGAACATTGATTATATCGTGATAGAGTCTACAGGAATAAGTGAGCCTGTTCCTGTTGCTCAAACCTTTTCATACATAGACGAGGAGCTGGGTATTGATCTAACTCGTTTTTGTAAGCTCGATACGATGGTAACTGTCGTGGATGCGAACCGCTTTTGGCAGGATTTTAGATCAGGAGAAAGCTTGCTTGATCGAAAGGAAGGACTGAGCGAGGCAGATGATCGTGATATTGCAGATTTACTGCTGGATCAAATTGAATTTTGTGATGTTCTGATTATTAACAAATGTGATCTTGTAAGTGAAGAAGAATTAGCGCATTTAGAAAAGGTCCTGCGCAAACTTCAACCGGAAGCAAGAATGATCAAAACAAGCAAAGGTAAAATCCAACCAACAGATATTCTTCATACAAATCTATTTGATTTTGAAAAAGCAAGTGAATCCGCAGGTTGGATAAAAGAGCTGACAATCGGACATAAGGAACACCAGCCAGAAACGGAAGAGTATGGCATTACATCCTTTGTTTATAAAAGAAGACTTCCCTTTCATAGTGAACGGTTTTATCAGCTCATGCATTCCCTTTCTGAACATATAGTAAGGGTTAAAGGAATTGCCTGGTGTGCAACAAGAAATAAACTCGCTCTTTCTGTATCACAAGCAGGTCCTTCCATCGGAATAGAACCTGTGGCTTATTGGGTAGCCGCTATGCCAGTTGGTGAGCAAGAGCTTATTCTAAATGAAAATCCTCATATTAAAGCAGAATGGGATCCGGAATTTGGTGATCGCATGACTCAATTGGTTTTTATCGGAACAGATATGAATGAAAAAGAGGTAACAAAACAATTAGATGCTTGCCTATTAACCAGTGATGAATTTGATGCTGATTGGACATTGTTAAAGGATCCGTTTCAATGGGATATTCCGGAAAGAGCTTAAATTTAATTTGGTATTTGAAGAGGTGAATGTCAACTGTATTAATCCGTCATTCTCTAGAATATAATTACTATTTTATTTTAAGAGAGAGACCATAATCGTTTGGTCTCTCTTTTATCATAAGAGTTATTGTATATAAATAGTTTAGCTAATAAGTGTTTGCTAATCTTTATGAGGTTGAAAGGATTAAAAGTTACATATAACAAAGGCTTTAGAAAACATTATAAAAACCCTAATTGAATATATGCTAGGTGGAAAAATGTTTCAACCTTGAAATGGTTAGAGGACACATTACTCAGTACAAAAATTCAGATGAACAAAGAAAGGTATTTCATGTAAATGATTTTTAATTAAACTGGAAAGGTGGGGATAAAAGCATATCCGTTTTTAAAGGTTGGTGACGTTTTTGTGAGTGTTTTAGTGGTTTTTTGTGAAAATGACAGAAATTCATTGACTTTTTAATAGGTTCGATTAGATAATAAACAACATAACATCACTAAACCGTTCAGCACCCTTTAAATGAAAGCGGTTTATTTTGGTGTGGGACACTGGCTAATCTTTATACTAAGAAGTGTATTTGCATCTATAAGCATCAAAAGAATGTGGGTTCATATAAAGGAAGAGATAGTTTGGTGAGCTTCTCTTAAAGGTTGGCTGGAGGGATGGAGGAGGTGTTTCTACACATACAAATTTTGGTGACAGAACAAGGGCTTATCATAAGAGCAAATCAGAAAACATAATAATGTTCTTAAGTAAGAAGAAAAAGAAAATACTAGAATGTAAGATACTTGAAGAAGCACAAGGATAGATCTCTTATCAGGACTATACATTACTATTCTCAATCATCCATGTGAAGGCATTTTATGTCAGACATTGCTACTAGCTGTTACAAATTTATTTGATAGAAGTGGGAGAGAAAATGATAACAAGAAATGATGTTGAATATTATCATGAAAATGGTTATTTGCTTGTTAAGGGAGTTTTTAATAGTCACGAAGTAGAAGAAATGCGCAGATCTGTTGACAATATTATTAAAAAAGCTGCAGAAGCAAAACTTGATAGTAACCATGCATGGCAAGGGGACTTTGTCTCGGAAAGAGAAATTCAAAAGCTAGTATTAAAGGGGTTTCATAATCTTGAATACCATGATTCTTCTTTTATTAAGGCAATTATACATGAGAACATGATTGAGATTTTATCAAAACTAATCGGTCCGAATGTTCAACTACATCACTCAAAAATGTTAGTGAAGCCGCCAGAAAAAGGTGCAGCTTTTCCTATGCATCAAGACTATCCATATTTTCCTCATGAGAAACATTCTATGCTGGCTGCTAGTGTACATTTAGACAATGCTGACATTGAAAATGGATGTTTACATGTTATACCTAAATCTCATCAAAGTGGACCTCTTGAACATAGAGGACAGCATTATTTAAATCATAAGGAATATCCGATTGAATTAGGTACACCATGTCCTGCGGAAGCTGGAGATGTGTTGTTTTTTAACTATTTAACAGTTCACGGATCACAATCTAACAAAAGCAATCGGATTAGAAGAAATGTTCTGTTTCAATATCGTGATCCATCAGATCTGCCTGTGAAAAATGTCCATGTTGATTGGGGTCAAGGTTTAATGGTTTGCGGAGAGAATCCTGCGTTTCAAGAATATGATCCTAAAAAAATCGTAGATAAGTTAAAAATAGGATCATAATCCTATTAGATTCCTAGCTAATAATTGAAGAATTTTTGTAGGTAGAGTAATTAATGTAAGCTAAAAGATTAATAAAAAAGGTTAGTAAGAAGTCTCTAAGTTTACTTAGAGGCTTTCTAATTGTTTTTGTTTTCGTATTCTTAATAATTGTATGTTCCTCATTCGATTATAAAGGATGTTTAATTTTTAGCGACAAGGCTTGGAGACGTAGGCGCTTCTTGTTAAAACCTTAGCTGATTGTAAAGTTTCATTAGATTGAATCATATCGTTGAATACCAGCTTTTCTTAAAGTTATTTGAATAAAGTTCTATTAAAATATAAAAGCACTTGATAAATCGTAATTATTACGATATTATTTAAAACGGAATTATTACGATTGTAAAAGGAGTATAATCATGGAATTTTTAAGTAGTAAAAAATGGTCTATAAGTGGAATGATGATGAAGCTTGGCGTCGTATTGATTATTGCAAGCATGTTAACAGCTTGCACGGACGCAAGTAATAGCAACCAAAAAGAAGATAGTAAGCATATTAGTTTTCTGTATAATTTTTCAACGAATTCTCTTGATCCACATGTTGATACAAGCTATGTTCCACTAAGAGCGGGAATAACCGAGACGCTAGTAAGATTGGATGAAGAAAACTTAACCATTGCTCCTTGGCTTGCGAAGGATTGGAGCGGTGATGACGGAGTTAATTGGACAATCAATCTTCGTGAAGGAATTACCTTTCACAATGGAAAAGAGATGGATGCTGATGCGGTAAAAGCATCTCTTGAGCGTGCTCTTGAAGAAAGTGTTGCAATTCAAAATGCATTGAAAATCGACACGATTGAAGCAGACGGATATACATTGAATATCAAAACAAAGCAGCCTTTCCCTGAATTTATTTCTGAACTTGTAAACCCGAATGTATCTATTATAGATGTTACAGAAGAAGACATTATAAATCATCCTATTGGTACAGGACCCTTCGCTTTAACATCATTTGAGCCGGGAAGCAAGCTGGAGCTTGAACGATATGATGATTATTGGGACGGACCATCAAATCTTGATTCTGTTACGTTTGCCTTTAACGAGGATGCAAATGCCAGAACTCTTGCTCTTAAGTCAGGAGAAGTGGATATTGTGTATCGTCCAGAGGTTGAAAGCTTAGATTCATTAAGCAAACAAGAAGGCATGAAGGTGGAAGCAACAGAGACATTCCGCGTTCATCAGATGACCATGAATATGGAGCGAAAAAGCTTACAGGATGTAAATGTTCGTCGTGCTGTTAATGCGCTGATTGATCGTCAAAAGATTGTGGATACCATTCTATTAGGTTATGCAGAACCTGCTGTCGGTCCTTTTGCCCCTTCATTACCGTTTGCTCCATCTTATGATCAAAGTGAAACAGGTAGTAAAGAAGCAGCTGTTAAGTATTTAGAGGATGCGGGCTACACACTTAAAGATGGAAAGATGCAAAAAGATGGGGAGCAGCTTAACTTTACTCTATTAACCTATAGTGCACGAGCAGATTTACCTTTAATTGCTCAAGTATTCCAATCAGATGCAAAACAAATTGGAATCAATGTAGAAATTCGTCAGATAGATATTCCTGAAGAATATATGGCGTCAAATCGTGATTGGGACTTGGCTACATATAGTAATTTAACAGCTCCTCGTGGAGATGCGGGCTATTATTTAAATGCCACTTATCATCCAACTGGTGCTCTTAACTTTAGTGGTGCCGAGGAGCCAAAATTAACAGAAATAATTGATAAGCTAAACCAAACGGTAAACCAGGAAGACCGTGCTGTTCTTGCAGAGCAGGCAGCTGATTATGTTCACGAAAATGTAATAAACTCATTTGTTTTACATCCTTCTACAATTGTTGCTTATAACGAAAACAAGGTGCAAAACTGGGTGACTACTCGTAGTGAATATTACATGATCACAAATAAATTGGATGTGAAGTAAATGCTTCGAATCATTGCAGGAAAATTTTTTGAAGTACTTCTTTTTATGTTGTTTTTAACATTTGTTAGTTTTTTATTTGTACGAATGGCACCTGGTGATCCTGTCTTAACGATTTTAAATGTGGATGAGTTATCTGTTAGTCAGGAGCAGGTGGAGCAATTGAGAGAAGACATGGGCTTTAATAAGCCCTTGCTTGCTCAATACGGACTTTGGTTAATGAAATTTATCCAGTTGGATTTAGGAACATCTTATGTCACAGGACAACCTGTTATGGAAATGTTTTTGCAGAGTCTACCAGCCACAATTGAATTATCGGTAGGTTCGTTAGTTGTCATGCTGGCTGTAGCGATCCCGTTAGGCTCGCTATCTGCTCTTTATCGCAATAGCTGGATTGATCAAGTGAGTCGTACATTATCGATTCTTGGTGCTGCTGTACCAAGCTTTTGGTTAGGATTAATTTTAATTGATCTTTTTGGCGTACGATTTAGCTTGTTCCCTACAATGGGCCGGGACGGGTTTTCGTCGATGATTTTACCTTCGTTAACACTTGGATTAGCTATTTCAAGTGTTTACGTTCGTTTACTTCGTTCAAGTTTACTAGATTCATTGAGTCAGGAATTTGTTCGTTCAGCGAGAGCACGTGGATTGTCAGAAAGACGTATTTTCGTGCTGCACGCTTTTCGCCATAGTCTCCCACCTGTTATTACAGTGTTTGGGGTTAGTTTAGGAAGTCTAATCGGCGGGGTCGTCGTTATTGAGGTATTATTTGCCTATCCGGGAATCGGGAAGATGGTGATCGATGCCATTCGTCAACGAGATTATCCGATTATTCAAGGATATATTTTAATTATGGCGATAATCGTTTTTATCGTAAATACATGTGTAGATTTATCGTATCGCTATTTAAATCCTGAATTGAAATTAAAAGAAAGAGAGACCAACTGATGAAAGCAATGTCATTACAGTTAATGAAAGTGAAAAAATACAGTTGGAAAATGATCGTGCTCCTTTTGGCCATCATTATGGTGTTGGGTATGATCATCTATACTTTCCTATACTTAAAGCATGATCCTTTCTTGACAAATCTAGATGCTCGGCTTTTGGGAATGAGTTTTCAGCATCCGCTTGGTACGGATCAACTTGGCCGGGATGTATTGACAAGGTTATTGCTGGGTGGACAGCAGACTATAGGGTATAGCTTACTGGCACTGGTTGTTGCGCTCATCATCGGTGTCCCTTTTGGTCTAATTTCCGGCTATAAACGAGGTATAGTTGATAAGATTTTTATGCGTATTGCTGACGGGTTTTTATCATTTCCAGATACAATTGTCGCGATTGTACTAAGCGGTCTTATGGGCCCGGGAATTGGTAACCTGGTGCTTGCAATCGTCTTTGTTAAATGGGTTAGTTATGCTCGGTTAGTAAGAAGTACAGTATTATCGGAGTCTCAGAAGGAATATGTTTTAATCGCGAAAATTAACGGACTTTCCTCATGGAAAATTATGCGAAAGCATTTGTTCCCTCATATCGTTGGTCATGTACTGGTCCTCGCCAGCCTTGATTTAGGAAAGATTATTTTGCTAATTTCTGCCTTCTCTTATATTGGTCTCGGTGTACAGCCTCCAACGCCTGAGTGGGGTGCGATGTTAAACGATTCTCGTTCTTATTTTCAATCAAGACCTGAGTTAATGGTCTATCCTGGTTTGGCTATTGTACTTGTTGTGCTGTTAACGAATATGTTGGGGGATTATTTACGAGATATTTTTGATGTGAAGAAAGAGGTGCGGTAAATGATATTATCGATTGAACAACTATCAATTGCGAGCAAAGAAAAGAATATTGTAGATACTGTATCTCTTTCGATTAAAGAAGGAGAATGGTTTGCGCTTGTTGGTCAAAGTGGTAGCGGTAAAAGTTTACTTTCTCAGGCAATCGGGCAAATGCTGTCGCCGAATTTAAAGGTAACCGGAAGAATCCTTTTTAAAGGGCAGGATCTGCTGACCTACAAACAAAAAGATATGAGAAACATTCGAGGACGTAAAATATCGTATATTTTCCAGGATTATCAGGGCTCATTTACCCCTTTTCGAACAATTGGTCAGCATCTTGACGAATACCAGAAAACACATGGCTTAAAGGATAAAAAAGAAAGAAAACAATATTCCATTGACGCTCTGGAATCTGTCGGGTTAGATAAAACATTATACAAACGTTATCCATTTCAATTGAGTGGAGGCCAACTCCAAAGGGTTTCCATTGCAATCGCTCTTTTGTTATCACCAGACTTAATTATAGCTGACGAAATGACAACTGCTCTTGATAGCGTTTCGGGACATAGAATCCTGGAGTTATTGGCTAGTAGGCAAAAGGAAACAGGTTGTACGATTTTATTTATTACCCATGATTGGCGTCATGTGAGGCGGTATGCAGATCGACTTGCGATCATGAAGGATGGCGAAATTGTTGAAAAAGGGAATAAGCATCGTATCCTTGACCATCCCGGTCATCCTTATACAAAGCAGCTTATCTCTGCTGCACCTATTTTAGGTAGTGGTCTGCGGTCAGGATTAGAGGAGGTGAAGCATGTATGAGTCTGCTTATTGTGAAAGATTTGACGAAGACATTTAAGTCTGGAAAAGTAGTGCTGAATAATGTGTCATTTGATTTGAATAAGGGTGAATGTCTTGGACTTGTTGGAGAAAGCGGCTGTGGGAAAAGTACGTTGGCCCGTTGTTTATTACGGGTTGAAAAAATAGACAGCGGCACCATTTCTTTTCAGGGTGAATCAATTGAAAAATTGGATGAACGCCGTCTGCATCCTTATCGTAAAAAAATACAAATTGTCTTTCAAAATCCTTCAGCTGCATTAAATCCTAAGCTGAAAATAAAAGATTCATTAATTGATCCTTATGGACAGTATCAAACCTCTCTGAACCTTAACCATTTCTCCTACACCTCTAAGGAGCAGTTTGTTTCTCAGCTTCTTGATGCTGTTAAATTGCCTTCAGAATTGGCTGATCGATATCCACATGAATTAAGTGGAGGACAAAAGCAGCGTGTAACGATTGCACGTGCTATTAGTATAGAGCCGGAACTCATTGTATTAGATGAGCCAACTGCAAGTCTTGATGTTATCTCACAAAAGGCTGTCTTAAATTTACTCACTGAACTTCGTGAAACATTAAATCTATCATATTTATTTATCTCCCATGATCTTGCAGCAGTTAGCCATATGAGCCAACGGATAATAGTCATGAATTCAGGCGAGATTGTGGATCAATTTAATCAAGAGCATCTATTTAGTGATGATCGTCATCCCTATACAAAAGAGCTGGTGTCTATTTTTTAATTTGAAGGGTTGGTATTTAATAGTAGGGGTTGAATGTTTTTGTAACGGGCTGCTTTAATGACATAAACCTAAATTGATTAATTCTAGGAAATTCTCTCCAAGCAAATTATATGTATTTTAATTATAAAGAAATATACTTAATTAGCGGTTGTAGGTATTAAGTAAGGGGTTTCTTTTCGAGTATACAGTATAATTGTATGAAAATTCATAATAGTAATGCTAATTAAGCTTGGTCATGGTAAAATAAAACTTGACATATATTCCATAAATATCCTTATTTCCAAGTGAGAGTCTTCTTCATTTCGAAAACCAGCCTTACCAGTCATCCTGTTACTGTGTAGGGCTATTTGTGTAAAAAGGAGGTGGTATTCGTGTTGGAGTGGTTAGAGCTTCTTGTCAAATTGTTAGTTGCTGCTGCCACACTTTTCTCTTCCATCACAATAGGGTTAAAAAACATAGATGATTTAAAAAGAAAGTCAAAAAAGAAAAGACGCCTCCTATAAGGAAGACGTCAATAAACAGTGCTTACAAGTAAATTATAATACAAATTATAACAAAAGGTGCGAAAAAAATAAAATTATCAGAAGTTTTATTGGATAATAAGGATATATGGAATTATGTCACTTTTAATAAAGGAGGAATCACAATGAGTAAAGTTGGATTAATTCCTTTTACTATTCAAACTGTATTAAAAGATACAAAAATTATTCCACCAGGTATTAAATTAGTCGGTGCACCTAGTTCATGGGAGCAAGGTTATTTTGGTAATGGAAATGTTATTGCTGTTCTTGATACAGGATGTGATTCCAGTCATTTCGAGCTTCAAAATCAAATTATTGATGTGTATAATTTTACAACAGATGATATGGGAGATCCAAAAAACATAAAGGATTATAATGGGCACGGTACCCATGTATGTGGGACGATTTGTGCTGAAGAAAATGATAGAGGTGTAGTAGGTGTTGCACCTAAAGCAAAGCTTCTTGTTTTGAAGGTGCTCTCAGGTCAAGGTTATGGAGAAACAAAATGGGTTACAGAGGGCATTCGTTATGCAACAAAATGGCGAGGACCAAATGGTGAACGAGTAAGAGTAATCTCGATGTCTTTAGGGGGAAAAGAGGATCATCCAGATCTTCATAAGGCTATTCAAGATGCGATTAGCCAAGAAATTCTTATCGTATGTGCTGCCGGTAATGAAGGGGATGGAAATCATGAAACAGATGAGTTTGCCTATCCGGGAGCATATCCTGAAGTTGTACAGGTAGGATCGGTTAATTTACAGAAGGAGATTTCAACATTCAGCAATACGAATAAGGTGCTCGATCTTGTTGCACCTGGTGAAGAAATTATTTCAACATATCTCAATAATGAATTTGCCGTCTTATCTGGAACTTCTATGGCGACCCCACATGTATCAGGAGCTGTTGCTCTTATTATTGAACAATGTGAAAAAGAATTTGACCGTTCTCTGACTGAGGCTGAAGTGTACGCTCAACTAATTAAAAGAACTGTCTCATTAAATTACAGTAGGCGCTACCAGGGGAACGGATTGCTGGATATGGGTTTAGGCCTCGATTCCCGGACCAAAACAGTACAAACAGCCAGCGGCTAACAAGTAAAGAAACACATTGTTTAAGTTAAAATACGATAAGGAAATTAAAAAAGAGCGCAGCTTGTGCTCTTTTTCATTAGGGCCTGAAAGGAGAGTTTGAATATCAAAGATTTAATAATAGCGAACTAACGACTCGAGTACCTTACTTTTACCTGTAATTGATAAATGTAACAATAATTAATGAAATAAAATGCATATATATCTTTAAATAAGAAGGAGAAAAAACAGATTCACCGTATATCATAGTAAAAAGAGAAAATGGAGTTGGTTATATGGCGAATGGAGTTGAAGATTTTTATTGTGACGAGGTGTTAAGCGGTAAGACGACGGTTGAAATAGTTTTAGAGACCGATCAAACTTTAGCCTTTTATCATACTCGTCCTTTTTATGATGTACATATCGTTGTAATCCCCAAAAAACATATCACATCTTTAGTAGACATTAATATTAATGAAAGAAGTATCTTTGATGATTTATTTCAAGTCATTCAAATCGTGTCAAAACAAGTAAATGATCAATATGGTGCTTGTACGGTATCGACTAATATTGGAGAGTATCAGAGTAATAAGCATCTACATTGGCATGTGCATTATGGAAACCGTATTAAATATAAAGATGGGACTTGGTGTTGACAATTTTGATAGATATAGAGAAGAGGGATAGATATGGAAATAAGCGTAAAAACAGCTTACGACCAGCTAGCGAGCGATTATGAACATAATGTTGATACAAAAAATGCATATAATGCTTATTATGAAAGACCTGCAATGGTAAATCTTCTCCCAGCCGATTTAACAAATATGAAAGTGTTTGATGCTGGTTGCGCTGCAGGCTGGTATACAGCGAAGTTACTAGAACTTGGTGCAGAAGTAACCGCAACTGACATAAGTAAGGAAATGGTAGCAGCCACTCAGCGACGTGTAGGAAACAGAGCGAAAGTTTTAAATTTAGACTTAGAAAAAGAAATACCTTTTGAAAACGATTCTTTTGATTACATAATCAGTTCACTTGTCATTCACTATATAAAAGATTGGGATAAGACCTTTAGTGAATTTCATAGGATGATGAAACCAGGAGGGATATTACAATTTTCCATACACCATCCATTCATGGATATTAAATTCTCCAAAAATCAAGAGTATTTTTCTAAAGAGCTAATTATTGACCAGTGGGAAAGGCAAGGAAAATTAATTGATGTTCCTTTTTACCGAAGGCCATTGAATGAAATAATAAATAAAACACTGGAATATTTTTCGATTGAAGGAATAGTCGAACCTAAGCCTACAATAGAGTTTAAATCACTAAATCCCGAGAGGTATGAACAGCTAATAAAACAGCCTAATTTTTTGATTATAAAGGCGATTAAGAAACAATAAAAAACCAATAATCGTGCACTTTCCTTATATAAGGTTAGTGCTTTTTTTAGTTAGCTTTGGATTAAATAGTTGAGCAGTGGCAGGAAATTTGAAACAATAGTGGTTAAGGTTAGGGAATTAATTATTGACTGATTGGGTGGTGAGGATGTCATGTGGAGAAGTTTATTTACAATAGGAATCATCCTACAATTCGCGTTCCTAATTTTGTATTTTAGTGCAATTTTATCTGAAATGACTAATGTAGTAGGTGCTATCTTGTGTTTATTCCTAAGTATAACAAGCCTTATAGTAGGAGTACTAATATTAAAGTACCATACAAATAAATTGTTATCATTGCCTATAATTTTAACTGCGTTTTTTATGTTAATGTTTACACTAGCTATATATTTTTTAGGGGAGGCTGGATATCCACCGTTAATTTTAATGAATTTATTATATGTATAAAAGGGAGATTTTAAATGAGTAGTAGTCGTAAATATTTAATAGTATTTATTTCAGTTGGATTAGGTTTTTTGACAGCGTGTGGAGAGTCATCTGTTGAATCAAATGCTAAATCTTCGAATAATAACTCCGCTCTTAATACTGATAGTGATTTAACAAATAAAGATGAAAGGAAAACAGTAAACTCCTTTGGTGAGAAAAACGGCAAAAATCAGCTAGAAGAACAAGAAGATATGTCAAAAAAAACATCTACAAGTAATGAAGATGGTGAGCTATTGAAATCCGATAATAATAGCAATGAAATGATGGAAAGTAAAAAGGATGTATACCTCAAGAAACTAAATGAAATGGAAGAATCAGACCGATACACAGAAGCTAAAACAACAACGGTAGAGATGGAAGAACAAGAAGAGGAAAGATATAAAAAGTGGGATAAGGAATTGAACGAAATCTATGGAGTGTTAAAAGATCAGCTTGACTCAGATCAAATGGAAGAGTTAAGAAAACAACAGAGGAACTGGGTAACACACAGAGATGAAGCCGCAAAAGAAGCTTCACTCAGATATGAAGGTGGATCGACAGAATCATTAGAATATGTGGCGACACAAGCAAGTCTTACAAGAGAAAGATGCTATGAGCTGGTTGCGAATTATATGAAATAAAGTTAAATATTATAATTATTTTCATTCAAAACGTACGTTTAATATTTACTTACCTTGTGAACTTTTAGTGGTAAAATAAGGATAATTACAGAGCCGATAATATAGGGAGTTGGATAAATGATCAAGGCTGTCTTGTTTGATTTAGACGGGACTTTGTTAAATCGGGATGAGTCATTAAAGTGGTTCATTGATAATCAGTACCAGCGATTAGTTAAATGGTTAGGTCATATTCCAAAAGAGACATACATTTCAAGATTTATAGAACTCGACAACGGTGGGTATATTTGGAAGGATAAAGTATATCAACAGTTAACAAAGGAATTCCAACTATTCGGAATAACATGGGAAGGCTTGCTTCAAGATTATATCAATGAATTTAAAGATAATTGTGTTCCATTTAAAAACTTATTTCAAATGTTGGAAGAATTAAAGAGCAGCAATCTTCATTTAGGGATTATTACAAATGGATATGGCCAATTTCAACAGGACAATATTAAAGCATTAGGTATTGAAAATTATTTTGATGTGATCCTGATATCGGAATGGGAAGGAATAAGAAAACCTAACCCCAAAATATTCTTAAGAGCATTAGAACAACTTAAAGTATCACCTAATCAAAGCATATTTTTGGGGGACCATCCTAAAAATGATGTTAATGCTGCTCAAAATGTTGGAATGAAAGGAATTTGGAAAAAAAATGATCGATGGGAATGTGTTAAAGCTGATTTTACAGTAAATGATTTGGCAGAGCTGGTATTAATCATCAAAAAATTAAACGGACATTAAGTTGAAACTTTAAAGATAATTGAAACATAGACTTATTGAGGATTGAGCTATAGTAGTAATAATAACCTTATAGTATGTGAGGAAGGTGATTCAAAAATGAAAACAGCCATTCAAGCAATTATAGGTTCAATTGTCATTCATGTCACCTATATGGTTGCTATGATGATGGTCGGTTATATAAAAACAAGAAATTATAAACCGGATATAGTGGATGCGTGGGAAAAGGTTGAAATACATCAGAATGAAGTAGCCTTTGGCAATAGTAGTTCCCCTTTTTTATATGTAGTAACATTTATTATTGTAGCGGTTATTTGTGGTTGGATTATTTTCTCATATAAAAAGTTGGTGTCCAAACAAGCACTTTAATTAAATAGTCTAATAAAGGATAGATGCTTTTTTATTTTTAAGCGATATTCTGAAATAACTTCTCAAGGGGATTGGATATTTATGTTAAAATAAATTAATGATTTTGAAAATCACTGCTTATTTACGGGGGAGTCTAATGAAGATACTAAAAAAGTTGCCAAAAAGTAAAGAAAGTATTCATATGGACCTGATTAGAAATGGTTGGGTACCGATGAAAGAACCTAAGAATGTAGGTAACGCTATTTTGTTATCTGTCCCATTAATGCTGGTCAATGCAATGATTACGATTGGAGTAATAAATATCTTTTCCACAATTTCTTTAAACGATTTCGGACTGACATCTGATTCATTTACATTAACAATCAACCTATCTGTTATTTTATGGTTATTCTTACTTTTGGTCCTTCATGAATTCCTGCATTTGGTTTTTGTTCCGAAATTTATTGAATCAGACAAAACATTTGTAGGGATAACGATGTTTGGTGGTTTTGTGATAACAGAAGAGGAGATATCAAAATCAAGATATATTCTCATTACAATTGCTCCTTTCATCATTATTTCAGTCATTCTGCCACTATTATTAAGTGTGTTTGGATTGTTAACACCAACATTGAAGTTTTTAATTCTACTAAACTCATTGGCGTCATCAGTTGATATGCTTAATCTCCTTCTTATCATGAAACAGATACCAAAAAATGCAATTCTAAAAAGTAACGGACCATATACTTATTGGAAACAGGTACAATAAACAAAAAATTGTAAATGTAAACTATTATCCAGATAATGGCGAATATATGGGGGGAGTTAAATGATTCGTAAATTAAATAAAGAAGACCATGAAGAAGTAATGGAGCTAATTGGTCATAAGCCGGCAGAAAATTTATTTATTATAGGTGATATTGAAGCATTTGGGTATGATTCTGATATTCAGGAAATTTGGGGACAATTTCAAGGCGACAGATTAATTGCTGTTTTATTACGTTACGACAAAAATTATATTCCCTTTAGTGAACAAAATTATGATATAAAGGGATTTGCAGAAATTATTAACAATAACCCTGATCAAATAGAAATAAGTGGTTTAAAGCATGTAGTGGAGCCTCTTCAACGATTAATAAATAGAAAGGTTAGAAAACATAGTGAAACATATTATGCTAAATGCACAAGTTTAAGTTATGAGGTTTCTGAAGTTGAAATGAAACAAGTAGGTAAATTACAGCCTTTAAATTATGAAGAAAATGTGGAGATGTTACGTTCAATACCTGAATTTAGCACAGGAACTTTTAGTGTTGAAGCAAGAGAACGTGCTGAAGCATTTAAAACTGGGAGAACGTATATTGTCAGAAATGAACAAGGAGTAATGGTCGCCTCAGCTTCTTCAACAGCGGAAAACTCACAATCAGCTATGATTGTTGGTGTTGGAACAAGACCAGGCTATGAACGTAGAGGATATGCGACAAAATGTATGGAAAAGCTTTGCAATGAATTATTATCAGAGGGGAAATCACTTTGTTTATTTTACGATAATCCTGCTGCAGGAAAAATTTACAAGAGATTGGGTTTTAGCGATATTGGATTTTGGACAATGATTCGTTATGAATCTATATAACTTTCTAAACATAATGGTTATAAGCAGACTAACAAGAGAAATGACTAGCACTTGAATAAATGACTTAAAAAGAAACGATTCTATGAATAATTAAATAAAGATCTTTCAAAAGTCCCGTTTGCTCCCACTCATATGAGGGTACGAAGTAATGTAATGTTTTTTACATATAACGAACATATGGGAGGAGCGTTTCTATGAAAAGCAACGGAAAAAAGAATGAGAACAATAAGAATGAACAATTGGAACAGTTCCGAGTTAGGGATGAAGGAGAAAAACTAACAACAAATCAAGGACTTAAGGTGTCAGAAGATGAGTTTTCACTAAAAGCTGGTGAACGCGGACCAACATTAATGGAGGATTTTCATTTTCGTGAAAAAATGACTCATTTTGATCATGAACGGATTCCTGAGCGAATTGTTCATGCCCGTGGATTTGCAGCACACGGAGAATTTGAAGTATACGAATCAATGAAAAAGTATACAAAAGCGAAGTTTCTTCAAGATCCTGCTGTAAAAACACCTGTTTTTGTACGGTTTTCTACAGTAGCTGGCTCACGTGGTTCAGCAGAAACAGTAAGAGATGTTCGTGGATTTGCGACAAAGTTTTATACGGAAGAAGGAAATTATGATTTAGTTGGAAATAACATACCCGTCTTTTTCATTCAGGATGCCATTAAATTTCCGGACTTAATCCATGCCGTCAAGCCAGAACCCCATAATGAGATTCCTCAAGCAGCAAGTGCTCATGATACATTTTGGGATTTTGTGGCTAATAATCAAGAGTCAGCTCATATGGTCATGTGGCATTTGTCCGATCGTGCCATTCCACGTAGTTTTAGAATGATGGAAGGGTTCGGTGTCCATACATTTAGGTTTGTGAACGATGAAGGACAAGCACATTTTGTAAAGTTTCACTGGAAGCCTGTTTTAGGTGTTCATTCACTAGTGTGGGATGAAGCACAAAAAATTGCCGGTAAAGACCCTGATTTTCATCGCAGAGATTTGTGGGATTCAATCGAAACCGGAAATTATCCAGTGTATGAGCTAGGTGTACAATTAATTGCTGAAGAAGATGAATTTAAATTCGATTTTGATGTACTTGATCCAACAAAAATTTGGCCGGAAGAAGATATACCAGTCAAAATCATTGGAAAGATGACATTAAATCGGAATGTAGATAATGTGTTTGCAGAAACGGAGCAAGTAGCATTTCATCCTGGTCATGTCGTACCAGGTATTGATTTTACAAATGATCCATTGTTGCAAGGACGATTATTTTCCTATACAGATACACAACTACTTCGTCTTGGAGGTCCGAATTTTCATGAGCTGCCAATAAACCGTCCAGTTTGTCCATTTCATAATAATCAACGAGATGGCTACGGTCGTCAAACCATTAACGTTGGACAGATAAGCTATCATAAAAATTCTCTAGCAGCCAATACTCCGGATCCTGCAAGTAAAGACGAAGGAGGTTATGTGCATTATCAGGAAAAAGTAGAGGGGCGCAAGGTTCAAAGTAGAAGTGAAAGTTTTAAAGATCATTTCTCACAAGCTACAATGTTTTGGAACAGCATGAGCGAGCCTGAGAAAGAACATATTATTGATGCGTTTTCCTTTGAGTTAGGAAAAGTAAAAAGCAAATCTGTTCAGCAGCAGGTAGTTGATATGTTCGCGAATGTTAATGTAGAGTTAGCCTCTGCTGTTGCATTATCAATTGGTGCCACACCACCTAAAGAGGGTGGATCAAACATAACAAAAACCTCTCCAGCTTTAAGTCAGTTAAATACAAAAATATTGCCGAATACACGCAAAGTTGGAGTTATTATAGGTCCTGATTTTAATGGAGATGATGTAGTAAAGGTTTGTCATGCTTTAAAAGCAGAAGGAATTATAGTTGAAGTGATCAGTGATAAGCTTGGAATTCAGAAAGGGCTTGATGGCACAGAAATAACTGTTGATCATACATTCTTAACTAGCGATTCAGTGCTGTTTGATGCTATTTATGCTGCTGGTGGAAAAGATGTAAGTCAAAAATTCAAAGACCAAGCTACCTATTTTATTAATGAAGCATTCTCTCATTTTAAAGCCATCGGGGCGTCAAGTGAAGGCATTAGCTGGCTACCAAAGGGTGTGATGGAAGACAGTCCGGGAGTAATACTTGAAGATGAAAATATGAATAAATTTGCTCAGGACTTTGTTCAAGCTATTTCTAGTCATCGTCACTGGAACCGTGATGTTTCTAAATAAAAAAAATTTTTAAGTAGAGGAATCCATTAATCTTGGGTTTCTCTATTTCATGTTATTAAAAAGCCGATAGCTATGAATATAACTATCGGTTAACTTGAAGTGGCATTGCTTAAAGATTAATTGACTTTTCTTTATTTGTCTGTTTTTTATGTAATTTTTTCATGGCGAATCTTGCTATAGGTTGTGCAAGTAACAATTCAATCCAAAATGCTATACCGAAGTTTCTAAACCAATTGTAAAAGAAGTTTCGAAAAGGCTCCATGCTTATTTTGTTTGTACCTATATAATTGAAATAATGAATAGAAACAAAATGCCTTCCCTTTGATTTTGAGGAAGTCTATCTTCCTTATACATAGTTGAACCCTCCGAAATGAATATTTCAGATGGCAGACGTATCGTGCGACATTTATTTTTGATCAAATTAATTGACCAATATCTCTACACACTGATTTACTATAAAATTGGAAAATGAAAAGTTTTGTATATTTATTAAAGAAAATATTTGAGTTCGTTTCATTAATTTGAAATAATTAGTATGATGAATTAGTAGATAGTCGAGGAAATTGGCTAATAAAATGGTATATTTTATTTCTGAAAATCAAATGAAATGTAATTGGAAAGTCTACATCAGATGTGTAAGATTCTATTTTGAAATATTACCAAAGATATACTCATTAGTATATACATTCTTATTATAGTTAATGGTGTTCATTTTTTTCGTCACCTTCTACCATCTAGACAAATGCTTGTGTAAGGAATGCACCAATTTCAGACCTAAACGGAGGATTATTGATGAATGAACAAAAGGTATTGATTAAAGAGGCAATGGAAGTACTAAAGGTAACAAGTCGAACATTTTACATACCGATTATGTTTTTAAAGAAAGAATTGAAAGATGCAGTAGCAGTGGCTTACTTAGCAATGCGTGCTATTGATGAAATTGAAGACCACGAAGAAATGCCTAATGATGTGAAAGCTTATTTACTTTCAGAGGTAAGCCAGTTATTACTTGAAGATAATTTTAGTTATCAAAAATATAGTGCTTTAGTCGGTCCATATTCCGAAGTACTTCCAGAAGTGACATTGCGTCTAGCAGATTGGCTATTGTTAGCTCCAGACGGGGCGAAAAAGAATATTCAAGAAGCAACGAGCGAAATGGCTGCAGGGATGGCGAAATGGGCAAAAGCAAATTGGAAAATCCAAACACGTGAAGATCTAGATGACTATACATATTATGTTGCTGGTCTTGTTGGGGTTATGTTATCAGATCTTTGGAAATGGCATGACGGAATTGAAACAGATAGGAATTTAGCCATTGGATATGGACGGGGGTTACAGGCAGTTAATATTTTGCGTAACCAGGATGAAGATTTGGATCAGCGCGGGGTAAGATTTATCCCAAATGGTTGGACTCAGGATGAGTTAATGGCATATGCCAATGAAAATTTAAATATGGCAAATGAATATATGAAGAGTATCAATAAAAGGCCTATACTATTGTTCTGCCGTTTACCTTTAGCAATCGCTCATAAAACATTGAAAGCTATAAAAGACGGTCGTGAAAAAATCAGTCGAATTGAAGTAGAAGAGACCGTACAAGAGGTACAGGCTGACTTGTAATAATATCTTGTTTAAAACGTTTAAAGAGCAAGTTGAATTTCCAGTATGAAATAGATGAAACGAGATGGATATATCATGGCAATAAAATGGATCGAAATGACAGAGAGTCATTTATTTTACTTTGATACGGCTATGAACTTATATGATCAAGCATTTCCGATTGAAGTGAGAGAACCACAAGAGGTTTTTCTAAGAAGTTTGAAATTGGCAAAATTAAACAAGCCCAATCGTTTTCATTTCCTGATTGGGTTAGAAGGTGATCAGCTTGTATCATTTGCAACAGGGCACTATTTTGCTAATGTGAATACAGGATTTATTGTGTATATTGTAACGAATCCCCATGTGCGAAGTAACGGGTTAGGAACGAAAACACTATTAAAAATAGAAGAGTTATTTAAGAAGGATGCCATTTCAGCGGGTAACTCATCATTAAGAGCTATTATTTTGGAAACTGAAACACAAGAAATGGTGCATACTCAGAAAGAAAAGGAAGATTGCATTAAAAGAAATAGATTTTTTTTAAGAAATAACTATGAAAAATACGACGAAATCAACTATTTACAACCAGCACTTCATGAAAAGGTGGAAGAAATACCACTTAATCTTTTTATTAAGAATTTACACAAAACTAAACTAAGTAAGGAAGAAGTAACAGAAATTATTTATGCAATTTATAAAGAGAAATACTCACTAGTGAATGAAATCGATAAAAATGTCCTTAATCATTGCCTTAAGAAGATGAAAATTCAAAATGTGGAATACCTTATTTAATTACAAAACGCATGACAATATTTTAAAAGTCATGCGTTTTTATTATTGAAACTCGCTAAAAAAGGTTAAAGTTACCAATTAATTGTGATAAAATGTTTGTAATCTTATAGATGAGGTGAGGTTAGATTAGATGAGCGAAGTTGAGCAGAGAACAAAGTTAGATCTAGATAGAATCATTTTTATTGGGAGAACATATGAAGAATACTTGAATATGTTTCTGCTTACAGTTGAAGATTTGAAAGGAAAGAAAATACTGGATTGTCCAGCAGGGGCTTGTTCATTTACAGCAGTCGGTAACAGATCAGGTTTAGATGTAACAGCTTGTGACATAGCCTATTTTCATTCTGCAGAAGACCTTAGAAGAAAAGGTATTCAGGATATTGATCATGCTATGGAACATATGCAAAAAGCCCAAAAGAATTTTAAATGGGATTATTTTAAGGATATTGACGGGCTAAGGAATCATCGTTTAAATGCTCTGCAAGAATGTTCCAAGGATATGAAAGATTCCGGAAAAAAATACATTCCTGCTACACTGCCCACTTTACCGTTTGGGAATGAAGAGTTTGATATACTTCTGTCTGCACATTTTCTATTTATGTATGGAGATCGATTAGATTACCAATTTCATATAGAGTCAATAAATGAATTGGTAAGGGTGACGAAAGAGGAGGTCCGAATTTTTCCATTAATGGATTTAGAGGGAAAAAGATATGAACATTTAGATAAAGTAACTAGTTATTTGGAGGACAATGGTTTTACCGTTAAAGAAGTAAAAGTTCCTTATGAATTCCAGTTAAACGCTAACTCAATGTTACTAATACACAAAGGTTAGTACTAAATGGGGCAACGTAGAAGCGGTGTCCCTTTTTAAGCATCGTTCATTGAGGAAATGGTAAGGTCCTGAAGAACAACGGTCTATAATTAGTTACATTCTTACATCAGAGGTATGTATGGAGAAAATCTTTCATATTTTATAATACGCTGACGAACGCTTCTCTAAATGGAATGTTTTTAAATTGGTGTATCGAGGAGGAATTTCATTGGGAACTGTATTTTCATCTATACTTCCAAAACATGAAGAATTTATTAAAAAACAAAAAATCTTTTTCGTAGGTTCAGCACCTCTAAATGAAGAGGGGCATGTTAACATATCTCCAAAAGGCTATGATGTTCTGAGAATACTTTCACCAAATGAGGTAGCATATTTAGATTTAACGGGTAGTGGAAATGAAACGAGTGCCCATTTAATAGATAACGGAAGAGTGACGTTTATGTTCTTGGCCTTTGAAGGACCTCCTATGATTCTACGACTATATGGTAGAGGAAAGATAATATTGCCTGATTCATCTGAATGGGATAATATGTCTAAACATTTTGAAATACTTCCCGGTTCTCGTCAAATTGTAAAGGCAATAATTGAAACAGTAAAAACATCATGCGGATTTAGTGTCCCTTTTTATTCATATAATGGTGAGCGGGATACTCTCCAAAAGTGGGCTGAAAATAAAAGTGAACAAGACTTAGAAAACTACTGGAAAAAGAAAAATTCTATAAGTATGGACGGAATCGTAACACCGATTGGGAAAAAGCTTATTTAACTTTACTATATTGAGGTGAAAAGAATTTGTTTTTAAATAAAATTGGCGGAGTTTTTATTCCGGTTAGTAACATTGAAGAAGCACGTGACTGGTATTGCGATATATTAGACTTACCAATAGATGGAGAAATACACTTTGGCCATATATATGTTCTTCCGTTAAACGGACAAAATATTATACTTGATAGTAAAATATATGCACCAGAACATATACATAAAGTTCCAGCTTTTCAACTTCTAACAGATGATATTAAAGGATCATATGATTACTTGAAACAAAAGAATGTTCATATAACAACTGAAATTGAAAACGGACATTGGTTCAACTTTAAAGATCTGGATGGAAATATAATCATGGTATGTAAATAATTCATTGAACCTATGATTTTTTGACCCTTAACAATTTGGCGCTTTAAATAAGAGATGTAAAATATGTTTTTATTTTATAGAAATTGAGAGCATTTGGAATTTCACCAAGTGCTTTTACTACTTTATGGGGATGATGAAATGAATAGCGCTATAAGACCAAAGAATGTTGCGATTTTGATATATGAAAATGTTGAAATCTTGGATTTTGCCGGTCCTTATGAGGTGTTTCTAGTAGGAAGCAATAGAGGACATGACTTTTCAGTGTATACAGTAGCAGAGGAAAAACGCCCTATTCATGCATTAGGTAACCTTAGTATAAACCCCGCCTACTCCATTCATAACTGCCCGACTCCTGATATTCTTATTATTCCTGGAGGTTGGGGTTCAAGAAAAGAAATGCATAATCGGAATCTCACCAACTGGATAAATGAAAAATCTAATGAAGCCGAACTCGTATTATCTGTATGTACGGGTGCATTATTATTAGCAAAAGCAAATTTGTTAGAAGGATTAAGACTTACTACGAATCAGAATGCGCTAAATGAGCTAAAAGAAGTTGCTCCTACATCTGCTGTAATCGTTGAGAATGCTCGTTATATCGATAATGGGAAAATTATTTTATCTGCAGGGGTATCAGCTGGTATCGATATGTCTTTGTATGTGGTTGAAAAATTATTAGGAAACGAACGAGCCATTCAAGCTGCAAATCTCATGGAGTATGATTGGACGATGTAACGATCAATCACAGATATATTATTTTAAGTAGAGTTAAAGGTTATTAGGCATTCTTTGTGGAAAACAATTATGTAGTATTCATTACAATAAGGAGTGTATTACAAATGTGTAGAAACATCCGGACACTATTTAATTTCAGCCCATCAGCTACTGATGAGGAGATCTATGCGGCTTCTCTTCAATACGTCAGAAAGATTAGTGGATATAACAAGCCATCGATGGCAAATGAAGAAGCATTTAATCAGGCAGTTAATGAGATTGCTATGGTATCTAAGAATCTACTAAATATACTTGTAACCAATGCAGAGCCACGCAATCGTGAGGTTGAAGCAGAACGTGCTCGTATTAAAGCAGCTAAAAGGTATGGAACTAAATAGGGGACTTTAGATAAATTGGGAGTGTAAATTATGAAAAATATATACCTAGTTAGGCATTGTGAAGCAGAAGGGCAACATCCTGAATCACCGCTTACAGAAATTGGTCATAAACAAGCTTTGGAACTATCCCGTTACTTTTCTCATCTAAATATACACCATATTATTTCTAGTCCTTATAAACGTGCAATTGAATCAATTCAACCTTTGGCTAATAGGCAAAATTTGAAGGTTGAAGTTAATCAAAATTTGACTGAGCGTGTACTGAGCAGCAACAATCTTACTGATTGGTTAGATAAATTAAAAGTAACTTATGATGATATGGAAATAAAATATGAAGGCGGAGAATCAAGTCAAGAAGCAATGAACAGAATAGTTGAGATTGTGGAAGAAGTTTTCGAAAATGAAGCTAAAAATACCATTATTGTTACACATGGAAATTTAATGTCATTACTTCTTAAGCATTTTAACAATAAAGTTGGTTTTGAGGATTGGAGAGATCTAACCAATCCGGACGTATATTTATTAAAAGCTGAAAATCATAAAGTAACTTATAAGCGCTTATGGAAGTGATATGATTTATGAAAACTGTGTCGAAAAAGGTTTCTGTGCCTAATGGTGTTAGAAATATAAATTGAAATATATTTATATAAAAAGAGGTGTGTTAATGATTTGGTTATTCATACTAATACCTGTTTTAATAATAGGGGCTATAGCTATTTATTTTGAAAAAAAATCTGGGATGGCTCCACCAAATGAAAATATACAAGATGAAAAGCTGGGGGAAGTAATCAATCAAAATGGGATCAATTCTAATGGTACACACGGAACAGACTAATTTCCAACAATCGAGTTTTCTTTTATTACTCCGTTCAAAAAGTAGAACCTAAAACCACTATGTTTAAAGAATGAAAGTCCGGGATTCATATATTTAGAGGAGGTTAAGGCAGTAGGAAAAACCAGGTGGATAATTAATGACCACCTGGCTAACTATTAAATATTCTCCTGAATTAACCCATCAATTATATTTTCTTTTTTAATCTTTTGGATGGAATAAAGCATAGCAGAGCCAACGATAATAAAAATCGCAGCAATTACGAATAAGATATTCAACCATGGAAGCTGAAAACCATATTCAAATGTCCGTTGTAATGACCAATAAATAAGGAACATCACAACTCCACTTATTGGTAGGCCGTATAATAATGCTTTTACACCGTAAAAAATACTCTCGTAATAAATCATTTTATTAAATCCTCTTGGAGTTAACCCAACAGATTTTAACATGGCAAATTCTCTTTTTCGTAATGAAATGCTTGTAGAGATCGTATTGAAAATATTTGCGATTGAAATTAACGAGATTAAAGCGATAAAGCCATACGTAAATACAGAAAGAAATAGGATAAGCTGTTGTTCATTTTGTTTTTGTTTGTAGACATTATAAATATATACATCAGAAGAGGTGGCATCTTCGATTTCTTTTTGTGTTGTTAGTGGATCGGAACTATTTAAAAATAGATATGTTTCAACCATTTGTTTTACTTGTTCATTACCACTTGTTAATTTGTTCAACGTTTTTTGTGGTACGATAATATCTAAACCGCCCAAGCGAGATGTAATGACTCCAAATGGGACTTGATCAGTTAATGCTCCAATTTTTAGTTCAGGTAATAACACATGCTCCTCTGTCTCATAGTTCTTTAAAACGACATCGATCTTTTCACCGGGTTTTGCTTCAATCGAGTTCGTTTCAATAAATTTACCTGTGTTAAAATCCTGATAGGAAATTTTGTCGATAACAATAGCTTTTGGTTTGTCTGTATCTGTGAAAATTGCTCCATCTGTTCCAATTGATTTCGCATATTCTCGGAAATTTGCTTCATCTAAACCATACAAATTTACATAATACTCATACTTTCCATTATCGAGTGGAAGGTTATCTTTTTCGATCATCTCCTTTAATAAATCGGGAAGAAATTCTTCTTGGATGTCTGCGTTTAGTTGAATTCTAGTTTGTACACTAGCATCAGTGACATCATCTAAATGGGAGAAAGGCTTTAGTTCATCGATTGTCATGTTACTTCCAGATACTTGAATATCATAATTAATTCCATCTTGTGAAAGCTCGGCAGATTTACTTATGCTATCTGTGAAAAAAGAGACAGATAAGTAGAGAATAATACTTATGATAAGTGAGAAAACAGTCACCCGATATCTTTTTTTATTACGCTTTACGTTTTTTAAGCCGATTTCGGCTTCAATCCCAAATATATTTCGCACAAGTTTAGATGTTTTAACCGTTTTACCTGTTAATTTAATATCCTGTGTTTGACGAATGGCATCAATGGCTGAGATTTTTGATGCTTTTCGTGCAGGTAAATAAGTTGAGATGAAAATTGTAATGATCGAAACAAAACAAGCAATAAGGAAAGAATAGGGTGTCACAACAACTTCCAGCTGTTCAGTACCATCTCCTAAAGCACCTTCAAGGTATGTGTTGATATACCAAAAGGTAACAGCAATCCCACCAAGTCCAGCAATGATTCCAACTGGGATACTTATTGAACCAATAAGACTGCCTTCAAAAAATACAGAGTTACGCTTTTGCTTTTTCGTAGCACCTACACTTGAAAGCATGCCTAAATGTCTTGCCCGTTCGGAAACACTTATGGCAAAAGCATTATATATCAATGCTACTGAACCTATAATTATGACGAGCATAATAATTGTGGCTAGAGAAAATAAGGTTGTTCTCAAATTATCATTATCAGTAACTCCATAATAGCGCAGTAATGCATCATTATATTCCACTTTGTCGATTTTATTTTCCTTTTTGATCTTTTCTACTTTGTTATACAGTGATCCATCCACCTTATTCATAACAACAAAGGCATCTAGTAACTCATGTTGAGTTAATAATGTAAAATTTGTATAGTTTATCACTGTGTATCCAGGAGACCATGTCGGTTCCAATATAGGTCGTTTCATTATTCCTACAACGGTGAAGGTTTCCGTTTTTTCAATTTGTAGAGATTCTTTTCCTGTCTCCTCATCTTGTTGGAGCGGATCATTTTGTGTTAACGGAGTGCCTGCTCCTGGAATGAGCCTTTGTCCAATTTCCAGCGAGATTTTGTCACCAATTTTGTAGTTGACTTTAGCATCATGAATAATCTCTTCAGAAATAATGACCTCATTTGCAGTTTTCGGAAGGCGCCCTTCGCTGACCTCAATCGGAAATTGGTTATAGAATTGTTCATTGTATTCTTGAATAAATAAGTAGGGTTTGTTCCTATTTTGTGAGTTTTCTAAAGGAGAATAACCAAGTTCATTCGCAATGACAAGTTTGCTTGTTGTATCATCAGCTGAGATCGATTCCAGCTGTTTCTTGGTTATATCCTTATATTGCACATGCCATTCACCGGAGGAGGCGATGGTTTGTCTTTTCATAAAATCAAGAAACGAAACACCTAAGGTTGCAACAGCCGTAATCATGGCAACTGATATTATCACGCCAATAAACGTTATTAGTGTCCTTCTTTTATTCTTTTTTAAATGTCTAACTGTTAACTTATTCACAATATTCATGAACGAATCACCTCATCCTTGGCAATTCTTCCGTCTTCAATTGAAATGATGCGATCTGCTTGCAGGGCTATCCGTTCATCATGTGTGATGACAATAAGTGTTTGATTAAATGTTTTGTTAAACATTTTTAATAGTTCCATGATTTCTTCACTATTTTTACTGTCTAAATTACCGGTAGGTTCGTCCGCCAGCATAATCGCAGGATTACTTATTAATGCTCGACCGATTGATACACGCTGCTGTTGACCACCTGATAGCTGATTTGGTAAGTGGCCGAGTCGATGGTTCAAACCCAGTTTTTCAACAATTTCATCAAATTGCTTTTGGTCAACTTTATGTTCATCTAATAGCAATGGTAATGTGATATTTTCTTCAACAGTTAAAATAGGAATAAGGTTATAAAATTGATAGATTAATCCAATTTGTCTTCTTCTAAAAATAGCTAGCTGTGTTTCATTTAAATTGTATAAATCGGTACCATCGATATATACTTTACCGCTGGTAGGTTGATCTACACCACCAAGTAAATGAAGCAAAGTTGATTTTCCAGATCCGGATGGACCGATAATGACGACAAATTCACCTTTGTTTACTGAAAATGACACATTATCTAAGGCTGTTACAGCTGTTTCTCCCTTACCGTACACTTTAGACAGATTTTCTATTTGTAGAATACTCATTATATTACCTCCAGTTCATTTGTGATTATAGTATATCTGCCTAAAATGACGATTGAGTGACTCTTAAGTGACATTTTAGTCACTTAGAGTGATTGGCATCCAAGTGTTATATGATCTGTTTATAAAACTTGATTAAGAAGGTGGTTCCTTCTCCAATCTCACTTTTCACTTCAATGTCCCCTTGTTGACTCTTTATAATGCTATATGACAAGGCCAATCCGATTCCGACACTTTCTTCTCCAGCATTTTTGCCTTTATAAAATCGTTTGAAAATATAAGGAAGGTCTTCTTTTAGAATTCCTTTTCCTGAATCTTGAATCTTTAATTCTGTGTATAAAGTATTTTCAACAAAAGAGATTGATATAGATCCGCCTTCATCGGTATGTTCTATACAGTTTTTCAGAATATTAATAAGGGCTTCTGAGGTCCAATTCAAGTCAACTAGAAATGAAACACCATCATCACCACTTACCTTTAAAGAGACCTGTTTGATATCCATTGGAATAAGGACAGATTGTACAGCTTTTTGTATTAAAACATTAGCGGGAACAGTATCTTTTTTAAATTGAACAATATCCGTATCAATTTTGGATAATTTTAATAGAGATGTGACGAGCCATTCAATTCTTTCTAGTTGTGCTTGGATGTTGTGAGTAAACTCTTTCCGTTTAACAACGTCAAGATTTGGGTGACTTAATAAATCAGCCATCACCATCATTGATGTTAATGGAGTTTTTAGCTGGTGGGAGATGTCTGAGATCGCATTCGTTAACCGAACTTTGTCTTGTTGCAAATATGAGCTTTGTTCAGAAAGCATTAATGTAACTTTATAAATGTCATTTTTTAAAATGCTTAATTCACCTTCAGTATTGTCACGGATATCCAGGTTATAATCTCCATTTGTTATTTTACGCAAATAGGTTGAAAGCTTCTCAATCTCCCTATACCGCCATTTGGTAAAATAGAAAAAAACAATCACGAAGATCGTTGTTGTTAAAAATATATATAAAGCCACAGGCAAAGAAAAAAAGAAAATTGCCAGGACTGTTGAAGCCATACAAATACTTGTGAGAATGATCAACAAGACTTGTATTTCACGATTACGCAGCATTCTTAATCACCAACCTTGTAACCCATACCACGGACTGTTTTAATAATGATAGGATTACGAGGGTTATCCTCAAGCTTTTGTCGCAGTCTTTTAATGTAGACTGTGAGTGTATTATCATTAACAAACTCACCAGCGACGTCCCATATCCGTTCTAAAAGCTGGTTTCTTGTTAATACTTGTCCAATATGATTGGCAAAAATCAAAAAAAGCCGATATTCTAAAGCGGTAAGCAATATTTCTTCATTGTTTTTATAAACTTTACCTTCCAACGTATTAATTTGGACATTTTCAAGTTCTATTATTGTTTTTGGTTTTGTTTGTATTTGTTTGTCATATCTTCTGAAAACAGACTTAATCCGCGAGATAAGCTCGCGAATACGAAAAGGCTTCGTAATATAATCATCTGCTCCCATATCTAATCCCATCACCACATTTACTTCATCATCTAATGCTGTTAGAAAGATAACGGGTTTATCACTGCAGGTTTTTACCATTTCGCACAACTCATAACCGCTGCCATCTGGTAAGGATAAATCTAATAAACATAAATCAATTTCTGCTAATCTTTCCCTTACGACAACTTTCGCTGATTCAGCACTATGACATGTAACCGTTTCATATCCGTCCGTTTGTAATGAATATTCCAAACCTGAAGCAATCGTTTTATCATCTTCAACTAATAAAATTTTCATATTGAGAACACCCTACCATTTATTTGGTTTTCTAGACTAATCCTAGTGTATCATCATGTTAGCGTCAAATCACTTTAAATGATCATTTATTGAGATGAACAACTGAGAAATAAATTAAAAATATAAAATTAAAAAGAAATGGATTTTTAAGTTAACTATGTTGTATAATATGCAATAACATTTTAATAAAGGATAATTCTAAGAAGAGGAGAGTAGCAATCACTATTCGATATAGAGAGCCGGGAATGGTGGGAGCCTGGTACGAAATTGATTATGAAGCGCACCTCGGAGAAGGCTTATTGAAATCTCATCATGTAGATAAGTCCGGTTATGACCGTTACAATTTCAAGCAGGCTATTTTAGCAAATAGAGTGGTACCGCGAGTTTAACCCTCGTCTCTAATATATTTAGAGACGGGGGTTTTTTATGATATCAGAAAGTGATATACATTTTATGGATAATAGTATCAGAAGAATTAAACCTTTCGCCACTAGGACTTGTCGACAAGCCAAGTTTTTCTAATTTCTTTCATTCAATGAAGTACAACAGAAAACAAAGGAGCATGAACAATGAAGTATAAGCAGATTATCATTTCCACAATTTATGAAACCATAACACAAATAGGAATGAGCTCTTTATCAAAAGATGAAGTCGGCAAAAAGTTAGAAGTTCCCCCAAAACAAGAAATGGGTGATTATGCATTTCCCTGTTTTGTATTTGCAAAAGAGTTAAAGAAAGCTCCAGCACAAATTGCCCAAGAGATAGGTTCTCTCATTAACAATGAGTATATCGAAAGAGTAGAGGTTGTTGGCCCGTACGTGAACTTCTTTTTAGAAAAGCAAAAGGCTGGAAATGAAGTTGTCATGAAAATACTTAACGAAAAAGACAATTTCGGAGAATTATCGATTGGCAAGCATAAAAAAGTTACGATTGATTTATCCTCTCCTAATATTGCAAAGCCTTTTTCAATGGGACATTTACGTTCAACTGTAATCGGAAACTCGTTAGCAAATATTATGGAGAAATGCGGCTATTCCCCAATAAGAATTAATCATTTAGGTGACTGGGGTACACAATTCGGAAAGTTAATTACCGCATATAAAACATGGGGGGATGAAGATAGGGTGAAACAGGATCCGATTAAGGAGTTACTTTCTTTATATATTCGGTTTCACGAAGAAGTTGAACATACTCCAGAGCTTGAAGATAACGGTCGCTCATGGTTTAAAAGATTGGAAGACGGCGATAAAGAAGCATTATCGCTGTGGAAATGCTTTCGTGAAGAGTCATTAAATGAATTTGAACGAATTTATAACCTTATGGATATTGAATTTGATTCGTTTAATGGAGAGGCTTTTTACAATGACAAGATGGATGCTGTTGTAAAAGAGCTTGAAACAAAAAGCCTGTTGTCAGAATCAGATGGAGCCATGGTTGTTTCATTAGATGAATATGATCTACCGCCTTGCTTAATAAAAAAGTCAGATGGAGCTACTTTGTATGCAACGAGAGATTTAGCTGCAGCTCTATACAGAGAAAAAGAATATCATTTTACTAAAGCGTTATATGTAGTAGGTGGTGAGCAATCTCTTCATTTCAAACAAGTATTTCACGTCTTAAACAAGCTTGGGTATGATTGGTCAAAAGATATGCACCATATACCATTCGGCATGATGTTGAAAGATGGAAAAAAGATGTCGACACGAAAAGGAAAGGTTGTCCTTTTGGAGGAAGTGCTTCAAGAAGCTATTAAACTTGCAGCACAAAATATAGAATTACGTAACCCGAATTTTGATGAAAAAGAGGCAGTTGCAAAGATGGTTGGGGTTGGTGCGGTTATTTTCCATGACTTAAAAAACTACCGCTTAAACGATGTTGAATTCTCTCTAAAAGAAATGTTAACTTTTGAAGGAGAAACAGGCCCTTACGTACAATATACACATGCACGTGCATGCTCTATTTTAAGAAAGGCAAAAAGAATAGATCAATCATCTGTTTCAGTAGATGCTTATAAAGATGAGAAGGCTTGGAGAGTCATATCCTTATTAATGAAATTCGAAGAAGTGATCATGCAGGCATATTCTCAGTTTGATCCTTCTCAAATTGCCAAATATACGATTGATCTTGCACAAGCTTTTAATAAATACTATGGTTCTGTTCGAATTTTAGAAGATGACGAACATCTATATAAGAGAATACAATTAGTTGAAGCAGTGACGATCGTTCTAAAAGAAGGGTTACGTTTATTAGGAGTTAAAGCTCCTGAACAAATGTAAGGAGATAATGTTAAAATCAATCATGAAGGGTGTGCTAAACGATGGATTTTGAAACAATTATGCAGGAACTGGAAGATTTAGGGAAAGAACGAACAAAAAATACTTATATAAGAAATGGTGCACATGAACCCGTTTTTGGCGTGGCTACAGGAGCGATGAAGCCGATGTCAAAGAAAATCGGAAAAAACCAACCTTTAGCAGAGCAACTATACGCGACTGGTAATTATGATGCTATGTATTTTGCCGGTATCATCGCAGATCCAACAATCATGACTGAGGCAGACTTTGACCGCTGGATTGATGCTGCGTATTTCTATATGTTGTCTGATTATGTTGTAGCTGTTACTTTATCTGAAACCGATATTGCGCAATCAGTAGCAGATAAATGGATTGAAAGCGGTGAAGAACTTAGAATGTCTGCAGGCTGGAGCTGTTACTGCTGGCTTTTAGGGAATCGGTCAGACACTGAATTTAAAGAAGAAAAGATTGCCGGTATGCTTGACCAGATAGAAAAAACAATTCACGATTCTCCTGATCGAACAAAATCCGCTATGAATAATTTTATGTATACAGTAGCGGTTTCCTATTTGCCTCTACATGAAAAGGCAGTCCAAACCGCGAAGGCAGTTGGACCAGTTGAGATCAAGCGGGACAAGAAGAAAAGCAGTATTCTCCTTGCTTCAGATACAATTCAAAAGGAAATAGATAGAGGGAAACTTGGTTTCAAACGCAAATATGTAAGATGTTAATAATTTAATAATAATTTATATTGATGATTAATTATAAGTAACTAAACATTAAGACGTCTTAGATCCTTAATTTTAATGGATTTGAGGCGTTTTTTTATACCTGATCTCATAGATTGTATATTCAAATGAAAAGTTTAAATATTCGTCATCTATATAGGGAAATACAATTATTGATAAATTTTCTTTTGATGGCAAATAATACTATATAATTCGAAGCTTTGAAGGTGGTTGGTGTATCGAAGTGTTTAAAAAATTCCGTTTCCATCGAAAGAAAAATAAACCTACGTATACGAATTCTCAAAACAAGCATGTTTTAGAAAACAACGAAAAGTTTGAGGTGAATATTGATCGAAATATTAGTAAGGTAAAGGAACTACTTGGAACAAATGATGACATTGTTTTTAGAGAGAGTGTTGTTTTTATTGAAAAACCTGTAAAAGTGTTCATTTGTTATTTTTCAACTTTATCTAGTAATGAATACATTAACGAATTTGTTGTAAAACCATTACAAGAACTAAACTTGAACAATAACCAGATAACATATTCAGAAAAAAGCAACTTAGATATTGTGAAAAATAATGTATTAGATGTTGGCAGTCTTTCAGAACACTCAGGAATTGAAGTGGTAGTAAACCAAATTTTATCTGGAAAGGCTGCATTATTCATAGATGGTTCAGATACTGCCCTGATAATTGAAGCACAGGGTTTTGCAATGAGAAATGTTTCAGAACCTGATACAGAGTCAGTTGTAAGAGGCCCAAGAGAAGGTTTTACTGAAAATATTGAAGTTAATACAGGATTAATTCGAAGAAAAATTGTTAATTCGAAGCTTTATTTTGAAAAGTTTACAATTGGTAAACAAACTCATACAAAAATACGTATTGCTTATATTGAGGGGATTGTCAATAAAAAGGTTGTCCAAGAAGTAAAAGCAAGATTAAATAAAATTGATATTGACTCTATATTAGAGTCAGGATATATCGAACAACTCATTGAAGACCATCCAACATCCATTTTTCCTACTGTTGGGAATAGTGAAAAACCTGATATTATTGCTGCAAGGTTATTGGAAGGAAAAGTAGCTATATTATGTGACGGTACACCATTTGTTTTATCTGTTCCTTACATGTTTGTTGAAAACTTTCAAATTAGTGAAGACTATTACTCACGTCCTTATTTTGCCTCTGCGATTCGATTATTAAGGCTGCTTGCATTGTTTCTTACCGTCACAATTCCTGCATTTTATGTAGCACTTACTAGCTATCATCATGCCATGATTCCAACAGTTTTGTTAACGTCAATGGCTGCAGCGGAAGAAACCGTTCCATTTCCTGTTTTGATTGAAACATTATTAATTGGTACTGCATTTGAAATTCTAAGAGAAGCCGGGGTTCGTTTACCAAGACCGGTAGGTTCAGCCATCTCAATTGTTGGTGCGTTAATTATTGGTGAAGGAGCAGTTCAGGCTGGTCTTGTAAGTGCCCCTATGGTAATAGCAATGGCCCTAACCGGTATCTCAAGTTTTATTGTCCCTGCCATCAATGATGCTGTTGTATTATCACGGTTATTTTTTGTGTTGCTAGCAGGTATTCTCGGTTTATATGGTGTATTAATAGGATTTTTAATCATATTAGCTCATATGTGTTCTTTACGTTCATTCGGTACACCATATTTAGCCCCACATGCTCCAATTATCTTACGGGAGTGGAAGGATACGTTAATAAGAGCCCCACTATGGAAGATGAATCAAAGACCACAATCCATTACATGGCAACATGAGACAAATCGTCAGGGTAAAAACCAAAAGCCCCAAGCTTCAACTTGGAAAAATGGAAGTGAAGAGAATTGAAGCGTATTGTTTTCATATTAGGCTGTTTGTTCTTATTAGTTGGTTGTTGGGATCGGAGAGAATTGAAAGAAATAGGAATAGTCAGTGCCATTGGAATTGATAGAAATCCTGAAACAGGTGAAATACTTTTTACATCTCAAGTTGCAAACCCTTCTGCATTAAAGCCAGAAGGAGGGGGTACAGCGCCTCCTATTAAAGTCATTTCTTCGACTGGGGATACTGTTTATAAAGCTATAAGAAATGTGAATCAAAAATTTGATCGTAACAATTTTTATGCACATAATAAAGTCATCGTTATCGGCGAACAGTTAGCAAAAGAGGAGATACTGCCTGTTCTAGATGCGATAACGAGAGGAAAAGAATCGCGGGGATATGTATGGATTTGTATAGCAAAAGATATGCAGGCCCGACAAATCCTTAGTATAAATAATCAGGGCATTGAACAAGTACAAGCAAACTCTTTGGAGAGTCTGAATGAAAATCAAAAATTAAATTTTGATGTAACAGTCATCCAATTGAATGATTTCTATAAAAAATCACTTTCTAAAGGTACTAATCCGGTTGTTGGGGTGTTGGAAATGTCTGGGGAATCTTCGTCAAATGGAACGATGTCAGAGAATACACAACAAGTAAAGCTTTCGGGAGGAGCTGTTATTAAAGAAGACAAAGTGGTTGGATATCTTAATGAAAAAGAAGCACGTGGATATAATTGGATTATTGGCGAGGTGAATAGCGGCATTCTTACAATACCTTCCATAATGGAGGAAAATAAGCTTGTGTCGATTGAAATAAGAGAAACAAAAACGAAGATAAAACCAGATATAAAAGGAGGCAGAATTTCTTTTACAATAGATATTAAAACATCTGGCATACTGGTTGAACAGCAAGGTGCAGGAACATTATCAACGAGAAAAGAGCAGTACGAGTATTTAAATCAATTAGAAAAAGAATTAAAAAATCTAATTGAAGAAGAAGTTGTTCATGTTGTTGAAAAAGCACAAAAAGACTATCATTCAGATATTTTTGGATTTGGAACAACATTGAATAAGAAAGAACCCAAGAAGTGGAATGAAGTAAAAGATAAGTGGTTGGAAGGAGAATTTCAAAACGCCGCTGTAAATGTTAATGTACAAGCAGATATTGGTGCACGCGAACTTTTAAAGGAGCCATTAAAGTCTGAAGATTAAGATGTTGATTTGCGAAAAAAACGTTTAATAACAAAATAGATACCATAATAAATGTTTAATAATAGGAGGATTGAAATGTATAGCGATCCTCCTATAATCAGAATGATCAGTACGATACCAGCTTCATATAAAGAGTGTAAATTCAACATAGAGTTCACCTTTTTATTTTAGATTTTTTGTTTTATGTTTAAGCCAACTCAAAAGTACTATGAATATCGGCATAAAGCTAAAAATACCGTGTATATAAGTTGAATTAAATTCGAACCCCACCCATCTATGAAACGAAATATTTTCAAAATAAGTAATAGAATAGACAATTAAAGCTAAACCCATTATTATTGTCATCCATTTTTTATTCTTGAATTTAAAAAGGGTTGTAACTGTTAATACGGCTGCATAAAAGTTAAGAACAGTTTTGAAGAAGCCCCCAATAAAGATGACGATAACCCCGATAATATCCAAATTCGTAATAATGTCTGCGATATTGATATCAAAAAGAACTCTTAATAAGGGAATCTCAGCTTTCGCCGCTAGTTCTGGTCCTAACATTGTAATAATCATTAAGTTCGTTAGAATTAGAATTCCACCTGTTATACAGACAACGAGTAAAGCGATTTTACGTACAGACTCTCTCTTATTTATAAAATGCCAATACATAAGGAAAACAACACTTTCTCCAAATGGAAAGTTAATGACAGGCAAGACTTCTTTTAAAACAGGTTTGATTCCATTTTCTAAAATAGGAAATATCTCTTGTAGGTCAAGTGCACCTGAAATACTAGCTAGAAAATAAGTTGTTATTAAAAAAATGATAAGAACAGGCATTAAAATCTCACCCGTTCTCGCAATGACCTCAAACCCTAATGTGATCATATAAATAGTGGTAAACATAAAAACACCTAAGATCACTAATTGTGGTGTATTTATAAGAAAAGTAGTCCGAATAATTTCGCCAAATTCATAAAAATTAAAACTTGCGCTTGAAAAGAAATACAACGCATAAAGGAGAATAAGTGGCACTGAGAGCCACTTTCCTAATAGACTCTGTAAAATCTCTACTAAATTTTGATTCGGAAAATGGTTTTGAAGCTCGGTGAAAATCCATACCAAACCTAAACTAATAACAGTGGCAATGATGATTACGATCCAAGCATCTTGTTTAGCCCCAATCCCTAAGGCGAACAATGTTGTACTACCAATTTCATATAATAACATCAAAGAAAATAGCTGGCTTTTTGTGATTTGTTCCATTCTATTCAACCTTTTTATCTACTAGAATTTAGCACGTTAAGAATAGTATAGCCAAAGAATGGTTATTTAAATATGCAGCTACATTCTTTCCTTAATTACGTTGAATTCCCCCTTTCCATTATTATGAATTCCTTAAAAATGTTTAGGATAACCTAAAAGCAGGAGGGGTTTTTCGTGGGATATAGGATTCTACTGCTGTTATTTTTAACATCTTGTCTATTTTCTACAGGAGTGAATGCAGAAGTACCACTTAAAGCTGCGTTTATTCGCGATCACCAACTGTGGATAATAGAAGGAGAACAAGAAACACAACTTACAACGGGAAGATTTGTTTATTCCCCTAAATGGTCATATGATGGTCGATTGTTAGCCTATCTTGACGGCGATCAACATGGAGAAAAATCAAACTTGTTCATCTATGACACAAAAGAAAAAGAAAACTACCAACCATATGAAAGTATTGAAACATCTGATTTTAAGTGGTCTCCCGTTACCAATCAATTAGCATACACTTCAAATGGTGTTTTAAATGTTACGAAGTTTAAAAAGAATCGTCCACATGGATTTGAAAATGTTTCATTAGGAGTTAGCGGGTTTGAATGGTTTCCTAATGGGCAAGACTTTATCGTTTCCTCACAAGCCCATTTATTACCGACTGGCTGGGGATCTATTGAACTTTTTAAAATACCGGTTGATGCAAATCTTGATCAAAAAAAAATGAAACAGTTTTATACGATAGATACTAAAATACCTGACTTATTTGCCATTTATGCTGACTATTTCAAATGGAGCCATGATGGGAAGTGGCTTAGCTTTATAGCAGTCCCTACAGCATCTTGGTCAATGGATAGTAATACTTTGTGTGTGTTAACACAACAAGGGAACGAATTTCAATCTGTGGGCAAAATGCTGGGATATGAGGATTGGGTGAAGTGGTCTCCATCTTCGGATCAGCTAGCATATATATCAGGTGAAGGAAGATTTTTCGTTGAAAACAAGAACACCACAATTAAAGACATGCCTGTATCGAATCACCAAAAAGAATATACCCCTGTTGGATATGTAGATCTTGACTTAGAATGGCTTTCTTCAGATAAAATAATTGTTGCTCGTGCAAAGGGAAATAAAGATTGGAATGAAGGACCAGTTCCAACAATGTATACATCACTTTACCTTATTGATCTAAAAACAAAAGATCAAAAACAACTAACTAATCCAAAGAAAAATGAACTTGATGAGGATCCACAGGTGATTGGATCCTACCTAACTTGGATTCGAAAAACAGATGAGGAATCAAAAGGAAATGTTTTTGTAAAGAATGTGCTTGATGGCAAGGAATATATTTGGTTGAAGAATGTTGATTCCGCTCCAGTGTTATTTCATCACTAACATTATATACAAAGAATTAATATTACGTTTAAAAAAGGAATCTAAAAGAAATGAACGAATTTTTAGGTGACCGATCCATAGTACATAAAAATGAAAAGGTGTGATGTTAATGAATACAGAAGTTACTGCCAAAATGAAAATACTTAAACCAATAAATGTTGTATTTGAAGCAATAGTAGATCCGGAGAAAATCGGCAACTTTTGGTTTTCGTCAAGTTCGGAAAGGTGGATTCAAGGCAAGAAGGTTATATTAAAATATGATGAATATCATGCAGAAGGTTTAATAAATGTATTAGAGCTCAAAGACAATAAGAAAATTGTTTTTTCCTGGGGCGAGGAACATGATGAAGAAACGATCGTAACAATCCTACTAAAAGAATCGGATTATGGTAGTACGATAATTGAAGTGAACGAAACTGGATTAAAAGAAGATGACCCTGAAGTAGTTAATAAAATGATGGGACAAAAAGAAGGCTGGGTATATATGCTTTCCTGTTTAAAATGCTATGTTGAAAATGATATTACTAATATGAGAGCGTCTTTAATTCATTAATTAGATCTTTTTCTAAAAATAGATTATTTTTAGAAAAAAAGGTAAATCATGATACAGAAGTTACAAAAAAAGAATCGTAATGGAGAATAATTATTGAAGGAATCTAATTATGGTAGTCGAATATTGTATATAGATATGCGTTTAGGAAGAGGAGATTTTAAAGGTAGTTTGTCTAAAAAACGATTCTATTTCTTTAATCTTTTTCAGTTTCCTATTATGAATCTATCAAATTTTGATAGAGCATTTTGCGCGTCTTAATCTTACCTTGAGGTGATAAAAATGGCATTTCAGTCTAAAAATATCTTTATCAATCTACCAGTGAAAGATGTAAAAAAGTCAACCAGTTTCTTCCGTTCGTTAGGTTTTGAATTCAACGCCCAATTCACCACTGACGACACAGCAAGTATGATTATCAGTGACAATATTTTTGCCTTGATCATGACTGAGGATCGTTTTAAAGAGTTTAGTAAGAAGGAAATCGTGGACGCTACCACTTCTGCTGAAGCAATTTTATGTTTATCAGCTGATAGTAGAGACCAAGTTGATGAGTTGGTAAATAGAGCAGTAGCTTCAGGAGGTAAAATCTCAAATGACCCACAAGATCATGGATTTATGTATGGTTGGGGTTTTCAAGACTTAGACGGTCACATTTGGGAAGTTGTTTATATGGATGAAAGTGCTATGAATCAACAGTAAACATAAGCATAGATAAATGGTTAGAATGATTTATTAAAAATGATGATGTCTTAATAGATATCATCTTTTTAATTAATCGGATGTTTAGTTAATGTATACCAAATGAGAACAGCTTGTGTAAAAATCTAATAGAATAGGTGTGTAAAATGGGTGAAATTGATAAAAGAAATCATTTAGACGAAACTCCTTTTAGTTATCGTGTCAATAAAGATAAGACCATTTTTTTAGAGTATTATGGGAAACAAGTGAAAATCTTAAAAGGGAAAGAAGCAGAGAAGTTTTTACGGAAAGTTACCGAAGCAGAAAATGAAAAAGATGTACAATTAGTAATGGCCAAGATAACAGGTAATTTTAAAAGGGGTAATGAGAGGGAAGCGAAAAGTAAAGGAAAAGATCATAAGACGAAATAAAAAAGTCTCAAATCAAGATAACGGGTAGGTTTTTTCAAGAAAATCAAACATACTAGATTTGCAAATTTGGCTAGCTTCTTTATATGATATTACGAGGATCTGCATCTTAGTGAGCGAACTGCTCAAGTCTTAAATAGATTTCAACTTATTACGAACAGATGGCTAAATTCAAAAGCAATGGAAGGTGAATTCCATTGCTTTTCCTATTGCTATTTTATGCTAAAAACTATACTAATTCAGGTTTGTGAATGAACGTTTTCTATAACATTTCATTCATTTGCGTATCACGATATAGCAACTTCAGATTGTTTTTTGTGTTCAACTTTTCGATAAAAAAATGTGAGGACAAAAAATGTGAGGACAAGCGCTGGTATGGTGCTTAAAACCATACCAATAAAAGCAAATCTCGGTTCAATTTCGTATAAATAGCTTCCGAAAATCGTAAAAACGGCAGTGCTCCAACTAAGTGCTAATGCAGAGTATAACCCTTGTGCTTTTGGTATCTGCCTATTTGGGATATTTTTTATTAAGTATTTCATAAAGGCATAATGCGCCATTGCGAATGAACATGCATGTAATAGTTGGGAAATACTAAACATCATCACATTTGGAAAAGTGAACACGATGATCCAACGGATGGTTGATCCCAATGCCGCTAATGTTAGTAAAGTACTAACTGAATATTTATGAAAGAACTTATCAGCGATTGAGAAGAAAATGATTTCTGCAAGTACGGCAATGTTAATAATGGAACCAATGAGATATTTTGGTACATGAATTTCTTGTAAATAAATATAACCATAGTTGTAATAGGAAGCATGTGCAGCTTGTATTAATATAACAATGGCAAGTACTATTCCGAAGTGACTGCTCCGAAACAAATCTATTATGTTCTCTTTTATGGAAGGATCTTTTTGAGGCTTTTCTAATAAAATTCTTGGAGTTTTCATTAACCCAAGGATTAGAAATGCTGCTATTCCAACTAACAATGCCCATAATATCACCTCATCACCTAAAGAGCCGGTAAAGAATGTTAAGGTAATACCGGCAACGACAAATCCAATAGAGCCCCATAATCTACTCTTCCCATAGTTTTTTAATTGCTTCCTTTGCAAAAGTACGCCAGCGGTACTATCTAATGCAGGCATCAATGTTGGGTAAAAAACATGCAATACAAGGGTTGCAAAAAGTAAACTTGAAAACGAATCAGCCGGTATACAGCAGATAAGAGCAACGAGAGTACCAATTGCTGTACCATTTAAAATTGTTTTATTACTTAGCTTTTCTGATAAGTATGGGAAAATAAATAATGTTGAAATGCCTCTCACAACAAGTCCTAAACTCATGATCAATCCAGCTTGTGAAATCGACATTCCTTTTGCAGAGATCATCCACCCTGTCCAATAGGGTAGAAAGATCCCCCACGTTACAAAAAAACTAAAATATTGTCTGCTCATCCAGTGTTGTGTATTCATTCTATATCTCTCCTTTGATTGGATGATATACTATCTTTGTGTAACATAATAGGAGATATCTCATATTTTGGGGTGGAAAATGGAAATTTATAAAAATGAAAAAAAACTTAGATTTATTAAAAATCATTCGATTTGCCAGTTATTTTCGTCTCCAATTGAAGAATTTATTGAAGTACATGAATATAAACGGGATGAATGGATTATTCAAGAAGGAAAAAGACCATCCTATTTATTTTATGTTATCGAAGGAAAAGCAAAGATATATATCACACATCAAAACGGAAAAGTCTCTTTACTTAATTTTATTAATGCTAATGATTACATTGGAGAAATGGAATTATTAAATGATGTTTATTATACAAAAGGGATTCAAGTTTCTACAAAGACAATATGTTTTGCTATTCCTTTTCATAGCTGTCGTGAAACATTATTAGAAGATGTGGTATTTCTTAAGGAATTAACTAAATTTTTAAGTATGAAAGCAACAAACATGGCCGCTAAGTATTCACAAAGTTTATCATTTCCTCTTGAAAATCGTTTGGCTGAATTTATTTTGCAAACTTCTGACGACGGTATATATAAAGAGAAGCATGTAACGGTTTGTGAGTTTTTGGGTGTATCTTATCGACACTTAATGCATGTTGTTTCACAATTTTCCAAAAAGGGTTATATCCAAAAAGAGGGTAGATACTTTCGAATAAACCAACCAAATTCACTGTATGAATTAGCAGAGATGTTGTGGAATAAATAATATTAGGGATTTAAATATGTCATCATTCTGCTACACAGACCACATTATCTATGAAAAGGTTTCAAAATTATGGTAACCTAAAATACGAAGGGAGAGGAATAAAATGGACAAATTCATTCCAGAAATAACGTTACATGATGGATTAACGATACCTGTTGTTGGTTTAGGTACATATAATTTAAAAGGGAATCAAGGAGTTCAATCGATTCAATATGCCATTGATCAATTAGGATATCGTTTGATAGATTCTGCTTATAATTATGAAAACGAAGGTACAGTAGGTGAAGCGGTTAGACGAAGTACTGTTTCAAGAGAAGAATTAATTATTACGTCTAAGCTGCCTGGAAGATATCAAGAGTATGAAAAAGCCATGATCGCGATTCAAGAATCACTATATCGTGCGAATTTAGATTATTACGATATTTACCTTATTCATTGGCCAAACCCAAAACAAAATCACTATGTGGAAGCGTGGCAAGCGCTAATCGACGCAAAAAAACATGGACTTATCCGTTCAATTGGTGTATGTAACTTTCTACCTGAACATATGGAACGTCTTGAACAGGAAACGGGTGTGAAACCTAGTTTGAATCAAATTGAATTACATCCATTTTTTAATCAAGCGGATCAAAGAAAGTGGCATGAAAATCATCATGTAGCTACTCAATCTTGGAGTCCATTAGCTCGTGGAAATGATGTACTGGAGATTAGCGCATTACAGCAAATTGCAGATACTTATAAGAAGACTGTTTCACAAGTTATATTACGTTGGCATTATCAACTAGGAGCTATCTCAATTCCAAAATCGGCTTCCCCTGTAAGACAGCTTGAAAACATCTCAATATTTGATTTTGAACTGAATGAAGAAGAAATGGTCCAGATCTCAACAATGTCTCGAACTGATGGCAGATTGAATAATCAAGATCCTGCAACATATGAAGAATTTTAAACTAGCTTTTTATATACAGAATGAGCACATATCGTTAGGTTGAGATATGATTTTAGCCTAATCATTTTCAGATTTTAAGAAAGCGGTGGATAAGATGAAGAAGTTTTTAGTAAATGATCAGTTCTTGGATGAAAATGAAGTCAAACTATCAATCTATGATCGTGGTTATCAATTTGGAGACGGAGTATATGAAGTAATTCGATTTTACAATAAGAAGTACTTTAAATTGAAAGAGCATTTAATCCGTTATATCGAAAGTGCCAGAAAAATTGATATCGATTCAGCACTGGATTTAGAACAGCTGGAATCAATGTTTGAAGAACTATTGGAACGAAACTCTATAGATAACGGATATGTGTATACACAATTAACGAGAGGTACTGCACAACGAAGTCATATTTATAATAAAGAAGAATTAAGCCCCCAATTAATTGCTTATGTTGAACAGGCGAAAAGACCTCTTGAACTAATGGAGAAAGGTGCAACTGCTATTTTACACGAGGATGAAAGATGGACAAAATGTGATATTAAAAGCTTAAATTTACTTGGAAGTGTATTAGCGAAAACAAAAGCAAATAAAGACGGTGCATTTGAAGCGATTTTGCATAGAGGAGATATTGTAACAGAAGGTAGTGTCTCAAATGTATTTGTCTATAAACATAATAAATTATATACATCTCCGGCAAATAATCTTATATTAAATGGGATTACTAGACTTACGATACTTGAAATAGCAAAAGAAATTGGAATTGAGGTTGAAGAAACAACGATAACAGTAGACTTCTTATTGAGTAGTGATGAAGTGTTTACATCAGCAACCGTTTCTGAAATAACTCCGATTATTGAAATTAAAGGTAAAGGTCCTATTGGTCACGGTAAACCTGGTGAGATGACGAAGTTAATTCAAACGAAGTATGAGGAAAAAATTAAACAGTTATAATATTCATTTATCCTGATTTATTTATTAAATCAGGATTTTTATATTGAATAACATAGGTACAGTATATTTCTTCCTTCAATAATTAACTGTTATTTTATTTAAACATCATTAAGCTTTTCTTAATTCTCTGTAAATATAATTATATAATGCTTGTTTAAAAGAATGTAATTATATGGTATTTTAAGAAGGTGCTAAATTTTGGAAGTGTCAGAACGCAAACGAAACGATACGTCTAGTTAGCAAGTAATTCGCGGAGGGTGTTTTGATGAAGTGTACAGATGAGGAAGAATTCATGTGGTGGTATGAACAATATAGCGTATCACTTTTTAAATATATATTCTCTATGGTGCAGGAGTCGCAAACTGCAGAAGATATACTGCAAGAGACATTTTTAAAGGCATATCAATACCAGATACATATAAATGATAAAAATAAGGTGAGAAATTTTCTGTTTCGGATTGCCCATAATTCTACAATGGATTTCTTTAGAAAAGAATCAAAGATAAGAAGATTACTAAATGGACTTTCAAAAGAAACTAAAGTTTATCCTTCTGCGGAAAAGATCGTTGAAGTGAAAGAAGAAAGTAAACGTTTGTTAGATGCCTTAAATGGATTAAAAGTGGCGCAAAAACAAGTGATCCTTTTTAGAAAGGTTCAGGGGTTTTCTATAAGAGAAACAGCAGAGATTTTAAATTGGAGTGAATCAAAGGTTAAAACAACCTTACACAGAGCAAACAAGAATCTTGAGAAGTTGTTGTTAAAGGAGGAAGACTATGAAGAAATCACGTCTTTCACTAGATAAAAAGTTACATACGTTAAACAATGAAATTATCTGGAGCAACGACAGAAAAGCATTACTTAAAGACCAAATTCAGAGCAAAATTTCTCGTCAATCAAATCATCGTCGAAAAAAATATAGATATAGAGCATTCAGAATGACGCTAGCTTGTGTATGTTTATGTTTAATTTGCCTTCTAGTGCTTGCACCATTTCTGGAAAATGGTTTTCGAATGAAAAATAGTAAAGTGCTCAGTGAAGTCGAAAGAGAGCAAACTGTTGCTGAAATTGAAGCATCATATAGAGAACATATATCCGCTTTTAATATAGGTGACTATGAGACGTATCTTGGAACTTTAGGAAAGGAAAGCTCTATAAGATTAACTGATGATTCTTTGAATGAGAAAGGTGCCCAAAAAGGACCAATTGTTATAGAGAAACTTAAGCCATTATTTGCTGATCATCAGACTGTTATCTTGTATTCAGTGGAGGATGTAGCGGTTGAAGCGGAAAAGAATTATAAAAGATATTTATATGTTATTTTTCACAAAGAAGAATCAGACTGGATCATCGCTGAAAAGAACATATTTAAGCAATATAAATATGATAAGGGTAACATAACATTACAATATGATTTATCACATGACGTAAAACAGTCATTAAGTGATAAATATAGTATTGATTTTAAAGTGGAGTAGTTGATTATAAGGATTAGTCCTTTTTCTAGAGGTGATAGGAATGAAGAATAACAACAAGGATAACCGTGAAAAAAGCAAAATTGAGACTGATGATAGTTGGAATAGAACCTTTTATGGAAGCCCAACAATTGGAGGATTTGTTGTAGTAGTCGTCATTGTCTTGTACTTATTGTTTAGCTGATCATTTTTCACACTAGATGATTAAAATGCTATTGGTAAAAGAAAAGTAGATGAAATTGGGGGAGATAGTATGATTCTAGGTTTACATCATGCTCAAATAACCATACCAAAAGGTGCCGAAAAAGAGGGGAGAAATTTCTACTGTGGAATTCTCGGTTTACCTGAGAAGGAAAAGCCCGAATCACTAAAGGAGCGTGGAGGCTTTTGGTTAAAAGTTGGAGATAGAGATGTACATATAGGTACAGAAGATGGTTTTGACCGTTTAAAAACGAAAGCCCATATAGCTTATCAAGTGGAGGATATATCATACTGGAGAAATGTGTTAGAACAAAATGAAATTCAGATAATTGAAGGAGTACCAATCCCAGGTTTTGATCGTTTTGAGTTCAGAGACCCTTTCGGAAACAGAGTGGAAATGATTCAAGAAGTGTAGATATTGATCATTTGGTTTTGAGATAAAGATAAATGACAAAGAGCTTAGGAAAATTTCTAAGCTCTTTTGTATGTGATTTTTAATGTGGTTCAATTGCACTTCATGAGTATCAAACTTTTATTTATTAATTGAAAAATAATTCTTTTTTATTGTTAACTTTCTTAGATTATATACGTTATATAAGCGGAAGGAGGGGAGTTATTGATTGAGGAAGCAGATCTGCACAAATTATTACGTAATAAATCAGACATTATATTTAAGTATCTAATCAAGATTGGAGCAAACCCTCGAGATGCTGAAGATATTGTACAGGATGCATTGTACAAATTTTTGTTGTACATGGACTCAGTGGATGCAAATAAAGTGTTCAGTTGGCTATTTCGCGTAGCAATTAATCGTTACTACGATCTTTGCCGGAAGCAGAAAAAACAAATTCAAATATCGTTGGAAAATTATGAATTAGTTGATGAAGCATCATTACCGGAAGATTATATTGATAACAAAGAACTCAGAAATGATATTCAAATCATACTTGGTCAATTAAAACCCCTGTATAAACAATTATTAGTCATGAAATATGATTTGGAATTAAGCTACGAGGAAATTGCTGAAATGCTGGATCTTAATCCAGGTACATTAAAAACATATTTGTACAGGGCGAGAGAAGCGTTTAAAGAAGTATATAGAAGGGAGTTAGAAAAATATGAATGATAAAGAGAACACTAACAAAGAGCAGGAGCTTTATGATCTGTTTAATGAAAAAGATTCAAACCAAACCTACAATAAAATAGTAAAAAAAGCAAAACTAATCAGTACTCTTCGAACTATTTGCATCACAATTATAGTTGTTCTTATACTATTTGTGGCTTTAGGGTTTGGCTGGCTTTCGCTTATGAGATGGAATCAAGAAAAGGCAATGAAAGATGTCGAACTTTTTAATCAAATTACCCGTCCAAACGTAGAGGAGTTAGGTCCTGAATTTCTAGGAAGAGATTTGTTCAATGGTACATTATCCTATAATAGATACAAAGAAATAGAAGGTACACCAGTTAATTGGAGTGATCAAGTGTTTAATTATAGTATATTTGGAGGGGTAAGAAGTGTAGAGGGAGATCGACAGTTCCAAATTGCTGATAGGAAAGATGGGCAAAATAGATCTTATGATGAAGAAACAAAACAAAGAATGATGCAATTTTATCACCCAAGTGTGGATTATGATTATGTAAGAAATGATCTTAATAATCTTAAAGACTATCCAAGTGAAACATTAATGGAGATGGGACTATCATTTGACCGAAGCTATTCACCTAATGAAGTTCGAGAATTTTTACCAAATAACGTAACGTTAAAGTGGTATTGGGCTGATACATATACAGATGTAGAGCGTCTAAAAGGGGGGGAGGTAACGATTGAAAATAGTGATAAAACAGAAGTAATACCTAGTTTGCCGGAAATATCTACATATATATATGGTTTTGATCACATTTTTACTAATGAAGATGAGTCCGAAAAAAATGAAGAGAGATTTATTGAATATGTTAAAGCAGGTTTAAATAATGAAGGTGGAAAATATTATGGAGAATATGAACGTATATATAGGTATTTAAAAGGAGATCATGCCAATATTTCTCCTCAAAATATCAAGGTTTTAGGTGTTGTTGTGACTGGTAGTGCGAGCGAATTAACAGAGCTTATGAATGTAAAAGAAATCCGTGCTGCAGAATTAGGCGTTACAATTGTTCCGAATAAATAAGTTTATTGATGATCCTTATACATGATAAAAAATTTATTCTGTCTCAATTACTTAAGTAATCTTAGATTTTGAGACAGAATTTATCTTTTTATTTTAACTTTGTATAATATATATTATGTTAACTAGGATAAAAAATTATGCCAAAAGACCACTTTAATCAATGTGGTCCTTAGGCATATCCATCCGATCTACAGCACTTTTTAAATCATCATTTCGTATATGCGTATATATCATCGTTGTTTGAATTGATGAATGCCCCAGTTGGCGTCGTAACTTTGGTACATCGTTGATTTCTGAGTGATATCTTGTAGCAAATGAATGCCTTAATTTGTGTACAGTTAACGAAGGTTTTCCGAAAGCTGCAGCATATTTTTCAATCAGTTTCTCAATTGATCTTGCTGTTAGGCGTCTGGATTTTCCTTTTGGACCCATTGCAGCTGCTACAAATAAGGCTTTATTGTTTTTTTTAACCTTATAGCGATTTCCTCTAATTTTTAAATATTCCTGAAGATCATCCATGGCAATTTTACTGAAGAAAACGAATTGTTCCTTATTTCCTTTACGTATTACGCGAGCTGTATACTTGCTGAAATCTATGTCATCTATATCCAGGTTTACAACCTCTGATAATCGTAGTCCTGAGCCTAATATCAAGGAAACAATGGCCGTATCGCGTTCCTGGTTTAGCTGGTAAAAGTTAAAAAGCTTTTTATTTTCCTTATTCAATTCACCATAATCATGAGCAATAAACCGGCGGAACTTTTCATATTCATCACCAAGGAGAATTTTCCCTTCAATTTTGTTTGCGATTGTTTCCATGCTGTCTTTTAGCTCATTAAACTCAATTTTTGCCATAACATTTCGCTGAATATATGGCTTAAGATCACGAGTTTCAGCAATGTTTTGCAAGTAGTTAAATAGGGACTTTAAAGCGGATAATTTACGATTGACCGTAATTTCTTTGTTATGTAGTTCGTACTGCAATACGTATAAAAAGCTTTCAACTTGCTGAACGGTTAATGTTTCTAACAGTTCTAATGGAATATCTTTTAGATTGCCAGCGTATAGTTGCTCAGACATGATCCAATTGAAGAAAATCTTATAATCATGGCAGTAATTAAGCAAAGATGCTGCGGAAAGTTTTCTGCGTTTATGATCAATGTATTCTTCAACATACCAAGGTAATTCTTTGAGCAACACTTGTAATTTTTTATAATGCTGTTGCTGTGATTCTGAAGCCATTACATACACCTCGAGACGATTTTTCTATACTTTTAGTATAAATTATTGAGTTTATTACGTCAAATTTATATTTTACGTAATAATGTTATTTATCATTCGACAAAAGTTAAATAATGAAATCAATTCTATTAAATAAGCCGTTTGTTCGTTAGCAACTTCAGGTTCTTCTTCTCTTCCTTTATTATTCAGACTGGGTATTTTAGATTTTTCCATCTAATCAAAATACACATGTTTAAATAGCTGTGCCTACCATACATTTTATTTGAAGAATCCTATTTCCGAAATGATTACAGTATTTATGTGAATGATTTCATTATTTTTCTTATGCTTTTGATTTTATTTGGATCAATGAATTCTGAAAAACTTAATTGGTGTCGAACTCCAGAACCAAAGTGAACTTCAGAAATATTCACTTGATCCATAAATTGCGTTAAGTTACCAGTTGTCAATCCAGATCCTGGCATAATTTCAATATGAGAGTTAGCTGATCTTTGTATTAATGATTGAATTTCTTTAACAGCATCAGGGACTTTATTCTTTCCACCCGATGTTAAAATTCGTGATATTTCTTTATAGGACATTAAAATTTCTAAAGATCTTATTGGATCGTGTACTTCATCAAATGCACGGTGGAATGTAATATCCAACCCGTCTGATGCGTCAATCAGTCGATTTAGTGTCTCATGATTAATAGAACGGTCTTCAGTAAGTGCACCGATGACAATTCCACTTGCCCCAAGCTTTTTGCATACTTGAATATCTTTTACCATTGTTTTTACATCATCACGATTGTAGGTGAATGAGTGGCTGTGCGGACGGATCATCACATTTACCGGTATGTTTATTTCGCCACAAACCTGTTCGATCATGCCATAGCTTGGTGTCAATCCACCCTCACCTATACCTGTGACCAGTTCAATTCTATCTGCTCCAGCCTCTTGTGCGTCTTTTGCATCTGTTAAAGAAATGGCAATTACTTCCAAAATCATGTTTATTTAGTCCTTTCTTTTAGCTGACTATCGGCATTTTTCTATATTTCTCTGTCTTCAAAATAAACGAGAAGTGTTTATATGCAGATGTTATATTAGGTGAAGTACCATTGTTATTTTAATAATAGAGTGTGTATAGTTTAAAGCGAGCAGAATCACTGCACCCCGATTGTACGATTGTGTCTAACAATCGGGGTGCAGTACAATGAATGGTGATTGCGAAAATGCTAATAATGTAAGCCCAAATTCTTCGTCCATATAACTGTTATCTTTTAATTTAATTCGATCGTAGAGCAAACTCCCTCACTTTGTCCTTTTCTATCGTTTAAATAAAACGTATTTTCTGTTGCTGGAGAAAATTGTTGAGTTTTACAATATTTTATTCGATAATCTGATGGAGTCATTCCAGTCTTCTCCAAAAATATTCTACTAAAATGAGAAGTGTGTTTGAATCCAGCTTCTAACCCTACTTCTGATATTGACTTTTTTGGTTCAGTTTGCAACAGTCTTTTTGCTCGATTTATTCTGCATCCCATAAGATATTTTATTATGGTTCCTCCAGTCACCTCTTTGAATATATGGGACATATAATATTTACTGATAATGAGGTTTTTTGCAATACTGTCCAATGTTACATTTTCATGATAATGCTGTTCAATCCACAATATTATCCTTCTTACATGTTGTGCTTTTTCAGATTCAACTTGAATCAGCCTATTTAAGTGAGTCTGACTTAGTTCGAAAATTTCAAATAACAGTTGAATCACCAATGTTTGTATTTTTGCCTCACTAAAACGGTTGTTTAATGCCATGTCATACATCACTGATGTATTCTTGCTCTCTTCATATAAATCTGCAATTTTTTCGATCAACTTCTCAATCCGTGACAGCAAATCATCTGGTATGTTACGAAACAAGCAATTGTTAAAAGTATTAAAAGGGCCTAATAATTCAGGAAAGTCAAGAACATCCAGGTTTGATTGAATTAATTCAGAAGAAAAATGAATAACACTTCGTTCATATGGTTCAGGTGGCAACGGATTCGCGCGGTGAAGAGTTAATCCATTCATCAGAATAATATCCCCTGGTTGCAAATAATAAACCTTATTATTGATTAAGTAGTTGCAATTCCCTCTATGAAACATATAAATTTCAAAATCCGAATGAGAATGGAAATCAAAATTGTCTGATTTAGGATTGCCCCTGTTTCGGTAGAAAGCTAGATTACATGTTTTCACCATTACACCTCCCGCCTCCCTTTCTAATGATTATTTAAGCCCGGTTGTCGAAATGCCTTCTACGAGGTACTTTTGAAAGAATAAAAAGATGATAAACACCGGTAACAACGAAACGATTGACATCGCAAACAACGGTCCCCATTCTGTCACTGATGATGGGTCGGAAAACAATCGTAAGCCTAGAGAAACAGTAAATAAATTCGGGTCATTTAGATAAATTAAGGGTCCCATAAAATCGTCCCATGTCCAATAGAAAGAAAAAATAGCAACGGTTGCCAATGTCGGTTTCATCAACGGCAGGATAATTCTGTAAAAGATTCCGAAAGTGCTGCATCCATCAATAACGGCTGCCTCGTCTAATTCTCTTGGAATACCTTTAATAAACTGGATCATTAAAAAAATGAAAAAAGCAGAACCACCAAAGAAAGCTGGTAACGTTAGAGGATTATATGTATTAACCCATCCAAGATTGTGGAACAAAACATACTGTGGGATTAAAGTGACTTGTGTCGGAAGCATAATTGTTCCTAACAAGCAGATAAACAATACTCGTTTAAACTTGAAGTCCAAACGGGCAAATCCAAAAGCGACTAATGAAGATGAGAATAGTGTACCGATTACTACAAGTAATGTTACAAGTCCTGAGTTTAAAAAGAAAGAGCCAAATGTAATACCTCCGAAACCTTTCCAGCCTTGAACATAATTTCCCCATTCCAGAGCGTTAGGAATCAGGGAAGCTGCATTTTTGAATACTTCTGATTCTGGTTTTAAAGAACTAGCCAATGTCCACAAAATTGGATAAAGCATGACAAAACCGATACTTATTGTGAAAAAGTGAAAGACAAAGCTTCTTGTCGATTTTTTCATATTTACTTCCCACCTTCCGACTCATAATAAACCCATGCAGAGGATGACTTGAAGATCAATCCTGTAAATATCGCTACAATAATTAACATAATCCACGCCATTGCTGATGCGTATCCCATTTGAAAAGAAGTAAATCCTTTCTCATATAAATACACCGCATAAAATAACGTTTTGTCGAGTGGACCACCTGCAGTAATTAAAAAGCTTTGCGTAAAGGTCATAAAACCACCAATTACTTGCATGACTAAGTTAAAAAAGATGACAGGCGTCAGCATCGGGAGAGTTATTCTTATAAATTGACTAAATTTGGTTGCACCATCAACTGCCGCAGCCTCATAAAGTTCGACTGGAATTTGTTTCAGTCCGGCTAAAAATATCAACATTGGAGAGCCGAATTGCCAAACAACGAGAAGAATTAACGTCCACAAAGCAAAGTTCGGATCTGCAATCCAGTTCGGTCCTTCCATTCCAAAAATACCAAGAATGCCATTCACTGCTCCCTCCAAACCGAACAGCTGCTTCCACATAACGGCGACAGCTACACTTCCGCCTACGATCGATGGGACATAATAAACAGCCCGGTAAACACCAATTCCACGTCGAGGCTTTACAAATAACATCGCCACAAACAAAGCGAACGCAAGCTTTAATGGAACAGATATAAACACAAACGTAAACGTTACCTTAAGAGCGGTCCAAAATCGCGGGTCTTCTGTAAACATATTGATGTAATTTTCAAGACCGATCCATTTTGGAGTTGTTAACATATCATAATCCGTAAATGACAAATAGAGTGAAGCAATCATTGGACCAATTGTAAAAACAAGAAATCCAAGTAACCATGGTGAAATAAACGCAAGAGCTGTACATTCCTTTTTCAAACTTTTCTTCAAATTAGCGACTTTTGTACGTTGATGAGTAACTACTTCAATATTCGATATCTCTTTTGTGTTTGTATCCGCTTTCAATCTTCGCACCTCCAATGGTATAAAAAATATTTATTTGTTTTTAGTTAATATTTCTGCCGCTTCTTCCCTAAATTGAGTGGCCGCTTCTTCCGCACTGATGTTTCCATAATTTAATCGCTCTATGATTCGATCAAACAATATACCCACTTCACCTGATCCAGGTGGTTCAGGTGGATAAATTGGACTTGAATGAGATTCAACTCGTTCAACATAGTCGAACATCTCTTTCCCTGCATCATTCATTTTTGGTCTTAAATGTTCCCGAACTTTTTTTGAAATAGGGACCCCTCTTTCGGCAGCAAGTAATTCATTGGCTTCTATATCATTTGTAATAAAATCAACAAATTTAGCTGCCGCTTCTTTATGTTTTGAATCTTTTGAGATAGAGAAGAACTGAGACGGTTTTAAATAGAGCCCCTCTTTTCCACCAGAAGTGCTAGGGAAAACAGCTAATTTAATATCCTTTCCTGCTGATTGCTGTAAAGCCACAATTTGGTTGCTGTGAAACCAAAGAAAAGGAGACTTTTCATGAACAATTAACTCATCTTCAAGGCCTTGAATTGCCGATGTTACCTTTGGCGGTGCCGCGATGCCAGCCTTTAACAACTCGTCCCAATATTGAAGGAAGTCTATTAGAAATTTGTCATCTTCATATCCTAGTCCCGTTCCATCACTGTTATAAACTTCAAAGCCATGTTGTCTTAAATAAATGTTAAACCATGGCAGAGCATTTGCTACTCCTCCTGCACCATACATACCTTCCCCGAATTTTTCTTGGAGCTGCATGGAAATGTTTGCGAAATCCTCCCATGTATAACCGGGCTTAAACTCTTCTATTCCTGCTTTTTTAAACATTTCAGGGTTATATGCAATCGCTGGAGAATTCGTGCCTAAATTAACAGCGTAAAGCTTCCCATCAACATATCCTCCTTCAATATACGCCTTACCAACATCACTCAAATCTAGTGTACCTGTTTCAACATATGAGTTCATATCGACAATAAGGTCTCGATCAATATATTCCATTAATTTCGCATAATCCATTTGAATAACGTCAGGCAAGTTTTTACCTGCAGCGGCAGTCGCTAATTTTTGCCAATACCCATCCCAACCTGTAAATTCAGGAATAACGTGTATATCCGGATTTTCTTTTTCAAATAATTGTATAGCTCTTAGGGTTTTATCATGGCGATCCTGAGATCCCCACCAGGTAACTCGAAGCTGAATTTTCCCGTCTTTAACCCCCGTATTTGCACCATTTACTGTAAAACTGCAACCCGACATTAAACCTGCCAGTAAAACGAAAATGACAAGAATAGTTACTTTTTTTTCGTAGAAAGACACTTGGAATTCCTCCTTTGCGGTTAACTTTTGCACAATGATATACATCCATTGATAAATCATCAAGAGTATGTTAACGCTTACAAATTTATATTACTCTAAAAATGTATAAAACTTCTATCCTCCTTCCGACTAGAAGTAACCATGTACTATATCCTCATGATTTTAGAGTTGTTTTAATTATAGTAAAAACCTGAAAACAATGCTTGATCCTCGTTGTGTTTTTTTCTATGAAAAATTAACTCTCGTTGCTGTATAAGTTTATCATTCTATAAAAAACAGGCAGAGACCAAATAGAAGAATCGTAATTCTACACAAATACAAACTCTTCTTGCAAGATTGATTAACACCAAGAAAGCTCTTCGAACTGAGACTAAAACTCAAGCTTTTTTACCGATAACAACATGTTCGGTTGATTTTGGTAACTTTTTTAGTGAGCTTTTAAGAAATTCAGGGTAGAGTACTAGGTGTCCCAGTTCATCTATAGGAACCCACTTGTAAATTAGTCTTTCACCCTCTTCTCCATAAAAAGCCTCGCTACCAAATTTAGGTTGACTTTTAAATGAAACTTCATAATATAAACCTATTTCATGAAAATTTTTATGATTATATTCAAAAAAATTTTCAGTAAACCACAGCAAATTATTTACTATTATATCTAACCCCAGCTCTTCTTTTATTTCTCTCGTAATACTTGTTCGTGAATCTTCTAGTACTTCTACCCTTCCCCCCGGTATAGCCCAATGTTGATCATTTACTTGTTTGTGAACTAGCACATGATTTTTTTCAATCATAATTGCTGCTACCCTATAATTAAAAACAGCTGTTTCCAGGTTAAATGTAGCATCCATTTTTATCTCATCCCCTTTTCAAATAGTTAAGATCATACCTATACTTCTAACATTAGATTATTCTACTTATTGTCTCCATCATCCTCTAGGATTTTTGGATTGTACCCGCTACCTAAAAGAACGTTATCTATTTCTTATCAAGGAATAAACATATGTATCATACGCCTTTTCATTTTGATACATATAATTCCTAAGAATCCCTTCTTTTTGAAATCCTACTTTGGAAAGCAATTGATTAGAAGCTTCATTTTCTGTAAAAACAACAGCTCCTATACGAGTAATGTCTAATTCATCAAATCCATATTGGATTACTTTTAAGACTGCTTCAGAAGTGAAACCCTTTCTCCACTGTTTTGGATGTATTTCGTATCCTATTTCTGCTCGTTTATGTTTAGGAGACCAAGCATTAAATCCAATTGTGCCGATTATTCCCTGTATTCCTTTTCTTTCAATTCCCCAACGAATTCCTTTTTTCTCTTTATAACTGTTTGCAAAAAATTCGACAAACGCTTCAGCTTGCTCTAGATTATTTAACGTCTCATGACCATAATATCTCGTCACATTTTCATTAGAAAAACAAGCAAATATGCCCTCGGCATCATCCCTTGAAATTTCTCTTAATACTAATCTATCTGTTTCTAATCTAGGGAAAATTTCCATCTCCAGGATCCTCCTTGTAGTATATTTCAACTGTGAATGTGTAAGATTGTTACTGCTTCCCGCTTTTGAAATCATAACAATATTATACATAATTACCAAAATTTTAAAAATAAAGTGTAAATCATTTTTAAGCATGCTACATTCGAAATGTACCTAACAATATTAATCGTGAAGGGAAGAATGTATGAATGAAATGTAAAACTGAAACAATTCCAAACTATCGTGTTGCTTATGTACGAAGAGTTGGTCCATATGGTCCTGAAAACATAAAGGTGATGGAGGAATTAAAAAAGTGGGCTAGAGAAAAAGATCTTCTTAAAACAGCAATCCTGTTTGGCATTCCACAAGACAACCCTGAAACCATGCAACCTGAAAACTGCAAATTTGACGCATGTATTGTGATCTCAGAAAACTATGAGATAGATGGAACAATTAGTGTAAAAGAAATTTCAGGTGGGAATTACCTTGTTTACGAAGTCAAACATACAGCAGTAGATATCCAAAAAGCATATGAAAATATTTTATTAGCCATCCAAAACAATGAGTTTGAAATGGATAACAAACCAATTATAGAAAGATACACAGGTGATATAAATACGAATCCTACTTGTGAAATATGCGTCCCTATGAATTGAAAATAGTCATTATGGCAAAATATTTTCTTCTATCCAAACTAAATAACTTATTTTGTGAGATAATATTAATATCTCTTACAAAGAAAGTTGGAACGTTGTGAAAAATAAACAAAATAAATATGAAGTTAATGAAAAAGTTCGTCTTAAGGCTACTAATGAAATTGTAACGATCAGCAACAGCAGTTACGTCGCAAATATGAAGCGATATTCTTATACACTAAAAGAATACCCAAATACGTTTTACTTTGAAGAGGAATTAAATTCGATTTAAGAAATGGCATTCCTGCTAAAAGCTTAATGATCTACTGCACATTTTCAACGATTATTTTGATTATGTGTGTAGATCATCTTTCTGCTTTTAGAGATAATTCTCAATCATAATAAATATTCTTCATACAGCCTCTGAATAAAACTCATCTTATTTACTCATTTTTATATTTTCTATATTTAGCTATTCCTAAATCATTTAAAAGATTGCTTTTCGCCGCCATCCCTAAGTACACAAGAGCCCCAGTCACAATACTTACAATAGAAACGATACATGCATTAATATATGTACTATGACTCTCAAGAAGCCAATTTTCTGTTAATAGTTTCAAAGATATCACAGCTATTGACATGATCGCAGAAAGAAAAATGATAGGCTTTAATGTTTTAATCAAAGTCTTGTAGTCAAAGCCAATGGTTTTCTGAATAAAATACACATTATACAAGACAGACAGGGTTAAACCACAATAAGTAGCTATAACAGGTCCCACCTCTTTAAAAATAGGGATAAAAATAATATTTAAAACTATTTTTACGATGACTCCAATCATTATTCCGATCATGACTTTCTTTTGTTTATTTAATCCCTGCATAATCGCTGTTGTAACAGTAAACAAAGCAAAAACGACAGATGCCATGGAATAAGATTGCATAATCTCTCCGCCTAGATCAGGACTATTTCTATTTCCGAAGATCATCAAAAAAATAGGTTTGCTAAGAATAGTTAATCCTATTGCTGCAGGTAAAATAAAAAACATGAGAGTTTGCAATGTGCGGGTAATCTTATGTTGGACCTCACCGATCTTTCCGTTAGTAAAAGATGATGTGATACCTGGTATTAATGACATGCCGAATGCTGTAGCTAATGATACTGGTACCATTATGAGAATTTGGGTTAAGCCAATAACTGAATTTATCTTCTCTGCTTCTAATAATGTATAGTCGATAAGTCGAAATAACTTGTTAATTGTGAATGTGTCTATGTTCTGGAAAATAGGAATAGTTAAGCCGGTAACAACAAATGGTATCGCATATCCAATTAACTCTTTAAACATGGAGATTACTGCTACATTCTCGTTCATTGAGCTTTCTTCCATTTGTTTTTTTATTAATTTTTTCCTTGATAAGATTATGACAATCAAGACAGCAAAACCTGCTACTCCACCAATAAAGGCTGCGAAGGTTGCTAATCCTACAGCATTTCTAATGGATTGATTTAGAATATGTATAGCAGTATATGCACCAGCCAAAATAAAGACAATACGGACAACCTGTTCTAGAACTGTACTAATAGCTGATGGACCCATGGATTGACTTCCTTGAAAATAACCCCTAAGTATGCTCATTGGAGGGATGATCAATAATGCAAAACTGACAAGGCGAATCACATACTCAACATCTTCAACAGTATTCCCTGATAAGCTGTCCGGATCTGATAATACCCTGGCTAAGCTAGGAGCAAGTGAATAAAGGATAGTAAAAGAGACAACACCACTTACCGTCATAAGCAGCATTCCATACCTCAATAGGGTGAGTCCTGCTTTATAATTCCCCTGCTCATTATATTTAGAAACAAATTTGGATACCGCTAAGGGTAAACCTATTGTAGATAAACTTAAAAAAATCGTATAAGGTTTATAAGCATACTGGTATAATGCATATCCATGTATCCCAACTAACGCAGTAAAGGGAATGATATAAATAAACCCTAATACCTTTGAAATAAGTGTTGCAGCAGTTAAGAAAAAAGTTCCTCTTAAAAATTTGTTTTCCACAAAAGCACCTCAAAACTTTGTCTATTATTCTGGAAATGTAACCTTATCTATATTAGCATGTTTTTTCATTGATTTAATGAATCCATTCAAACAATATCTGTGTCTTTTTTCACATCGTTTCATATCATATAACAATGTACTAACAAATGGAGATTAGTTCTAGAAATCCTTTTTTGACAAATTGATAAAAAGGAGAAATGAAAAGTGACAGTTGTTCATTTTGTGGAAGAAAATACGGTTTTGTTGTGTCAGTTATTAAATCATGTTCCTTCTGAGGATGATGCGGTAAAAATTAAAGGGCGTAAAGGGAAGGTTTTAAGCGTAAAGAATATTGAAAATCTTGTTCAAGTAAATGTGGTTCTTGAGAAAAAAGTTAAGAATCAGCCATTAGGTAATGATAAAAAGAAAAAACGGTAAAAGGTAAAATGCGGTGACAACATTTGTCCCGCATTTTTTAGAGAAATTGTTCTGCCAATAACCTATATGTTTGCAACTTTTCTTGAAAGTCATAGGTATTATTGATGATCATAAACTCTTCGGTCTTATAGTAATCACTTAATCGAATGATTTCCTCTCGAACTTTCTTAGGTGTACCTATTATCATTCTTCTCCTATTTTCCACGATTCTTTCATTATCCTTTTTAGTTAGTTTGACATTATTCGCTTCGTGAACAGGCAGAATATGTGTATCTATCCCTTTTTCTAAAAATAATAACCAAATGTCCTGACTTATGGCGATCTCCTCTGCCCTTTCCTGTGTAGGTGCACATATAACAAAGATACATACATTCGTCTTTGGAGTTTTCAGAGAAATTGACGGCTGAAAACTCTCCCGATATGTTTCCATTGCTTTCAATCCATTTTCCGGGTTGATGAAATGTCCGTATGTAAATGCAGTGCCCTTTTCTGCTGCTACTCTTGCTCCGCGGTGTGTGACGCCTAAAATCCAAACTGCAGGTGATCCATCACTAACAGGATAGGCTTTAACGTTATGATAAGGGTGAGAGTCAGGTATAGAGTCATCTAAGTATCCTTGTAGATCTGATATCTGCCTCGGGAATTCATTCATGCTTTTTCGTAGACTATCTGTTAATGCTAATCGGATTGCGGGAGACCCTCCTGGTGAGCGGCCAATTCCTAGATCAATACGGTTAGGATAAAGAGTTTCTAGTAGCTTAAAATTCTCAGCAACTTTAAATGGACTGTATTGTGGAAGAAGTACTCCGCCAGAACCAATACGGATAGTACTCGTATTTGCAGCAATATGTGAGATTAAAATCTCTGGTGATGTTCCTGCAATTCCGCTTGTATTATGATGTTCCGCTACCCAAAACCGTGTATATCCCAGATCTTCAGATAACTTTGCCAGTTCTAGAGTTTGATTAAAAGATATACTTGCTGTTTCCCCTTTTCTAATAACTGATTGGTCCAGAACACTTAGCTTAATGATATTCCCCTCTTTCTTCCTCTTTATTCTTAGCTTAGTCTAATATAAGACATTCAGTTTCTCAATTTTCCAGCTTGAGAAATTTTACTCATTTCATTGTTCCTAAACCGAAAAAAAGGACTATGCAACTATGCATAGTACCCGATTTTTTACTAATTAATGAAAGAACACTTTGTCTACATTGTATTTTGCTTGTAGTGTATTGATGATATATGTTTCATATATTTCACGTTCCATCGGATCTTCCACTATTGAAACATCAATGCGAAAAACTTCATCTCGATGATTTTTTAGTGGAGAAACGGTGTCTTCAAGATGTTTTTTTACACGTTGTCTTAGTTTTCTAGCTTTGCCGACAAATAGCAGCTCATCCTGTCTGTTGTAAAACAAGATGACTCCACCTTTATCTCTTGGGATTTCATGAAGGTCAATAAATCCTTGGATTGGTTTTATGACAGGTGTATTCTCTTGTTCTGGTTGCTTTCTTTTAATAATCGATACATCACTTTTTGGTATTTCTATGTTAATCAATTTGACACTTCCTTTATTAATAGTTCTAAGCTCATTTAACTATAGCGTTCCTTCTTCTTATACACAATCCTTTTTTAATTGAACATCTCTTCTGAATTATGCAATAATAAAAGGGAAAAGTAAAATAGTTGTACATATTAGGAGGAGTAGCAGTGGTTGAACATATAGTGATATTTAAATTTAACGAGACAACATCTGTTGAGCAACAAACAGAAGCGATTCAAAAGCTGAAAAATTTAAAACATGAAATCTCCGGAATTATCGATATTCAAGCAGGTTTAAACTTTTCAGATAGGAGCCAGGGATTCCAAGTAGGTCTTACAGTACGATTTGAAGATAAGCAGTCTCTTGAAGCATATGGTCCACATGAAAAACACCAGGAAGCTGTTTCTTATTTAAAAGAGATCGGTCTTTCTGATATTGTTGTCGTAGATTTTGAATTATAAGTGAAAAAGGATGATCAACATATAACTTGATCATCCTTTTTTATTTCACCAAGATGGCATTAAGGAAAAAGCCTGTTTTCCTATTAAAAAAGCTCCAATTGCATAGGCTTCTCCCCGATCTTGAAGTTTTTCTATCGTAGATTGCTCTTCATTGATAGTAAAGCTATAAGATTGATAGGTAGGTTGTTTCCCAAAAGCAGCATTTAAGTATGTTGCTGTTTCATCTAATGCTTGTTTTCCTCTATTCATAACCTCATATAATGAAATAAACCCGTGCATGACACCATTATATCGAGTCGCCGTAACTGGAATCTTGTAGTCAGCTAAACGTTTCCCATACGCTTCTCCCTCATCACGAAGTGGATCAAACTCAGCTGTTATGATGAACGCTGGAGGAAGGTTGCTAAGGTTGGCATCAAGTGGTGATGTATAGGGATTAGACCACATTTTTTCATCAGGGGTATAATTTTCTCTAGCTTTTTCCATAACACTTCTTGATATAAAATAATAACCGCTATCATAGGTTTGACGTGAAGGGAATGAAACATCTTGAAACGTAGTTAACGGATATAATAGTGCTTGAGCGATAATCTTTGGTCCGTTTCTATCCCGGGCCATCATCGTGACGACTGTCGCTAAATTTCCTCCGGCACTATCTCCTACTACAGCTAGTTTAGAAGAATCTCCATCAAATAGATCAGCATGTTCCTTTGTCCAGACCAGTGCTTTATAGCTATCCTCAGTTGCAGTTGGAAAAGGATATGTAGGTGCTAAGCGATATCCGACAGAAATAACAACACTATTTGTTTTAGAGGCTAATGTACGGACGATATTATCAAGTGTTTGAATGTTTCCATAGCCTTCTAAAAAAGCTCCGCCGTGATAATATAAAATGATAGGATGTGGACCGTCTGCTTTAGGTTGATAAATTCTGATCGGTATTTCCGCTCCGTCGGGCATTGGAATGGTCATATTTTTACGGTCAAAACGGGATTTACCAGAACCTGTAAAGATTTTAGGAACCTTCATACTGGATGTTACAATCCGTTGATCGACTGCATGTAATAAAACACCAGTTTTTACAGGAACCTTTCCTGCTTCTGTGTGACTCCAATATTCTACCGTTACAATAACGCCAATAATACTTAAAAGGATAATAATCATGCTTGAGAGAACGAATCTCTTTAGTTGTTTTAGCATATTGGTGCAGTATTTCGCGTCCCTCCTTCTAAAAAACGATGTTCATCTATTATTCTAGTATAATGGATGATAGGCAGGAATAAATACGCCAATTTTAGGAAGCATAGGGAAAAGCCTTCAATCTTTGATTGAAGGCTTATAGCATTAAAATTTCTCTTATATCTTCTTCTGTAAGAGTTGAGGAGGTCTCACTGTTGGATTCAATGATTTCTTCGACCAGATTTCTCTTCTTATCTTGGAGCTCATTCATCTTTTCTTCTATCGTACCTTTTGAAATAAGTTTTAACACGGTAACAGAATTTTTCTGACCAATACGATGGGCACGATCGGCTGCTTGCTCTTCTACTGCAGGGTTCCACCATGTATCATACAAGATAACGGTGTCCGCACCCATTAAGTTCAGACCGGTTCCTCCTGCTTTTAATGAAATAAGAAAGTAATCTCTTTCCCCTGTATTATATCGTTGGCAAATTTCTACCCGTTCCTCGGAGGGGGTTTGTCCATCAAGATAAAAATATGAAAGTCCTCTTATTGTGAGTTCTTTTCCTATAAGCTCTAACATTTTTGTAAACTGAGAAAAAATGAGCACCCTTTTTCCAGCATGTTTTGCTTCTTCAATGATTTGAAAGAGCTGTTCAAATTTTGCTGAGCTGCCCTTATATCCGTCAACAAAGAGTTTTGGATGACAACAAATTTGCCGTAATCGCGTGATCCCTGCTAAAATTCGAATTCGGTTTTTTCGGATTGTATCTTTATCTAAATGTTTAAGTGTGTCATGTCTAAGCTTTGCCAAATATGCTGCATACAGCTTCTTTTGTTCCTGAAGTAGCTCGACAGTATCTGTTTCTTCGTATTTTTTCGGAAATTCGTGTAAAACTTCTTCTTTTATTCGTCTTAATAAAAATGGCCGAATTCTGCGTGAAATCGTCTTATTTGTAAGCTGACTGTATTCCTTTAACCCTAAAAACAGCTGTGGAAACACAACATGAAAAATGGCCCAAAGCTCTTCTGCCGAATTTTCAACTGGAGTACCCGTAAGAGCAAAACGGTAGTTTGCTTTTATTTTTTTTACAGCTCGTGCTGTTTGGGTTAAAGGGTTTTTAAATGCTTGTGCTTCATCATAAAATACGGAATGGAAATCATGTTTCTCATACCACTTAATGTCCTTACGTAATAAAGGATACGACGTAATGACAACATCTATGTTCGATATATCCTTTTGAAGGGATTCCCGTTCTGCTCTACTGCCATCTAACACGATAGCCTGTACTTCCGGTGCAAAAGTTAGAAGTTCACTTAGCCAATTATAGGTGAGTGACGATGGGCATAGAATGAGAACTGGATTTTTTGTCTCACGAATAGATGAAAGCTCTGACACAATAAACGCGATGCTCTGGACAGTTTTCCCTAATCCCATGTCATCGGCTAATATTCCTCCAAATCCATAATGGGCAAGGGTTTTCATCCATTTGTATCCTGTTTTTTGATAGTCCTTAAGAATTGAGTCCAAACGCTCAGGTATTGGAAATTCAAGGCTTCCAGGTTCCCGAACTGTTTGAAGAAACTCTCTAAAAGAGGCTTCTAATTGAAATGATTCACTGCTGTCAACATAATCAAGAAGCTGAATACATTTCTCGAACGGTATATCCAATCCATCAGATAAACGTTGATTTTGGAGAAAAGGAGATTGGAGAAACCGTTGTATTTCCTGAAACTCTTTTGATTCTAAAGAAAGCAATGAGCCGTTTTTTAATCGATAATATTTCCGTTTCTCTTCAAGGGCTTCTAATATTTCCTTGATTTGTTTATCTACAAATCCTTCTATTTCAAACTTGAATTCTAACCAATTTATCCGTTCCTTTTTCATTTTTATACGTATTTGCGGTTTCACATTTTCCTTAAAGAGACGAGAGCGTACCGCTGTTGTAGTATAGATTTGTGTCAACTTCTGAAGCTTCGGCACAAGATAGTGTAAAAATTCATATTCTAGTTCTTCATTTTGTAGATAGTAGCCTTCATCGGTTTGAGAAAACATAGCCTCTTCCATCAACCTTAAAATTTCATTTTCTTTTTCCAGATCTCTTATGAGCAATGTATTCGTTGGTGGTTCACGGGATTCAAGAGGATTAAGAATGATATGATCATACTGAAATTCAAGGCTTGCCAATAACCGATTTTTAATTCGATCTACATACAGTTTTGCGACTAATGGTGTTTTTATCATCAAATTTGTCATTTCAGTTGTAAATGATACGTTTCCAAGTCTACGGAGACCTGGTACCACCTTTTCAAGAAAAGTCGTTATTTGATTTTGAGGAATCATGAGTCGATTAGTCCCAGAGGATTTGAGCATCTGTTGCATTTCAAATAATCGTATTGAATCTTCATTCTCTAGAAAAGTAACCGTATTTTCATACAAAATACATTGATATGGTTGTAGGACTACCATTTTTTCCAAACCGTTAATCAAAAGTTCATAGCTGTTATGGTGAGTATTACCCAAACTAAAATTAATAGGGAGTAAATCCTTTGACTGAATAATCCTTAGGTAACGTTTTTTCTTATTTTCAATCTTCACGAGCGGTGCTTGTAAGAGAAAAGGAAATAGTTTTCCAAATGAAGTCGGTGGAATTAATATAAGTTGTGATTGTGTTAATCTATGTTCATTATAGATTTTCTCGTCATGTGCAACTTGAATCAGTTGTTGTAAAATCACATCATCTTCTTTCAGAAAGCAATGCTTGTCATGATAAAAAGTAAAAGAAGAAAGCTGGATAGCGTCTCCTTGCTTTAATTTTTCTAAGAAGGTACGGATATTTCGAATTTTATGATTCTGAATACTTATCTCTATTCCAAGTAGGTAATGTCCGTCTTCTCCTTTAATTGGCCTACAAACAAATTCTGTTTCCAACACTTCACGATTTTCAAAGTGATCTTGATGTCTGCTTGCTCTGAATTGAGAACTATTAAATAAGCCAAACAATCCTTCTGTCAATTGTTCGGTTGACGAGGCAGAATTTTCTAGCATTGTTCCTTTCCTTTGCTGCTCATAGATTGATAACAAAACAGCAGCAATATGCTGACAATCTTTATCAAACGAAGCTAGTTTTGGACAAGTGCACTCTGCTTTAAATTCTCCTTTTCCCGCATGTTTTATTGTAACGTGGAAATCTTCTGTGCCAGTGACTGTTGCATTATATTGATGGTTTTGATAAGAGTCAAAGACTACTTTATTTGCATGGTAAAAAGCACTTCCCCTTTTAAAGGATGTTATGCCACACACTTCTTTTATGATTTGATGATTTAGTTTAATATTCAATGTCTGGCCTCCTTTGAAGCGGATTAACTATTTTAAGATAAATGTCAACATACAGTTTACCATGAATTTATTCATGATAGGTAATAGGAATATACCAAGAACATTTCCTGGGCAAGCGCAAAAAATGATATTTCTCTTCTTGATTCGCTGTAATTCTCCCTCATTTTTCAGCAAAAAGAGGGAATGGTGTACGACCTGGAGAATATATGAAAAGAATTTATAAAAATAAGGATGATGAATTTGTCAGTAAACTTTTGTATGAAATGTGGTTCAGAAATGGGTTTTCGAGAAATCGATGGTGTAGAAAGAAAAGCATGCTCCAGTTGTGAGTTCGTTCATTGGGGTGATTATAGTATTGGTGTAGGAGGGTTAGTAATTAGAGAAAACAAAATTCTCCTTGTGAAACGTGCTCATGATCCTGGTAGAGGATATTGGACTAATCCTGGCGGATATATTGAACAATTTGAAAACATTGTAGAAACAATCCAAAGAGAGGTCAAAGAAGAAGCTGGAATAACAGCGAGAGTAAATCGAATTGTTGCACTTCGTGATCTTCCACGCCAAATTCATAATGTTTATATTGCTTTTACAATGGATTATATAAATGGTGACCCGGTTCCTGATGGAATTGAGTCAGATGAAGCAGGTTTTTACAGCCTAGAAGAAATTGAACAAATGAATGTTGCTCCATTTACGAGGTGGCTAGTAAAAATAGCTTTTGAAAGTGCAGAGAATGGTCTACAAAAAGATGAAATAACAGTACTGAAAGACTCTTTACTTTTTTCCATATAAAGATAGGCCTCAACAAGGAGGTAACATCATCTTGTTGAGGTTATTCGTTTATCTTCTTCTTCACTTCATCCCGAATGAGTTCAATCAATTCATCTGAAAGATTTGCAGGGAGTGAGGTATTGTTTTCGAATACCCATTTATTTAAAATTTCGAGATCTGTTTTTTTAAACGTAATACTGTAATCTTTATTCTTATGAGTGAAATCAGTTGTCACTGATTCTTCTGCATATAATCCATCATCTATGATCATATGTGTAATATCATATTCCTTCATTATGCCATCTCCTTATCTATACACTCTTCTCTACTATAGAATGAGCGATAAAAGATGGATTATACATGTTACATAAATGCTTCTGCAATTAGCCGATAAGATGTGAGACGATCTTCCGGCGAATGTGTGATTGTGACAAGCATGATTTCATTGGCTTGATAAGTAGCTTGAATATCGATTAACTTCTGTTTTACCTCTAACGGGTTACCAATAATCATTTTTTGTTTTATCTTTTCAATTTTTTGCTTTTCTTCTTCGGAATATGGATATTCTATTGCCTCTTGAATAGAAGGAATACCTTGTGTTCCTTCACCTTTCTCTTTCTGAATAGACCATAATAGTGAACTTAACGCAATTTCTTCAGCCTTCTCATTCGTTTCCGCACATATCGCTGAAACCGTCAGAATTACGTTGGGATGGTTTTCTATTCGTTTTGGTTTGAAATGATCAAGATATAGTTTAATAATATCTTCACCGTCATTATCACTCATAAACTGCCCAAATGCATAGCTTAAGCCTGTTTTTGCAGCTAATAAGGCACTTTTTTTACTTGTCCCCAGGAGCCAAGGTACAGGAGCTGTGTCAGGAAGTGGAGCTGCTTGAACTCTGGCATATTCATGTTCTGATGGAAAGTCGTTATAAATAAAATGAAGTAACTCCATAATAGATTTTGGTAAATCCCACACTTGCTGAAGAAATTGGTCTGATAACGCATTTGTTGCTTCTGCGGATCCCCCCGGTGCACGTCCGAACCCTATATCAATTCGATCGGGGAATAAGGTAGCTAGCAAGTTAAATGTCTCTGCTACCTTATAAGGTCTGTAATATGGTAATAAAACAGCTCCCGAACCAATACGAATTGTTTTTGTATTTGCTCCAATATAAGCTAACATTACTTCAGGTGATGAGCATGCCAGTCCTGTTATATCATGATGTTCTGCAATCCAAAAACGAGTATACCCTAGACGCTCACCTGCTTGAGCTAATTGTAATGATTCCAGTAACGCGTCACGAGGTGTCTGGTTTGAAGATATGGGTGCCTGATCTAATATACTTAACCTCATATTATCGCCTCTCTATTTTGACTGTTCAATGATTTGAAGAGAAAATTTTGATACTTGGTTTTCTTTATATAAATTTGTTAGGGAAGTGGAATAGTTATTTATAACACCGTGAAAGGTAATATTTCTTTCAGGTATTTTTACATCAAACGTATTTTTGTATAATAAAGTCGTGATGTCATGATAATCGTCACTAGTAACAAGGAATTCTACAGATAGTTGAATAAGATTATTAACTGATTTTTCTTCGTATTTGGTAATAGAAATAGGTGTATCATTTAAATAGACTTCATTTACCATTAAGTAAACCTCCTATTGTTTATTATATGTATATACGATCATATAATAATTTTCTTCTTATGAAAAATAAATTGACTCAAGTTGATGGATCATGTCATTAAACCATCCCGAAAAAAGATTATATAAAAAGGATGAACTTGATTATGTTCATCCTTTTTACTATATTTATTCAAGATATAACTGTAGCTTGTTAGAACATACTAGGATCATTTACATACGATTCAAGTAACTGAATAAATTCCTGATTATCATAATCATTTGCATAGTCCATTGCTGACAAGCCATCTGTATCTTGTAATGTTGGATCAGCCCCAGATTCGAGCAGTAATTTTCCTGATTCAAGATCACCCGCAACAACGGCTGACATTAACGGCGTCCATCCGTAATCATCTTGATGATTCGGATCTGCACCATATTCAAGAAGCATTGGAACAAAATCCAGTTTTTCATTCATAATGGCAATCATCAGTGCACTTTCGCCAAATTCATTAATCGTATTAGGATCTGCCCCATCCTCTAATAATTGTTCACCTGTTTCCTGATCATCATCAACAATTGATTGCATTAAAGGTTCGTCCTCATAACTATATTCATCTTCGTAGCTATATGGATCTGCAAATCCACTTAAGAAATCAAGCTTGGAGATTATGAATGCAGTTCCTACGGTTAATCCAATAAATAACCCTGGCAACAGGAAGAAAACCAGGATAATGATAAACACAACTTGTTTTGTTTTACTTACTAATGTTACTGATGGTTGGTTATCATCATTCATAAATGTTTCAATTTCGTGTATTCTTTTTGGAATTGGCGGATGAGTTGACAATAATTCTGTGAGAGTTGCAAAAAAACCTTTTTTCTCATTATATTGCTCTAAAAATTCATTTAAATTGACTTTGTTATATAATCGTCTCCCTGCTGCTAATATTAATAATCCATTGATTGCATTTTGAGGTTTTTCTGTATAATAAGCGGCCATTCGATCACAAGTATATTCAGCCATTCGCAGATAACTAGTCCCCAAGAATGGAATCCACATAGCTAACGATACAAAGATACTTTTTGTAATGTGATTTCGTTTTAAATGAGCAAGTTCGTGAGCAATAATATAATCAATATCAAAATCCGGGGATTCATCAGCGATATCAACAAAATCTGAATATAAAACAACCATATTTTTTCCCGAGATCGCTAGTACTTTTGTCGCAAACGCATTTAATAAACCACCAGATTCAAGAATATAAACCTCTGGAATATTTTTTAATTCCATTTTTGTTGAAAGCTGTACAACTTTTTCATATAAATCCGGAAACTGTGTTTCACGAAGTCGAACACCATTTAACTGAATATGTGACATTGAAATAACGTGTGAAAAAAGCGAAAGAAGAGCAAATGCTAAAAAAATAAAAACACCAACAATAGATATTAGTAAATATAAAGCAGCTAAACACGTCGTGATCACACAGATAATAAAAAGGGTTTCCTCATGCTTATGTACTAATTGATTTTCTTTCATGTAAAAAATGACTCCTTTATAACAATAATTTCTGTTTATTTTCTCTAAAAAAGATACACATAAAAAATGACAAGACATGTGTATCATATGGTATGTTTACTTCTCTGGTCCCTCCCATTTATTTTTAGAGATTAAGTTTTGTAAATCCTTTCTTTTTTCCCATTTTGCCGATTCTAAGATCGGTGCCTTTGGATAAACATCTGTATAACCCAATGAAATGAGAGCAACCGGATCGATATGTGGAGGTATTTCTAAAATTTCACGGATATCAGCCTTTTTATAAAAACTAACCCAGCCCATTGCTATGCCTTCTACACATGAAGCTAACCACATATTTTGAATTGCACAAGCTGTTGACATCATATCAGTTTCCGGAATTGAATTTCTCCCAAGCACATGGGCTCCTCCTCTGGTTGGATCACATGTAACACAGACCGTAATTGGAGCTTCCTTAATTCCTTCAATTTTTAATTTAAGAAATGATGATGCCCTTTCGTCCCCTTCATAGTGAATAGCAAGTGCTCTTCTTTCTTTATCAGCAGCCCAAGCTAGCTTTTCTTTCAATTCGTTGGAATCATTTAAAATAAAATTCCAAGGCTGCATAAATCCTACTGATGGTGCTTGATGTGCTGCTTTCAATATTCGCTCTACAGCATCTGCAGGTACCGGTTTATTATTAAAACTCCGCACATCTCTTCTTGTTGCAATTACTTTGTATAATGCATCTTTCTCTTCTTGGGAAAACATGTTCAATACACCTCAAATCAGATGAATTTAAAACTAACAAGCTAGGTCACTCTTAATCTAGTATACGTGCGTTTATACAAAAGTAGACAAAATGAAAAATGAAAATCCGCCCAGTATAACTGAGCGGGGAAATTTTTTTAATCACAGAGAAATTTAACTCAATAGATATCATCATATAAGAATAGATAGGAAATATCAACATAATTTTGGATAATTTTACAAAATAAATATAATGTTTATTCTTCCCCTTTTTCATCATAAGCAATTAAAACGATGTTCTCATTTGTTTCATTACGAAGTTCGGTTTCTAGTGTAAGGATTTTTTGTAGTTGATCAGAATCTAAATGTGCAACCGGAAATTTTTCAAACATATTCATCGACCGTTTTCCTCCTTTATAACAGTACGCAATTAATGCCTTTACATCTATGTTTCCCTCTTATGAAAAAGGATATACGGAGATCTGAAAGCAGAATGATATTATTTAGCATTTTGGGCAAAATAAATTTGAGCATCTCATATCAGTGCTTAAAGTTCCTAAACCATTCAAAGGGGTGTTGTACAATGGCAAGAAATAAATTGGTCGTGCCTGGTGCAGAAAATGCTCTGAATTCCATGAAAGAGGAAATAGCGAATGAATTTGGGGTACAACTTGGAGCTGATACAACTGCTCGTGCAAATGGTTCAGTTGGTGGAGAAATGACAAAGCGTTTAGTCGCTATGGCTGAAAATCAACTTCGAAACCAATAATGTGATGTACCTTTAGGGACCTGGAATCATCTGGGTCCCTTTTTCACATAATTCTAAACACAACCAGCTTCATTATTCATAATTAATAAAGTAAAAAAACCTGAATCCACTAACTGTGAATTCAGGTTATGCTTGCTTAATTTGACATTTTTAATGTATTCTCTTTATCTCGTTTCCAAAAAATTTGTAACGCAAGTAATGTAACGAAGGTAATGATTCCGGTTATATCGGAGATTCCTTCCGGATAGATTAACAGCAATCCTGTAATGATCGCGATAATTCGTTCCGCCCAGTGTAACTTTCTAAACCAATACCCGATGATACCTGCACCAATCGCAATCATTCCTGAGAATGCTGTGATGATGACCCAGACTAACTCAAACCAAGTTGTGTCGATCATGAGTAACTGTGGAGAAAGGACAAAGATATACGGGATTATGAAAGCAGCTATGGCTAGTTTTGCAGAATTCACTCCCGTACGTAATGGTTCTCCTCCTGCCACACCTGCGGCTGCGAATGCTGCTAATGCTACAGGTGGTGTAATATCAGCAATGATTCCAAAATAGAACACGAATAAGTGAGCTGATAAATCAGGAACACCTAATAAAATAATAGCTGGTGCAGCAATTGTTGATGTAATAACATAGTTTGCTGTTGTCGGTGATCCCATTCCTAAAACTAATGCTGCCAACATTGTAAGCATTAATGTAGGGATTAAATATCCTCCGGCAAGATCGATTAATCCATTAGCCATTTTTAAACCAAGTCCAGTTTTCGTTACAATACCTACAATGATACCTGCTGCGGCTGTTGCAGCAGCAACTCCTAATGCTGAACGGGCACCATCAACAAGAGCTAATACAAATTCCTTAGGTCCCATTCTTGTTTCTTTATTAATTAGTCCAACAATAATCGCAATTAAAATGGAATAAAGTGCTGCATGTGTAACGATCACACCTGACATTAATAAAACAATAACGGCAATAATAGGTAGTAATAAGTAAATTTTCTTAATTACTTCTTTCCGATCAGGCATTTCTTCTTTCGTTAAACCACGTAAGCCAATTCTTTTTGCTTCAAAATGTGTCATGATCCATATACCCGCAAAATAAAGAACTGCAGGTATGGCAGCAGCTTTGGCAATCTCCCAATACGTGATGCCTCCACCAATAAACTCTACCATCAGGAATGCAGCAGCACCCATGATTGGCGGCATTAGCTGTCCACCTGTTGAAGCTGCTGCTTCTACTGCTCCGGCAAACTCTTTCTTATATCCAAGTTTCTTCATCATCGGTATTGTAAAAGATCCTGATGTAACAACATTTGCGACAGAGCTTCCACTAATTGTACCTTGAAGTGCACTGGAGAAAATAGCTACTTTTGCAGGTCCCCCAATTCTACGACCCGCAATCGAAACTGCTAAATCATTAAAATATTGACCCACTCCTGTTTTAACAAGGAATGCACCAAATAAAAGGAATAAGAAAATGAAAGTTGAAGATACAGCAAGTGGTGTACCTAAGATACCCTCAGTTGTAAAGAACATTGTTTGAACAAGTCGCTCTAAGGATAATCCCCTATGCGCCAGGAACCCCGGCATAAACTGACCGTACAATCCATATAACAAGAATAGAACGGCAATAATCGTAATAGGAAGACCGACTGCTCTTCTTGTTGCTTCAAGAACCAACAATATTGCAATAATCCCAATAACAAAATCCATTGTTGATAAACGTCCAACACTCATAACCAAGTCATTAAAAAATAATGGCCAGTAAGCTCCAACGGCAACACTTAATAAAGCCAATATCCCGTCGTACCATGCAATCTGAAGTTTCCCCTTTTGAAGTTTCTTCCGATTAGCAGGAAATAGTAAAAAGATTAAGGATAAGGCAAAGCCTAAGTGAACAGTTCTTTGTATTTGTGCTGTAAATACACCAAAAATGGCCGTGTACAGCTGGAATAGGGAGAATGCTAATAAACCTAAAAATGCTATCCAACCAATAATTCCAGTAAGCTTTCTTGTTCCAGCCTCAGGATCATATTTCTCTAAAAGTGCCTGTTGCTCTTCTTCGGTTAAAGTCTTTATTTCTTCTTTATTGCTCACTGATGTTCACTCCTTTCAATTGCTCCCAATATGAAATTTTTTGTGGTGATATTCTTATCCAGGTTCCTGGTTTTATAAAATTAGATAATGTATATGTGTGGTCCTTATAAATCATTCGATGATCCGCTCTCACTTGTCCGAGTCTTAAATCAATATATGGAAAATGACGATTCATATTTGTAATATAGTATGTACCATTTTTTACCTCAAATACCTCGTCACCTTCAGCATTAGAAGGCATTCCAACCGCAAAATCTTTGTAAGAAAGCTCTTTTAGCGTAATCTCTTTTTCAGAGGCGGAATATGTTTCAACAACATCTGAGAGGTGAATGGAATGGGTGTATTTAATTCGAAAGGTATCTTCATTTTTTATAGGTAAAAAAGCGAGAATTTCGTCTTTATCTTCATAGGTAAAGGCAATAATTGATTTATAAGGAAAGAAAATTAAAAATGCGATAAGCGATAGTAGAGGTATGATCATTAATACTAATTTTAGTTTCATAATACCCATCCCTTACATACATAAAACATATGAAATCGATAGACCGCTCATGCGATCTATCGACATGTAAAAGCTTTTATTTTGAAATGCCTTTTTCTTCAAAATATTTGGCTGCTCCAGGATGTAGCTCCATTTCACCTAAACCTTCTAGTGCTGTTTCAGCTTTAATAAGCTCTCCTTTTGCATGAGTGATTTGGTCAGTGTTTTCAAACATTGCTTTTGTCATCTCATAAACCAAATTCTCGTCAAGATCTTTAGAAGCGACTAACATTGCTTTAACAGCAACCGTCTTCACTTCAGAATCAATCTTGTATGTTCCACTTGGTACTGTATCTTCTGAGTAATATGGATATTTTTCCACTAACTCAGCAATTTTATCATCTGCGAGCGGAACAATTACAACATCTGCTTGTGCAGACAATGCTTCAACTGCACCTGTAGGAGTACCGGCTGTAACGAATGCTGCATCAATATTACCTGATTGGATTCCATCGGTAGACTCATCAAACGATAAGTTTTGAGCTTTAATATCATCAGTTGTTAGACCGTGGATTTCAAGAATTTGCATCGCATTGATGTAAACACCTGATCCAGGAGCACCGATTGATACTGATTTTCCTTTTAAATCCTCAACTGATTTTATGCCGCTATCTGCAGTTGTAACAAGTTGAATTGTTTCAGGGTAAAGAGATGCAATTGCTTGGATGTTATCGATAGCAGCGCCATCAAACATTTCTTTTCCTTCAATAGCATAAGAAGCAATGTCTGTTTGAGAGAAAGCAATTTCAGCTTCACCATTTCTCAAAGTTTCCATGTTCTCTGCAGAAGCACCTGATGTTTGAGGTGTAATATTTGCATCTGTGTTATCAGAAATAATATTTCCGATTTGTCCACCAAGTGGATAATATGTACCACCAGTACCACCAGTTAATAGGCTAAGGTTTTGTTTCCCGCCATCAGTGCCGCCTTCTTCACCAGCACCGCTTGTCCCACCTTCATTACCACCGCCACAAGCAGTAATAATCATTGCAAGTGTAAGAACCATGATGAATAAAAAACTACTACGAAGTTTTTTCAAAGTGTAGCCCCCTTTTTTTGGTAAAATTGTGTATAAAAAGCACATCATTATACTACCATAGGTTATATTAAGCTTGTCAAATGAAATGTTAGATATTTCGACATAGTGTTTTGTATTTTTTCGGATGTGTGTTATCGAATTTTCATGATTCTATCAAACTTACAAAATGAGCACATCCTATATAGTGGATGTGCTCATATCATGTTTTGTCATTCGTCAGATTCTTCATTTGGACGATTTGTCTGTGTTGGTAGAGTGTCCCAAAAACTCGTATCTGCGGTATCAATTGAACCATCTGCAATGGCTCTGACAGTAGTATCTAGTGTTAAAATTGTTTGTTTAATTAAATATCCATTGCTTTTTTGGCCAAGAGCGTAAGATTCGATATAATGATCTGACATTCCACGCATTTCAAATAATAGTGTAGAGATATCATATCGAACGGCTGCACCATTACGCCCTATATTTTCACCATTTCCCCCATTGTATTTTCCAATATGACCCCATCCGGTATTTTCAAGTGTATGATAGACAACTGACCCTAGTTTTTTCGAGCGCTCTAGGACTTCAGGTTTTACGTTAGCATTTGTAGGATACAAAATCGAACCGGATACAAGTTCACCCTCTGTTTCACTTCGAGTACCTTGATGGTGAAGATCGATCATATAATCAATGTTGTATTTGGCAAAAACATTTTCATGAAGAACCCTTGCTTCTGGTTCCATTTCACTTGGAGCTTTATCATGCTCACGGTTTAAATCAACATTATTGGCATTATAACGAGTTAAGTGACGATCTCCATCAGCTAAGTAATTGTCTAATGAAAAGTTAACGTCCCCCATTGCTCCATCTGCATTAAGCATCGGAATGATAAGGATATTCACATTATCTAATACACCCTTGGTTTTATTAGTTCCTAAGTGTTTAATAAATTCAAGTGCTCCTTCTGTTGTCAATTGCTCATTTCCATGTTGCTGTGTTAAGAATAATATGGTCGGATTTTGTGGATTTGATATGTATTTCGCCATGTAGATATCTCTGCCTTTGACCGTTTGTCCAATGACTTCAAGCTCCATTTTATCCTGCTTGTTATCCTGCGTTTTTAAATACTCCACTAAACTATCATATGTATGAAGAATGGATGTTTGGATGGATCCATTACCAGTGTTTGGCCCGTTACCGACTGCACCGACTGGTAAGGAAACAACTGTCATTGCTCCAAAAGCTAATAGACTTGATAGTGACGCAGATACTATTTTTCTTTTTAGATTCATTATCATATTCCTCCCATATTTTATAGATTTATATTGTTATTGTACTGTTTTAGTAACCTTGTTTTAATAGCAGAGAAATCCTATCATTTTGACATAATTAGCAGATCTTATTGAAATGAAATAGTGTTGTTTCTATCTTTAATATTATATTTTTATAGTGAAAAAGGACGTGGGGAGAGATAGAAAACAGGTATTTTGACTGAAATACTAGTAATTTATTTTTATTTTTGGTTCTAAAGTATCTAGTTGATTATGATCCTGTATATTTTTTGTCGAAGGAAAATTAGTATCGAGCTTATTCTCGATATTGTTGAAATATTTTCTATTTTCAGTGGTTATTCTCTATTCTGAGGATTTATTTACTATTTTACGTACTTTATTTTCGATTAGAAAAAAACGACACAAACCCTCAAAAAAAGAACAACCATTACTGGAAGTTCTCAATTAGTTTTCATATGATTCTATTTAGCTTACTCTGTTCCAAACGTTAAACCTACTTCCATCAGAAACTTTCGGTAAGCAATGCTCACACGGTCACTCTTCAAGTGCAATTCGGCTTGAAGATCCAAAGGCAACAATTCAGGCTTTTGGTTTTCGACAATTACACGATCTTGCTCGATTAATAGATCCTGAAATTGTATAAATATATTTTCGTCCTCCTCAAGTGCATAATTTCGCTCCATGATCATATATGCTTTGCTTTTCTTTTCATTTACAGGTAAAACAATAAGATATAAATCAAAGAATTCTTCTGAATCATCAATACTTTTTCTAAATCCGGCACATAAGGGATTAAACACTTTGTATGTGTATTTTGCTTGTACATCGTGACCTCTCCCGTCAGGATCAGGCTGATAAATATCAATTTCATCTGAAATCAGGACTCCGTCTTTTTGATAAACATGGTAATCACTAATTTCCGGAAATTGACTATCACCTAATAATCCTTCGTGAACAAACATCAAATGGGAAACATCTAAAAAGTTTTCAATCACTCTTGGACCTGCTGCTTCCAATTCATATGGACCCATTTTTACCTGATTATTTTGTGAACAGTCAGATGTTAGTTCACCAATTTTTGGCTTTGACATTTCCGGTTCTCCTAAACAAACCCATATGAAGCCAAGCTCTTCTGTACAATAATAGGTAATCGTTTTTGCTTTGGTTGGAATGGCTTTTCCTGCAGGCAAGGCAGGTATGCGTGTACATGTTCCACAACTATTATATGTCCATCCATGATAAGGGCATATAATCTCATCATTTACGACTTTCCCGAGAGAAAGCGGAACGCCCCGGTGGATACATAAATCTTTAAAGGCATAAACACCTTGAGAGGTTCGAAAAACCACAACTTTTTCTCCTAATATTTCAATAGCTTTAGGCTGTTCATTTAATTCATTTGACAGTAAAACCGGATGCCATTGATGAATTAAAACTGGGACTTTTACAATCAATGTTGTCATCCTTTCTTATTCCGGAATCGTTCCTTTTACACCTTTCACAAACCAGTTCATGCTTAATATATCTTCTAATGGCATGGTTTCACCTTCAGTAAGCTTTACTTCTCCAGTTTGGTCGGTGATTGGCCCGGTGAAAACTTCTAAACTACCATCGATCATCTCTTGTTTTTTCTCTTCAACAACAGTTTGAACATCTTGTGGAACATTCTTTCCATATGGTGCAAGGTCGACCATTTGCTCCTTTAAACCCCCATAGTATGAACCTGGTTTCCAAGTACCATCGATTACGCTTTGGACAACATCTACATAATATGGTCCCCAGTTTAGTGTTGGATTTGTCACATAGGTATCAGGAGCGTATTTATTCATATCAGAGTCATTCCCCATTCCCCAAACTCCCCGCTCAGCAGCAGCTTGGATACCTGCAGGTGAATCTTGATAGTTTGCGAGAACATCGACTCCCTCATCTAGTAAAGTAATAGCTGCTTGTCTCTCTGTAGCCGGATCAAACCAAGTATTGCTCCAAACAACAGATATCTCAACATCAGGATTTACACTCTGAGCTCCTAATGTAAAAGCATTAATTGTGTAAATAACCTCTGGAATTGGAAATGCACCAACATAGCCAATTTTGTTATTTTCTGTTAATTCTCCTGCAGCAATCCCGGCTAAATAGCCTGGTTGGTAGCCTTTACCTTGATATGTACCTAAATTATCTTCTGTTTTATATCCGGTTGCATGCATGAAGACAACATCCGGGTATTTTTTCGCTACATTAACTGTTGGATCCATATACCCAAAGCTTGTTGTAAAGATAATGTCATGATCTTGAGCAAGCTCCTCGATGACACGCTCAGCATCAGGGCCTTCCGGGACATTTTCTACAGTTGTTGAGGAAATTCCAAATGCTTCATCAACTGCTTGTCTTCCTTTATCATGTTCAAATGTCCAACCGCCATCTCCTGGCACACCAATATAGACAAAGGCAACTCTTGGCATTTCTGTTGTTTCCGTTGTAGCGTCTGTTTTTTCTTCTCGCGGTGATGATTCTGCAGGTTGGGAGCTTTCTTGTGAACAAGCCGCAAACATGAAAATCATGAAAAGAAGTACGATCATTCCTAGCCATTTTTTCTTCATCTAAATCCCCCTTAGATTTTTCAATGAAATTCCAAGTTTATTAAGGAATCATCACCTCCTTTAATTGATATATGGAGTTAAAAACGCTTTTCCCGAAAATATGGTAGTCCCAATGCTTTTGGTTCAATCGGCGGTTTATGTCTATTTTTCCAGCCAATAAACATAAGGACTAGAATTGTAGAGAGATACGGAATCATTTTTAAAAAATATGAAGGTATGCCAAAATCGAATATTTGAATTCTAAACCCAAGTGCATCTAGTCCTCCGAAAAAGTAGGCACAGGCTAGTGCATATAATGGATTCCACCTCGCAAAGATAATTAAGGCAATGGCAATCCAACCTCTCCCGGCTGTCATTCCTTCAATCCAGTTAGGAGAGTATGCCATAATTAAATAAAACCCTGAAAGCCCCATGAGCATTGAGCCAACAATAACATGGATATATCGAAAGCCGATAACTGATATTCCCATTACATCAGAGGTTGATGGGCTATCACCAACTGCTTTAAGGTGAAGACCCCAAGAAGTTTTATACATATAAAGGTACAAAAGGACAGCTAAACCGATACTCATCCAAATAAAGAGATCAAGATTAGAAAAGATACGCCCTAAAAATGGGATGTTTCCAAGCGAGGTTAATGGGACGTGTGGAACGGATATTGATAAAGCAACTCCAGCTACTGCTTTTCCTAGGTAGGCACTCATACCAGTTCCAAAAAGAGTAATTGAAAGTCCGCTTACAATCTGGTTTGCGCGCAGGGTAATACATAAAAATGCATGGATAAGCCCTAGCACTGCTGAAGCTAACAAAGCACCGAAAAATGTAATAATCAAACTCTCTGTTTGAAGATAAATAATACAGGATGTTACGGCGCCAATGAGCATTATACCCTCTGTACCTAAATGGATAACACCGGCTTTTTCACTCAATATTCCCCCAAGTACAGCAAAGAGCAAGGGTGTTCCGGAAGATATAGCAGCTGTTATTAAAAGCGCGGTTACATCCATGTTAATCCCTCCTTTCTAGTACTCTATGAATTTTCTTTGTATACTTTTTTTATGCGATATTTGCTGATCATTTCTCCACCTATTAAACAAAATAAAATGGCTCCTTGTAGCATGAATGACAAAGATGACGGCAATCCTATTGTTTGAACACTGTATCCTCCAACGATCAAACCACCGATAAAAACAGAAGAAAGAATCATAGCGAATGGATTTAGTTTTGCAAGCCATGCCACGATAATGGCGGTATACCCATAACCGGGTGAGATTCCGTACATCAGCCTTCCAGCTACTCCCGACACCTCAACCATGCCAGCTAAGCCAGCTAATCCTCCACTTATCATCATGACAATCAAAATATGCTTATTAATGCGTATACCTGCATATTTTGCTGCTGTTGGATTTGCTCCTAAAAGCCGTAACTCGTAGCCCCAACGTGTTTTTAATGTGAAAAAAGCAAAGAGAGAGACAGCTATGACAGCGAAAAATATGCCGATGTGTAATCTTGTACCTCCAATCGTCGCCAGTAATTGAGAAGGAACAAACATAGGTGATCCAGGAAAATTAAAGCCATCTGGATCTCTCCATGGACCAAAAACAAAATAATCTAATAATAAAAGCGCTACATAATTCAGCATAAGAGAAGTGATCAGTTCATTTACTTGAAAATATGTACGAGGAATAGCGGTTAATAACCCCCACAATGCACCTGAGACTATACCAACGATAACCATAAGCGGAATATAGACAACACCCGGCAACTGTGGAAAATAAATAGTAATTGCCGTGGCACCCATAGCACCTAATAAAAATTGGCCCTCTGCTCCAATATTCCAAATCGAAATACGGTACGCGATTGCAACGCCAAGACCACAAAGTAAGAGTGGTGTTGCTTTTACAAGGGTTTCACTAATTCCAAAAATGGAACCAAATGCACCTTGTAGCATCTTCAAATACACCGTTATTGGATTTAATCCATTTAATAGAATAAAGAGAGCACATAGCATTAAAGCTACGATGATGGAAAGGAATGGAACAAAGATGCTATGTGATTTTTTGTGCGGATCATATTCAAAACGGAACGGTAGTTCATGTCTTTTATTCGTGCTATTATCATTTATGACCGTTTGTTCAATTGAGGATTTTTGACTCATAAAACAACTCCTTCCATCGCGTCTAAACCCGCCATTAATTGACCGATGTATTCTTTTTCTTCCTTCCCCCTTTCAATGACACCATTTATTCTTCCGTTATAAAGAACAAGAATTTTGTCTGAAAGATGAAGCACTTCATCTAAGTCTTCAGAAATGAGCAGAATGCCCCCGCCTGAGTGTCGAAGCTCTAGTAACATTTGATGAACAGCTTCTGTTGCACCTACATCCAGTCCTTGTGTAGGATGGACGGCTATCATCAGTTTTGGATTTTGATCAATTTCTCTTGCGAATAAGAGCTTTTGTTGATTACCTCCAGAAAGCTGTTGAACAGGGCTAAGTAAATCTGAAGTACGAACATCAAAGTTCTTGACCAGCTCTCTAGCCCATTGCTCATTTTGCTTCTTTTTTAATAATCCGAGTATTGCTCGTTTTTTTGACCGATAAGATTTAAACAGTAAGTTTTCAACAATTCCTAAGCTTCCTGCGAGCCCACTCTTCATTCGATCTTCAGGTATATGTGCGATTCCTTTATCAATTAAGCTCTGAATAGAGGGGTTGCCTAATTGATCGTTCTCAAAAATGACAGTTCCACTGTTCCAGGGAATTAGTCCTGTTAATGCCTCTGCAAGTTCTTTTTGTCCATTGCCTGCGACTCCGGCAACCCCAATAATCTCGTGTTCATGTATGGTAAAATCGATTTGGCTTAAAGCGTTTAATCCCTGTTTGGTGTGAACGGTGAGCTTATTCACTTGGAGAATTGGTTTTCCTATAGGATGCGACTCCACAGTTATTCCCTTTTTCACCTCTCTTCCGACCATTAACTGGGCCAATTCCTGAACGGTCGTTTCCTCTTTGTTCAAATGTTCGATCATTTTCCCTTTTCTCATAACTGAGATGCGATCGGCAACCTTCATCACCTCTTTTAACTTATGTGTTGTAATAATCATCGTTTTTCCATTGCGTTTTAGCTCCTGCATCGTTAAAAATAATTGCTCTGCTTCAGCTGGTGTTAAAACAGATGTTGGCTCGTCAAATATGATAATATCTGCCTCGCGGTATAGTATTTTGACAATTTCTACACGCTGCTGTTCACCAACGGAAAGCTGCCAAATAGGAACATTGGTAGGGAATGTTAATCCATATTGCTCTGCAATTTGTTCAACCTCTTTTGATTTCCTTTTCATCCAAGATGAACTCCGCCATATTTGACCTTTTTCGCCGAGAATGATATTTTGAGTAGCAGTTAGAGTCTGAACCAATCGAAAGTTTTGATGAACCATTCCAATTCCCAGCTTCATAGATTCTTTTGGAGAATGAATCTGACATGGTAAACCATTGACTATGATTGTTCCACTATCAGCTTTATAAATGCCTGATATCATACTCATGATTGTGCTTTTTCCTGCGCCATTTTCACCTAATAATGCATGTATCTCACCTTTTTTTACGGAAAAGTTTACATGATCACTCGCGATAACAGAGCCGAATTTTTTGACAATGTTTGTCATCTCAATTGCAAATTGAGTAGTTGGCAAATATCCATCACCTCAGTAGTTTGAATTTTCTAAATTATCCAACGTTTTGGTCTTTCAGTCTACAAATGTGTAGCATTATGTTACATAGAACGATTGATTTATTCTCAATCATGTTAACAAACGTTTTTAGACATAAAAAAACAGCTCCACTTTAATAGGGAACTGAAATCATGTATCAAGATAACTTTCCTAACACACATCCTGTAACAAACTGCATCCAGGCATACCCTCCTATCTTAACTGTTTCATTTACGGGAGTGTCTTTACTAGGATCAAGACAAACAAAGTCGATATGCTGAACAGTAGCATGACGTCCAATTTCGAGTAGGCTATCAAAAAGTTCTTCTGTTGTCATTCCACCTGGAGTTGATGCTGGAACACCTGGGGCGAAAGAGATGTCGAGCACATCAAGATCTACCGTTACATAAATGCGATCTACTTTTTCGCTTAATGTTTTAAGAGCGTGAAGGACAGTTTGGATAACTCCAGCTTTTCGAGCTGTTTTTAAAGTGATGGTCTTAATATGGTGTTTATTGGCGAAATCAACTAATGGTTTGGCATTATAATAACCATGTGGGCCAATATTAACGATATTTTCTCCCTTTACAATGTTCTCTTCAATTAATTGCCTAATAGGTGTTCCATTTGAAGGTCCCATTATTTTGGGATCTCTTACATCAAGGTGTGTATCAAGCTGCAAAATACCAATTGTTTCATTAGGGAATGCTTGTTGAATGCCCCTTACTGCACAAGCGGTTGTGGAATGATCTCCGCCGATCATACATGTTCGTGTGTATGGATATTTTGAGCAAAGATATGATGTAGATTGTTTGATTCGATCGTGTGACATAGAAATATCAGTCGTATGCATGGAGATATCTCCTGCATCCCCGACAAGAAAAGAGCTAAGATCAATGTTTTTTTCTATGTTATAAGTAGCAAAACCTTTCCAAATACGACGAAATTCCAACGGGTAAAGAGATGCTCCTGAGACACTAATGGAAGAGCGTGATAATGGTGCGCCATAAATGAGAAGTTCAGGTGGGGTGTTCATCGCATGAATGGATTGTACCCATTCATGAACATAAGTTGGATTATGTTTATTAGGTTGATTCCATGACCATTCTGGTTGAACTAACCAATGCTCTTTCATCGGTTTACCACCTTGATTCCTTTTTTCCAGACTGTTTTGACATGATTGACACCGAATCGATATTGCAGTTCTTGATAATTTTTTACGTTCCACAACACGATGTCTGCTTGCTTTCCTATTTCGATGCTTCCAACGATATGTTCACGTTTTATTGCACAGGCTGCATTGTATGTGGCTGCGGTTAATGCTTCAGCCGGAGTTAATTTCATTGTTAAACATGCTAAGTTCATCACTAAAGGCATGGAGGTAGTTGGTGATGAACCAGGGTTACAGTCTGTAGAGATGGCTACAGCTACTCCCTCATCAATCATTTTTCTTCCATTAGCTGCTTCTTCTCTTAAGTATAGAGCGGTGGCTGGAAGTAAACATCCAATTGTTCCCTTACGAGCCATGGCTTTCATTCCTTGCTCAGTTGTCTTAAGTAAATGCTCAGCTGATATGGCTCCAACTTCGGCAGCTAATTCTGCGCCACCTAAACAAACAATTTCATCAGCATGAATTTTTGGAATCAGGTTAAATTGCTTCCCTGCTTCTAAAATTTTTTTTGATTGCTCAACGGTAAACACATCTTTTTCACAAAATACATCAATGAACTCAGCTAAGTTTTCATTTCCTATTGTCGGTAACATTTCGTTAATAATCAGCTTAACGTAGAGGTCTTCTTTCCCTTTATATTCCACAGGTACAGCGTGGGCACCCATAAAAGTTGGAACAAGATCGATGGGGTGTAGTTGCTGTAGTTTTTTAATCACATTTAATTGTTTTCGTTCTGTTTCTAAGTTAAGTCCATATCCACTCTTAGCTTCAATCGTTGTAACACCATGTTCTAAAAAGGAATTGAGCCTATTTATTGTTTGCTCTATCAAATCTTCCTCTGTAGCTTCTCTTGTCATTTTCGTAGTGGAATGAATTCCACCGCCTGCATTCATGATGTCCATATAAGAAGCCCCATTTAATCTTAATTCGAATTCTTTCTCACGGCTTCCTCCGTACACAACATGTGTGTGTGGATCGATAAGGCCGGGCGTGACTAAATGGTCTGTTGCATCAATAATATCGGCATTGTGATGATTGTTTCGGTAGAGTTGTTTTAATTGATCTGTTGTACCAACTGCTTGGATAAGACCGCCTTCGACCCATATACTCCCATCCTTAATAATTCCTATATCTGACATCGAAGCTTTTGTTCGAGGACCAAGTTGGCTTGATTTTAAAGTGGCCAATTGATTGATGTGTTTAATCCATAATGGCCTTTTCATCAAGCATCCCCTCCTTGGTTTAACATCGGCATGTTTAATCCATGTTGTTTGGCTGTTTCAATGGCAAGGTCATATCCCGCATCTGCGTGACGAACAACTCCCATTCCGGGATCAGTTGTTAACACACGTTCAATTCTTCGTTCAGCTTCTTTTGTGCCATCAGCAACAACCACCATCCCGGCATGCAGTGAGTATCCCATACCTACACCTCCTCCATGATGAACAGACACCCATGTTGCTCCTCCAACCGCATTAATCATCGCATTTAAGATTGGCCAATCTGAGACAACATCTGATCCATCCTTCATTGCTTCTGTTTCCCGATTAGGAGAAGCAACGGAACCGGCGTCTAAATGGTCACGACCAATTACTATAGGTGCGTTGAGCTCACCGCTTGCAACCATATCATTTATAATTCTTCCAAACTTCGCACGTTCACCATATCCTAACCAGCAAATGCGTGATGGAAGGCCTTGAAATTGAATTTTCTCTTGCGCCATCTTAATCCAATTACAAAGTGGCTTGTTTTCACTAAAAGTTTTTAAGATTGCTTGATCCGTTTTTAAAATATCTTCCGGGTCGCCTGATAATGCCACCCATCGGAACGGTCCTTTGCCGACACAAAATTGAGGACGAATGTATGCCGGAACAAAACCTGGAAAATCAAATGCTTGATGTATACCCTCATCTTTGGCTATTTGACGGATATTATTACCATAATCAAATGTAATGGCCCCTTTATTTTGGATTGCAAGCATTGTTTCTACATGTTTGGCAATTGAGGTTTTGGCACATTTTATATAGAGATTCTTATCCGATGTTCTCAGGTGTTCTGCTTGTTCTAGTGTCATGTTTGATGGAATATATCCATTTAAAGGGTCATGTGCTGATGTTTGATCTGTTAAAATATCAGGAATGAAATGAATCTTCAACATCTCAGGTAATAGATCTGAAGCATTTCCTCGTAGACCTATTGATAACGGTATTCGTGATTTTTTTGCATTTGTGGCCAGCATGATCGCTTCTTCTATACTAGTAGCTTTCACATCTAAGTACCGGGTTTGTATTCTACGATCAATTTTCTTTTCATCAACCTCAATTGCTATACAAATACCACCGTTCATTGTTACTGCTAATGGTTGGGCACCACCCATTCCACCAAGTCCTGCTGTTAAGGTAATCGTTCCTTTTAATGTTGAATTGAAATGCTGTTTTGCCAATTCTGCAAATGTTTCATAAGTCCCCTGAACAATGCCTTGTGAACCGATATATATCCAGCTTCCGGCCGTCATTTGTCCATACATCATTAGCCCTTTTTGATCAAGTTCATGAAATGTCTCCCAATTAGCATAGGCAGGCACAATATTGGAATTAGCTAATAAAACACGTGGGGCATCTTCATGTGTTTGAAAAACTGCAACAGGCTTTCCTGACTGAATAAGTAATGTTTCATTGTTATTTAATTGTTTAAGCGAATGGACAATCTTATCAAAACAATCCCAATTACGTGCTGCTTTTCCAATTCCTCCATACACGACTAATTCTGATGGATTCTCGGCAACTTCAGGATCAAGATTATTCATGAGCATTCGGAGAGCAGCTTCTTGCTGCCACCCTTTTGTATGCAAGGTATTTCCTCTGTATTTCGATACTTTATTGTTATTCATATAGCTTTCCCTCCAATACATTTTTGAAGTAAAGAGCCTCTGTTTTTAACCAATTTGTCATTCCTTCGATGTCAAGTGAAAAAATGCGGTCATGTGTAATCGATGGAACAATTTTCCTTCCTTCTTTATAAAATGATCCAGTAATAGATGCCATTTTATGAGAACCTCGAATTTCTGCCGCTTGAATACTGCAAATGGCTTCTATAGCAAGAACTCGTCGTGCATTTGTTATAATTTGATACGCATGCCTCGCTGCAATTGTCCCCATACTTACATGATCTTCCTGATTTGCCGATGATGGGATGGAATCAACACTTGCCGGATGTGCCAACGTTTTGTTTTCTGATACGAGTGATGCGGCAACATATTGCATGATCATAGCACCTGATTGAAGGCCCGGCTCCGGACTTAAAAATGCCGGTAAATCATTTAACTGAGGATTAACAAGTCGTTCAATTCTTCGTTCTGATATATTGGCAAGCTCTGACAAGGCGATTTTTAAGAAATCCATCGCAAACGCAATGGGCTGACCGTGAAAGTTCCCACCTGAAATGATTTTTGATCCATTTTGAAAGATAAGAGGGTTATCTGTTGCTGCATTCATTTCGATCTCAAGCTTTTCTTTTGTGAAGTCCAATGTTTGCCATATCGCTCCGTGTACTTGAGGGATACATCTTATTGAGTAAGCATCTTGAACTCGCCGTTCTCCTTGTTTTGTTACGAGTAGACTATCCTTTAAATAGTCTCGAATTCTTGTTGCTACATCTATTTGTTGCTTAAAGCCTCTTGCAACATGTATTTCATGATCGAAGGCATCTATAATTCCTTCCAATGCTTCAATCGTAACACCAGCAATTAACTCAGCTTGATATGCTAGTTTTTCTGCTTCCAAATATGTTATAACACCCATCGCAGTCATCGCTTGTGTCCCATTAATTAAGGCCAAACCTTCTTTTGCTGTAAGCGTAACCGGTATAATAGACTCTTTTGATAATGCATCGATTGAAGGCATTCTTTTTCCTTTATAAAAAACCTCTCCCTCCCCTAGTAAGCAAAGAGCTAAATGTGATAACGGGGCTAAATCACCACTTGCACCAAGAGAGCCTTGTTGAGGGATAACAGGATGTATTCCTGCATTAACTAAGTCAAGTAATCTTTCAATAATAACGGGTCGAACACCGGAAAATCCCTTTAGTAAGGCATTTGCTCTTAACAGAATCATTGCTCGTGATACCTCTTCCGGAAAAGGGTCACCAACCCCGCATGCATGTGATCGAATTAAATTGAGTTGAAGGTTCTCAACATGATCTTTATCTATATAAACATCACTGAACTTTCCAAAACCAGTTGTAATTCCATATACAATCTTTCCATTAGAAACAATATGTTCAACGGCTTTTCTACTTTCCATCACTTTTTTCATGCTTTCTTCTGTATAACTAACTTTCTCTCGATCAAAAATAACTTTTTGCAAAGATTGAAACGTTAGGTTTTGGCCATTTAACGTAATCACCTATTTACTTCCTCCTTCTTACAAATAGAAAAGGGGACTATATCTTGAAATCAATGGATTCCAAGATATAGCCCCCTACTCACTATTTTCACTTTGGGCAATTTCATATGTGGTTAATTCCAAGGCCGATGGTTTCATGTTCTGACCCTTTGACAGGTGCACCTATTGTTCCATAAAGAGAGACAGCAATCCAGTCACCTTCTTGTTCCTTATCATAAGGATTTCCTCGCAGAACAGCAAATGACAGTCCAACCGTTCTAAGAACTGATCCTAATTGAACATGGCCACGGGTCACGCCGTGTAAGGCTTCCATTATTGCATGATATAAAGCGTGTGATTCACGATAGATAGTAGATTCAATAATGCCGTTTTTTTTAGCCGCTGTTTCAATCGCAGCCACTACTTTATGTGCATCCATTGAACCGACTTTACCAATACAGCCCTTCCAATTGTTTTCTTTGAGTTGGTTTAACTGCATGTCGGGGTCTTCTGATAATAATAGAAGTATAGCTTTCCTTCCAATAAGGCGATCTTTACTTAATGCCATACAAAAACAACTCTTTCATCTGGATTCTTCCCTGATAACTAATGTCTAACACCATTGTATGCCGTGAAAAAATGAATGATCACAATTATTTCACTAAATGTTTAAAGGATGTTGCATATTGTCAATACTGTTTACAGGATTCTTTAAAAATGATTCAAGAGGTGGATATAAGATGTCGATGCAACGAACGTTTATTATGGTGAAACCGGATGGTGTCAAACGCGGGTTAATTGGAGAAATTGTGAAACGCTTTGAGCAAAAAGGATTTGCCTTACTTAATGCCGAGTTAATGACAATTGATCAGTCAAAGGCAGAATATCATTATGAGGAGCACAAGGATAAGCCATTTTTCGGAGAATTGGTTGATTTCATTACATCTTCTCCAGTTTTTGCGATGGTATGGGAAGGCGAAAATATTATCGATGTTTCCCGTACAATGATAGGTAAAACCAGCCCAACGGAAGCCCAACCTGGTACCATTCGCGGTGATTTTGCATTCAAAAAAGAGGAAAATGTGATTCATGGCTCGGATTCAATAGAAAGTGCAGAAAGAGAGATTGCGAACTTCTTTGATCCATTGCAACTTCGTTCTTCTGACAAGATGTTTAAAAGTAGAAAATCAAGCTAATATATATGTCTTTTGATTGCGTGGACATTATTCCGGCAGCAAAAGACATTTTTACATTGAAGGTGATAATAAATGCTATGTCGAACAAGTGATGAATTACAACGGTATGTGGAAACATCAAAGGAATGGACAACAAAAGGAAAAGTTGCAGATTATATTCCTGCACTAGGTAAAGAAAATCCGGATGATCTATCCATAGCGATTCACTATCCAGGTGGAGAATGTGTTTCAGCGGGAGATATTAAAAAGAAATTCACTCTTCAAAGCATCTCAAAGGTAATAAGCCTCGCTTTTGTATTAATGGACAAAGGGAAAGAGTTTGTGTTTGATCGAGTAGGAATGGAACCGACAGGAGATCCATTCAATTCCATCGCCAAATTAGAAACGATGGCACCTGCAAAACCATTAAATCCAATGATAAATGCTGGTGCACTTGTTGTGACACATATGATCAATGGAGATTCTACCGAAGAAAGATTACAACGATTATTGTCATTTGTTCAAGATCTGACAAATGATCAATCGGTTACCTATAATAAAGAAGTGGCTCAATCAGAGTATAAAACAGCTGATTTAAATCGCTCCTTAATTTATTTTTTAAAGCAACATGGGATTATAGATGAAGATGTTGAACAATTAATTGACTTGTATTCCAAACAGTGTTCAATTGAAATGAATTGCTTGGATTTAGCAAGGATTGGGGCTGTTTTTGCTATGGATGGAGCTGATCCGCGGACTGGTAAGCAACTCATTCCCTCTGATGTTTCAAGAATATGTAAGACCTTCATGGTTACATGTGGAATGTACAATGCTTCAGGAGAATTTGCTATAAAAATTGGAATTCCTGCTAAAAGCGGAGTGTCCGGCGGTATCATGGGATCTGTTCCCGGAAAATTCGGAATTGGAATATTTGGTCCTTCATTAGATGAAAAAGGAAATAGTATTGCCGGTATCCGGTTATTGGAATTGTTATCAAAAGATTATCAACTGAGTATGTTTTGACAAAAATAGAGCCCTCCATTCAGGAAGGGCTATATCGCGCATTATTTACGTAGAGTGACTGGATTTAGTTGAAATAAATGTTGTGGTTAATCCAACGGCAAGTATCGTTATACAGGATAATAGGAACGTCTCTCCTGAAATTAACAAGCCCCCAAGTAAAATGACGATGCTATCAATGAAAAATATCAGGATTCCGACATTAATCCCTGTTTTTTCAAATAAAAATTGAGCAAGTAAATCGGTTCCCCCTGTACTTGTACCAATCCGAAGCATTAAACCGATTCCAAGGCCAACAAATATCCCTCCAACTAACGAGCTGATATAAGGAGCTAAATGAATAACACCTGAGAGCGGCTTCAGTAAATCGATAAAAAAAGAAGATACAAGCATTCCATGTAAACTATTATAAAAATATTGACGATAATAAATCCATGCGATAAGAAATACAGGAATACTGAGAAAAATGACCATTAAACCTGCTTTTAGTCCTAATAAATAATGCAAAATTAACCCTATCCCGATAATTCCTCCATCTAATACTTTATACGGAGTTAAGAATAAGTTAATCCCTATTGAAAGAAGGATACTGCCAAGAATTATCATGACACCGATTCTCACATACTTCATGTCTCTCCTCCGAAAATTGGACATGTTTTAGTTTATGAGATGATTCGTAATATTATTTAACTTGATTAACGAGCTTTATTTTTTTATTTAAGTATCCCCTAAGTAATCCGTTATGTAGAAGATCCCATATTTCCTTACTAAATAATTACTAAGGACACCTTGTGTTTGCTTTTCAACTGGAGGATCTGTTAATGTATAAGCCTTTGCTTTTATTTTTTCATACTCTTTTTTATCCATTTTATTGTGGTACCTATCATCAACGATACCAGATGTGATGGCTTGAATTGGATAACCTGTAAAAAAGACATATGTTCTTAAGGACAGATGAGGAGTGGAATGAAAAATATAAATAGCTAAAACTAGAACTGTTAAGGGTATCCATGTTCTTTGTTTTTTCATTGTGAGATCATCCTTTTTTCTTATTGACTATTTTAGTAGACTTTCATTATTTAATTGGTGAATTCTTGTTTAAATCATTATTTACTATGGATATCTTGTAAATGCTCTTTGAATGATTCCGATAATCCCAATTGTAAGAAGAAAAACCCCAAAAGATGTAAGAAAAGCAACTGGTGAGAGGATTTTTATAAAGGATAGACCAATCATACATACACCAACTAGTAGGTAATGGTGAACAGCTTGCAATTTGTAAAGGGATTGTTCAACATGCCATGCACGAAAATATCCTTGTAAAAAACCTAATAGAACTTGAATGATCAGAGCAAAATAAGGGAGAACCTCAATTTGTACGTTTATAAAATAAATGGACACATAAATGATCCCCATCGCAAAATAGATAAATGATATTCCTAAAAAATGAAGATTCTTCCTAGAATGATAGACTCTGTAACCCCACGCAGCTGAAAAAGAGAACCCTGCAAAAAACCATGCAAATAAGGTATAGGTGTAAGAAATTTCTTTTAACCAAATAATATAATAAGGAAAAATAACAACTTGTCCTACAGTTATAATGAGAGGAAAGTTTTCTATTATTCTTCTTTTCAACTTAGCTCTTCTCATTTGAGATAGTGCTCATAAAACAAATTTTGAAAAGCCCCATTAGGATCTCTGCGTCTTTTTTCTGTCTGGAAGTTCTTCCAATTCGGATAGGCTGTTTGGAACTGTTCTTCTGTTTGATAAGGATAGTATGGCAGATAATACGTGCCACCATGATTTATCGTTAGATCTGTCCATTTTCGGATCATTTCTTTCGCCTCTTCTATGTCTTTATTCTCTACCCCATGTTGAATTAAGACAACAAGTCCTAACATATCATTAGTAGAATAGTTTAAACTTGTAACCTCTTCTTGAGCCACATAACGGACAGTTATATTATGGATCTTAAAGTCTTCGTCGTGATCATCACTTGTAAGTAATGGCTTAAGCGCGGAGATATATTCTTCGAAATTTCTCACTGGGATAAAGAACTCTTGAAGTACTTCAACTTGACCAGGCTTGGTAAACTCCATAAATGTTGATTCAGATCTCATAGCATTATTTCGGGTGATTTTATCATGATCAAGAGACTGAATAAATTGTTTTTGCATTTCCCAGAAAAGGTCTTCCAGCCATCCGCCCTGTCGGCCCATATCTAAGGCTAGTTTACTTATTTTAATCCCTGTTTCGTTTTTTAACTTTGTTGTACGATCTGTTATCCCTGTATCTTTGTAGTCAATCACATACATTTCTTCTAAAAATGATGTCGGAGCAACGCTAATTCTTGCATAATGCATCGCTGTTTCCTGCCGATTAAGTATTGAGGTAAGATATAATTCATATTTGTCTGTTTTCATTTCTTCCGTATGAATCGTATAAATGTTATTGTCTGTTAATTCTAATGTTACATCAAGAATGATTCCAAATAATCCATACCCACCGAAAACATATTTCATCCATTGCTCTTCATCATCACGAGATACAGTCTTGATATCACCTGTTGGAGTAAGTAATGTCATTTCCTTAACGGTATCAGCCATGGACCCGAAGCGAATATCCCTTCCATGGGCATTAACAGACAAAGAGCCGCCGATTGTAAATATAGATTGAGATTGAGTTACTTTCAATGCTAATCCATAACGGTTTACAGCTTTCTGAACATCTTCCCAAGTTGCACCTGCTTCTACCTTAACTGTTCTTTTCTTTTCGTTAATGTCAATAATGGTATTCATAGATTTCATGTCGATTAAAACACCATCTTTATAGTATGTATGACCACCTTGCGAGTGCTGCAAACCGGCAATTGAAACTTTTTCGTCCGCAATATTTGCTTGTTTTACGATTTTTTGCAACTCATAAGGAGTTTCATGTTTCTCTACTTTTGCTATTTTTTCAGGTAGTAAACCTGTGTAGTCAGTAGTTAATAAATGTTGATCAACACCATATTTACGTTTCTCTATCGGAATGAACCACAACATAATGATAATAAATATCATTACAATCATTCCTAGAAACCATGGCTTTTTTGACATTTCTATAACTGGTGTAAGCATATTCTCTCCCTGTAAAATGTGATAAAGAAGTTGAATTATTTTATAAAAAAATCAGGATATCCTTAAAAAGCAGTCATACTTCTTTATCTTTATAATGCAACCAAATACACCTTGAAGCAAGTAGAAATTTTCTGAAAAAAACGACCTTAATACAATTATTAAGGCCAAAAATAAATACTTCCTTACTAATTAATAGATAGGATAATAAGGATAGTATGGATATGGATATGGATATCCGTAGTAAAATGGATAGGCTAAAGAACCAGCTAACAAGCCTCCTAATACACCACCTAAAAATGGAGCTCCCCAAAATGGTCGATAAAACCCAAAAGGTCTTCCGAAACCAAACCCAAAAGGTCTGCCATATCCAAATCTGCCAAAAGGTCTACCAAAAATTCGTGAGTCATTTGGATGAATAACGTCATACTGATTTATTGCTGGTACATGGTATTCAGTTTGCATATAAGCACTCCTCTCCCTTTCCCACTATAAACTTATGCTAACTGAGGAGAAAATTCTTGGGTGAATGCCTATATTGGGAAAATTACCTAGCTATAAAAAATCATTTAATAAATAACACCATTAATTCATCATCAAAATAAGTGTCTTCAATTTTCAGTGCTCTTTTTTCAATTCCATACGTTTCAAAACCTATTGACTGATAAAGCTGTTTGGCCGGATGATTGTTTGCTGTTACAGTTAAGTAAATCTGTTCTATGCTCATCATTGATTTTGCCTTTTTAATAAGTTCCGTTACTATTTTTTTACCGATACCAGCATTTCGATAATCTTGATGAACATACACTGCAACGATCATGGCTCGGTGAAGTATTTTCTTTTTGGTTTCAACGACTAAAGTGGCAATCCCAATAAGATCTTCATCTATAAAAGCACCGATTGTATGAGTATATTTGGTATTTAATTTTAATTCCGTTTGTCGAATAGGCATTTTTTCCTCTTCTTCATAACTTGAGCTAAAAGCTTCAGGATTATTTTGAAGTGCTTCCAACCTCAAGGATTTATATTTAGCTGAATCTAATCCAGTTAAAAATCTAATTTTCATAAAGCTCTGACCTCCTTTGTTATGTGACAGCTAATGCGTTTTTTCCTTCATAATTTATTAGAAATTACACATGATAATAATAAACCTAGAATAGTTGGTGATTTGATGCACTTACAGGTTCGTTTAAATAAAAGATCTGTACCCTTTTTGCTTTTGGCATTGTTTCAAACTCTCTTTATATGCTTATTAAAAAAACGTAGATCTTCAAACACGTGGATATTATTTTTTTTAAATATTGGAATGGCGTTTATCTTTGAATACATTGTTTTAAATATGTTTCAAGCCTATAGGTATAAACCAACATTAGTAAAAAAGAAGTATTTTGATAATGTTTTAGGAGCTATACTATCTCAAGGGTTATACATACCGGTATCAGCTACATTTATTACTGTTTTTGGTAAGAAATTGAAATGGAAACTTGGATTTACACTTTTTTATTATTGTATTGAACGATTATTTATCTTTTTAAAGATTTATAAAATAAACTGGTGGAAACCGATTTACACGGTCATTTTGTTACCTATTTATTATTTGTTAAGTGACTTTTTTTATAAAGGACTAGAACAACAAAAAATAATGGTAAATAAAATTGCTCATTATCTAACAATTATGGTCATTGAAACAATTTTTATGTATGTATTGGCCTATAACGGATTAATACGTTTTGGAATAAAGCATTCTTATTCAACACGCTTACACTTTATGATTGCTCCGGTATATTGTATGTTTATGTCATTTATATCTACCACACTTGCAAAAGAAAAGGGAATTTTTTTCCGAGTTGTTCATCTATTCAGTTACAAAGTAACCGATGTGATTTTAATTAAAGCGGGTATCATGGCTTTGAATCGACATTATTTCAAGTGGAGAGTATTTTCGCATTGTTTAATGGTATTTACTTCAAGGATCATTTATCAAAGAATCGTTCGAAGTGATAATTAATTACCAATCATCAGATGCCTTAGCAGTTTATTTAAGGATATTTTTATGATGAAAATCACTCGTTGAAAAGATGGAAATCATTTTTCCATCTTTCGAATCTTGTCGTTAATTTTCTTTTTTAAGCTCTAGTCGTAAGATGATCATATCTCTACATTGAATACCGTTCTCGATAATGATGTCAGAGTACTGTCGAATGAAAAAATCCTGATCGATGTCACTCATTCGAAAACCACATTTCTGATAAAAGGCCAATTGTCCTAGACTGGAGTTACCTGTGCCTACTTCTATTGCCTTGTATCCTTTGTTTCTGGCATGTTCAATTGAATGGAAAAGCAGTATTTTACCTAAGCCCTGACCTTGAAACTCTTCTTTTATCACAATATTTTTTAATTCAATTGTATCTAAATTCTTTTCACATAACACATAGGATCCTATTACTTGATCTTTCATTTGTGCAACAAAGCATTCACCATTACGGGTATATTCGATAATTAATTGCTCTGATGGATCCGCTTGAAGTAATAAATCTATTGGTATTTGCTCGTCATTTTCTAATCGTCTAATTTCCATCTATTCTCCAACTTTCATGTAACTTCTTTATTCATTAAAACTAGATGTTTGGTACAATTAAACAAAGGACATTTCCAACCGAACGTGTCCCTTTGTAACAAAGTAATGGAAGTATTTAATAAGGACTCTTCAAATGGTTCATTTGGTATAAGCTTTTTAATGATCTTTTTTAAAAAAGAACCATGACTAACAATTAATACGTTTTCGTTTGGATGCTTTTCACAAATTTCATTGATGAATGTCATGCCACGGGAAAGAACGCGATCATCTGATTCAATTTTTAGATCTAACTCTCTCCACCCGCTTCCCCACTTTAAGATCCTTTCCTCTTCAGTAGTACCTTCAATAAGTCCTCCAGCAATCTCGCGAAGTCTTGAATCTAAGTAAACGGTTTTCAACATCTTTTCTGCAATAATGTTTGCGGTATGATGTGCCCTAAGAAGATCACTGGAATAGATGATATCCCAGTCTTCTGAAAGTAAGCGCTGTGCCAAACGATTTGCATCTTCAATTCCATCATTATTCAAAGGAATATCACACCAACCTTGTGCTTTTCCTTCTATATTCCATGGTGTGCTCCCATGCCGTATAAAACCTATTTTCGTCATCAACTATCAACTCCTTTTTGCAAACTTATCTCTTTCTACCAATATATTATTCACTTAAATGTATAGTTAATTTCTTTATTTTAGCTGAAATGTGGAAAATCCCACCTGTTTCTCCAACATTTTTGAAGTATACGTTCTGAAATGTTCAAGTTATGATGTAATAGGTTTTATTACATGTCTTCAGACGATCAGGAGTGTGGTATATTGAAAAAGCATTTCATCATTGCGTTATCCTCCATAGGCATTTTAAGTGTTGGCATTTCAAACCAAGCTTCCGCACATGAAAAAACTTTTAAAGTTCAAGCTGGTGACTCATTATGGAAAATTTCCTCTTCTCATCATATAACGGTTGAGCAAATCATACAGTATAATCATTTAACTTCTTCATCTATTTATATAGGACAGGAATTATCATTGCTTGAACCTCATTCCCACGATGGAAAACAACAAATAGACTCATATACAGTAAAATCAGGTGATTCATTATCATTAATTGCTAAAATCAACAGTACAACTGTTACAGAACTGAAATCAATCAATCACTTGAATTCTGACACTATTTATATTGGCCAAATATTAAAAATTCCAAGTTCTTCTAAAATAGATTCAGTAGCTACACCTACGATTACTTCAAGTCAAAGTTATACAGTTCGAGCAGGAGATACTTTATGGAAGATCGCTCTTTCGACTGGAGTATCAGCCACACAATTAAAGGCTTTAAATAATTTAACTAGTAATACAATTAAAGTCGGACAAGTACTCAATTTAACGGAAAAACAAAGTTCACAACCTACTTTGAATGAAGATAAACTCATTACTGAAGCAAAGAAATACATTGGGGTCCCCTATGTATGGGCTGGTAATACTCCGAGTGGTTTTGATTGCTCTGGTTACTTAAAATATGTCTTTAACATACAAGGAGTTACAATTCCTCGTACAGTAGCTTCAATCTGGGAAGCAACAACACCTGTTACTTCACCTAAAAAAGGTGATCTTGTGTTCTTTGCAACAATATCACAAGGTCCAAGCCATGCCGGGATTTATATAGGAGATTATAAATTTATCCATGCAGGCTCGTCAACGGGTGTTACAATCTCAGATATGAATAATACCTATTGGAAAATTCGTTATTTAGGTGCTAGAAAAGTAAATATGTAGATTACACGTGAAAATCATGAGAGAAATTCCTTTTTCATGATTTTTTATATAACATTACTTATTCAATATCCCTAAATATTCCTGCCATGGACCAACATCTTCCCTATATCTATTCGCCATTACTCTAACAATTTGTGATAAATGGGTTAGGTCGTGAACAGCCCAGGTTGAAATAAGTTCACTAATCTTTACTTTTCCAAATGCAGGGTGATAACCAGTTTGTTCCAGTTGTTTCTCTGTTGTTACTAAGCTCATTAACTTATTTATGTTTTTATTCCTTATCTCATTAAATTCATTTAATAGTTCGTCTATTTGTGGTTTGGTTGAGTTTTGTAAATGTGAATATCGATCAAATACCGGGAACGGTTGATGTTCACCTTCCTGAAGAATAAATTCCAACCGTGGAATCCAATTGTGTTTTTCTGCTTCGATTAAGTGCTCAATTACTTCCTTTACATTCCATGTTCCTTCTCCTTCATTACATAGAACCCAACCGTGTGGTAAACCCCTTAGTAAACCAGATAATGTTGTAGGTGTTCGCTCGAGAATATCAATCGCTTCATTCAACTTAAAGTTCATGCTATCACTCCTTTAGTCATTATTATTTACCGTGTTTGTTTTTAATCTTTTAAAAGGTGTGCTTTGATAACTTGAAGATAAACATTAAGTTTTCACCTATTAAATAGTTCTCTTTTCATTATAAAATAATCGGAAGGTTAAGACGGAATGAGCTTGTGTGCCAATTTATGTCCTAACAAAACAATCACTATGGTTATAACACCATAAGGAAAGGAGGCAATAATCGATGTTATTTCAATTATCTCCTCATCTAACAACCTATAAAATAAGTAAATGGAATATGGAAATGTTATTGTCACAGCTGTACCGAGTCCAAGTGTATATACGCCTAACAGCAATGATTGACCAATATGCATAAATACATGAAGAAGTAAGAAAAGGTTAAAACCAAGGAACATATTATAAAGTTGATATTCTACAGCTAAATATGTAGATATAATGTAGATCAAGAATTGGAATACAACAGGTAAAGTAAATTGTGCTGCAGTGACTTTTGACATATTTTGAAAGGTTTTTTTGAAAAATCCCGGTACTTTTTGGGAAGTTTTACTATAGTTCTTTTTAAACCATAATTCCACAAAAAGTATTTCTTCAAAATCATGTAGGAGGAACATAATAGGGAATAACCACAATAGTGTTTCAAGACTTATATGAGTATTTAGCCAGTCATACATTTTTTCTATATCCTTTTCCACAATATAAAATGATGATCATATTAAATTTTAATATGAATGGATTAAATTTACAATATTTGATAGAAGATAGTTCTAGTAGAAATTGAATTTTCCTTAGAACTTGCTTAAAGTATAGGTGGTTATATTTGTAAAAAAGTACCAGTGAGGCGTGTCGGTGAGAAATGTTCTATGGGGGTTTTTATTATGGATTGCAGCTACGTTGATTTTTTGATTTTTAGGCCATCACTTTTTGATCCAGGGGCATTACTTATTATTAGTTGGCTTTGTAATGGCGATGCCACTAATATTTGTTGCGACCTACCCTTATTATCATTTTATGAAAGTATCAACCTCTAATCGTAAGGTAGCAGCCCTCCAAATTGCTGTTCCCGGAATGCTTTTAGATATATTTAGCATCATCTTTTTTGCACTTGTGTTCTCACATCTACATAATGACACACTACCATATTTTTCTGCTTGGTTATTTTGGGCATATAGTTTAATTCTATTTACGGGTATTACGTTTTCACAAAAATGAGGATTATAAACAAAGGGGAACCTTTCATATTTAAAAGGTCACCCTGGTTTTTGATCAAACATTTTTAACAGGATGAACAATCACGGTTCAGGTCACTTTTTTCTGCACAAGTAAAGCAATAAACTTCTGAATTTTTTACAACACCATTCAAAAAACCGTCTTTGCAGTAGATGATTTTTTTACATATTAAACATTCACCGACTTTTTCAACCATAGAAAGGTCTCCCTATTTTTGGTTAAACACTTCGTAATGGACGATGTCTTCTATCGGAATTACCTTCTTTTTCGCTGGTTGAGCACTTATATAACCTAGACCTAAAATAGCAACGATTTTTCGATCACTAGGAATTGATAAAGCATTTTTTACATAATCCTCTCTTTGTAAAGTCTCAGCTTCATCTGTGATATTAAAAACAGCACCGAATGCACATCCTAAGCCTTCATTAACTGCAGCTAACCATATATAGCTACTAGCGATTGAAGCATCCTGAAGCCAATACTTACTTATGTTAGGACATCCAGTAATGACAATGGCACCTTGAGCTTCCTTTAACCATTTCATATACGGAGTAGTTTCAGATAAGTAGTCTAAAGTTTTTCGATTTTTAACGATAATAAATTCTCTGGAAGGTAAATTATTTCCTGTTGGAGATAGAGAAACTTGTTGGATGATTTCCTCGATTGTTTCCGTAGGAATGGCTTTGTTGGTAAACTTTGTGATTTCCCGTCTGTTTTTGACAACGTCTTTAAAATCCATAAAAACTCCTTTCTTGAAACTAAAGATATATTTTATTTATATCTTTAGTTTACAAGTAAGCGATCTAATTGTTAAAGGTTTTTTCTTATTATTATATGAGTTTTAGTTTTTAAAGCTTTTGTATAAGTTATCTTCATATCTATAAATAATAACAAAAAACCGCACAAAAAAAGTGCGGTTTTCTTGAGATGTTTATTTAGGATTTTCATCTTTGTCATTTTCAACAAGGTGTTGTAGCATTGATATTTTATTATCCCAAAATTGTTCGTAAAATGAAAGCCAATCTTTTAATTCGCTAAGTGGCTCAGGATGAAGTTGATAGATTTTTTCCCTACCAACTTTCTTCCCACTCACTAATTCTGCCTCTGTAAGAATAGTGAGATGTTTTGTGATTGCTGTCCGGCTTATTGGAAAATGAGCCGTAATTTCTGTAATAGGTAAATCTTTTTTTGCTAGTAAACGAAGAACCTCTCTTCTGGTCGGGTCAGCAATAGCTTGAAACACATCATGCTTTGCTTGTGCCACTTATTCTTCAACAGCCTTTCGAAGTTTTTCATTTACGATATTCTCCCAACCGCCATTCATTCTATCACGAACAACAGATGCTTTTTCATTTGCTTTTTGTTGAATATCATCAGCGTCTTTCCAACCACTATGAATTAATGTGAACTCTGTTTTATCCCCTAAATCTTTTAAAAGAAAAGAGACAATCCAACCGTCAGTGTCCCAGGAGAAAACAATTTTTGTTGGTTCTTCAATTTCTAACACTTTACAAGGTGAAGGACCAAAGGGAGATTGAATATGAAATTCATGTCCAACCTTTGCTTCAAAATTATTTGGCATAAACCATTCTGAAATTCCTTCTGAAGTTGAGACTACCTTCCATACTTTGTTGATTGGTGCTTCAAAAATAGTGGATTTTTTTATGTCCTGTATTGCTGGCATACAATTCACTCCTATGAATATTATTGAAATGAAACCAAATGGTTACATTTTATTATAACACCTTTTGGTGTCATGTCTATTCTATATTTTTACCGACTTTTTATTAATCTTTAATTTTTTGGTAAGAATAAAGATAAATAAGAAAAAATGTGGTGCTATGATTGGAAATGATGTTAGATTTAATACCCTTTCAATATTTACATTCAATATCATTAGAAGAACTTCTTAAAGAGGAAAAGTTATTTTACCAAACACTTCAATCTTACTGGCAAGATCATAATTATTTAACTATCCAATGGTGGGTTTTGGTTACATTAAGTATTTTGTCTCCATTTGTATGGTTTATTTTTGTAGATAAAAAAAGAATTACAGAAATAACTGCCTTTGGAATGTTTTTTGGTATTATCGCAATTTTTTTAGATTCCATTGGTAGCAACGCTATGGTTTGGACATATCCTGTTCGTTTAACGCCATATTTATATCCGCAAATGTATCCGTATGATGTTGGAATTATTATCATTCCGTTTATGTTAATTTACCAAAGAACAGGAGAGAGATTTATAAAGTTCTTTTTTTCGACAGGTTTACTTGCGTTACTTATTGCATTTGTAGCAGAAACAACAATGGAACGGTTGGATATGTACATGGAAATAACATGGAAAAACATATATTCCTTTCCTATTTATTGGATAATAGGATTATTTTGCTGGAGCATCTTAAAACTATTTAAAAGAATAGAAAGAAAACATAACAATCTTTAGTGCTCAAAAAAACCTTTGAAGATACTTTATCAGATAGTTTTATGAATATGTAATAAAAGAGACCGTATTATACGGCCTCTTTGATACATGCTATACCCATTGTTTCGGATATTGTCTATTTTTAAATAAATTATTATAAAGTAATGAAAACAGAATAAGGAGAACAGATGACAAGACGATAGATAATAGAAACCCCCAGCCTGCTTCTGTGTTGATGGCTACCATTGCGCTTGCAGCTGCAGGTGGGTGAATAATTTTTAGTGTGATCATTAGAAATAACACTATTGCAAGTGTAAGACCAATGGATAGATGGGACTTTCCAAATACATTCCAAATTGATAAAGCTGTAAAGGTTGAAATGAGGTGACCACCCAATATTTGCCTTGGTTGTGAAAAAGGCAAAGAATGAGCAGCGAATACTAATAAACAACTTGCATCCATCGGGCCTAAGATCATTGGATACCCTAACAATACTGCAATAAAGCTAATGAGTGTAATAGCAATCAATCCGCCGCTAGCAGATATAATTGAGTCTCCAAGCTTTACATTCGTTTGTATTCTCTTGCTACCCCTCATTTTCATCAAGTAAGAATAAAAAAATATATTCATGCTTTGCTCATTTTTTTGAAGTGTTTTCTCAACATTCATAAAACATTCCCCTTACAGTGAGTTTTTCAAGAAGTATGTAAGATAATCTTCCGCAAAATTTATTGTAAAGGAAATGTCAAAAAAGTTAAAGATATTTTTGGTCATTTATTATTGTAAACCCTTTCAGGATATGTTATGGACTTTAAAAAGTTTGACTGAAAATGTCGGATGATTAGTAGTGCAAACGTTGTTAATTTGTTGTTAAAATAATAAATGTGTCGAGTTGAGTTGGCTAGGAAATGCAAGGAAAGCTGATATAAAACGTTGTTATAATAGGTTGTTAATGATAGGGAATCCTGCTTGTAAAGCTAACCGTCATTTATCTTAAAGCATGCTTTTCATTTGCATGGTTAAGTATTGACGGTTTTTCATTTTTTTATCAAGATGATTAATTTTTAAAAAATATATAAATTTTATTCAAATAGAGGAGGAGTTTTCATGTCTAACGAAACGAGTACAATTGGTCAGCAAATAGTGATTTATAAAGGTATAAAGTGTGAAGTCATCTATAATTATGGAAATGGTAATTATGAAATTGTTTTTGGGGAGCAAATTTTATTAGTACAGGAATCAGAAATACAATTCTTAAATTAACGAGTATTTTAAAATCATCAATTATAAGTTGCGAATGTCTTCAAAAGATGTAGGCATCGGTCCAAGTTTTATTCTTTTTCTAATGAGATTCGCGCATTCCGCTGAAGATAAAATAGATGTATCTACTTCCAAATCATATATACCTGGCTCATGGACAAGCTTTTGCCACAGCTGTACCGGTTTTGGAATACTGCCATCAGGTGTGTAACCAATATTCCATGTAGTAAGTCTTCTTTTCATAATTACTTCAATGGGACAATGAACACCTATTAAGTAAGCTGGGTAGCCTTCTAAGATCATTGCGCATTTTTTGAGAATACCTAATGAAGTCGAATAGCCGTCATGGTGGCCGACATCTACTACTACATTTATACCAGCTCGACTAAAAGAAGCAATTGATTCATACATGGCAATATATAAACGTTCAATAACAGGTTCCAGTTCAGGTCTCTCACCTCCAGGACGCAATCCTATGCCTGGTTGATACGCATTCGGAGTCATTTTCATCAAATGATCAACACCTAGATTCAGCCATACACCTTTGAAGTTGTCTTGAATAAATTTGGCAATACTTGATTTTCCGGATCTTGGAGTACCATTTAAGATGATAATAGTCCCTGTCTTCTTCATTTTTCCCCTCCAGGTTTGGTGTCGTTTTGTCCGTTAACACTACATTGACTTTTTATTTAAACGCCTGCATTAAAATGCCGGGAGACATTTTAATGCAGGTCACTTACACTAATTCATTTCGGTTACGAAAAATACGATATAGAACATAACAACATCCAGAACATAATATTGCAAGCAATGCGATAAATCCATACCCTGCCTGTAAGCCGATCAATTCATTTTCCCCGTTACTGAATACATTTGTGACAAAATCAATAATAAATCCGATTAGAAAGTTTCCAATTACACTTGCAATCCCCATTAATGTAACGGTAAACGTAATAGCAGTTCCTGTACCATTTGGATATCTTTTTGCAAGAAGTGCCATAACTGTTGGATAAATTAAAGCAATCCCTGCTCCTGAGACTGCGAATAAAATGGCTCCTTTTTCTCCTACTATAATTGCAGCAAAGTTGCAAATTCCAGAAAAAGCTGAAAATATCATAATGGATTTTGTGAAACCTACCCTGTCAGTTAAAGGTCCAAGCAATAATCTTGAAAGCATAAAAAATAAAAAAAATAAAGACAACATATGTGAAGCATCTGTTATTTCCCATTGATAAGCCTTTACTAAATAATTAATTAACCATCCACCAACAGCAAGCTCTGATACGACTCCAAATGATAAAATCGCAACGATTAACCAAGCAATCGGATCTCTTGAAAGAGATTTAAATGATAGAGCAGTCCCTTCTTCAATCTTTTCTTTTGGAAATTTTCCTAGTAATGAAGGTATGATTGGTAGTAATGAAAAACAAAGGATGAATAGATACATCCCCCTCCAACCAAATTCTTCTCCACCAAACCCATTCCAACCCATAATGGAAGCAGCCATTATAGGAGCAATTGTTGAGCTCAGGCCATAAAAAAAGTGCGATAGATTCATCATCATTCCAGTATTTTTTGTGAAAATCCTGGCAGCCATTATTCCGAGCCCAATTTCCAACATACCATTACCTATGTATAAGAAGAAAAATGAAGCTGAAAGAGTTGTAAAAGTTGTAGAAAAAAAGATGGTAAATCCAGCTGCAGTCATCGATAAAAATGCAGCGATCCCTGTCCACTTAATACCAATTTTGTTCGCAAGGATGGAGGTGAATGAACATGCAAGCAAATATCCGAGAGAATTTAAAGCTAACAATGCGCCGAGATGTGTCTGAGTTAATTGGAAGTCATTTTGAATAACAGGTATGGCAGGTCCTCTAACATTTTCAGATAATCCGAAAATAAGAAATCCTCCAAAAACGATCAAAAGCATTAAAATATAATTATATTTTGCGTTATTAAAAAACACTTTACGTGAAACTTGCTTGTATTCTAGGTTACTCATTTGCTGTCCTTCTTTCTATTTTGTGACTCTGTTCTCTGTAAGTGTATCAGTCTGTAATAAATATATCGCACGTACTTCATCATCAATTTGCACATAAATATCATAGTGACTCTTTCTTGGAGTGGGAGGTTGAACTTTATAGCGGATATTTGCTGATGATAGAATGTCTAGAACCTGGAAAAATTCATCTTTCGTTAAGCTTGAATTAATAAGCTTCCATTTTGCATTTTGATGTGAACGATAAAGTGAATAGATAACAAAAAACAAACAAAGTACAGCAATAAGCACGTACAAAGATCTCACTCCTCATTTGTCATATGTTATTCACTATATTAGCGGACTGTTTCAATCATGTATGCTACTTAAGTTCCACAAAAAAATGTGAACTCCTTCTGCTTTTACAACGGGTAACAAACTATTTTGTGCAGATAAAAGAAGCTGAACACCCTTAGATGATGGGACCAGCTTCTTTGTTCTAAGATGAGAATTTCAATTTTGATAACCTTTTTAAGGAGAGAGATAAAAACAAGGATCTGCCGAAGGTAAATAAATGAAATGAAAACCATAATTCATGGGGAGTTATGGTTGAGCCAAATAGCCAAATAGAGAAAATAAACAGTATTAATGCATAAAAAATTGAATTCCGTATAAATTTAGCTTCTGTAGCACCGGAAAACACTCCTTCCAATTGAAGACCCCAAAAAGCTACAATTGGGTAAACGGCCATCCATATAAATAGTTCTACAGCAAGATTCTTCACTTCTTCAATAGAAGTAAAGGCCATTATGATAACATTACCGAATAACACCATTAAAAGGGATAGACAAATGGCAGAACTTAATCCCCATCTAAGCGATAAGGTAAGGGTTCTATTATATAAAGATTGATTATTGCTACCTATTGATCTTCCGACTAAAATACTAGAAGCATTAGCGAAACCGGACAGTAAATATGCCATGATATAGTGTACCTGCAATAAAATTGCATTTGCAGCTAACTCAATTTCGCCCATTCTTGCTCCAATAGTAGTGAAAATGCCAGTCATTAAGAGCAAACATACGGCTCTTAAAAAAAGATCCCGATTCATAATGAGCATCCTAATTATAGGTTCTTTTTGTAAAATTGAGAATAAATTAAGAGAAAAGGATGATAATTGTTTTGACTTCACAACAAAGAATAACCCTATTATAACAGTGCTGGTTTCAGCTATTACAGTTGCCAGGGCTACTCCGGCTACCCCCCATCCAAAAACTAATACAAATAGAAGATCTAAAACAATATTTACTAAATTCATAGAGATTTGAGTGGCAAGTGAAAGTCTAACTTTCCCAATTCCCATGAGCCATCCTATTAATACATAATTTATTAATGCAAAAGGTGCTCCCCATATTCTAATAGAGAAATAGGTAGATGTAAGCTCTTCCAGTGTTTGGCTTGCTCCAAATAAATAAAGAGATCCTTTTAAAATTGGAATTTGAAGAAAAATAAACAAACATCCAATTAAAATTGCCACAAATAATGGTCTTATGAAGGAATATACAATCTCCTTTTCGTTATTTGCTCCACTTGCTTGTGATGTTAAACCTGTTGTACCAACTCTTAAAAATCCAAGGAGCCAGTACATTGTATTAAAGATAACTGCACTAACTGATACTGCTCCGATTGCAGTGGGTTCAGGCAATCTCCCCACAACTGCTGTGTCGACTGCACCTAATAATGGGGTAGAAATCCCCGCTATTATAAGAGGGATAGCCAATAGTAAATAATTCCGATGAGTAATTTCCTTTGTTGATTCTAATTGAACTGATGTTGCTTTACTGTTCATTTCATTCTCCTTCTGTGTATATGTGTGCCGGTGCCTTTGGATTAATGTTTCGCTAATACCTGCTTAAAGCAATAGCATAATTAAGGTAGGTTTTACAACAATATCTATCCCAAAATAATCTCTAAAGCAGAACTATTACGATTTAAAAGATGATAGGATGTATAAACATGAATGATATAGAAATAATTGTAACAATCCCGATTTATGGTAAAGTTTTATAGAATAATTGTCAAGTAGTTATTGGAATTAAAAAAGTGATTTTTTGACTTCATATGTATTATTAAAGACTATGGAGAGATATTCCTGATTTTGAAACTTTATTAACGATTCCCTAGATATATTCACAGCTTTAAATCATTTATTTTCAAATGGTCAAAAACCGAAAAATATTCACAAAAAAGAACTGCTTTATTTAGCAGTCCAAATATTTCCTACATTAAATAAAAGACAGACAAGTCGCATTAGACATTCTATTTTTGCTCCTGTCTTTTTAAAATATCAGAAGATTAATCATCATCTTCTTCCACTACTTTCTTTTCAACATGGCCTCTTCCTTTGTCTTCCCTACCCTTGCCCTTCTCTTTTTCCTTATCTTTATTCTTTTCCCCCCTTCCTTTGTTTTCCTTTTCATCCTCCTCATCTTCAAGTTCCTCTTCCTTTTCCTCGTTCTCTTCGTCTTCCTCTCTTTCTCTTGCTTTCTCAGCCTGTTCTTTTGCTTTTTCCTCTTCTTCTTCTCTAAGTTCAAGTGCTTTTTTTATGTTTCCTGCAATTAGTGATAAATCAAACGAAGTTTCTGTCAGTTCTGATTTTGATTTGGAGATGATCTCCTTAAATAAAATTGTTGCTGTTTGACTGCTAGATGATAATAAATAATGCTGTTCATCTGTTTTGTCATAACCTAACCAAACAGCACCTACTAACTCCGGTGTATAGCCAACAAACCAGTGATCATTTGATCCTCCGTTGATTTCAAAAGCTAATTGGGTAGTACCTGTTTTTCCCGCCACATCAATTCCGGAAATCTGAGCATTTTTACCAGTTCCTTTTTCCACCACACCATTTAGTAAATATGTTATTTTCTGAGCAACCTCGGGCTCTGTTACCCGTGTTGCTTTACTCTGCCATTCGGCGATAACTTCTCCATTTGCATCTTCAATTTTTTGAATAGAGTGTGCTTCAACCATAACACCATCATTTGGGAAAGTAGCAAATGCCTGCGCCATTAATAACGGTGAAGTCCCTTTTGACATTCCACCAAGAGCTAGTGGCAGGCTATGATCTTCTTTCACTAATGGAATACCAAAACGTTCAACAGCTTGAATTCCTTTCTCTAAACCTATTTCATCTAATAACCAAACAGCTGGAATATTGTATGAGTGAATAACAGCATCAAATAGTGTCGTTTGGCCTCGATATTGATGGTCGGAATTTTCCGGCTGGTATCCACCCTCAAAAGTTAGAGGCTGATCTGATAAAAGATCAAATGGCTCATAGCCTTCCTCCAGTGCAGGTGTGTATACTGCTATAGGTTTCATCGTTGATCCAGGCTGCCTTATTAATTGGCTTGCATGGTTAAATCCACGGAATATATGCTCTCCTCTTCCTCCAACTAAAGCCTGAATTCCACCGGTTGAAGGGTGAATAAATACACTGCCACTTTGAATGAGTTGATCTGAACTGCTTTCTGGAAAAAGTGCATCAGAATTGTATACTTCCTCAGCGGCAGTTTGAATGACTGGATTCAATTCTGTATAGATATGAAGTCCACCAGAAAGAATCTCATTTTCAGAAAGGTCATATTTTTTAATTGCTTCTTCTATTAAATAATCAATATAATATGGATAATTGCCCTTATATTCATCTTCGGTTTTTCTTCTATCTAAAACAATTTGATCAGCTTTCGCACTTTTTAATTCTTCTTCCGTGATAAACCCTTCTTTTTCCATCAAGGTTAAAACGATATTTCTTCGTTTGACAGAATGGTCGAAATGTTTGATAGGTGATAGTGAAGAAGGAGCTTTTATTAGGCCAGCTAACATGGCAGATTCACTCAATGTTAAGTCTGAGGCTTTTTTTCCGAAATAGGTTTGGGCTGCACGTTGGATTCCCCATGCACCTTCACCAAAATAAATTTGGTTTAAGTACCGTTCCAAAATTTCATCTTTTGTATAAGAACGCTCAATCTTTTTGGTTAGAATCAATTCCTTCATTTTTCTTGTATAAGTACGCTCATGTGACAAAAATACATTTTTTGCGAGCTGCTGTGTGATTGTACTTCCACCTGCAACGACATCACCTTTAAACAAATTCGTAACAAACGCTTTAGTTATTGCGAAATAATTCACACCATGATGATGATAAAAACGTTGGTCTTCTGTAGCGATTACAGCATGAATCATATCATCTGATATTTCGTCTAATGAGACACCTTCAATACTTGAATTGGAAAGCTTACTTGCTATTTCTCCATGATGGTCATAAATAATCGTTGGCTGAGGTGCAGGTTTCTCTAACTTGCTCACATCACTTGTCCAAATCAGAATATTGATGACTAAGAGGCCGCAGATTGCAGTTAACAAAATCACTGCAATTATTTTGACAACCACTTTTTTAGCTGAAAATAACTTTTTCTTTAAAGATCTTTCTTCTTTCCTTTTTTCCATTCTTCCCAAGACTTGTCCCACCTTCTAAGTTGCAAACTCCAGCTTGTCATATACTGATTAATTTTTAATCAGTATATATTTTTCGTCAACATGTCATAAGTCTTAACCTTTCAATAAGAAATTAGCCTTATTTTAAAAATAGAAAAAATCCAAAGAGATTCTATTCTTTGGACTATCTATCTTTATAGAAAACGCATTCACTTTTTATTAGAAAATTGTTCTTTTATAAGCTTCAATGACTCAACTAAACCTGGTAGTTTATCAAAATATTCTGCTTCATTATTTAGTAGGATTTCGTTAATTCGAGACTGTAACAGCTCCTCAATCAACTCAATTGTTTGTTGATGAATCATATTTCACACCCCTACTTGAAGATCCTGTATTATATTCCATTCCATTGCTTTTGATTCCAATTTTTAATCATTATTGAAAAATAATGATTAACCTTCTCTTATTTTAAAGATGAATAGGTGAAGGGAAATATTGTATACCATATTTTAGGAGGGAAGTCTTGCAGGAAAGAAGGCAGTATGGTTCTGTTAAGTGTAAATATGAGCTTTATAAAATTGTTTGGCTACTATTTATTAGGAGTTACCATTGCATTAATTGTAGTCCAAGGTATCAATTCATATTTAAAAATAAGGACAAATAAAGAAGCTAAACAGAATGAATCTCCTTTATTTGTCCTTTGATTATAGTTTCACTCTTTGTAATCGAAGTGCGTTTAAGACAACTGAGACTGAACTAAAGGCCATGGCTGCACCTGCTAACCAAGGTGCTAAGAATCCCATTGCTGCAATTGGTATTCCTAGTGAATTATAAGCAAATGCCCAAAAGAGATTTTGCTTAATATTTCGAATCGTTTTTTGACTCATAGAGATTGCATCAGCAATACTGTTAAGATCTCCCCGAATAAGAGTAATATCTGCAGCTTCCATGGCAACATCTGTTCCTGTTCCAATTGCCATTCCAATATCAGCCATTGCTAAAGCCGGTGCATCATTAATTCCATCTCCAACCATAGCAACAACTTTTCCTTTCTGCTGAAGTTTTTTTACTTCTTCTGCTTTTCCTTCTGGTAAAACTTCTGATACAACACGTTCAATTCCTGCTGAGTTGGCAATAGCTTTTGCTGTTCGCTCATTGTCACCAGTAATCATCACAACTTCTAATCCCATATTTTTTAAACGTTGGACGGCTTCTTTCGATGTTTCTTTAATCGTATCTGCAACAGCTACCATTCCGGCAAATTGATCATCAATTGCGATTAACATGGCAGTTTTTCCTGAGCTCTCAAGTGTTTCCATTGTTTGAAGTGCCGATGATATAGAAATATTGTGTTTTATCAATAATTTTCTCGTACCTGCTATGATCAATTTTCCTTGCACTTTTGCGGTTATGCCATATCCCGGTATTGCTTCAAACTCCTCAACATCAACCAAGTCAATATTTTTATTCTGAATACCTGAAACAATTGCCTGTGCAAGAGGGTGTTCAGATTGCTTTTCGGATGAACCTACCAGTTGTAAGAATTCACTTTCATTAAACTCATCTTCTACAAAAATATCTGTTAGGATTGGTGTGCCATTTGTAATGGTTCCTGTTTTATCTAAAAGAACTGTCGTTAAGCGATGTGTTCGTTCAAGATGTTCTCCACCTTTAAAGAGGATACCAAATTCAGCAGCTCTTCCTGATCCCGCCATAATAGAAGTTGGTGTTGCAAGTCCTAATGCACAAGGACAGGCGATGACTAAGATTGCAATCATCTTTTCTAGTGCTTCTGCAACATCACCGGGTGTTATCCAAACGAACCAAATGATAAATGTAACGATGGCAATTCCAACAACGATTGGAACAAAAATACCGGAAATTTGATCAGCTATACGTTGGATGGGTGATTTTGAACCTTGTGCTTCTTCTACAACTTTTATAATTTGTGATAGAGCTGTATCGCGACCCACTTTAGTCGCTTTTATTTTTAACACACCATTTTTATTTAAAGTTGCTCCTATCACACTGTCGCCTGCAATTTTATCAATTGGTACACTTTCCCCTGTAAGCATGGATTCATCAAGCGCAGAACGACCCTCGATAATTTCACCATCAACAGGTATCTTTTCCCCGGGTTTAACAATTAAAATGTCACCAACCTGTACTTCTTCAAGGGGAATTTCTTGTTCCGTCCCTCTACGGATAACAATTGCTGTTTTGACCTGTAATCCCATCAGTTTTTTTATTGCGTCAGATGAACGCCCTTTTGCTTGAACTTCAAATAATTTTCCCAATACAATTAAAGTAATGAGGACTGCACTTGTTTCATAATATAGCTCTACCATATGGTGATCAGAACCTATTGATGCAATCGTTAAAAATAAACTGTAGAAGTATGCAGCAGATGTTCCTAATGCAACAAGTACATCCATATTGGCACTTTTATTTCTGAGAGCCTTATAAGCTCCTATATAAAATTGTTTCCCGACAATAAATTGTACTGGAGTAGCAAAGGCTAATTGTACCCATGGATTCATTAGCATCTCAGGCAAATAAATAAATGATGTAAAACTAAAGTGGCTAACCATTGACCAAAGTAAAGGCATGGATAAGATTAAGGAAAAAAGAAACTTTCTTTTTTGTGTCTGTAATTCCTTAGCTCTTTGATCGGTGATATTTTTTTTCTCTTCATCTTTCAAGCTGGCTTGATAACCTAATTTTTCTACTTGTTTAATTAAATCTGTTGTGGTAACTTGTGAGGCATTAAACTCAATAGTTGCTCTTTCTAATGCTAAGTTGACTGATGCATTTGTCACACCATCCAGTTTGTGTAAACCTTTTTCAATACGATTTGCACAGGCCGCACAAGTCATACCACTAAGATTTAGTTCAACCTTTTCCATAGCTATATCATAACCTAAATCATTTATTTTCTTTGTGAACTTATCTATGTTTGTAACACTTGGATCATATTTAATGGATGTTCTTTCTAAAGCAAAATTAACAGTTGCCTCTTCCACCCCATCCATTTTATTCAGTCCTTTTTCAATTCGAACAGCACAAGCAGCACATGTCATTCCAGTAATAGGTAACACTGCTTCTTTTCTTTGTTCTGACATTTTCTATGCCTCCCTATACCCCGTAGTGGTATAATGTTTTTCAAAATAAAACGTGCTAACAAAATAAGCACGTTTTGTTTACGGAAAGGACGTTAAACTACATCATACCCTTGTTCATCAATTATTTCCTTTATTTTATCTAATGAAACAATAACGGGATCAAATTCGATATCTACTTTCCCTTCAGTTAAATGAACTTTCACGTTTTCTACCCCATTTTGTTTTCCTACATTTCCTTCAATTGCACTTACACAGTGACCACAGGACATACCTTGAACTGTTAACGTTGTTTTCTCCATTATTTAACACTCCTTATTTTTTCATTAATCTTTGAATGGTAACAAGCAATTCATCAACAACTTCTAAGTCACCATCTTGTATTCTTTCTGTTACACAGCTTTTTAAATGAGCTTCTAATAAAACTTTTGAGAAGCTATTAAGGGCAGATTGAACGGCGGAAATTTGGGTAATGATATCATCACAATACGTATCTTTTTCAATTAACCCTTTAATACCGCGAACCTGACCTTCAACTCTATTTAACCGGCTAATTAAGGATTTTTTTACTTTATCAGAATGGTGGCTTTGTCTTTCAGAATGATTCATATTACATTGTTCAATTTTCAAGGCCTCTTCTTCTTCAAACATATTCAAAACCTCCTCTTTTAAACAATCTACCATACCCCCCTAACCTATGTAAAGTGTTTTGACTTTATAAAATACCTTTTGTTTTTTCGCCTATTTGGCACGGTGCAAGAACTAAAACACTTTTCAGATGACTTCTTCATATAATATCAAATCTTAAACTAGGGGTGATAGAATGAAACGATGGTTAAAAACCGTGATTTTACTTTATCTTTCCCTTTTGTTTTTTGGCAGCTTTTTAGCTGTTGGAGCATTATGGACTGGAATATTAGAAAAACTGTTTCCATTTATTTCTTCTATTGAGATTTTTCTTTATTATTTCTTTGCCGGAGCAATTGGTGGATCCCTTCGCCATCTTTACATGTTTTGCTCTCACTATATGAAGGGCGAGCTAACAGACTATAGAGAGTGGATTATGTATATCTTTTATCCGATATTTGCTACAGGTACGGCTGTTATAGCTGTTACATTGATACAAAGTGGAATCTTTTTAATTGATTTTATTGATTACAATGAAACTCCTTTAGCACAAATCAGTATTGCGTTTTTTGTAGGGTTTGGCTTTAATCGGTTTTTAAATAAGTTAAATGCTTTTTCAAAAAAAATGTTTAAACCAAATAATGACAATGATCATAAATAAAAAAAGATGACTACTTTTTGAATAAAAGGAGTCATCTGCTATGTTCATATGTAAAACCGTGCACCTCTTATTGATATGGTCACATAAGTGTTACTTAAGTAGCCAGCTCAGTCAGGGCTACCCTGCGGCACACAGACGAATCTACTTATGGCTGCTCCCTTCCAGGCCTGACCAGTTTCATAGATGTCTGTTGCGCGGACCCCAATCGTCATCACCGCTTGCATAAGGCAAACCTTACATGAACCATACCGCTAAAGAGGAATTCAACCCCGCTAAGGCGGATTGCAGGTTACAGGGCACCGCCATCTCCCCATCTAGCACGGTATGTATAAAATTACATGTATTTGTATGGTATAAACAATACGTGTTACGTATCGTATATATCTAATTTAACATAGATGGAGAAGGTAGTGAAGTTGTATTTAATGGTAAAAATGGTGCTTGGAATTCAGAACATACTTCGTGCAGACCTCGAAGATTAAGAACAATATAATGCGTACAGCATATTAGACTGTACGCAATTTTCTATATAGCAAATGCATGATTACCGATTGTTTTAACCACTTCACGAGTTTGTATCCAATCACTTGTAGCTGTGTCCGGATTATAGAAATAAAGAAGTTCATCATTCTCATCGTTTTCTGTCAATGCATCTTGAACAGCCTTATAAGCTTCCTTATCAGCCGGTTCGTTAATGGAGTTATTTGAGACAGGTTCAAAAGCATTTTCTTGATAAATGACTTGTTTAATAGTATCCGGGAATTGATCATGATCCACACGATTTAGTACAACTTCAGCAACTGCCACCTTACCAACATAAGGCTCACCTTTCGCCTCTGCATGGACCAGTTGGGCAAGCAATTTTTTTTCATCTTTCGAAATCGTAGCAGACACCTCGTTGTCAGCTTTTATAATTGTCTCATCCTTCTTGGCAACTTCTTTTTGTTGAAATCGTAAATCAATGGAATTCAAATTGTTTTCTTCAGTTTCAATTCCGTGCTTATTTAAGAGTAAATGTAATGAAGTTTCAGTTTCTGTCGTATCATGTTCTTCAGCCTTGGTTTTAGAAATAGTAAAAGAGAAAAAGATCATATTTAGAGTTATGAATAAACATAGAATTTTTTTCATCATGTATACCTCCTGTTTATTTATTGGTTCGAAACAGGTCATATACAAGGCTAACAGGTTTGCAAGTGTTTCTCATTAGTATATTATTGGAAAAAGATAATCTACTATGAAAAAATTTAATTTTAACGCTACTCCCCCTCGAAAATTCCCTATATAAAGAGTGACCGAACTTTTATCACTAGGGGGAATTTTAATCATGCAAAAGCTAAACTATGACACAATGAAGTCTTATCAATCTTTTTCAACAATTGAAGAAATGGATCATTCTGTACGTGGCTTTTTGTATACATACAAATCATCATTATCTGAAGGAACCTTAAAGGTATTAACTTTTATCTGGAGACATTCTGTTAAAGTATTTGGTGTATCATTTGCTAAATACGATACGATAGCAGCTGGGGTAGAATTGAACCGAAGAACTGTTATTCGAGTAGTTAAAACTTTAGAAAGCCTAGGCTTTCTAAAGAAAGTTCCAACTGCCAGAATGAATGGAAAGCAAGGGGTAAATTTACTAATCATACAGCCTTATCAATCAATTGACGAATTACTAACTAATCATATGCCACCCCAAGATGTCACCCATGATGTCACTCCTAATAAAACAGAGAATAAGCAAAGCTCACTCTGTGAGAATAAACCTAATAAACGAACTAACGTAACAGAAACAAATCATATAACACCCGTTGAACAACTGATTGATAATAGTTCGATCAACGCTCATGAAATAGATGCAAGCTTTGTACCTGAAATAGTCCATGAAAAGTTTATCCATGCGGCAAAACCTTTTTTTCATGCTTTTGATATCTACCGTCTATGGAAACGTGTGTTAATTGCATATAACAAACTCAACTTTAAAAGGTGTATAGAAGATGTTATGGATATTATTGTTTATGCTTTTAAACAAACCGTATTTATGAAAAGGATGAAAAAAATACATACAAGTTTTGAAGGGTATTTTTATCGAACTCTCTATTCAATGCTCAACGTGGAAAAACGTCGTGAGAATCGCCATTTGCTGTATGACTTCATTGGTAGTGATAACAACTGTATAGAATGAGGATTATTCCTTTCACAAAATAAATTACCTCCTATTATTATTATTATTTGTACGAAAGGAACATTTGTTCTATAATGAGTTATAAAGAGAAAAGGAGGATAAATGATGAGACCTAAATTAACGAAACAAACCAACATTCAAAGTTTTAAAAATTACTATTGGTTGAAAACGGAATTACAAACATTTTGCAGAGAAAACGGGATAAGCGTTACTGGTTCAAAACAGGAAATCTCAGATAGAATTGAGGTATTTTTAAAAACGGGAGAGATAAAATCTCCTATTAGAAAACCAAATGTAAAAAGAAATATTAAGTTAATCGAGGAATCAAGCCTTGATACTGTTATTACAGAAAACCATCATTGCAGTCAGAGTGTAAGAGCATTTTTTAAGACAGTTATCCCAAAATTTCATTTCTCTACGTATATCCAGAACTACTTTAAAAATAACATTGGAAAAACATACCGAGATGTTGTTGATGCTTGGTATGAGGAAGAACAAAGAAAGAAAGCCCCAACTTATACGAAAAAAATTGCCCCGCAATTTGAATATAATCAATTCACTCGAGACTTCTTTGCTGATCCTAAGAATCAAGGGAAAAGTCGAAAAGATGCAATTGAAGCCTGGAATAAGATAAAGAAACTTCCTGGGAGCAACAGATATGTATCTGACAATGAATATTGATGAGCATTAAGCAATGCTTCATCTCATCTTTTTTCTTTTATGACATCTGTTTACTTGTCATCTTCGTTTCCTCCCACGGATTTCTCGGCATCTTTTCGTGTAAGTACAAGAAAAACTCGCTTTCGATAAGATGTCGAATGAACTACCATTTTACATTTTATACCATATATTAATGTGGTAATTATGAATAAAGATTCATTTTTACCCACATCTCCAATTACTTAGTTTATTCGGTATACAAACTATTTGTTTGTTGGTATAATCATTTCGAGCATAAGAGGAATTAAATGAACATGCATTTGTAATCCCTTACTTACTTCCTCTTCTTTACTATTATTAAGGAGGTTATGTTGGAAAACTATTTTGTAAGCCCTTACTTTATGTTCTTTAAAAAGGAGACGATACAATGTTAAAAGTTTTAAGAAAACCACTTATTTCTGGAATAGCTTTAGCTTTACTTTTACCAGTAGGAGGAAATGCTGCGTCAGCATATGAAGCAAGAAGTGCTCTTGAGGTCCCTTCAATTAGTGAAAGATATGAAAATTCTTTTGCAATTGGAGCAGCAGTTGAACCTTATCAACTAGAAGGAATGAATGGAGAAGTTTTAAAACGTCATTATACCAGTATTGTTGCAGAGAACGTAATGAAGCCAATTAATATTCAGCCTGAAGAAGGAAAATTTAATTTTAAAGAAGCTGATAAAATTGTGAAATTTGCAAAAGAAAATAATATGGACCTACGCTTTCATACATTAATTTGGCATAGTCAAGTTCCTGAATGGTTCTTTTTAGACAAAGATGGAAATTCAATGATTGAAGAAACAGATCCAAAGCAAAGGGAGAAAAATAAAAAGCTCCTTCTTAAACGTGTGGAAAAACATGTAAAGACAATTGTAAAGCGTTATAAAAACGATGTCGATGCATGGGATGTTGTGAATGAAGTAATTGATGAATACGCATCAAATGATAAAGGCCTACGTGAATCTCCTTGGTATCAAATAACGGGGACAGATTATATTAAAGTTGCGTTTGAAACAGCTAGAAAATACGGTGGGAAAGATGCTAAATTATACATTAATGATTATAATACAGAAGTACAACCCAAAAGAGATCTTTTGTACAATTTAGTGAAGGATTTATTGGAACAAGGTGTTCCGATTGATGGGGTTGGACATCAGGCACATATTCAAATTGGATGGCCTTCAATTCAGGAAATTGAGGATTCCATTCGTCTATTTTCAAGCTTAGGCTTAGATAACCAAATTACCGAGTTAGATGTGAGTTTATATGGATGGCCGCCAAGACCTGCTTATCCAACTTATGAAGACATACCTGAATCTGAGTTTGAAAGACAGGCAGTACGTTATAATGCATTATTTGAACTATATGAAAGATTAGGTAGCAACATTAGCAATGTTACCTTCTGGGGAATTGCTGATAACCATACATGGTTAAACGATCGTGCGGAGCAATATAATGATGGTGTTGGCGTAGACGCGCCATTTGTATTTGATACTGAGTATCAAGTCAAGCCAGCTTATGATGTAATTATGGATTAAATGATAAAAAACTCAGCCTTATTGGGGCTGAGTTTTTATTACGTTAGTTATTTTGTCGCAGGAGCAACTGATGCTTCAGGAGAAGTGACTTTATCATAAAACTCAACAAACTTATCCCGATCCTCACTATCACGGTAAGCCATCGCCACACGTGGATGTTCATTCAATGTTCCAGAGATCATATAAGGAATGATATACCCCCACTCCCACTTTTGTCTCATGTCCAACATATGGTTTTCAATGATATCCAGAACTGGTTTAAGCTCATAGCTTGCTTTTTGGATATGTGTAACAAGAAGCTCTGTATGGCAATTCCCTGCTGCTCTACCCATTCCATATACAGATGAATCAAGGAAACTAACTCCATTACGCATAGCTGTTAATGTATTGGCAAAAGCGAGCTGCATATTATTGTGTGTATGAATACCGAATTTTTTGTTAGGTAGCATACCTTTAAATTTCTTTACTTGGTGTTCAATGTCAGATGGATCTAAACTTCCAAACGAATCAACAATATACACAACATCTACAGGGCTTTCCTTAACCATGTCAAAAGCCTCAATTAATTGGTTCTCTGGAACGCTGGAAAGTGCCATGATGTTAAGAGCTGTTTCATAACCAAGTTCGTGGAACATTTGTACGAGCTCAAGACCCTTGTCTACCTCACGGATATAACAGGCCACTCGTATCATATCTAATACACTCTGTTCGCGTGGTAAAACATCTTCTGGATCAACACGGCCAATATCAACAAGAGCAGATAGTTTTGTGTTTTTTTTCTCAGGAATCACTTCTTTAAGAAACTGATCATCAAGAAATCTCCATGGATTTGGTTCGCTAGCCTTTAAAAGCTTTGGTGAATTTTTATAGCCAATTTCCATATACTCAACACCAGCCTCATTTAGGCCGTGATACAAGTCTTGAACAAATTCTACGCTGAAATCCCAATTATTTACTAACCCGCCATCACGAATGGTACAATCGATTATATTCGTGCGATTTTCCATAGTCATCATTTCCTCCTGAATTATGTAAATATATCTTTTAAATTTGCCACAAGGACTTACAACTGTCAACAGATTTTGTAAAAGTATTAGGAATTATGAAAAAATTAGTTATGATTAGTAGTCATTTCTGTTTCAAATTTTACTATGGTACTATGTGTTATAATATATAAATAATACATATATAGTTATAATCATTTTTATTGGATACAATTCCTTTTTAACCCTATCGAAACTCTAAAACCCAAGAGGTGGTTATTATTCGCCCTTTTACAGAAAGAGTTATACATCTTATTCTGCATATTCCAGAAGGTCATGTTATGACATACGGCCAGATTGCCCGGTTGGCTGGCAGTCCTAGAGGTGCCAGACAAGTTGTGCGCATCCTTCATTCTATGAGTGTAAAATACCAACTCCCATGGCATCGGGTTGTGAATGCCAAAGGTGAGATTGGCTTTAAAGAAGAAACCGCCTTTCTACTGCAAAAGCAACTCCTTGAAAATGAGGGTATAAAATTGACCGAGCAGCATTTAATTGAATTATCCGACTATCAATTTTACCCACGTGAAGATCATGAAGAGGAATGGTTATAATCATCTTTATTTAACCTGTTTACATAATAATATTATCGACGATCAATAGGTAAACAATATAGTTAACGAATCCTCCTCTTCTTTCATTGTTCTAAACCTATTAATATATAATATTTACGAAATATGGATGATAATGGTAATATAGTAAGAGACTACCTAAGGAGTTGAAAAATGATGAAATATGTAGTTGATTTTATGCTGGCTATTCTTCTTACAGCCATCTCATATGACTTAGGAAGTATACTCATAAGTGATGGAATTGCCTTTTGGCAAGCAATATTAATAGGATTCTCTGTGGTATCACTAGGTGCTATAACATAGGCAGTTGGTGCACCAATTTGGTTAATCGTTTTAGTTCCCTTTCCAATTGGTATGATTATGTTATTTTTCTTTTTAGGTGATTCAGTTGGTCAATGGTTTCTTACCTACCTGACTACACTTGCGATTTACACTGTGATACATATGGTTATGAGCTATTTTTTCTATTTTCATTCTCTAATCCCGGCATGGAAACTTTCTAAAAAGTAAGAATGCAAGAAAGACTGCTCCAATATTGGAAGCAGTCTTTTCGTTTTTCATTATCTTACATTCATCTCATTTGGATGTGGACCTTTACGTCGGTTGCGGTTAAGTTCATTGATTGCATTCATTTCATCAGACGTTAGGTCAAAGTCGAAAACATTGAAGTTTTCTTCAATTCTAGATGGAGTTACTGATTTTGGTATTACAATTGTATTGTTTTGTAAATGCCAGCGCAAAATGACTTGAGCTGTTGATTTGTTATGTGAGTTTGCAATTTTTTGAATAACTTCATCTTGTAACGCCTCTCCACCTTGATCAAGTGGGCTCCATGCTTCTACAAAAATATTATGTTTAGCACAGAATTCTTTTAATTCAATTTGTGCGAGGTATGGATGACACTCAACTTGGTTTAGAACCGGGACTACTTCACATTCGTTTAATAATCGCTCTAAATGCTCAATTTCAAAATTACATACACCAATTGCTTTAACTTTTCCATCTTTATATAGCTTTTCAAGTGCTTTGTATGTATCAACATATTGATCAAACTCTGGTGTTGGCCAATGAATAAGGTATAGATCAACGTAATCAAGATCTAATCTTTCCAAGCTTGCTTCAAATGCTTTTATTGTATTTTCATATCCTTGATCAGTATTCCATACCTTTGTTGTAATAAATAGCTCTTCACGTGGGACAGATGCTTCCTTAATTGCCTTTCCAACACCGACTTCATTTTTATAGATCATTGCTGTATCGATCGAAGTGTAACCAACCTCAATGGCTTTTGTAACAGCTGAAGTTGCTTGATCATCCTCAACTTGCCATACTCCAAAGCCAAGCTGCGGCATTTTTAATCCATTGTTTAATGTAACAAACTTCATTTTACACTCTCTCCTTCATTAAAAAGTCCATGTTCATTATTACTATACTAGAATTCCATCTAAATGAAAAAGAATACGTATTATTTGGCAGTTTGAATGCTTGCAGAAGATTTCCGAACTAAGCCGTAATATGATAAAAATGCTAAAAAGCTAGCTGAGAAGATCACGACACCCATTGGAATCGCATTATATTCACCTGCAATTCCTACAAGTGGTGCTGTTAAAGAGCCTAAAACAAATGGCAATAAACCTAATAATGCAGATGCACTTCCCGCAATATGACCTTGAGTTTCAATCGCTAGAGCAAAGGAAGTCGTTGATATAATTCCGATCGACGCTACTAAAAAGAAGATTGGAATGGCGACAAGTATAAGTGGCGCTTTAAAAAGTAATGCAATAAGTAAAAGAGCACCAGCTGTGTTAGACAGAATTAACCCTATTTTCAAAAATGTTTTCTCAGAAATATAATCTGTTAACCGACCAACAGATTGAGTTCCAATGATTAAAGCAATTCCATTTATTCCGAATAATAAACTAAATACTTGTGGAGATACGCCATAGATATTTTGATAGACGAATGGGATACCAGATACATAGGCAAAAATACCGGCAATCATAAAGCCTTGTGTAAGAGCATAGCCTGTAAATTGCCGATCCTTTAATAACGAACCAAAATTGCTGACTACTTGTTTAAAATTGCTTGGTACCCGGTTTCCTTTTGGTAACGTTTCTTCCATTTTAAATGAAACAATTAGAAATAAGATTAATCCAACAGCTGCTAAAACAACGAAAACCCCTGACCAATTTGTAAAAGCAAGAACACCGCCTCCTACAATCGGTGCTACAATTGGACCCAAATTCCCGACCAACATTAATAATGAAAAGAACTTAGTTAATTCTTTACCACTATATACATCCCGAACTACAGCCCTGGAAATAACAAGTCCGCCTGCTGCAGCGAAGCCTTGAACGAAACGTGATGCAATAAAGGTATAAATATTTGGTGCAAACGAACAAGTTAATGATGCTAATAAATATAAAATTAAAAAAATAAGTAATGGCTTACGTCGACCTTGAACATCACTCATTGGACCAATAATTAATTGACCTAATCCAAGCCCTAATAGACAGGTTGTTAAGCTAATTTGTACTAAAGATGCTTCTGTTTGATAATCTTCTACAATTGTAGGAAATGAAGGCAGATACATATCAATCGTAAATGGTCCTAATAGCCCAAGTGATCCTAAAAGCAAAGCAAGCTGTATTCGTTTTGTTCCGGATAATTTATTCAAATTGTTCTCGCCCTTCTTTAAAGAAAAATTATAAATTTTATTTGAACAATAAAACTAGAATTTCAAAAAAATCCAGCTTTATTGCTCTATCTAACCTATTCTTTAACCGGTTAACTTTTCCTTCTAATTTCTCGGAAAGCCAGCTATATATTGTTGAGGTATACCAATCTCTTTTCGTAAAATAGTTGCTGCTTCTAAAGTCCAGTAAGGATTTCTTAGCATGCCGCGCCCAACTGCTACAAGATCAGCTTCTTCGTTCCCAATTACTGAGTTTGCTAAAGCAGGTTCATCTAATCTACCTACAGCAATTACTGGTACTTGTAATGCCTCTTTAATCGCTCTGGCCATTGGTACTTGGTATGCAACATGTGTACCGGGTCTTCCTGCTGCAGCAATTGGACCTTCTCCACCTGCACTGATATGGAACATATCAACACCAGCGCGTTGATATTCACGTGAAAACTCAATGCTCTCGTTTAAACCATAACCTCCATCTACATATTCTCTTGCTGATATTCTCATGATGAGAGGCATACCCTCTGGCATTTCCCCTTTTGCCGCTTCAATGACCTCTCTTCCAAACTTGGTTAAATCCCGGCCATACTCATCTGTTCGTTTATTTGTATACCTAGAGTGAAATTGATGTATTAAATATCCGTGTGCACCATGAAGTTCAATTACGTCAACCCCTGCTTGAACCGCTCGGCGTACTGCAAGTCGAAACTTTTCAACCATGGCTTTTACTTCATCTGTTGATAGCTCTCTTGGAGTTTTCGAATTTTCATCAAACGCAATGGCAGATGGAGCTACTGGTTCAGAAGCATCTTCTGCTTTTCTGCCAGCATGTGCAATTTGAATACCAACCTTTGCACCATATTGGTGGCAAGCATCTACAATCCGTTTTAATGCCGGGATTTGTTCATCTGACCATAATCCTAAATCAAAATCAGTAATACGGCCATCCGGTTCAACGTCTGTCATTTCAATAATAATAAATCCAGCTCCACCAATCGCCCGACTTACATAGTGCATATAATGCCAATCGGTTGCGATCCCGTCTTTGTTTGCTACTGAGTATTGACACATTGGTGGCATAACTACACGATTTTTTAATGAGAGATCCTTTATCTCGTATGGACTGAATAAATGGTTCAACATAAAAACTCCTTCATGAAATTCTAATAAAATGTATGTGCATGCATACAAAATTAGCACATGAGAAAATATTTCGTCAAGCGAAATGATTTCTAACTTAAAAAACCTATTACCTTATTTGTATTCTAAAATAAGCTATATCTATTCCTTCTAAAATTGAGTAAGCAGCCTTTTTAATTCAGCTTGTATTTCTTTATCAGCAAAAGAATGTTGTAATGTTTGATGTACTGTTTTGATGGCTTCTTCCAGTTTTTTTTCTCCAGATTCTGTTAGAGCTGTAAAGATTGCACGACGATCCTCAACACAAACATGTCTTCTTAATGTTCCACAGCCTTTAGCTTCAAATCTGCTGACTAAACGTGACATGGCACTCTGGCTTAATCCAACCATATTTTGTAATTGTTGTAATTTTAATTTTTTATTAGGTGCTTGTGAAAGAAATAAAAGCACATAAAATTCTTTTAATGTTAATTGATGGGCTTCTTGAAGAATCGATTCTAGTTCTTGTTCCACGCGAATTTGAATGTTTGCTAAAGACATCCAATCGGAGATTAATTGATTTGTTTCATTTGTTTTCATATGCAACCACCTTATCTGAGGCCTTGTTAAACATTGTTTTTCTTTTAATACTATCAAGTAAGTATTTTAATAGTCAAATTCTCTTTCTGTTATTATTCACGGAAATGAAGATAAGGATGATGGAAGCAATCCTTATCCAAATATTCAGCCTACACCTCAATTGAAGGATGTAAAATTCTTTGTAAGAATCTTTTAGTTCTCTCTTCTTTAGGTGACTTAAGTACCTCATCTGGTGTGCCTTGTTCAATGATGTATCCACCATCCATAAATAACACTTTATCTGATACTTCACCAGCAAATTGAATTTCATGAGTGACGATAATCATTGTCCAATTTTCCTTGACTAAGTCTTTCATTACAGTTAAAACTTCTCCAATTAATTCAGGATCTAAAGCCGATGTTGGTTCATCAAATAACATCAATTCCGGCTTTAATGCTAATGCCCTGGCAATACCTACTCTCTGCTGCTGTCCACCTGATAACTGATGGGGATAAAAATTCAATTTATCTTTTAACCCTACTTTTTCAAGGAGTATTTCAGCTTCCTGTCTGACTTCAGCTTTCTTTCGTTTTTGAACAATAATAGGGCCTTCCATTACATTTTCCAATGCAGTTTTATGAGGGAATAGGTGATAAGCTTGAAAAACCATCCCTGATCTTCTGCTGAATTGTACCATATCTCGTTTGTGAATTTTTTCTTCAAAATTTAAAGTTTGCCCATCATGAAAGGTAAAAACCCCTTTATCAGGATCCTCCAGCCCATTAAAACAACGAAGTAAGGTCGTTTTACCTGATCCTGAAGGACCGATAATCGATAATACTTCACCTTTTTGAATGTCAACATTCACATCTTTTAGTACTTCATTTTCTCCAAATGATTTTGCCAACCCTTTTATTGATAAATACAAGCTTTACACCTCCCTTATTTAGCTACATAACGATCCAGACGTTTTTCTATTGCGATTTGAACGAGTGATAAAAGAAAGCAAATAACCCAATAAATAAGTGCTGCTTCAACATACAAAAGCAAAAAATCATATGTCCTTGCTGCAATCTCCTGTGCTTTTCGAAATAATTCAGCTACTAACACAAGTGAAGCAAGTGACGTATCTTTTACTAAACTAATAAATGAATTAGATAGTGGCGGTACAGAAACTCTTGCTGCTTGCGGAAGAATGATACGATAAAGTGCCTGCCATCTCGTCATTCCTATCGTATAAGCAGCCTCCCACTGTCCTTTTTGAATAGAGAGAATAGAAGCCCGTAAGATTTCTGATCCATAGGCACCTACATTTAAGACAAAAGCTATTATGGCACTAATAAACGGATCAAGATTAACGCCCAAGTTAGGTAAGCCGTAAAAAATGATGAATAATTGCACAAGCAAAGGTGTTCCACGGATTGCAGAAACATACACAGCTGCAGGTACCTGTAAAATACGTGATTTTGATATCCTCATCATCGCAGTAATAAGCGCTAAAATCATACCACCGGTAAATGATATTAATGTAAGTGGGATCGTGTATTGAATGGCTCCTGTAATCATAGGGAGAAGAGAGTTGAAAAATAACTCCCAACCTCCCATATCAGCTGTTATTGTATTACTTTGCAGATACATCTTCGCCAAACCATTCTTCGGAAATTTTTGTTAATGTGCCATCTTCTTTCATTGCTTCTAATTGTTTATTAACCTTTTCTATCAGCCCTTCATTTCCTTTATTAAATGTGAATGCCATTTCGGATACATCATCAGACTCTACTACAATTTTTATATTTTTATCGTTTTGTGATTTCATGTAATCTAAAACAGCTAATTTATCATTTACTGTTACCTCAGCACGACCCTGTTTAATTAATTCAATTGATTGTGCAAGGCCTTCTACTCCAACAATCTCTGCTCCATTTTCTTCAGCAATTGCACCATAATTACTTGTTAACGATTGTGCTGATTTCTTCCCTTTTAATTCCTCAAACGTGTTAATATCATTGTTATCTGCTTTTGTAACAATGACAGATGAAGAATATGTATAAGGATTCGAAAAGTCATAATTGGCTAAGCGTTCCTCATTAATTCCCACCTGATTCGCGATTAAATCAAAACGGTTTGAGTTTAAACCAGCAAACATTGAATCCCATTGTGTCTCCATAAATTTCACTTCAACACCCATGCGCTTGGCAACTTCTTTGATTACTTCAACGTCATATCCAGTTAGTTCTCCTTCTTCATTATGAAATGTAAATGGTGCATATGTTCCTTCAGTACCAACTTTAAGAACTTCTTTCTCAGCGGCATCTTGTGAATCTGTTTTTCCGTTTGCATTATCCTGATTTCCTCCACAAGCAGCTAATAGGAAAAGTAAAGTTGCAGCCAAAAGACTCAAATATAACTTTTTCATGTGATGTACCTCCCAGTAGTATTTGGTTTTTTAGAGTAAAGAGTATGACACATATTAGTTTGGTTAATTAGCAGAGGGATTATCCTACAATGCCACAGCAAGTTTAACATATCAACTAAAAAACCTTGAAAAAATATAAGTTGAAAAGTTTAGACTCTTCTTACTCTTTACACTTCCTCGTTTCATGATTTTGAATAGGGAAAATAAAATCTTGTTTTGCACAAAAAAAAGAATCTGTTTTTAGACGGATTCTTTTTCTACATAGGGTTTATTTAAAATGTTCCTGTTTCTTTCTTTAATAAATCCAGTTTATCATGATAGATTTTGCTGATTGTTTTTCTTTCTTTATAACTTAAAACCATAGACGCTCCTTGCTCACCAAGTAATTTTTCCTTAAGGGAATGTTCTGCTTCTATAAAAGCTTTTTTTAATTCACTTTTTGAACTTTTTCCAAGATTATAATGTTTTACATGAATGGTCATTTTTCTAACAAGATGGCTTCCTTTGCTATGTAAAGCATCTATCTCAATGACTTTCTTTCTTGAAAAGTCATCAACAAACTCCATACAACTGTTTTCTAGTTCAACTCTTTTGTCCTGCTTTTCTCTTAGTTGAGGAGTAATCTTTCGTTCTTCCATTACCAGCTTTGATAATGTATGTAAAAACCCCAATTTATTCCTCTCCCTTATATGATCCAAGTAACTTTTTCTATCATTATATTCCAAATATTGCATTGATGTATATAAAATTTTATTTTTTCGGAATATTTAAAATGTTTTATTCTTCTATCATCAGAAATCTCCATAAGCAAATTTCGAACAGGATTTTTACCTCATTAAAGGAAAACCGGTTCGTTTTTGTTCTATAGACGAGAATTAACGATATACGAAGCACTTCCTATTTACTTCTTTCTTAAAGTGTCAACAAAACTCGGATTTCTCAAACTATGAGAATTTTGAGTATGTGGTTAATTAGGTAACTTTCCCGGTTCTTTACGTATCCCCACTCTAATAAATCATTAGCAATTCATGATATTAATACATATGTTACCGTAGAATTAATAACTGTCTACATTAGGAAAGGGATTGTATATATGGTTCTTTCATACAAAAATTATATTTTTAAAAGGAATGCTGCAATATTACTTGCAGCAATGTGCTCTCAGACATATAAACTTTTTGAAAAAGAAAATTTAATCTTACCAAAAGGCTATAAACTTCAATATACAATTCGCGCTTTTGCTGACGTTGAGAATCCTACGGAAGAAGTAATCGGTTTTATAGCTGAGTCTCAAGATCAAATCATTATAGCGTTTCGAGGATATGCTGCATATCCTAAGGATCTTTTAGCGTCCTATGACATATTTCAAGTTCCCTATCCCTATGTTATAAATGGAGGAAAAACCTCCCGTGGATTTACATGTCTTTATCAATCAACAAGAAACAATATTATCAGACAATTAAACAAACTTTCTACATCAAAAAAGCTGTATGTTACCGGACACAACTACGGAGGTGCTTTGGCAACGTTAGCTGCTCTAGATATTGCAGTGAACACCGGGTTTAAGAATCCTTTCGTGTATACGTATGGAAGTCCACGTATCGGAGACCGTGTCTTTGCTTCCCGATTCAACCAAGTAGTAAAAAATAGTATACGAATTGTCAATATTCATGACTCTTTTCCAACTTTCCCAGCAAAAAAGTATCCACCTCCTTTTACGGAGAAAGGATTGTATTATCAGCATGTAAAAACAAAGTATCCAATCTCTTTTCAGTTAAATAATACACCGCGTAATGATGCGATTGCCTGTTATTTTAGAGCCCTTAGAAAACTAAATCCTGCTTTCGCCAATGCATTATGCAGCGAAAACCCTGGATTTTGTCCCGATACAGAACTGTGTGTTCCTTTTCGTGGAACATGCTAGCGTCTCATGTATTGAATATGAAGAAAGGAGTTGCTGCATAGATGAAAATCGCAAGTAAACAAAGAATATATAGCATTGATGATGCCATATTGCTTTCAGCCATGATCGCTCAGTCATATGAACTTTTTGAAGGGGAAAAGATAATCTTACCAGAAGGATTTAACCTTCGATATATTATTCGCGGTTTAGCAGGTGTTGAGGAACCGAAAGAGGAAATATTTGGTTTTATTGCAGAATCACAAGATAGAATTATAGTTGTTTTTAGAGGAACACGAACTTTTGAAGACAATGAATCGGACCAAGATTTATATCAAGTACCATATCCTTATGTCAAAAATGCAGGAAAAACCCATCGCGGATTTACATGTATTTATCTATCAACAAGGAACCAATTATTTAGAGAGTTGTCCGTGCTATCTTCAACTAAAAAACTATATATTGCTGGCCATAGTTTAGGAGGAGCTTTGGCAGTTTTAGCTGCTTTTGATTTTGCCGTGAACACCCAATTTAAACATCCCTTCGTTTATACGTATGGCAGTCCACGTGTTGGAGACCCTTACTTTGCCTCCAAGTTCAACAAAACCGTAAGGAATAGTTTTCGTATAGTTAACATCCATGATATAATTCCTACTTTGCCGGATAACGTCTATTCACCACCATTTATAAAGAACGGATTATTCTATCGACATGTAGAAATGAAAGTTCCACTTTCTTTCCAGTTGAATAGCTTACCCGTTCGAAATCATGAGATTGTTTGCTATTTTAAATTCCTTAGTAAACAAAATCCTGTGTTTACCCAGGCGTTATGCAGTGAAAACCCTGGATTTTGTCCCGATACGGAAATGTGTGTTCCATTTTCAGGAACATGTGGAGAGAAGACAACCACAAATAATTCATAAGCCTCTTCACCATATTATGTGATGTGTTCTAAAAGACTAGTTAGCCAAATTAAGAGCATACATTAAGCATACCCGAGAGGAAAATTTAGTAATTGATAAAGACTTGGATTGTTAGCCGCTTAAATATAGCCCATCTATTAAAATTTTGGTGGGTTTTTCAGTATGTACATGACTTCATAACCTAAGTACAAGCACTTTTTCGATATCTCAAATAAGAAAAGGCACTCACCGCAATGGTGTGCCTTCATCCAATCATATATGAAAGGTTTTGACCATGTTTTGTAATTCTTCTGAAAGCTGTTCAAGAGAATTTGCATTTCTAGAGAGAAGATCTATAGAACTGTTTGTTTGTTGAACAGTTGCACTAGTTTCTTCAATGCTTGCAGCTGATTCTTGCGATACCGAAGCAATATTGTCAATGGATTGATTTATATGTTGACTATGATATGTAATATCTGAAAGCTGTGTCGTTATATGTTTCACTTTATTAGCCATACTTAACACAGATTCATTTATTTCATAAAAAGCTTTTCCTGTTTGCTGTAGTTGATTTGATCCAATCTCAACTTGTTTATAGCCATTGGTCAGTGCTTCAATCACACTGGTGGATTCAGATTGAATATTCGAGACGATCGTCGTTATATCTAAAATTGAGTTTGATACTTGTTCGGCCAGTTTTCGAACTTCATTTGCAACAACAGCAAACCCTCTTCCGCCTTCTCCTGCCCTTGCTGCTTCAATTGCAGCATTTAATGCTAATAGATTTGTTTGATTTGAGATTGCTTGAATAACAGTGACAATTTTCGATATTTCTATAGATTGCTGTTCAAGTCTATCGACTTTTTGAACAGCTTGGTTCATAATCTGAAATAATGCGTCCATTTGCTGAATAGACTCATTCATTAGGCTCTCGCCCTGTTTTGTGATGTTTAGGACATCAGATGATGATGTTTGTACCATGGCACCATCTTCATTTGCTTGCTTAATACCATCCGCAAAAATATCCATTTGTTGTGATAAGTTTGAGGAACTACTTGCTTGTTCTTCGGATCCCATTGCAATTTCCTGCATAGTTGTAGCAATTTGATCACTACCCTCATTTATTTCTATACAAGCCTCTTTCATTGCAGTAGATTGCTGTAAAACCGTTGATGATAGGGTTGAAATCTTTTGTAACATCTCCCTCATACTAGACTGTGTCACAACAACTGAGTGGGACAGTTGTCCAATTTCATCGGTTCTCTTATTATTTTTCAATGTACTTTTCAGGTTACCTTTAGCAAGTTCACCCATAAAGTTCGTTATATCTTTGATTGGTTCTGAAAAGCTTCTACTTAATAACATTGCGATGAATATCACAATAATAAGAGTGGTTATAGCAGTAATAGCAAGGAATAATAACGCTTGATTATTCATCTGATGGATCATACTGATGTCTTGAACGATTTGGATAACACCGATAACATCCGTTTTTGTAGGGTCAAAAAGCGGCATATAGTATTCTGAATTTTCTTTATCTTCACTTGAAACTTCCTCGCCATTCAAAACTTTATTAAGGATGAATGAATTATCTATCTTCCCACCTACATATTTTTCATGAGATGCTACTAAAATTTCACCTTCAATATTTGAAATGGATAATCTAATACCCTTCATGGATTGTGTGATATCTTCGATTACTTTTTCATCTACTCCTGTTTGCAATGTACCTATTACTTCACTGTTATCCATAATAGGAACAAATGCTCTCACTCCTAAACCACTTGTTCCAAATTCAAAACCAGCTAATTCCTTTCCTCCCAATGATGCTTGTATGACAGGTTTATCACTTTTGTCATCTCCATACTTTTCCGGGTTATGACCTCTAAAAAACACATAGCCATTTGCATCTCCAACCTCGAAGACATCTAACTGATGTTCTCGTTGCAGCCGCTCAAATGTAGATTTAATTAACACAGCCATCTTTTCTCGGTCACCTTGTTTAAAAACCTCAATTACGTCTGGCTGATTAGCATAGTATTTTGTTAACTCAAGAAGTTCTGTTGAAGAAGTGTTCAGTTGATTAGAAATCGATTCCACATTATCAGCTTGTTCATTTTTTAGTATCGTATCATATCCCTGATTTGTATTTATATAAAGTACAATACTAACTATTAGTAATGGGACGATTGATACTAATAGAAGAGAAAGAAATAATTTTGCTTTTAATGTCTTGATCATGTTTGCATTTAAGCCTCCAACGTCAAATAATTATTATGAAAAAATATACCTATCAATTTTATCAGCGTATATATCATAAGTCTATAGAACAGAAATCATTAATAACGAAAATTTGTATCAAAAAAGGAACCTTTTGAACGGTTCCTTTTCATAATTCCATCGAATTTAGTAGATCTCTCAATTTAATTAATTCATCCTTTGACAGTGTTAGCCCTTTCCCCATTTTCTCATGTAGTTCATCCCAATCTCTTAGATCATATTTGGAGTCTCTGTTGTTCCAACTTATTAAATTTAATTCTTTTTTCCAACCTTTTGCACCTTCAGAAATGACTCCAAAACTTTGCTGAATTTCATATTTTATGTTTGCCAAAATGCTCACCCCTTGATTTGTCTAATAACATTGTTGTAGATATTTTATCATATTATATGAGAAGAAATGTTGTGGTTTATGTAGTTATAATTTTGCAATGTTACATAATGGCCTTGGTTAATTCCCCATACAATTTATAGGTACAGTCTGGAAAGACTTTTATCATTTTTAGAATGTATATATAGTTTTTATATTTGCGCTAGACCTTTAAATAGCTCTACTGCTGTCTCGATAATTCCATCATGAAAATCATATTGAACAGTATGTATATGAGGATAGTCTTCCCCATTGCCAATATAGCAAATAGCCCCTTTTGTTACCTTTAAATAATGACCAAAATCTTCTGATGCACGAAATCCTTCCTTCATTTCAACGAGGTGAATTTCTTTCTTTTCACATATAGATCTGATTTTATCTGAGCTTTCTTTATGATTTACCGTTTCAGGAAACATATCAGTGTATGAGAAACTTGGTTTTAGTCCAAATTGTTTGGCTAGAGAAAGTGTTAACTTTTCAATGTTTTTTTCTAGTTGTATAAGTTCTTCTTCATAATAAGCACGTAATGTAAGCATTAAGCTCCCTTTACTTGCTGCAATACCAAAGGCTTTTTCTCCGATATTAACATGCACCACTGTACATAATACCATTCCTTGATACCTATTTGAGGAAGTAAGATCTTGAATTGATTCAATCATTCTTGCTATAGCATAAGCAGGATTGACTCCATCTTCAGGCTGGCTTGCATGTGCAGGTGTGCCTTCCATGAGAATGGTCATTCCCTTTGATGCGCAATGTGCCGTTCCGTCAATTACATAAACCGAATTTAATGTCATTCCACTCATATTGTGAAAGGCATATATTTCTTCTATGTTATTCTCTTTTAAAAATGGGACACATTGAATTGCACCTTCTCCAGTTTCTTCTGCATGCTGAAAGAGAAAAAAGATATTTTTATCTGCTCCCTTTTGGTCAACCTCTAGAGCGAAGCCAACTAGGCATGCAGCATGACCATCATGTCCACATTTATGTGAGATACCGGGATATTTAGAAGCATGTGCAATATCTATCGTTTCATCAATCGGCAGAGCATCAAAATCTGCTCGAAATGCGATATTTCTTCTCTTTTCACCAGCTCTATACACCGCATAAAACCATTGACCTTTGTCGACAATTTCTAGCGAAGTATATGTTTTTAAGAATTGGATTATATGACTTTTTGTCCATACCTCATGATTAGAGAGTTCAGGATGTTGATGAAGTTCATGACGTAAATTTTTAGCTAATTCCAGATTTTTTAAATCCACTGTCTCATCCCCCTTTTTAGATATGAAATTACAAAAGTATATGTTTCATAGAGAGTCTTATCCAAAAAGACTACATGAAATTTCCTATTTCTTCCTATATTAAGATATTTCGAGCTTCTTGTAATGTCTATGTAAACAAATTGTAACACTATTCGGATTTTTTATCACATAGGTATGGAATGAGACAAGAGTTCAAAAAAGAAATCGTCTAGGAGGACAAATTTTGAAAAAACTAATTTTTTTACTAACATTACTTTTCACTCTTTTATCGGCTGAACCTATTTTCGCTTATACTGTGCAAAAAGGAGATACAATGTCAAAAATAGCAAGAGAAAATGGTATGTCACTTTCCGAATTAGCTTCAGCAAATCCACAGGTGAAAAACCTCGATCTCATTTATGTGGGACAAGAGATTTCTATAGATAAAGATAAAAAAGATCGACCAGCTGTAGCGAGTCGTGGGGAAACTATCTCCAGTAAAGTAAATATTTCAGAAGCTGACATAGATTTATTAGCAAGAATTGTACGAGCTGAGGCTCAATCTGAACCTTTTGAAGGTAAAGTTGCAGTTGCCAGTGTAGTATTAAATCGTGTAGATAGTCCGAAATTCCCGGATACAATTAGAGATGTTATCTATCAAAGTGGGCAATTCCAACCTGTCTCAAATGGTGAAATTAACAAACCGGCTGACAAGGAATCTAGAAGAGCTGTCTTCGCAGCTTTATCTGATATGAGGAAAATTGCTAAAGACTCATTATTTTTTTATAACCCTGATATTGCTACAAATCGCTGGCTAGATTCTAGAGAAACGGCTGTAGTTATTGGACAACATGTGTTTAAAAATTAATTAATTCAGTAAGATAAAAAATCAGGTTAATTTATCAGGGGTCTATATGATATCCTGTTCACATATAGTATCATTCTTTCTAAGTTTTTAGTAAATACATAATTGTTTAAAATAATTTGTTCTTATCTTCTACGAAAAAAAGTGGAACCATTTCAAGTTAAATTGGTTCCACTTTTAGTGTTTCCTTTTCTTAATTGTCAATAAGATCTTTCCACGAGCATGCCCTTCAGCAAAATAGTTAAATGCTTGAGTTATTTCACCGAGCTTATAGCAACGATCAATTACAGGTTTTACATTGCCTGCTTCAATAAGTTCTTTCATAAAATGCAAGTCTGACTGATTTGCTCTCTGTAAAAATGCATCTCATTTGCCCGTGTCTAACAAATGTTTCTAATTATATATTGAATTTATTAGCATTAGGTTTTTATGAACGTATACAAAAGTAAGGGGTTGGAAGTTTCAGCTTCCAACCCCAATCTGTTTATATGGTTTTTCTGTATTTATCTTTAAATTTTCATAATTCCGCCAGTACTTGCAGAAGTAACTAACTTAGAATAACGGGCTAAGTACCCTTTTTTCACTTTAGGTTCAAAGTCTTTCCAGTTTGCTTTACGTTCTGCCCATATCTCTTCATCAACTTGAACATCCATTGTACGGTTTTCAATGTCAATTACGATATGATCACCATTTTCAACGAATGCAAGTGGGCCGCCTTCAGCAGCTTCAGGTGAAGCATGCCCGATTGAAAGACCACGAGATGCACCTGAGAAACGGCCATCAGTAACAAGTGCTACTTTTGGTCCTAATCCCATACCTACGATCATTGAAGTTGGAGATAACATTTCCGGCATTCCCGGACCGCCTTTTGGTCCTTCATAACGGATAATTACGACATGTCCTTCTTTTACTTTTCCATTGGCAATTCCGTTGATTGCTTCTTCTTGTGATTCGAATACGATCGCAGGACCTTCATGACTAGTAATTCCGTTTTGTACGCCACCTGTCTTAATGATCGCACCATCAGGAGCAAGGTTACCGAATAATACAGCAAGTCCGCCTTTTTCTGTATGAGGATTGTCAATTGGTCGGATGACTTCATGATCCTTTACCTCACAGCCGGCAATATTTTCGCCTAATGTTTTACCGGTTACTGTTAGTGTGTCAAGATGAAGCGCTCCTTCTTTTTTCGATAGCTCATATAGGGCAGCTGATACGCCGCCTGCAGCATGTAAATCTTCAATATGATGATCAGAAGCAGGCGCAAGCTTAGATAAATGAGGAACACGCGCTGCTACTTCATTAATACGTTGAATTGGATATTCAATTTCAGCCTCATGGGCTAAAGCTAACGTGTGTAATACTGTATTTGTAGAACCACCCAGTGCCATATCAAGTGCAAATGCATTATCAATTGCTTTTTCTGTCACGATATCTCTCGGTTTAATATCATCTTTAATTAAATTCATTAATTGTTTAGCAGATTCTTTAACAAACTCTTTACGTTTTGGATCAACAGCTAAAATCGTCCCGTTACCCGGCATTGCTAGTCCAAGCGCTTCCGCTAAACAGTTCATTGAGTTAGCTGTGAACATTCCTGAGCAGGATCCACAAGTTGGACAACCGAATTGCTCTAGTTCTGTTAGGCCCTTTTCATCAAGTTTACCAGATTGAAAGGCACCTACTCCTTCAAAAACTGAAGATAGAGAGATTTTCTTACCATCGCTTGTTACACCGGCTTTCATTGGACCGCCACTAACAAATAATGTTGGAATGTTGATACGTAATGCCGCCATCATCATACCAGGAGTAATTTTATCACAGTTTGGAATACATACCATTCCGTCAAACCAGTGGGCAGATACAACAGTTTCTACAGAATCAGCAATGATTTCACGGCTTGGCAGTGAATAACGCATTCCAATATGTCCCATAGCAATTCCATCATCTACACCGATCGTATTAAACTCGAACGGGACCCCGCCAGCTTCACGAATAGCATCTTTTACGATTTTTCCAAACTCTTGTAAATGTACATGACCAGGTACAATATCAATATATGAATTACAAACCGCAATAAACGGTTTATCAAAATCCTCTTCTTTTACCCCTGCAGCACGAAGTAAACTGCGATGTGGGGCGCGGTCAAAGCCCTTTTTAATCATATTGCTACGTAAATTCATCATTCAAAACTCCCTTCACTAAACATAATTCAAGAATGATATTATAAGGGTACTTCTAATTGACTAAATAATCAATATATTTCTTCTTATTTGAATAATATTATATTAATTTATCTTTAAGAAAAGGGAGAGTGTTGGTATATATTAAGAAAATTCTTTTTTATTGGTAATTAACCACCTAAATTATTATTTTCAAATTACAAATTAAGTTAATCTTCTGTCTATACTGATTAACAGCTGAAAAAGACTGTTATATCTGATAAAATAATAAAAAAACAGTTGAATCAAAGGAGCCATTCTAATGACTAACTCTAAAAAAACAAAGCGAACGTGTAAAAATGGACATGTATATGAGAAAAGCAGCGATTGTCCAACATGCCCAATCTGCGAAAAAGAGCGTAAGCCTGAAACCGGATTTTTATCCATTCTTTCTGCACCAGCACGCCGAGCGCTTGAGAGTAAAGAAATTAGGACTGTAGAAGACCTTGCTCAATATACTGAAAAAGAAATTTTATCATTGCACGGAATTGGCCCCTCCTCCCTACCGAAATTTCGTTCAGCGTTGCAAGAAAAAGGATTTAATTTTAAAAAGGATTTGAAAGATATTTGAGTAACAAAAAAACGTCAATAAATGACGTTTTTTATGTGCTTCTACTATCTAAAAGCATTTTCTCTAAAATTAAAATTAATTTAAAATATACTATTAAGATCACAAAGAGAATAGGTGCAACAAAAATGTCATACCATATCTCCCACCAGCCTAAATAAAAGAATCCAATTGGTTCGGGTAAGATAGCAGTGATTTCATAGATAACTACAAAGCATGTCCAAAAGATGATATACAATAATTGCTTAATTAAAGTTGATTTGGAAGGGTACCAATTTAAAAACATCATATTTACCGGAGGAATTAAAAATATATGTGCTAATAACCCTAACCAATCAACACCTTTATCAAAATACCAGTATGCTCCATATTTATACTCCATAAATAAATCAAAAAGCACCTGGAAGGAAGTAGTGAAACACCAAATATGAAGTATTTGATTGTATGTTAACCTGTTTTTTGCAAATTTAAATGCGATGAAATTAAACAAAATAATGGAAGAAAAAAGTAAAATCATGGTTATTTCCTTTTTATTTTTTAATATTCCCTCTTATGGGATTTTGATACAGTCTATTATGCATTTGGTTTAGGTGATAATAAAAAGAAAAAACAATCTTTCTATGTATATGAATAAAAGATTGTTTTTCTGTGTTTTTACATTTTTTTAACAGGAGTGACAACAGCATATAAATTATCGGTCGAATTGGATACATTAACTTCTATAACCTTATATCCAAAATTTCCACCTTTATATTCTTCCTTTGTTGATACCTTAATTTGATAGTTACTCATATTCACTTTTCCTTTCTTATAAAATTTCTCACAGAAGCTAATATATGTTGGAGGAAAGAAAATGTGTCATAAAATGTACCAAAATAGAAAACATTTTTTTCTGTAAAGAATGTATAAATTATCATTACGATAGGATCAGTCGACATTACAGCCAGTTTAAAGTATTAAATAAATAGCTCCTTTAACACTTTTCAGCCTTGCAAGTCGGACCTTTTCATCTCAATAAACTCAGTAAGCATTTTTTCTAATTCTTTCTTTTTTTGCTTTTTTAACCATTCGACCTGATCAATAGGCAGCTTTACTTTTATGGAGATTGATTCAATCGGCATTTCTACTTTACGAATATCTTCTAAAGTAATTCCCTCTTCTATATTAGGAAATCTTGTATCATGTTCGTTTACACGATCAAAGTCCTCATATTCTCCGATGTTATCAAGGTCACAGCATAAGTGTAATTGTGGCAGCCCTCCTTGAATTGTATTCACTTTCATAATCAAATTTATCAATCTTCCATCATCCAATTCTATTTCTACAATGACGTTTTCTTCACGTTGATATTTTTTTACAACTATTTCAGTCACAATCATATTACATTCTAAAGTCAATCCACGACTTGCTTCAAAAATAAAGATAGCGCTATTGAATACGTGAATCTCCTCACCATCTATTTTCACTGTTTTTACTTTAATCATAAGACTTCCTCCGTGTAAAAAAGTACAATGACAAACCGTATGTATACTACTTATTAATATACCATTTTGCATCTACTGTGTTAAAAATAAATTTGTCGCGGAATTTAAGTTTAGAATTTTAAAAATAGTGAAACTATTATCAGGTTTCTTACGTAAAATTATATGGTTGCCATTTTAACGAAAAGGAGGAGAAAAATCATGACTGTATTAGAGGTGAAGAATTTAAAAAAGTCTTTTGGATCGATACATGCAGTACAGGATATTAATTTTTCAGTGAAAGCAGGAGAAATATTCACCATTATTGGCCCTAATGGAGCTGGAAAGACAACAACCCTGGAAATGATTGAAGGATTAGTACCTCCAGATGCTGGAGAAATAAGCTTCGGTGACTTATCTTGGAATAAGAATAGTCATGAGATAAAGAAGAAAATCGGAGTACAACCTCAATCAAGTGCCATGTTTGATTTATTAACCCCTGAAGAAAACGTTAATCTTTTTGCAAGCTTTTATGACAAAGCTCGTTCTACTGATGAAATTCTCGAACTAATCAATCTAACAGACCACAGAAAAAATTATGTAAAGAAGTTATCTGGTGGCCAACGGCAGCGGCTTGCAATAGGTCTTGCGATGATTAGTGATCCTGATATCATCTTCCTTGATGAACCAACAACCGGTTTAGATCCACAGGCAAGGCGCAACATTTGGGATATCATCTTACAGCTCAAAGAGTTAGGGAAAACAACGATATTAACCACTCATTATATGGAAGAAGCAGAAAAACTAAGTGACAGAGTTTGTATCGTTGACCAAGGGAAAGTTGTAACATTGGATACCCCCTCTGCACTAATAGAACAATTAACGAAAGAAAGAGAAGTTCGTCTTTCATTCGTTGATGGTCCGGAAGCGGCAGAGGCAGCTAATTCATTTGCAAAAACTTTCCAATCTGTAACTCGAACAGAGCGTGAAGGTCCATCATTAAAATTGTGGACAAAAGCTCCGGAGAATACGTTATTTGATTTATTTGGATTTACGAAGGAAAAAAGTTACCAGGTAGAACAAGTGTCCATTCGTGAAATGAGCTTAGAGGATGTATTTATTGCCTTTACAGGGAAGGAATGGAGGGATTAACTTGAATCAGTTTAAGCAAATGTTTATGGTTCAGCTCAAATTAACATTTCGTGAGAAGCAGTCATGGTTTTGGGGTATCTTTTTTCCTATTATCTTAATGGTTATTTTTATGTCCATTTTTAGCGGGCGAAATGACAATGAATTCTCTGCTAATGTGGCAATCGTTAATGAAAGTTCGAATCCTTCTTCTACGATGTTGCTTGAGCAAATTAAACAAATTCCTATATTTGAATTCGAGAATGAAGAACCTATTTCAAGAGTTGATGCTGAAAAATTGGTCAAAGAACAGGAAGTGGATGCTGCCATCGTTTTACCAGAATCTGTTGAGGCTTCTTCCCTCCAGTTGGTTGTCAACAAAGAAGATGAACAAGGGGTTACAGCACAAGCGCTCTCCGGAATGCTGAACCAATTTGTTCAACAAGCAAATCTAACTGCAGCAGGTGTAACACCAACTTATGAATTACAAATTGAATCAATCTCGTCAGGTAATGCGGAATTACAATATACCGATTTTCTCTTAACTGGAATGATTGCACTTTCCATTGCTCAAGGCGGGATGTTTGGGATGGTCGGCTTAGTAGAAATGGGCCGAAAAGGCTTAATTAAAAGGCTACGGATGACTCCAGCAAATATGAATTACTTTGGTTTAAGTGATATGATTATGCGTGTGCTATTTAGTATTGTTCAAATCGTGTTATTATCTTTAATTGGTGTGTTTATCTTCGGTGCCAACTTATTTATCAATTTTCCAAGTCTTATAGTTGTATTTATACTAGGTACTCTTTCATTTACAGCAATTGGATATTTTGTTTCCTCTTTTAGTAAAACGACTGAAGCGTATATGGGTGTAGCTAATATTTTGAATTTTCTCATGATGTTTCTAAGCGGTGTATTTTTTCCGATAGAAACGATGCCGGAATGGATTCAACCGATATCTAATGTTCTTCCTCTTACTTATTTTGTTGAAGGTTTAAGGGAAAGTATGGTGTATGAAACAAGCGTCCTTTCTGCCAATCTATGGATGGGTATTGGGATTATCGTCTTGTGGGGTGTATGTACATTTGTATTGGGTTCATTCTTATATAAAAGAAAATCAATTGTGGCTGTTAGATAATGATATTCATTCTTTTGATAAGAGATGCGTCTGGTGACACATCTCTTTTTATTATTTATACATGATAGAGGTTGCACTAAACTATAATGTGCATTGTTGAGGAATAGATATTTGCGGGCAATTACCTTCTAATTCTGCTGACCGTGGTTGACATATATTTGCATTGATGCATAAAGTAACGTTTCTTTCAACCTGAAGACTATGACAAATTCTAATCGAAACTTCCAATTGTTGAAATTGTTGATTTCCTTCTCCATCTAAACTACAGGAGTTACAAGAAAAACATTCAAAATCACTTATATCACATTTTATAGTAGTCCCCTCAGGTGCACATAGTAGGAATCTTTGTACAACTGAAAAGGACTGAGGAGAAGACGTACACGTGACACCACTAGCGTTGCTAATTTCGATTACATAGTGTCCGCTTATTAAAGTCATTACTTCTTGAAGAGTGGCAGCTTCTCCTGAAGGAAGAATAACATCAACGTTTCTCCGCCCACCGGGTTGTGTTATTTCTGTACATATAATTGAACCAGGTAATAGAGGGTCAATTGGATTTCCTGCCGCATCCGTTGGTATGCATTCAGAAACTAATGGACCACCTTCTGTTTGTTCACTAATCTCTTCACATGAAAAATTTAATCTTTCCAGACCCGCTATCCCTCTATACGTTCTACTAGGTACGTCTATTTGTCCAACGATCCAATCATATACTTTTGATGTTGTCATACATATTGTTTCTTGATTTATCATCGGCATATTTTTATACAACCTTTCAACTCTTTTCCTTTTTCTAAAAATTAGTCAGGCAATAAGACAATATGAATTTTTAATAATGGAGCACCGCATCTGCCACTGTGCTCCATTAACATAAGCATCTAACTTTCTATCAGCCTAAATATCTGCAAGGATCAAAGACTACCTTTACTGTAAAGGAACATGAACTTATCACTCCTTCAGCATCTTCAGCTATACAAGTAACAGTTGTTGTACCAATAGGGAAAAATGAGCCGGAAGCCGGTGTACATGATGCTGTTACATTTGGACAATCTTCTCTTACTATAGACGCTGGAAAGTTCACAATTGCACCAGATACACCCGGATCATTCGATATCACGATATTCGATGGACAAATAAGTGTTACAGTTCCAAGTTCAATATTTAACGTTATCTCTTCACCTGCTTCAAGCTCAACAGTTACTTCCCTTACAGGTTCTCCATCTATCGTAAATCTAACGGTAAAAGTCCCCCCAGGAAGACCGGTTAGAATATAAAAACCATCTACATCCGATAATGTGGAACGAATTGGAACACTCATGTTTTCAGGAAAAATTTGAACAAGAACACCAGTTAATGGTTCACCTGTACATCTGTCGGTAACTATGCCGCGAATTGTTGCAGGATTAGCTAGTAATAAGAAGGTAGCTGTAACTATTTCACCTCTTATAATAATGATGTCACGAATTTGTGCCTGATAACCAATTGCACGAACAACAATGACTGCTTCTCCTCCCGGAAGTCCTGTAATAAAATAATTCCCTTCTGCATCTGTTAATGTTACACCTAATAGTGTTCCTGTCGGTGAAAACACCTGTACAAGTGCTTCGCTAATCGGCGTTAATGAACCTTCTTCTCTGACAGAACCACGAATCGAACCTGGATTAGGATCTAGTGCAATGTTTAAAACAAGAATCTCATTCGGAGATAATATAATTGATCTTGTTTCTGTCACATATCCTTCTGCTGAAAAAATAACATCATAAGTTCCTGGAGGGAGGCTAGGTAGAATATACATACCGTTTTGATCTGTTTCTGTTGATGCAATGATGACACCACTGCCATTAAGAACGGTAATGATACCTGCCCTTTCAATTGGCAATCCTGTTACTGCATCTGTGACCTGCCCTCTTATTACTGACGGATTAGCTTCAAGATCTACATCTAAAACCCTGCTTTCCCCCGGCTCTAAAAAGATTCTAAATACCTCACTTGAATAATTTTCAGCAGTAAAGACTACCCGATATTCACGTGGTTCCAGCCCTGTAATAAAGTAATCCCCATTTCCATCAGTAAAGACCGAACCAATTGGAATTTCTGTTCCAATACGGAAAACTTGAACTAAGGCATCTTGAATTGTTTGGCCACTTGCAGCATCACGTACTGTTCCGCTCATAATTGCGAATTCTTGACTAAGTGCAAAGTCAAGAGTTTCAACTTCTCCTTGTGACAAAGTGATCACATTTATCATATTGCCAAACCCTTCAGCACTTGCAATAACGGAATAGCTTCCAGGTGATAAGCCGGTGATTGTATATTGACCAGCTTCAGTTGTTAATGAACTTTTTATCAATGTACCATTTAGATCAAATACTCTAACTAGAGCTCCTGGTATCCCGATTCCTGTTTGTACATTAGTTACAGTACCGACCAGTGTTGCCGGATTTGGCTGTAAGGTAGCATTAACTGTTTCTACTTCATTTGGTGTTAATATTACAGGTATAACTGTACTTCCATAATTAGGAGCTGTAAAAACAACATTGTAAGTTCCCAGTGGTAAATTACCTATCAAATAAGTTCCGTCGTCACCTGTTACAATGCTTTCAATGATAATGTCTGTATTTGGTACGACAACTGAAACTAATGCACCTACTATAGGATCTCCTGATAATGAGTCGACGACTAGACCTTGAATGGTGGCTGGGAAAGGAGTGAGCGCAAAGTTCAGCAATACGGCATCGTTTGGTGTGAGAAATATTGTACTGCTACTGATTGCATAGTCTCTCATTTGAGCCGTTACATCAAATGATCCTTGCGGAAGTCCTTCAATCAGATAATTTCCATCTTGATCTGTTAGAACTCTTCTAAGGAGAATATCAGTTCCGCTAACTCGGACTTCGATAATCACGCCTGTTAATGGTGATTGAGTTTCAGAATCAATAACTGTTCCGAAAAGCGTGGCAGGGTTTCCTTGTAATGCAATATTTAATACTGAAGTTGTATTTGCTATAATCGGAGTTTGATTGATTTGTGACTGATAATTTGGATTAATTGCAGCGACAGTATATATTCCTTCGGGAAGGCTAGTGAGTAAATAAAAACCATTTACATCCGTTTGTAGACTTCTAACAATAATTCCTTGATCATTTATGATTCTGACGAGGGTATCTGGTAAAGGGGTTAATGTTTCAGCATCTCTTACGATGCCTTGAAGAGCCCCCGGGTCTCTTGTTAGCAAAATTTCTGTTGTAGTGGTACTATCGCTAATGACATTAACAGAGACATTATTCGTACCATAATCCTCTGCACTGGCAACTAATACGTACGTTTTTGGAGATAATGTTGTCGTTTGAAAGAAGCCATTAGCATCAGTAATGGTTGAAAATACGATCGGACCAGTACCAGAAAATTCCCTGACAATAATACTTGCTCCAGCTATAGGAGCATTATTCACCATATCCCTTACAGATCCTTGGATAATTCCCGGGTTAGGAAATAATGCAAAACTAAGTGTATTTGTTTCATTTGAATTGATAATGGCACCCGCAGTTTCCGGTCCAAAATTAGGTGCATTTGCAACTACTGTATATACACCTGGTGTAATACCGGAAAACATATACTCACCAAATTGGTTAGAAACCGTTGTTTGAACCAAAACATTTGTAAAGTCATAAAGCTGAATGGCAGCATTCGGAATTGAGTCCCCATTTGCTATATTTGTAATAAATCCTTGTATATTTCCAGGGTCAGAGGTTAGTGACAATTGAGCGAAGAGTATACCTCCGGGATTACCTATGACAGATATTGTATCCGTACCAAAATTAAGTGCAGTAGCAGATATATTCAACACACCTGGTGGTAAGGAAGTAAAAGTGATCGTACCATTTTGATCTGTTACTCCAGAAGTGATTGTGATATTTGTTGAATTTCTTACTGTTACAGTAGCTCCAGCGATTGGGTTTGCCGTGTTAGTAGTAATGACTTGCACAGATAAAGTGACCGGATTTGGAGTTAATATATTTGTAACAATTACACTTTGATTTGATTCCACTGTTGCTGAAATGGTTGAGGAACCATAATTCGGGGCACTAACTGTTACAATATACGTCCCTGGTGTTAGGAAAGGTACAGTATACGTGCCATCAGAATTTGCTAACAACGTCACAACAACAATCTGATTTTCATTTAAAACAGACACTCGAATTTCTGCTCCTGTAACCGGGTCTCCATTTGTGTCTATGACATTTCCGTTAATCACACCGGGATTTGGCACAAGACCTATATCAGCTGTTACGGTCCTATCACTTATGACAATGGCTCCGATTTGATTTGTACCGAAGTTTGGTTTTGATGCAGTAACAATATAGCTTCCAGGAGCAAGATCAGAAACAGTGTAATTGCCAAAAAATGAAGTTGTGGTTACTGAGACAGGAACTTGTGATGAGCCATCTAAAATGGAAACGACTGCTCCTTCAATACGAGTTCCTGTGTTTTGATTTGTGATTTGTCCATTAATGGAACCCGGATTTGCAACCAATACGGCATCAATACCTGTTAAAACTTCACCGGGGCTAACGTTTATTCCAACAGTTACTTGACCATAACCCGGTGCAGTAACAACAATCGTAAAAGAACCGCTTGGTATATTACCAATTGTATAATTCCCTTCTGAACTCGTAAAACCAGTTGCAATAAGTATCCCATTAAGATCAAAAACTTGAACAGCTGCATTTGTAATTGGGTTACCTAAATTGTCTGTTATACTACCAGAAACAGATCCAGGATTCGGGGTCATTGTAATAGAAACATTTGTCGTTTGATTTGCGGAAACACTTGCACCTACTGGAGTTGCAGAATAGTTTGGTGCTGAGGCGATGACAGTATAAATGCCCGGGGTAAGATTTTGAAACGAAAAGCTTCCATCAGTGCCTACCAAAACTGAATCAATAAGCAAATTAGTAACATCTAGCAGTTGAACAAGCGTATTTGAAATGATTGGTGCTACTGTCCCCGTAATCGATCCCGGATTAGCAACAAGTGCAATTTCGACAGGCGTTACTTGACCAGAGTTTACAAAAGTCCCTATAATTCCGTTTTGAAAATTTTGGGCAATGACATTTAAAGTGTACTGATCTGGTGCTAATCCATTTACTGTAAAGCCTCCACCCTGATCAGTTAAAACAGTTGTGACCAAAGCTCCTACACTGTTTATTACATTAACAGTAGCACCAATTATTGGACTTCCTCCAACACTATTAAAAACAAACCCGGTAATTTGACCTGGATTGGGTACCAGTGCTACATTACCTGATGCTGTTTGATTCGATAAAACTTGAATGGTTGCTGCATTTGATTGGAAGTTTTCTGCAGAAACAACAATCGTATAGATTCCCGGAGCTAATTGGTTGAAAACATATTGTCCATTACTATCGGTCAAAACTGTTGCAACAATTGCACCACTTCCATCTAATATTCTTACTTGAACATTTGCACTATTTATGGGAACTCCCGTCTGTGCGTTTGTAATTTGACCAGAGATTGAGCCGGGATCTGGCAGTAATGTAAAATTAAGCGTTGAAGTAACATTTGAGGTAATGGTTGTTCCCAAAGTTGAAGATTGAAGATTTGGTGCTGTGACGACGACTGAATAGTTTTCAGGAGCTAACCCCTGTACAAAATAATTTCCATTTGAGTCTGTAACCGTTGTAGCGATAATGATTCCGGATCCAGTACTTAATTGGACACTTATATTTGCTCCCGCCACTGGGTTATTATTACTATCAATTACTATCCCTGTTAAATTACCAGGATTTTCATTTAAAATTGCGTCCAAAGTGGTTGTTTGGCCATTTATAATTGTTGCAGCAGCAGTAAAGGTAGAATAACCTTCTGTACTAATAACAACAGAATAATTAGTATCAGGTGCCAAGCCGGTGATCATATAATTTCCGTTTGCATCAGTTAAAGCCGTTTGAATAAGGACATTATTTTGAAATACTGAAACGGATGCTCCGCTAAGAGGATTCCCTTGAGGATTTTGTATATTTCCCATTAAAGCTCCTGCCATCCTAGATAAAGCTGCATTTACAATAGATGTACTATTGGCTGTCACGATCGCACCTAAAGTTTCATTTGAATATCCATCTGCTGTAAAAATAAGTGTATACGATCCAGGTAATAATTGATCAGTTGTATATTGTCCATTCACGTTCGTAACAGCAGTTAAAACAACAATATTTTGAGCATTAACAACCTGTATATTCACATTCGGAATGAGGGCAAGTGAACCACTGTCGTTAACCGTTCCCTGAATTGCCCCGGGACCCTGTTGTAAAAACAGGTTTGTTGTCGTAGTATTTCCAGCAGTTACTGTTGAAGATACTAAAGAAGAAGCATAGTTTGTGGCTGAAGCCCTTACTAGGTAAGTTCCAGGTGAAAGGTTGGTAAACGAATAGACTCCTGCCCCATTTGACGAAGTTGAATTAATAAATATGCCTTCCAGTGTTAATAATTCAATAACTGCATTTGGAATAACCGTATTAGTTATGGCATCCCTTATTTCTCCTGTGATAGCCCCAGGGTTTGCGATTAGTACAAAATTGACTGTATAATTTTGATTTGGTTGAACCGTTATAGACTGAACTTGCGACTGAAATCCTGATGCTAAAACGGAGACATTATAAAGTCCGGGCGACACAAAAGGAAACGTGTAATTCCCTGCAACATTGGTTGTCGTAGAAGCAATGACGATACCTTCCTGGTTTGTTAATGAAACAGTTGCACTATTAATCGGTCCTCCGTTTGATACATTCCCTGATATCGTACTCGGTAATGGAGTCAAAGGTATATTTGCGGTGGTCGATATTCCACTAGATGCTATAACTGCTACAGAATTTGTCGCATAATTTGCCCTTAAGGCTTGAACAGTATAATTTCCTGGCGAAACATTTGTAAACGTATAAATCCCATTACTGTTTGAAAATGTAGTGGAAACAATTGTCATTCCCTGCAATAGGTTTACTGTTGCATTCGGTAAGACCAATCCAGTTGTTTGATCAAAGATCGTTCCGTTAATGGATGCAGCTGCTTGTGCGGTAATAGTAACTAATGAAGTATTTGATTGAATTCTGCCTCCTGTAAAACTATCAAAACCTGAAGCAATGACACGATTCAACTGTCTTATTCCGCTGGCTGTATAGAGACCGTTTAGTGTAAATGTTAATGTTGCAGTTCCACCAGGTGCCAGATTTCCAACATTCCATGTTAACGTTTTTGTACTGCTATTATAGGCAGTTAATCCTTGTGACACCGTATTGACGATAAATGAATTAATTAAATCCGGACCTAGCACATCATCTAAAAAGATTGTGGTTGCTTGTGACTTACCTGTATTTGTGACAGTTACAGTCCCCGTCCATGTTGCTTGCTGACCAATTAAAACTGTGTTTGGACCAGATGTTAACGTCTTATTTACTGTAAGCTCTGCTCGTACATCAACTTGATCTGGTGACACTGGATTACTAATGGTATTGGTAAATGAAAACCCTTCAGCTGATCGCAATGAATCCTTATTGTAATTATTTATGTTCGCAGAAGTGAAAAAAACTGCCCGTAATAATGAAGTTTCATTTATCCCAAGAAACGAAAAAAATGTTGAAGCTGGCAAAAACCAATCTAAAAAATAATCCTGATCTCCACCTATACTGGAATCAGCAAGAGTAACCCTCGCATAATCAAAGTTAGTAATCGCTTGAGAAAAGTTAGGATTACCTCCTCCTGTTCCTTCTGCAGGATCATTCCATGAGTTAACCTGCTTGACAGTGTTTTGTATTAGACTAACACGATTATTCAATCCGTCAACATTAAAAAGCCAGTCGTAAGTTCCAGGTACACCCTGTGTATTGATTAATACACCCCAGGCGAAATTTCTAAAGCCTGTTAATTGAGCATTTCGAGGATCTCCATTTAATCTCAGCCGGAAATAAACATTTGTTCCATCGTAGGCGAAAAAGGCAGCTGGAAATGATGAATTGCCAACAATGTCCGTTGATACCGGGCTTTCATCCCCCAATAAATCAAAAATAGGAGTTCCCCCAACCGTAATAGGTGTAAATTGTGAATTACTTGGAAAGGGCACAAGTAGTCCTCCTTATCAAAAAAGATATTCCTAACATCCTATTATGGTTATACCTAAACTGTATATGATAGATATCTAGTTATAGTAAAAAGATATACAATAAAGAGAATTTTCAACTATTATAAAAAGCCCTACAGTTTTGAAGAGAGGGCTTTTATGTTGCTAAATGTTTAATAATAGTTAATTCTGTAATTGTTTAAATACAGCTTTTAACGTGTCATCTAATATGTTTAACAAATGATCAAGTTCTTCTTTTGATATAATAAGAGGTGGAGCCAGGACAACTGTATCCTGTCCATCAAACACAACTGACCGGCAAATAAGCCCCCGTTTCGCTGCTTCGGTCACAATAAGAGGAGCCAAGGGTATTGCCGAGTTCGTATTATCAAATTCTATTGCTCCCATTAATCCCTTTCCTCTGACTTTTCCAATAATAGGATAAACGTGTTGAACAACTTTTAGCCCATCTAAAAGTTCCTTTCCCATTCGTTTGGAATTCTCTATTAATCGTTCAGACTCTATGATGCTAATATTTTTAAAAGCTACAGCACATGCCATCGGATGTCCACTATAGGTATATCCATGTAGCAATGTTCCAGATGACATATCGGAAAATACTTTGTGTATTTCCTTTGATAGCATCACCCCGCCTAATTGGGCATAACCGCTTGTCACACCTTTAGCAAAACACATCATATCAGGCACAATTTTATCATGTTCAATTCCAAAATATGTTCCTGTGCGGCCAAATCCTGTGATCACTTCATCTGTGATAAAGAGGATGTCATACTCTTCACACAATTGCTTTACTTCTTTGAAGTAATTGAGAGGTGCTATGTGAACTCCTCCAGCACCTTGTACAGGTTCTGTGATAAAGGCAGCAATTGTGTCAGGACCCTCCCTCTCAATGAGTTCACGTAATGAATTTGAGGAGTGATGAACGACATGAAGGAAATCTGGTGCAAGAGAATTGGTGAAATCTCTAAAGGGCTTTAATCCTGTAGCACTTGTCGATCCGATCGCAACACCATGGTAAGATTTTGTTCTTGAAATTATTTTCTTTCGGTTAGGTTGCCCTTTTAATATCCAATAATGTCGGGCTAGCTTATATGCGGTATCATTGGCTTCAGAGCCACCTGAAGTGAAAAAGGTTGACTGCAAATGACCAGGTGAAATGTCAGCGAGTTTTTTTGCTAGTCGAATAGCCGGTTCATTACTGAATGTTGCAAAATTAGAAGAAAATGCAAGCGTCGACATTTGTTCTTTTGCTACTTTGCCTAGCTCTTCTCGTCCATGGCCAATGTTTACATTCCAAAGAGATGACATGCCATCAATCATCTTTTTACCGGATAAATCGTAAAGATAAATGCCGTCACCCCTTGTGAAGATAAATGCAGGACCATGCTGTTGTTGTTGTTGAATTGGAGATGTCGGGTGGAGAAAATGTTTTTTATCAAGCTCGGATAATTCATCTTGTAAATTAGAATTTCGGTGCATTAATACCATCCTCTCATATTTCTTACTTATATTTCTTCATTTTATGATGATAGAAGGTTTGAATATGAGGAGGTTACCAATAAATAAACCAGCTTGATGGGGAATGTTCAAGCTGGCTACGCAATTTATTTCTTGTTTTGACGAAATAGATCCATCGTTTTAAAGCCTTGTGAAAGCACATCAACCATCTGAGCTTGTCTCTTCTCACGTGTCTTTTGCTGTTTGGCGGAGAAAATATAGCGTGCCCAGTCTTTCTGATACCCAGGTGTTAACCGTTGAAAAAATTGCAGTTCGGACGGATTCTCTGTTAGTAATTGTTCCACATCTGACACATTATTTTCATAATCAGCTACACATTGACTGGCAGCTGATGTTTTCTTCACTTTCTTTTTTTCTCTCTTTAACCCGACTACTGTAAACACTTCATCCATACTAACCATTCGGGAAAATTTAATATCACTATTCCCAACATATCCATCTTCTCCAACCTTCATTGCTGGAAAAATTTCATCTCTATGGACGAAAGTCTCATAGCGATTGTTTCCTTTTTTCGGGTAAGCAAAAAACACATAGCCTTTTTCTACTAACAGATTGTGTTCAATAATATGGTGAGTATGGTTTATCATTTCATTAACTGTTTGGACAAAAATAAAAAGTGCATCCTGGTTTTTGGAAAATTCTGCTGGATAATTTATGAAAACTGAATAATCTTCCGGCTGGTTGATAACAGCCATATTAGTATATTTTGATAAATTTAATTTTTCTACGATTGACATGTTTAAGCTCCTTAATCAAATTACAATTGTACTACTATTTATTGTACATGATGATAGATCAATGTGAATAGTGGGACATTATTGTTATTCTAAAAAAATAATCCCATTTTTCATTTATGCTCAAAATGATTGATTAAACTCATCCAATCTTGCAAAAAACTCTTGAAGAAATTCATAAAATAATTTTTCTGTTGGAAGTAAAACTCTGTCTTTAGGAGTAATGACACCTACTGTTCTTGTTACACTTGGTTCTACTAATGGTATTTTTACTGTTGAACGTGGCAAGCTGTCAACCAACGTTACCTCCGGCATGAGTGCAATGCCTAAACCAGCTGACACAAGGCCTTTTAATGCATCAATATCATCCCCTTCAAAGGAAACATTTGGTGTGAAGCCAATGTTTTGGCATGCATCCATCACAATGTCACGAAACACAAAGCCTTCAGGTAGTAGACAGAATGGTTCGTCTACTAATTCTTGAAGTTTTATTGTAGGTTTTTTAGCTAGTCGATGATGAATAGGCAATAATGCCACAATATTTTCTGTGAATAATATCTTCCGTTGGAGTTTCTTTTCTTCGAGTGGCAACGGTCCGATTAATGCAAGATTAAAATCACCCTTTACCACGCCGTCTATTAGGTCCCGATAAAGTGCTTGTTTTAGCTGGAATTTTGCTTCGGGATAGCGTAATCGAAAGGCATAAATCACAGTTGGTAACGTATAGGCAGCTAAGCTGATAGGAAATGTGATGCGAATAGTACCTTTTTCAGGATCTAGATATTCTTCAACTTCACGTCTTGCGTCATCAATTACATTCATTGCATTTTTCATTCGTTCATAAAATATTTTGCCGATTGGTGTTAAGCGAACTCTTCTACCTTCGCGAATAAATAAATCCACGCCCAGTTCACTTTCCAGATTGACTATTTGTCTACTTACAGAGGACTGTGCCACATGTAAGTTATCTGCTGCTTCTGTAACATGCTCACGATTTGCAACCTCCATAAAATACCGAATTTGTCTGAAGTCCACTTTTATCCTCCTAGCATTAATGCGAAAAACGCATTAATATTATCGTTTCTTTATATTGATTCGATCAATTATTTAATTATAAAATATTTCATAATAACAATTCATCTATTTTGGAACATTTAGAAAATTTATTTTTCATGATTTAGATGGTAGAAAAGGGGAATATCATATATGAAAACAATGGAAAACACTCAACAGATGTATACAGAAAGTGTACAAAAATATGTTCAACAAGTATTTGAAACAGTTCAAAAAAGAAACCCTAATGAAGCTGAGTTTCACCAAGCAGTAAAGGAAGTATTTGATTCTTTAGTTCCTGTACTTGTTAAAAAGCCGGAATATATTAAGCAAGCAATTCTTGAACGAATTGTTGAACCTGAAAGAGTTATTTCGTTTCGTGTTCCATGGGTAGATGATGAAGGAAACGTACAGGTAAACCGTGGATTCCGTGTACAATACAGCAGTGCGATCGGACCATACAAAGGCGGATTAAGATTTCACCCATCAGTAAATGCAAGTATTATTAAGTTCTTAGGTTTTGAACAAATCTTCAAAAATTCCTTAACCGGTCAACCAATTGGCGGTGGAAAAGGTGGTTCAGATTTTGATCCTAAAGGAAAATCTGACGGAGAAATCATGCGCTTTTGTCAAAGCTTTATGACAGAGCTTAGTAAATATATTGGACCGGATACGGATGTTCCTGCAGGTGATATCGGTGTGGGCAGCAAAGAAATCGGATATTTATTTGGTCAGTATAAAAAAATGCGTGGTGCTTATGAAGCTGGTGTGTTAACAGGAAAAGGCCTTGGCTATGGCGGAAGCTTGGCACGTAAAGAAGCAACTGGTTATGGGACAGTTTATTTTGTTGATGAAATGTTAAAAGACCAAGGTCTTAGCTTCAAAGGCAGTACAGTTGTAGTATCAGGATCAGGTAATGTTTCAATTTATGCGATCGAAAAAGCGACACAACTTGGTGCGAAAGTTGTTGCTTGCAGTGATTCAAATGGCTATATTTATGATCCAAATGGAATTAATTTAGACACAGTAAAACGTCTTAAAGAAGTAGAAAAACAACGAATCAGTGAATATGCTTCAGAACACCCTGAAGCAATCTACACGGAAAATTGCAGTGGAATTTGGACAGTACCTTGTGATATCGCTTTACCATGTGCGACACAAAATGAAATCGATCAAGCTTCTGCCCAAATTTTAGTATCCAATGGTGTAAAAGCAATTGGTGAGGGTGCCAATATGCCATCTACTTTGGAAGCTGTTGAGACATTTTTAGAAAATAATGTTTTATTCGGTCCTGCTAAAGCGGCTAATGCTGGAGGTGTTTCTGTTTCAGCGTTGGAAATGGCCCAAAATAGTGCAAGACTTTCTTGGACATTTGAAGAAGTTGATGCGAAACTACAAGAAATCATGAAAAATATTTACCAAAACAGCAAGCAAGCAGCTGCAGAATATGGTGCTCCAGGTAATTTTGTTGTTGGTGCTAATATTGCAGGTTTTGTCAAAGTAGCAGATGCAATGATCGAGCAAGGTGTAATATAAGACAAAAGCGGAAGTGCCTTGGTATGCCCCGACAAGCTTATGACCTCGAGGGGTTAGGCGCTGGAGCTGGATGTCGAAGCGCTTATCCACAGTTCAAGAATTTCATAATTTCCGTAACGATTTAATAAAGAGTCAGTCCCCTTTTACATACCCTTTGGTGGACTGACTCTTTTATATTTTAATTGTTAGTAAGCAAAGGATCTTCCCCTTCAACAAAAACCGGATAAAGATCAGGATGAAGAATACTTGCAATTTTACTTAAGCCGAGGAGTAATCTTGGTGAAGGTCTGCAAAATAATGGCTCTTCCAGTATGTATAGCTGATCGTTTTGAACGGCTGTCATTTGTTCTGCATCTGTACGTTTTAAGATGACCTTTGGATTTACTCGTTCTGTTTGTACCCCAACCCATATAATACTCATCACATCAGGATTTCTATTTTTCACATCTTCCCAATCTGTTTGAACACTGGCTTTTTCGACATCGTCAAAAACATTTCTTCCACCGGCTAATTCACTTATTTCAGTTAACCAATTGTAAGCACCAGGTGTAAAGATAGGCTTTGCCCACCATTCCCAATAAATCGTTTTCTTTTTTTCTACTTCCCTGGAAATCAGACGAAACTGTTCTAGCAGTTGAACATATTTCATGTACAATTCATTTGCTTTTACTTCAGTATCTGTAACACTCCCAACAAAACCTAAGCTCTCACCTACTTCTGTGAGTGTTTTAGGATTTGGTACAATAACATATGGAATATTTCGCTTTTTTAATTCTTCAATATTCCTTTCCATGCCCGGTACAGAAAGTGAAGCCAGCACTAAGTCAGGTTCCAGCCTTTCGACTTTGTCCATATCAATATGTAAATCCGAGCCAAGTCTCGGCAAATGACAAACCTCTTCAGGCCAGTCTGAATAGTCATCTACAGCTAGTAAAGAAGATGTTAAGCCTAAATACCCTACAAGCTCTGTATTACTTGGACAAATGGAAATTAATTTCACCAATATCCCCCCATTGATCTATTATTTTATTTTTTTTGATAAGCCATTCCATACATATTCAACCTGTTCAGAGAGTTTTGCTGCATCTTGTGCAACCCAGCCAGCAATATCTCTCAATCTTCTCTCCTCTTTTTCAAGAGGAACTATTCCCTTCCCCATTTCCAGCATGATAAGGACAATATCACTGTTTCTTTTATTCTCTTCTTCTAATAAACAATGAAATAGCTCTTTAAACTTATGACGAATTTGGTCATTGCTATCATTATTTTTGATTTCTTGTAAAATCCATTTTTCCCAGCCTTCAAGCACTAGTGTTGTATCAATCAGCCATACTGATTTCCAGTCCCATACAACTCCATCGCTATAGGAAGATACCCAGCTGAATGTTTGCTGCTTATCTTTCACTATTTTTCTTTTTCCTGCGAAAGCACCTCCGATAACGAGCTGCATCTCCATTCCCCCTCTTTCTTTTCAAAACTTATTTGAAGACCTTGTCCATGTGTAATGGAAACATTCCAAAAAGATGAAGATGATACATACTTAGAAACAGTGTAACGGATAACACCACCATGAGTGATAATCAGTATTTTTTGAGTTTCTTTTTGAGTATCTATATCATGAAAAAGCTCGTGAAAAAAAGAATCAATTCTAGCTTTAAAGATTGGAGCAGATTCTCCATTGGGTACAGGGGCTAATTCCCAGTTATCCAACCAGTTTCGATATGTTTGCATATCTTTCAACTCGGTATATGTTTTTCCTTCCCAATCACCAAAGTTCATTTCTCTTAATCTATGATCTAAGATTGGCTCTTGCTGGAAGTCAAAATAATGGAAAGTTTCCAGACAACGCTTTAAATCACTTGTGAAAATGTGGTCAAATTTTCTTAGCTTCAATTCACTTTTTAATCCATCCAATATGGGCAATTCACTATGTAGTAATCCTTGGTCGGTATGACCTAAATATCTTTTATCTTGATTCCACTGTGTTATGCCATGACGAATGAGAAGTAGATCCACGTGACGACAAGTCCCCATAATTCTCCTCCTTCAATAGCTGCTCCTAATAAATCTCCATTGGTTCCTTTAAAGATTCGAATAACCCATCTTCCATATAAAACAACAAACAATATGTAAGCAGGGGCATAAAAGAAAAACGCAGGAAACAGCAAACTGAGAATTACCACTGGAATGATAGCATAAATCAAATCATTGCGACTAAGATTTTTCTTCCATTCCCATGCAAGTCCTTCATTTTTTGCTGTAGGCAAAAAGATCATGAACATGACGACTCCTAGTCGGGAATAAGTCACAATAAAGAGAATGGCCATCATAAACATGTCAAAATGAAGCAATTCATAAACCAAAACTGCCTTCCAAGCTAGTAAAAATAGAAGTGCTATATGACCAAAGCTTCCGATATGAGGATCCTTCATAATTACCCATTTTTTCTCAAGCGGAGCATTGGATCCAACAGCATCAGCTACATCCATCCATCCATCTAAATGCAGACCACCTGTGATCCACACCCAGGCAGAGATAATGAGCAACGTTAATAAAAATGCTGGGAGGTGAGACTCTAAAGCCATAGACATGATCATCACTATTATGCCGATTATCAAACCAACAAAAGGATAGCTTCGTAAAGCCCATTTACTTGTCTTACTGTTCCAAGGGCTTTGCACGGGAATCGGAATCCTTGTTAAAAACTGTATCGCCAGGCAAAACCCATAGATTACTGACTTCATAGCACTTCACCCTTCCAATAAGTTGGAATACCAGCTTGAACCTGAACTGCTGCATCTGCTTGTGTAACAAGTAACTGATGCAGTTTTTGTAAGAAATAGATATACTTGAGAACAAATTCGTCAGCAAAAGGAGTTCCTTCGTTTACTTCATTTGAAACGATTACTAGAGAAAATTGGTTTTTTTTCGCTAAGTGTATCCAACTTGATACCTCATCTTCTAACTTTTCTATTCCATATTGACGATCAAACAGGACATTGCTTAACCAAATAGTTAAACAGTCAATTAAGATCACATCATGTGTACTACAACTCATGAGAACCTTTTCTAAATCATAAGGTTCTTCCAATGTACTCCAAGTGTCTCCCCGATCCTTCTGATGGATAAAAATCCTCTCAACCATTTCATCATCGCTTTTTCTAGCCGTTGCAAGATAATAAAGGTTACCGTTTTTCTGTTTAGTTAACTTCAAGGCCATATTTTCTGCAAATTGACTTTTGCCGGATCTTGCGCCACCACATATAAATGCAATCACATTTCATCTCTCCATTTTTGTAGAACTTTCACTAGCTTCACGTTTTCCTCATGTGACCGAATGGCAAGACGAAGATATTTACCGTTAAGACCTTTAAAATTATGGGTATGGCGAGTGACAATTCCATTCTCTAGTAAAAACGTAAAAAGCTTCTCTGTCTCATCAGATCTTTGCAGGTCTCTTAAAAGATAGAAATTCACTTGAAATGGAGATAGATAAAAGTCCATTGAAGTTAATGTTTTACGTATGAATTGCGATTCTTTATTGAGCCATTCTTTTGTATGGTCAACATATGATGTATCCGCCAAAAGCTTTGGAACGATAAAGTCAACGATTGAATTAATGCTCCACGGAATTTGTTCTTGTTTTAAAATAGATATGATCTTCTGATGTGACATTACATAACCGATTCTTAAACCGGGAATTGTATACATCTTTGTTAAGGAACGAAGGAGAATTAAATTAGGATATTGAGCTAACCAACTTGACAAGCTTGAATTGTCTTCTACAAGAAAATCGACAAATGCTTCATCTATAACAATACATGTATCCACTTCTTTCCCAGCCTCAAGTAATTGTTTAATCTCTTTTTCTGCTATGACAGTTCCAGTTGGATTATTTGGTCGACATAAGAACAAAACATCGATATCAACAAGCTTCTCTTTTATTTGTGACCATGGCAATGAAAATCCGTTTGCTTGGTCATAGTATAATTCTTCTACACTAATATGATAATGTTTGCATGCACGCTCATATTCTAAGAAAGTTGGATGAACAATACATGCTTTTCCGTTTTCAAAATACTTCGCAACTAAAAATATCGCTTCTGCTCCACCGTTCGTGACTAACACATTCTCCTGTTGAAGACCTTCATATTTGGCTACGGCTGCATTTGTATTGGAATAAGTTGGATCTGGATAAGACGTAATCGTATTATAGGATTCCTTCAATGCATCGTTCAGCCATTTAGGAGGGCCTAATGGATTTAAATTCGCACTAAAATCAAGTACAGGTTTATTTTGATTCATTTTAAATAATTGTTTAATTGTTTCTGGCTGTCCACCGTGGTTTGGCCACTTCATGATTTCACCTCATCATTATTACGACAGAAAGACAAAAATTATTATGCCTGGGATTAGGAAAAAAACAATCCATCCGCCATGCATATATTGGATCGCCTTTGGAATATCAGATTGAGTTAAGTCTTTTTTTGGATCTCCCATTGTCGCTCTTTCTGACTTTCTTCCTTTATAATAATTAATTCCACCTAATTGAACTCCTAACAAGCCGGCAACCATTGCCTCAGACCACCCGCTGTTAGGGCTGGGATGCTTTCTTGCATCTCTCAAGGTGATTTTCCAAGCCTGTTTTACCTTTGAACCTCTTATGAAAAGACTTGAGATCCATATGGAAAATGCTGTTAGTCTAGCCGGAATCCAATTGGCAAGATCATCAAGTTTTGCAGAGGCCCATCCAAATTGACCATATCGTTCATCTTTGTACCCAACCATCGAATCTAATGTATTAATTGCCCGATAAACGAGCGCAAAAGGTGCTCCACCGATTATGGCCCAAAATAAAGGAGCTGTAATTCCATCGACGGTATTTTCTGCAACCGTTTCAACTGTACCCCTAACAATTTCTTTTTCAGGTAATGTACTCGTATCACGTCCTACAATCATACTTAGCTGTTTTCTTGCCTCTATGGTATCCCCTTTTTTTAATGGAAGAAGCACTTTTTTTGCAGCTGTAGATAATCCTTTTATCGCAATAGTTGTTGAAATAAGATAAATTTCAAGGATAATAGCAAAGATTGGATGAAGCTTATATGCGATAAATAAAACCGAAGAAGTAACAAGAAAAACGACTACGATAACGGATATGGTAAGGGCCAGTCCTTTTTGGACACGATGTTCCCCCTGATTCCACTTTCTCTCTAAAAATGAAATGAGCTTCCCCATCATAACGACAGGATGAGGAAGCCACCTTGGATCACCTATGATGAAATCGAGGACAATGCCAGCTGCAATGATTAATAATAGATATTCTGAAAAAAATACATTAAACAACATTCATGTTTATTCCTTTACATCCTTATTGTAGGTTCTGTTTGAGCCAAATTCTTCACATAATTGATAAATGTCATCCAGGTTGATATTCTTCCTAACCTCATTCGCTAATAAATCAAAACCCTCTTCTTTCTTCTTAGCAAATGATACCCGATCATAAATTGGCTGCAAGCCTTTTTTGGTTCGAATCTCATTAAGAACGTTTTCGCGTAATAGATCATTATGAAAAATCCCATGAAAATAGGTGCCAATCAATTGCTTGTTTTCTGTTATCACTCCATCTTGACTATTTTTTTGTTTTATGAAAGGTATATATGTTTCCTCAAAGTACGATTCACCCATATGAATTTCATAGCCTTTTACAGGAATTTGCTTTTCTCCAAACATCGCCATTCCTACTGATTGGACTGTTTTTTTCTTTTTTGTTATAACAGTTTTCATTGGAAGTAAACCTAATCCAGTGGTTTTTCCAATTTCTGATTCGACTTTATGTATGTCCTCAATATTGTTACCGAGCATTTGATATCCACCACAAATGCCAACAATTATTGTGTCACTCTGTGTGAGCTCCAATATTTTATTGGCTAATCCACTCTGATGTAGAGACATCATATCCTCTATCGTATTTTTACTTCCGGGTAAAATGAGTAAGTCAGGGTTACCTAGTTCATCTGCTTGTTTCACGAAACGAACATGACAATCATTTTCTTCAAAAAATGGATCTAAGTCAGTAAAATTAGAAATCATCGGATGGCGAATGACTGCAATATCAATATCTTTAGAAGGATTTTGTCTAGAAGAATAATTTGTTAAAACAACAGAATCTTCCGCTTCAATAAATAAATCCTCAATATAAGGAACAACCCCTAATACAGGAACACCGGTGTATTCTTCGAACCATTTTAAGCCTGGTTCTAATAAAGAGACATCCCCGCGGAATTTATTAATGATCACACCAATAATTCTTTCGCGATCTTCCGGCTCTAATAGCTGAAGTGTCCCGACTAAGCTCGCAAATACACCACCCTTTTCAATATCACCAACTAAAATGACGGGTGCATCAGCCAATTTGGCAACACGCATATTTACAAGCTCACGGTCATTTAAATTAATTTCTGCCGGACTTCCCGCTCCTTCAATCACAATTCGGTCATAGCTTGATGACAATCTATCATAAGCATCACTTATTAATGTTAACCCTTGTTGAAAGAAGTCTTTCCGGTATTCTCCTGCTTTCATATTTCTAAATGGTTTGCCATGTACGACAATTTGAGATTGGTAAGCTCCTGACGGCTTGATCAAGATCGGATTCATATCAGTTGTCGCAATGATCTTAGCTGCCTCTGCTTGCACACCTTGTGCCCGGCCAATTTCTTTTCCATCAATTGTGATATAAGAATTGAGTGCCATGTTTTGTGACTTAAATGGAGCTGTCTTATAGCCATCCTGCATAAAGATACGGCATAGTGCTGTAACAATCGCACTTTTTCCTGCATCAGAATGTGTGCCTTGAATCATTAAAGGTACTGCCTTTTTCATATGTATGAACTCCTTTGCGCGGTTAAAATTCAATTCCCTTCACAGCAGGAATTCCTTCATTATAATAATGCTTTTCCACATCAATGACAGAAACAAGATCGGCAACATCCTTAATTTCTTGTTTTGCATTTCTACCCGTTATAACAAGATGGACGTGTGATGGACGATTTTTGATCACGTCAATCACTTCTTGTAAGGGTAAAACATCTTCTATTGGAAAGGTCTCAATAGAAAGTGCGTTATTTAGCTCATCTAAAATCACGACATCATATTCTCCACTTAGTACCGCTTCCTTCGCTTTCGGCCAGCCAATTCTCAATGCCTCCCGATGCTCTTCAGGTGTTTTCGTCCATGTAAAGCCAATACCAAGTTGAACCATGTCCACACCTAATTTTTGCAAGGCAATTTGTTCTCCATATGAGCGCTGGGGAGATTTTATAAATTGAAAGATTTTTGCTTTGTACCCTCTACCTACCGCCCGCAATGTTAATCCAAGAGCAGACGTTGTTTTTCCTTTTCCATCACCAGTGTATACAAGTGTTAAACCTTTTTTCTCCATCATCTATGACCTCCTAGCTTTTTTGAGATACTCCAGCAGATTCGAATGTTGCCATCTCCTTTAGCATTAGTGTAGCTGATTGAATAATTGGGTAAGTAACGGCTGCTCCTGTTCCTTCACCTAACCGCAGACCTAAATCTAAAAGCGGTTTTTTTCCTAATAAGGAAAGGGCTATTTGGTGACCAGGTTCAACTGATTGATGTGTCACAATCATATAATCTGAAGCATTCGGTGAAAGTTGCTTTGCCAGTAATGCCGCAATCGTACAAATAAACCCATCAACAAGGATCGGTACTCGCTTGCTTGCTGCAGCAAGCATTGCACCTGTCATACCGGCAATTTCAAGTCCACCAACCTTCGCGATTAGATCAATTGGATCAGATGAATTAGGATTTCGGTTTTGAAGAGATTGCTTAATAACAGATACTTTATGCTGGATGCCTTCTTCTGTAATTCCAGTACCAGTACCAACGACAGCTTCAACCTCTTTTCCACTTAATAAAGCTAAAATTGCACTGCTTGCAGTTGTATTTCCAATTCCCATTTCACCAAGAATCACGCATTGTGCACCTTTGTTAATGATTTCAATGCTCTCTTCATAACCAATGTTAATAGCTTCTTCAGCTTCTTCACGAGACATAGCATCTTCTCTTAGAAAGTTACCCGTCCCGTAACGTACTTTTTTGCTTATTAAATCTGGATGATCAAGATCGTTTGCAACCCCAATGTCAATAATGTTTAAAAGCGCTTCTATTTGTCTACTAAATACATTAATAGCTGCTCCGCCATTTAAAAAATTAAGAACCATCTGTTCTGTAACGGCTTTAGGGTATGCTGATACGCCTTCATCTGTTATGCCATGATCTGCAGCAAAGACAAGTACTCCTGCAGGACTTACTGTTGGAAAAGATTCATTTTTCATTTCAGCAAGTGAAATCGCCATTTCTTCTAATCTTCCCAAACTCCCAAGCGGTTTTGTTAATGAATTGATATAGTTTGAGACTTGATTTCCCATTTCTATGGATTTTTCTGGAATGGTATATAGGTGTTTAGTCAATGATGATTCCTCCGATTTTGTTTGTATTCAAGACATTTACCGATTAAATTGTCAACCATGTCAGGGTTTGAACCAAAGTGAAAATGTGTATAGCCAGCTACTACATTTTCAAGTAAATACCCTTCCTTTTGTATTCCTCTCAGTCCTTTTGTTTCGTACGCGTAAGGGACGTTATCTTCCGTAGATTCATAGGTTGAATAATGAAATTCATGTCCTTTCGCGACTACATTTTTTAAAAGGTAATTATCATGTTGACCGCTTATTTCTCTATAACCTAAAGCAGCTAAAGTTTGTTGCATATGAACCCTACCAGGAATAACTCCTGCCATTTGGTAGGTTTTCTTCTCAGTTGTTCTAATTGATTCTGTTAAATACATGAACCCGCCACATTCAGCTAGTGTTGGTAGCCCTTGTTCTATAAACATTTTAATAGAATGCTTTGCTTTTTGATTTTCCTCTAATTGTTGGGCAAATTCCTCAGGGAAGCCCCCGCCGATATAAAGCCCGTCGATGTCTGAAGGCAACTCTTCATCTTCAAGTGGTGAAAAATAGACAATTTCTGCTCCTTTTGATTCTAACATTTCAAGATTCTCAGGATAATAGAAGTTGAACGCAGCATCTTTTGCTACAGCAATTTTTATGATTGGTTCTTCTTTGGTTTTAAATAGGGAAGAACCTTCATTCAAAGGTAAAGGATCTGCTGCTGCTAATTCGACTAGTTTTTGTATATCAATTGTTTCACTGACTAAATCTCCTAATGTATGAAAAAAATGATCAAGATCTCCTCGTTCGATTGAAGGAATGAGACCTAAATGTCGTTCAGGCATTTCAATATCCAGTTCTCTTTTTAAGTACCCCACAACAGGTACAAGACATTCCTTCTCAATTGCTTTTTTCACAAGCTGATAATGCCCCTCACTCCCGACTTTATTTGCTATGACTCCGACGATGTTCGGTCCGTCCGAGAGAAGTTGAAAGCCTTTCACAATAGCAGCTGCACTGCGGGCCATGCTTTCACAATTGATAACTAATAGAACTGGGCTTTTCGTGATGATACTAATTTCTGCTGTACTTCCTTCATTCGTTTCTGGGTTTTTTCCGTCAAAAAAGCCCATTACTCCTTCAATAACGGAAATATCAGCTCCAATGCTGCCATGATGTAAGATGTCGATGACATGATCATGTGATAGCATCCAACTATCCAAATTTCGAGAAGCTCTTTTTGTAACTGCCGTATGATAACTTGGATCAATATAATCAGGACCACATTTAAATCCTTGGACAATAAGTCCACGTTTTATAAAGGCAGACATTAACCCAATTGTAAGGGTTGTTTTCCCAACACCACTTCCGGTTCCTGCAATTACTAATCTTTTCTGCTGCATCAGGATTCCTCCTCTCTATCATAACGATCTTTGTTTACACGAAGTAAGTATTTCTTGATTGCTTCATATGTTGCCTTATAAACAATTTGTCCTATTGCCCGACCAACGACCGTCCCTGATCCTGCATAAGGAGTTTTTTCCCCCTGCTGTGTTAAACCGAGAACAACTGCATCGGTAGATGTGCCTGTTGCGATTGACTTAGTCATTGGATCTTTTATGTTTAAATCGGTTAGAGCCTTTACTTTTGCTTCTGTTGCTGACATTAACCCATTAACAAGTGCTCCATCTGTAAAATGTGCATCAATAAAGAGCATAGTGTTGATTGTACTAATCGTTTGAACTGGTTCAGTAATTGGTTGCTTTGTGATATCAACTGCATTTCCAACCCCTGCCGTAACAATAGCAAGCATCTGAACTCCGTTTACTTCTTCTTCTATTATGACAACATCCTCCAAAATAACAGCTGTCATCATCCCAAGTGCTTGTTCATATGGGATGTTGATTTTTTTCATCCAAGCCTGTACATCTTTAGGCGGGTCATCACAATGATAATTTTTCTTCACATGAAAATTGCAAAAATGAGTGAGCCACTGAATGCCATCGCCAATTACTCCATTGGATATTGACTTTAATGGATGGTTGAACTGAACATGAATGAATTGCTTCGTTTGTTTAATCTTATAAGATTCTTTAAAATTATAAGGTTGTGGAGATATACTATGGTTTGGAGTCAACAACAGCTGTGGCTTTGGAATTGATGGATGTGATTGAGAAAGAACATCCACCTCATACACTTTTTTCAGCTGATTCACTTTTCTTAACGTTTCTACATCACCAACTTCTTGAAATTGCCCATGATGCAGCAGGGCGATGCGATCGGAATAAAGTGATGCCACATTTAAATCATGTAAAATGGCAAAAATGGTTAATCCCATTGTTTGCTGTTGTTCTTTTAATAAATCAAGCATTTGAAAAGTATGCTTAATATCTAAATGGTTGGTAGGTTCATCTAAAAGCAAAATTTCAGGTTCCTGCGCTAAAGCCTTCGCCAATAAGACTCTTTGCTTTTCCCCACCGCTTATCATGCGAAATGGAGTTTTTTTAAATTGGGTAATGTTTGTCATATCCATGACACGATCCATTAAGGCCATATCGTGTTTTGTAAGCTGTTTAAGGAAGCCCTTTTGATGGGGGTATCGACCGAGTGCGATAATTTCTTCAACCGTATAATCAAATGATACATTTGCTTCCTGGGTGAGTACAGCCATTTTTTTTGCTTTATCAAGCTTAGATAGACTTGTGATCGATTGGTTTGATAGATACACCTCTCCACCCATAATCGGTAGTTGTCCTGTAATAAGCTTAAAAATAGTTGTTTTTCCACTGCCGTTTGGACCAAGGAGGGTGAAAAACTCACCTTTATTGATATCAGCATCAATACCATTTATAATGGGCGGATGTGAATAACCGCCAACTAAGTTTTCAATTCTTAACATTTACGATCTCCTCCGCCCAATACGTTCTCTAATTAATAAAAGTGCAAAAACCGGCGCACCAATTAAAGCTGTGATCACACCGATCGGCATCTCCTTGGGAGCAATAATGGTTCGGCATACTAAGTCTGCCAAAATGAGAAATGCCCCGCCTACAAGCATTGATAATGGTAAAACATGGCGATGATTCGGTCCAGTTAGTAGACGAATAAGATGTGGAATAACAAGTCCGACAAAACCTATCGAGCCTGATACCGCAACAGCTGCACCTGTTAATAAGGAAGCACCAATTAAGATGAAGATTTTCCTTTTTCTCACATCAACACCTATATGGTCTGCCGCTTCTTCACCCAGGGCCAATGCATTTAACTCCCGATGATTTGCAAATAAAATCAAGGTCCCGACCGCCATAAACGGAATAATTAATGTAACATGAGTCCAGCTTCTCATCCCGACACTACCGTAAAGCCAATAAATAATTTGTGTCATTGAATCACGGTCACTTAATGAGATAATTAGCGAGACAATGGCACCAATAAATGCACTTACGATAATTCCGGCCAGAATAATCGTTTCAATTGCCAGGTTTCGACTGCTTAATTTAACAAGACCAAAAACGAGGAAAAGAGTAAGAAAGCCACTTAAGATAGCCACAACAGGAAGTGTAAAGCTTCCTAAGCCGATAATCGAAAATTGAAAAAAGATTACAAACACTGCACCAAGTGATGCTCCCGACGATACCCCGATTGTATAAGGATCTGCCAATGGATTTCGTAAAAGTCCTTGAAAGGCGGCTCCGGCTAACGATAAAGACGCCCCAACACAAAATCCCAGCAGTACTCTTGGCAAACGAATATTCCATATGATCATTTCTTCATTTTTCGGAATTCCTTCCAGCCATCCGAAACCGAATGTATGGTCAGAAATAATATGCAAAATAGTAGAAATTGGCACTTGGACACTGCTGATAAATAAACCAAGGAGGGCTGTACTAAGTACAAACCCTCCGCTTAGAATATACAGCCATGTAATTTTACTTTTCAAACACTTCAGGATAAATAAGCTTCGCAAGTGTCTCGACTCCTTCAATTAAACGCGGGCCAGGTCTTGTTACTGTATCGTTATCAACATCAAATACCTGTTTATTTTTAATTGCTGGTACTTCTGTCCAACCTTTACGTGCTAAAACCTGTTCACTTGGATTGTCAACGTAATAGCCATACGTAGTAATAATCACATCAGGGTTTAATTTAACAATTTCTTCCTCCGTTAATTTCACCCAGCCTTCTTGGTCCTCTGCCGCATTAACTGCTTGAATTGATTCCAGCATTTCATTCATAAATGTATTTTTACCTGACGTAAAGATATCCGGTGATGGAGAAACTTCTACCCATACTTTCTTTTTCTCTGTAATTTCAGCTGCAGCTTTTTCTTTTATAGCAGCAAAACGATCTTTCATATCTGTTACAATTTCGTTAGCTTTTTCTTCAGTCCCTGTTGCTTGTCCAATCATTTGGATATTTTTATATACTTCATCAAATGAAGAGGTATCACCAACAACAACCACTTTAATTCCTGCTTCTTCAAATTGCTTTAAAATATCAGGGTGTGTTTCATTATGATAATCGGTTACTAACGCAATATCAGGTTGAAGGGATAGTACCATTTCAACATTGATATCCTGAGCACCTACTTTTTCAATCTCTAATGCTTCTGGAGGGTAGTTATCATAATCAGAAACACCTATCACTTTATCGCCTAGTCCAAGAGCGAAAACAATTTCAGTATTACTAGCTTGGATAGAAACAATTGATTCAGGCTCAGATTCAATGGTTACCTCCTTACCTGCATCATCCGTTATCGTGACTGGAAACGCCTGTGTACTCTCAGTATTTTTCTCTTCTTGTTGAGTCGAATCATTCTTAGTATTCTGTTCACCTTGTGTGGTATTCTCTTGAGATCCGCACCCCACGATCATGAACATGCTTAACAAAAGAACAGCACTTAATAAACCCCACTTCTTCATAAACGTATTCATTTGTTTATTCTCCCTTTCTTTTTTGAACACAAAAAAACGCTATTCTCTATAGAAAGCGTTGAATAAAGGCATCTAAATGGTATTTCTCTTGGTTAAGATATGTATACTTCCAATCTACTATAAAAATAATAGCAATAAAGCAGCAAGAGACTAAAGAGCACTTTAAACATTCCTTTCCTCGAGGAAGCTTAATAAACATAATAGGCAGGTCTCCTGACTTACGAATATGACTGTCGGTTATTCCTTCCCATGCTTAACACACAGTGGATATTACATAACCTTACTCTTCGTTTACAGTGGCGGGACCGTGTTGGATTTACACCAAACTTCCCTCTTAGTCTTACATATGGTAAGAAACCTATTTGTTCAGTATTTATTTTTTTGTTTTCTATTAGAGAGTATAATATAGACTTAGTAGTTTGTAAAATGGATTTGTTGTTGAAAGGTACATTGTTAAAAATAGAAGAGAAAAACGATTATATTCCTGAAACATATCATTTATTACTCTATCAATTTATCTGTTCTTTTCATATATCATTAATGATGAATACTTGTAGTGTAGCTACTTGCTTTAAATTTACCGGGAGAACACCCAACTATTCTTCGAAATAAGCGGCTAAAAAACGCAGGGTCTTCATAACCGACTCTTATCGCAACATTAATCACTTTTTCATCCGTTTCTATTAAATATTGTTTAGCTTTTTCAATTCTAATATTGTGTACCATCTCTATTATGGTCTGTCCTGTTTCTTGTTTAAATAGGCGGTTTAGATGACGTGGACTGATATTAAATAAGTGACAGAGGGTCTGGATGGAGATTTTCTGATCATAGTTTCTCGTTAAATATCCACATATTCTTTGAATCAAAATGTTTACATCATCTTGCTTTGAGAGAGGCTGAATAGATCTTGATTTTTTTTCATTATATTGACGGGACAAAATGATCAACAATTCCACTAGCTGTAAACGTATTAAAGTGGAGTAGCATGAATTTTCCTTGTTGTATTCAAACATCATCCCTTCTAATAGATGCAGGAATCTTGATGACGTATTGACATCTAAATTTAAGAGATGATGAAAACGCTCATTATTATCTAAGAAAGGATGAATATAAAAATAATCCATTGATTGAGAAACACCTAGTTCTTTTAACCAGGAATCTTGAATTAAATTAGGAAGAAATAAGCAATTAATAATTTCTAATGATTCTCCCTTATCAATATTGAACGTATGAACTTCACCAGGATTAATGATAAAAACATCATTTGTTTTTATCATGTAGGATTGTTCTTCAAATATATGTCTTGCATTACCTTTAACTACAAATACAAGTTCGATGAACTCATGTGAATGCGCAGGAGGTATGTTTAAAGAATCATGATGAAATCTCTGAATCCAAAACGGAAATTCTTCTGTTTTCATATATTCACTACTTTGATATGTAGTTGCTGACATATATGTGCCTCCTCTAGATAAAATAACCTGGGTGTTTACCTAGTAAGTAAACATTTTCCTCCTTATTAGTAAACGCATACAATAAGTATTAATCAATCTCTTTTTATAGTCAATTACCGAAATGAAAATGGTGTTTTTTTACTACAAATTCAATTTCCAATTTCAATAACTGCGCCATTTTCCAATTGTGAGCGTATAGCTGCTTCTATTACTTCCTGTGCTGCTAACGCTTCATGACCAGAGCCAGTGATTTTTTCCGGTGGAATAGATTGTTTTATCTCACTTATAAACGTATTTATTCTATTTTTAAAAGTTTCATTAAAACCATTCATTCCTGTTAGAACTGAATTGCGAAACACCTTTAATTCACTACTTTTATGCGGATAAAACGTTAAGTTTTCATATACATTATCAATAAAAAATCGACCCTTATTCCCGGCAACTTCACAAGACTCTATTGGATGGTTGTTATCCATATCATAACTACCCGTTAAATGACCAACTGCACCAGATTCAAATTCTAAATTGATTGATGCTGTAGACCATACTTTTCTACCAGGTGCTTTTGTCATAAATGCTTGAACTCGTTTAATATTTCCTCCAAAATAACGAATCACATCGATCGAATGTGTGTGAAGTGCCCTCATGTGGATCCAGGGACTAGATTCGTTAGGGTTACCAATTGTTAATTTCATATTAAGATATAATAATGCTCCGAGGTCTCCATTATCAATCCACTTTTTAGCCTGTTCTGCAACCGGTACAAATCGGTGATTTAAATTACATGCTAACCGCACGTTTTTTTCTTTTGCATAACTCACCAATTCCCGTGCTTCTTCAATGCTATTAGATAAAGGTTTTTCTACCAGCACATCTTTTCCTGCCTCAATCGCCATTCTTGCAGGTGCAAAATGATGTGAACCGTTTTCTTTACCACCAGTTGCAATACTAATAACATCAATCTCCTCATTTTCTAACATACTTTTCAAATCTTTATAGGCAAGTACGTTAAATTCATTGGCTGCTGCATTCGCCAATTCTTTATTTAGATCGCAAACAGCAATTAGGTCGGTGTCGTTATTTTCCTTAAAATAACGACAATGTATTTTCCCTATATTGTTAACGCCGACAACGGCTGCTTTTATCATTATTTTCTATCCTTTCTTAGATCAAATACTTCGAAGGATCCTTCGAAGTATTTTCGGAAATTTTAAAAAGAATTAAAGCTGTTCTTCTTTTTTCTTCTCTTGTAACTTTTGGGCAGTATGAATGGATCCGATGTATAATGAATCGTAAGCTTCCTGTGAAGTTTTAAAAGGTCCTTGGTCTAAACCATGCCAATTTAGGTTTGTAAACATAGGATTCTTTCTGCCACTTTCTTGTTCTCTCTTCCTTATATATTCATTAAGCCTCCCTGTTAATAAATTGACAATTTCCGGCTCCTCATCTGCTACATTTTGTAATTCATTTGGATCTTTCACGAGATTATACAGCTCTACTTCAGGTTTAAAATGAAAATCCGGTTCAAGAGCAACAATCAGCTTCCATTCCGGAGTGCGCCAACCATGTTTACGCATCCAAGTACATTCTGTAAGATAAAATTCCGGTTCCTGACTAAACGTTTCCCCTACTTCTCTTACTATGGACATAAGATTTCTTCCGTCAAATGTAATATTCGTATCAATACCTAAAACATCTAGGATTGTAGGCATAATATCTTTTATTAATGAGGAATCCTTCACTCTCTTCCCTTCGGGTAATCCGGGATATTTAAGGATTAATGGTACAATAAGATTATGTTCATATAGACTATGATGATCGTACCAACATTCATGTTCATTTAATGTTTCACCGTGATCTGATGTGATGATGATGAGTGTTTCTTCAGTTAAACCCAGTGTTTCAACAGAAGTTAATATATTTTGTATACATGCATCCATATAGGCAACAGCACCATCGTACTGGGCATCAATGTATTCTGAGTCTGTACAGTCTTTAGGTATCCATGAAGTTATAAAGTCAGCAAAAGGTTTAAATTCCTTCATTTTTGCTAAAGAACTATTTGATGGATCACATTCATCACCATCAAAAAACATTCTTTCATATGGCTTTGGAGGTAAGTATGGAGAATGTGGATCCATATGTCTTAAAAACAAGAAAAATGGTTTCTCATCATTTGCGAGTCTTTTTAATTCCGGAAGTGCAACATCATTAAGGTTTTGCGCTTTCGGACAACGTCCTGTTTCATCAGGCTGCCAAGCTTCATAATCAATATATTTTTGGAAACCCCTTGAGGCAGGGTTTCCTGTAAACCCGATACAAGTTGTGTTATAGCCATTTTCATTTAGAACTTCTGGAAGTGTTTTAACATGTTCACCCAATGGGCCATGATGTCTAAGAGCTACAACATCTGTGCCAAAACAATCCATACCTGTAAGCATTGAAGCATAACCTGGTGTGGTTGGAATACTAGGACTAAAATGGTTTTCAAATAATACCCCTGATTCAGCTAACTTATCAATATGCGGTGTTGTTAATCGATTGTATCCATAGGAACTCATTCGGTCTCTTCTTAGACTATCAATCCCAAAGAGAATGACATTTGCCTGTTTTTTCATAACAAATTATCCTTTCTGAACAAAATTAGTTTCTCTTGCTCCTAAAGCTTTTAAGGTTGCATTCAGATACCCATAACTTTCTGCTGCCACGATGGACACATCAGCCAAAGAATGCTGATTCGCTCCAATGATTTCTAAACAAACCGGTCCACTGTAATTACCTTCCACCATAGCCTTACAATATGCATAAAGATTTATATCACCACGTCCACATGCTTGATTCGAGATATTTCCTGGCCCCGTTGAACGCCCTTTACAATCACGAATATGAATATGTTTCACTCGATTTAGTACTCTGATAAGCTCTTCTTCAGGATTTTCATTTCCCCTGTAGATATGACTTGGATCCATATCAATACCAAATGCAGTAGATGAAATTTCATTCATGGCTCGTAGTGTTGTAGGCGTGTTATAAATGGCATTCCCCACATGCGCTTTTACACAAAGTGTAACTCCATAAGTCTCTGCCTTTTTCGATAATCGGTAAAGGGTTTCAATGGATTGCTGAAGGTCACCCTCATCACCCGACTTCCCTCCAGGTCCTACATTAATAATAGGAATGCCCATCTCAGCTCCTGCCTCAAAGGCTTTTGCCAACCGGTCTTCATCAAGTGAAGCAACCTCCATTGAAAGAAATTCAAGGTTATTTTCGTTAAGTATTGACCTTAATTCTCCTGCTTGCTCCCTCCATCGATCTAACTCTAAATGTTCACACATCCCTTTTATTGCAGAGATTTCAACTCCATCGTATCCACATAAAGCGATCTGTCTGGCAGCCGTTGCAAAATCAAAATCTTTAAATAGTACAGAATTTACACCAAGTTTTATCATATTATCCCTCCTGAGATTAGCTCTACATCTTTTACCTCAACGATTGTACCTGTTTCAAAAGATTTTATGGCTGCTTCAATAATTTGCTGAGCCTTTAAAGCATCTTGACCTGAACCATCCACTTGATCATATGGAACACCTTGAATTAACTGATTTACAAAGGAATCGATTCTGGATTTAAATGTTTCCGGAAAAGATCTCATGCCTCCTAAATAACTGTAGCTTTCAGTCTCAATACTTGTTCGTGGATAATATGTTAATTTCTCACATGCATCTTCAAGTACAAATCTTCCTTTTGAGCCTACCACTTCACAAAGTTCTAACCCATAGCTCGCTCCAGCATCATAGCTTCCTACTAAATGACCAATTGCACCATTTTCAAATTCCAATATGATTTGAGTGTTGGACCATATTTGCCTGCCTTCTCCTTTCATCATAAATGCACCAACCCTTTTGACATCTCCGCAAAAATATCTAATCACATCAAAAGAGTGTGGATGTAATGCGCGTAAATGGAACCATGGTGAGCTTTCTACTGGATTGTTAATCCACATTCTCATATTTATCATATGAAGCTTTCCAATACGGCCGTTTTCAACCCATTCTTTTGCCTTTTCAGCAGCAGGTGTAAAGCGATGATTGAGATTTACTGCGTAAGGTATTTTATTTTGTTTGGCAAGTTCAACCATTTTATGTCCTTCTTCAATATTATTTGATATCGGTTTTTCACCAAGAACTGGGATACCTGCATTTAATAATTCCATAGTGGGTGTATAGTGTTCACTTCCATTCTCTTCTCCTTTTGTGCAAACGCTTACAATATCTAGTTTCATTCCACTATTAAGCATCTCTTTTACACTGTAAAAGGCTTTACAACCAAACTTATTTGCAGCTTGATCAGCTTTTGCTTTTACAATGTCACAAATTGCTACAATTTCTGTGTATGGATTTTCTTCATATACTTTTGCATGTATACTACCTATGTTTCCAATTCCTACAACCGCTACTTTTAATGTCATTTAATCATCCCCATTTCTGGTTACCATATTTGCTTTTACCTCTTTATACTGAAAACATTTCTAAGTTGGAATAAATTCATGTTAACTTAACCTGGAACTTTCTTCATTGCTCATTCTGCCACTTTAATGGTCGATTTGGCCAAATGAATCTTATTAGATTTTTACTGCACCAGAGGTTAATCCTTTCATAAATAATCTCATTGTAAATAAGAACAAGATTAATAATGGTAACGAGGCAATCGTGTAGCCTGCAAACATCGGACCATATAATGTTTGTGAAACAAATTGACTCTCAAACTGTATTAATCCAACAGTGATTGGGAATTTAGTAGGATCACTCAATAAAACTAACGGCATCATATATTCATTCCAAATAGCTAGAAGGTTCCAAATTGCCATTGTTCCAATGATCGGCTTGGATAATGGAAGAACAATCTGCCAAAATACTCGAAGTTCACCACAACCATCAATACGGGCTGCTTCAAACAATTCTTCAGGTAACGAGGCGAAGGATTGTCTAAAAACAAAAATTGTAAAGGCTTGACCCCCAGCTGCAAAGGCAATGATTAAGCCCATATATGAGTCTAGCAAGCCAAAACTTTTAACTAATAAGAAAAGAGGAATTAACGTAAGCAATCCGGGAATCATGAGTAAAGCAACCACTGACATATATAAAAAGTTCTTGCCCTTAAATCTCAAACGTGCAAAGGAATAACCTGCAAGTGCAGAAGTTGTAATAATAATTAACACACTTACTACCCCTACAAAAACTGAGTTAAAAATATAACCGCCAATAGCTTCCCATGCAACGGCATAATTTTCAAAGTGTAAAGGAAAAGTTATGCCAAAGAAATTGCTATAAAATTGGCCATTTGTTTTGAACGAGGTGATAATCATATAAAAAAACGGGTAAAGGGCAATAAATGCCAACACGATAAGAAATAGATGGCTCCAAAAATCTTGCTTAATGATTTTAAGCATCGTATTCTCCTTTCATTTATCATGCTTTATATTCTGTGCTAGGATTAATAAACTTCATCTGAATCCAAGTTAAAATCAAAACAATTACAAAAATCACCATAGAAACAGCCATTCCTAGTCCGAATTCTCCATTTTGGAATGCAAGGAAATACATGTAAAGTCCAGGAACATATGATGAATAACCTGGTCCTCCATTTGTCATAACTAATGGGAGTGTTACGTTTTGTAGTAATTGAATCACTGTTAAGATCAATATTAATTTCACTTGTCCCATAACTAAGGGAATCTCTATTTGAAAAAACCTTCTAACTTTCGTGATTCCATCCAGTTTTGCAGATTCATAGACACTTTCTGAAATAGATTGTAATCCGGCATAGAAAATTAATAGGTTAAACGGTACAACAAAAGGAAACCCTACAAACATCAATGCGTAAAGAGCAATATTTGGATCACCCAGCCAGTTTTGTATAATTCCATTTAGTCCCAATGTTTTCAATAAAGTGTTTAGCACGCCTACGTTTGGATCATAGATAAATCCCCATATCATAAACATAACAATTCCTGGGACAACTACTGGAATAACGAATAATACACGGTAAATATACTGCATTCTTTTACTTTTTAAATGAAAGATAACAACAGCAACGAATAAAGGAATAAGCAGTTCTACGATTACTTTAATGATTGTCCATAACCCAACATTTTTCATCGAAATCAAAAAGATCTTGTCTTTGAGCAAAGTTATATAATTTTGAAGACCGGTAAATTGCGGTTGATTGAACCCGTCCCAATTTGTAAATGAAAAACCTATTGCTATCAAGGCAGGATAATACATAAAGGTGATCAAAAGAATAAAGGAAGGAATAAGCATTCCATAACCGGATTTCCAATTATACCGCAATTTTCCTACCTTTTTCTTTTTCATACTGCTGTTTTCTAATTGTTGGACTGTTTCTGCCATAAGCTTCTCCCCTTTCATTAAGAAAGCGGACTATTTACAATCATTTTTCGTTTTTTAGCCCGCGCATTCGTTTATTCGTTATTCTTCTAAATATTCCGATAAGTCCCAGTTGTTTTGTTGAATCAATGAATCTGCCGTTTTTTCCATCTCTGTATCAGCCACCTTAGCAAACTCTTCTAATGTGGTATCACCAAGAATATATCCTTGGAAGCCACGATAGATTGCATCCAGTTCTTTCTTTTCAAGATTAATACCACCAAAAACACTTTGTAATGGTTGATTAGCAAGGTCCGATAAACCACTTAATTCTTCTATCGGTTTTGCTCCTGCAACTGTAGGTACATTTTCCCCTAGCTCATTAACAATTGCTTCATTATGTTCTGGAGTTGTAATATACATTAACCAATCGATTATAGCCTTTTCTTTCGCTGGAGTTAGAGAATTATTCGCTTTCTTTGTTGGAACAGCATATTGAAATGATGCACTAGGTCCACCGATTGCTGCAGACGAATCAAATTCTGTTGCGAATTCTGAAGTAGCATGATCAGGAAACGGATTTTTAAACGATGACCACTCAAAATCAGGGTTTGCTGATTTAATTTGTTGTGATGCCCAGGATCCATCGAAATACATCCCAACTTCTCCTGTTAAAAAGGCAAGCATTGTTCCTTGTCCATTTGAATCACCACCAGTAAAATCCGGTTGCCAATATTGTGAAAAATCTTTTAAAATAGGCCATATAGCCATCCATTTCTCATTTTCGGGTCCGAATACACCCTTTTTAATAGCAATAACTTGATCTTGATTAGTAATTCCCTCATTCCCTGTATAGCGAAGCTCATCATATTGGTCTGCAAAGAAATTTGTAAAAAACAATCTAGTTAACCATGTGATTCTGTCTGTACCGGTAGGAGTTGAAGCAAGATTCCATGCAAAAGGAGTATACCCGGCATCTTTTAATTTTTGACATGCTACAATAAACTCTGACCATGTTGTTGGCATCTCTTTGATACCTGCTTTTTCAAATGCTTCTTTATTAAAATACGTTGCTGTTCCAACATAGTCTCCATTTATAACATAAGTACTTCCATCTGCTGACTTCGTATCAGAAATAATTTGTCTATTCAACAATTCATTCCAAGGTTTATTTTCAACGTAAGGATTTGGTTGTTCCAGGTATTCTGATAAATCCGTAAGTGTCCCTTTTGCTAATGCTGTATTTGCGTCATACCATTGGCTCCAAATAATATCTGGTAATTGACCGCCAGATGCCTTAGTTCGAACCCATGTCATATAGTCTTGATCTGCAGGTAATCCTTTAATAAATTCAATTTTAATCCCCGTTTCTTTTTCATACTCTTCTGCTAATTTTTTCAAAACTGTTGCTGGTTTTTGATTAGCGTTTAAAACTCTGTTAGGACTATAGGTTCCTGCATACATTGTAATGGTTCCGCTAAACTCTTCCCCGTCTGTCTGATCCGTTTCATCAGGAGATGAACTAGGAACAATACATCCTGTAAGGAGTGATGAAACTAATAGAATAATAATCGAAATCAAACCGAATTTTCTTACAGTTTTCATACAATCAACTCCTGTTTTTATTTAGGATTGGTTATTAAAAGCTAAATCAATTTTCTCTCGTTTTGGGTCAGCCTTCCATTCATCCCATGTCATTCCGTATTCTGAGAGAACTTTTTCAATCCTACGTTTAAAAGGAAGTCCTTCTTCTATTAAGACTTCATTCATTGGGTCCTTTTCAGATCCAAGTTTTGAATCTACCCAGTCATTTAACTGTTTTTTAAACTTTTCTACTTGCTTAGGAAGCTTGTCAGATAGATTTGTTTCTTCATTTGGATCTTCTAATATGTCATAGAGTTCGATTGGTGGTCGGGAAAAAGGACCAGAGTCATACGTCTCAATGTATTTATATTGGTTGGTCCTGATACCTCTAGCAGCTTGCCAAGCACATTCACTTAAATATATTTCAGAATGATGGCTTATTTTTTTACCTAGAATGAGTGGCCAGAGACTTTTCCCATCAAGCTTGTCTGGTAATTCAAGACCTATTGCTTCGAGCAATGTAGGCATTAAATCGGCATGCTGAACTAAATTTGATACTTTTAAACCTTCCGGAATTTTGCCAGGCCAACGCATAATCATTGGTACATGAACTGTTGCCTCATAGAGTCCACAATGATCCCAGTATATATCATGCTCTGTTAAGCTCTCCCCATGATCCCCAAATAACACAAGCAAAGTATCATCCTTAATACCCAGCTTTATTAAATACTCATCTAAATCTTTTAACATATCATCTAAATATCGAATTTCCGCATCGTATAAGGCGCTTACATAATTAGAGTCAGTAATATTTTCAAGTAAATCAAAGTGATGGCGCTTAAAAAATGGATATGCAGGATGATTAAATGCAGGCTCCATACTTTTATTCGTTAAATCATAAGGATTTTTCTCGAAATCGTAAAATTCTTTGATATATTCTTTAGGTGGTAAATAAGGTGTATGCGGATCCCAGTAGTGCAAAAATAGAAAGAAATCTTCATCTTTATGTTCATTTATCCAAGGTTTAGCAAACTTATTAATTGAATGACCTTTTATCCACCTTGTTTTTCCAGTTGTATTCATATAATACTGATAACCTCTTGCGAACCATTCCTTTAAGTGATATAGATTATCAACTGCCGCTGTTGTAAATCCTGCCTTTCTTATAATAGTTGGAAGCCACTCATGGTCTTTTGGTAAATATGAGGATGGAGAACCGTGTGAAACTACTCCTGTAGTTAATCCTACTTTCCCGGTAAAAATACACGTATGCGCAACTTCGGTAGGAATATCGGATGCATATGCTTGTGTAAATAAGACCCCTTCTTTTGCAATTTGATCCATATAAGGGCTGGTTGGATGCTTATATCCATAACACCCTAGATTTTTCGCCCTAAGTGTGTCTAGTGAGATAAAAATTACCTTCACATTACTCCCCCTAATATAAATTTTAAAAGGTTATTAAGCGATTTTACCCTTTTTTATATCTTACTTTTTAACAGTGGAAAATTCATGGTCATTAAGGTCATGTTATTGGCGGATTAAGCCAAAAGGAAGGTCTATATCTCCACAATTTGTAGAAATGATTCAATTTGCAGGCTGTAGTCATTATCTAAAAGGACTTAAATTCCGTGGAGAAAAGTGATAAGTAAAGCTTGAGTTAATTGGGGGTGAAAATGATTAATAATAATTTATATAAAAAGAGGAATGTGAGGTTTCTTTATTATCATACCCTTATTAAGTATATGAATCTTACAATGGTCTACCTGTTTGCTTTATTCAATAGTATTGAACTAAGTAAACAGGTAGTATTGAAGTAGTACTTTTTTTCATGCATGAAAAAACGGTCAAAGCTAAAAATCATAGCTTCATAGCGAGTATCTAATAACTAAGTTCCTCCGATTGGACAACTTCCTGCTGTTTTTCTTTTATTAGAAATCCTCCAAACATACCTAAAATGGAAAAAACCACAGGAATCATAAATCCGTAAAAATAACCGATATGACTATTGGCGGTTTGGAATGAGTCCAAAACTGTTCCGAAAATGCTTGGTAATAATACTGCACTCAAGAAACCTCCCATGTTCGCAAAACCCGTAGCAACTCCCACTTCTTTTGCTTCAAATGACTGGCGGACAACCGCGAAGGTTAATGCACTGGCACCATTTCCAAAGCCGATAATGAAAAAGAGCAAAACAAGTATAAAAAGTGGTGGTTTACCACTAAAAACGAGGAAAGTGGTCCAACTCAAAAAAATCATACAATGAAAAATCAAATACGGCTTTTTAATTGAATTTATTCGGCTTGATATCATAGTTGCTAAAGGTGCTCCAATGATGGCCCCAAAAAGACCGATCATAATAAATTGACTAGCTGTTGACAGGGACATATCAAATACTGACGTCCCGTAAGGAACGGCCCATGAACCGATGAAGCCTACATACGTCCCTACTGCCCCAAAATGACAGAAAAAGGCTGCCCAAGCCTGCCGGTTCGTAAAAATCCGCTTTAATATTACCGAGATTTTCTCTGGTTTAGTTTTTATTTTTTTTAGTGAAGAGTCTGGTAAACTATTTGATTTAATGATTCGTTTTGGTTGATAAATGAGTACAACGTAGAGGAGTATTCCACATAGTAATAATAGAATTCCCATAGATAAAAAGGATGTTCTCCATCCTAATAAGCCGATCCAAAGCGAAAATGGCACTGTTGCCAGCAAAAAACCTAAGCTTCCTGACACACCTGCCATTCCAAGTAATTTAACAAATTCATTTCCTTTAAACCACTGACTTAGAATTAAGACTAAATTTACCCAAATGGCAGAATCACCGGTTCCGACAATTAATCTTGCAATAAGAAGAAAGGTTTCATTCGGTGCGAGACTATACAGTAATGTCCCGATTCCGGTCAAAATTGTCCCAATGATAAGAAATAAATTTGGACCGAAGCGATCGGACAAAATCCCAATCGGCACTTGCAAACCGGCATAGGCAAAAAATTGTATGCTTGCGATAAATCCAATGGTTGCAGCCGTGACACTAAATTCATTCATCAATTGATCTGTAATTAAGCCCGGTGCTGTTCTTTGGCTAACGATAAGAAAATACGTGAACAGTACGGATGCAAAAACGATCCATCTGTACTTACTGGTTTGTTTGTTCATTTGTAGATGCTCCTGTTTGTATAGATTCCTATGTTTATTATAAACTAAATTTTTTCATTGAAGGTGTTTTTAGTTTTAATTTAGTTACATCGCCCTTTTAGAAATTTATAAACAAAACCCCATTTCAATACCAATTGAAATGAGGTTAATTTTGTCGAATATTAGTTGTGGTTGTATCTTAATAATCTTTTGTAGAAAAAATATGTATGAACCACTAACTAGTTATTTGTTTATCTTCCCTTAATAGATATTCATTCCCATCTTGGTCAAAAAATGTGAACATTGTCCCGAAGGGCATTCTTAACATTTCACCCACTTTGACACCCTTTTGCACCATACTATCATATGCTGATTCAATATCAGTAGTGCTGAAGAGGATGGAAGGATGAGCTACCTTTGAGGGTTGCTGTTGTTCCATTGCTGCCTTGGAATACAACACAAGGGTTGTAAATTCATTATCACTAGGTCCGACTTCAATCCATTTTGCATTTGGTCCCATAGGTTGTTCTAGTTTTAAAACAAATCCTAGTTTATTTAACCAAAATTCCTTTGCTTGTTCTTGATCCTGAACATAGACAGAAATTTTACCAATTTTATCAATCATTAGTTTCTTCCACCTTACATCAATTATTTGGCATTTTCATCTGGTTGATGAATGCCAAATGTGTTTCCTTCAGGGTCAATATAGTAACCTTGCCAAGCCATACCTGGAAGAGCGTATTTTGGAAGAGCAACTTTTCCACCATTTTTTACAATTTTAGCTTCAGTAGAATCGTAATCTTCCACGCCCATTGTACATGCGTAGCCATTCAATGCTTGTCCATTTTCCGGTGCAGCTCCATGACGTTGCATCAAAGCTCCATTGATTCCCGGTTCGTTTGCATCTCCGGTCACAGCTCCAAAATATGGCATTCCGGCATATTCACTCCAATCTTCAAACGTCCAGCCAAATACCTCACCGTAAAACTTCTTTGCTCGCTCCATGTCACTTACATGTATTTCGAAATGTACAATTCTTCCCATATTTTCCTCCTTGTTTTCCAAACAGAATTTGTTTTCCATCAAATGTTAACATTCTACATAGAGGGCTAATACTCCTACTGTATTTTATAATAATAATGTGTTTATTCAACATCCTATCGTTTCATAATTAAACTAGAATTTAATTCTTTGACTTAACCTTATATCGTAAAACTGTTTTTAGTTTAGCTGGTTTGACTTTTCTTACATCAGATAGATAAATTTCTCTATGATCAAATGAAATCCTTTCAAGGTGATGTTTATTTGAAAATTCATCTATTTTTTCAAACGTTTGAGGTTCATTGTCATAAGGACCTATGTGGAGCATTTGTACGGTTAAACCATCTTCCATTGACTCAAATGTTACTTCATCAAGGAGAGGAGTGGGCTTCTTTTTCCTGACTTGTTCAAATGCTTTCTCCACTATTTCTACATTCACAAAATCCGGTTGTCTAATCATGTTGGTATACAATAATTCATCCTTATTTAACTCATCTAATTGTATACCTTTTTCAGTTAAACTCCAAATACCTTCTAAAGGATAGACAGTATAATCATAATATCCTTCTGGAGTAAATCCTTGTTTTGGCATCATTTTAATAGCATATGCCAGCGAATAAAGGACTTCGACTTTACGGGAGAATACATCTTCATTTGGATTTCCTTTTCCCGTTATCATTAAAAAGTTTTGCCTTGGAACCTTTAGTAATTCAGGTTTTTCTTTGGGCAAATATAATATTTTCTCTTTTTTTCTCCATTCATGCTTCAAAATTATTCACCTGTTTTCCTTCGAATTATGATTTATCATTCTTTAAAAGATCTATTTGGCCTACTGAAAGTTGAGGTTCACTCTTTCTCCAAGTAGCTTTTTAACGAATCCAAATCTTTCGCACAAGCTTTCTTAAAGGTACCGGCCATCAATTTCCCGAATAATTTTGCTAGTCCTGTAAGTCCATTTATTTCCCCGTCCAATTTAATCTCTGTAGAATCATTCTTTGAAGATAGAATGTATGTAAACACAAATTCACCTTTGCCTGTTGTTCCTTTTGTTCCATCACAGCGCAACACTATTTTATGGGGTTCCTTCAATTCAACGACTTCAAAATGTTCGGTAGCTTCTGTTCCAAACATTTTTCGTGTTTCCCTCCATTCACTTCCTACTTTAAGAGGTCCCTCATCCATCCGCTCGATTTTGACTAAGCCTTTCATCCAATTCCGTGCAGAATCAAGATCCAACAAACCAAAATATGCTCTTTGCTTCGTTACCTGTACCGTTCTCACTACTTCAAAACGTATGCTCATAAAACTTCCTCCTATACCACACCTATAATTATTTTTAAAACTTTAGCTTATTTTAATAATGTACTAAGAATAAGTTCCACAAACGTGTTTATAGTCCTTCTTATTTTCACTACATGGAACCTTGTAGTATGTTTATTTGTCTATTTAAAAATCCCCACCTTTTTATAAAAGGTGGGGATTGTGTATAGATTAAAATTTAAAACTGTTTACCGCTTTTTGCAGCTCTTCTGCCATTGAAGATGCGTTTTCAATTGATGCCAGCATTGTATGTGCTTTGGTTTTTATCATTTGTACAGTATCTAATACCCTAAGCTTTGCGACCTAATCTTTTGAATTGTGTGCCTTTATCATTGAATATATATGTTAATAGAGTTATATTACATGAACATTACAACACTTTCAATATGAATTCTTCATGGAAAATGTTTCTAGTTCAGAAAGAGATCAACGCTGATTTAGTAACAAGACCTTTTTCCTAGTTTAAACTTATAAACATAATGAGATCTATCCCGATGATTGCCATGACAACAAGATGGTGGCCATTGGCACGAACTCGGGCTTCAAATCCCGATATTCCTACAATTCTGCTTAGTGATTAAACATCATAAAAAGAGAAAGGCAGACTGTAAAAAACATGGGAGCCTTACGTCGTTTTTTTTCTTATGTCACGGGCGCAGGATTGAATAAGGCTATATCGTTTTTCAATCCCCAATGCTCAGCCCATGTTTGCTTATGACCGCTTGCAACGTCCAGGATGAAATGGAAGAGCTCCCACCCTACATCCTCAATCGTTGCATCACCTGTTGCAATTTGACCTGCATTTACATCAATTAAATCCTGCCATTGTTCCTTTAGTGCGTTTCTCGTTGATACTTTAATAACCGGCGCCATCGCCAATCCGTACGGAGTCCCTCGGCCGGTCGTGAATACTTGAAGATGCATTCCACTTGCTAATTGTAGAGTACCGCATACAAAGTCACTTGCTGGAGTTGCTGCAAACAGTAATCCTTTTTGTTTAGCTTTTTCACCTGGAGGTACAACGCCGACGATTGGGGTAGAGCCGGATTTCACAATAGAACCTAATGATTTTTCAACCACATTAGACAACCCGCCTTTTTTGTTGCCTGGTGATGGGTTAGCACTCCTGTCTGCCTCACCTCTTTGTAAATAATCGTCATACCATTTCATTTCATGGATAAGTGCTCGACCAACTTCTTCATTAATAACCCTTGGAGTCAATAAATGTACGGCATCTCTTACTTCAGTAACTTCTGAAAATAAAACGGTTGCACCTGCCCGGACCAAAAGATCAGCTGCAAATCCTACAGCAGGATTCGCGGTAACTCCAGAGAATGCATCACTGCCACCGCACTGTAACCCTACCACTAAATCAGATACAGGACATATCTCACGTTGCCGCTCATTTAACGTTTTTAATCGTTCCTCTGCCATGTTCATAATCATGCCGATCATATTGATAAATCCATGCTGATCCTGCAATGAAACAATTTTTTCTTGATCTCCATCGGGAACTAAACGGTCTGGGGCTAATTTTTCACATCCTAAACCGACTACCATGATTTCTCCTCCAAAATTAGGATGTGTCGCGATATTTTGAATCGTGCGAATTGGAATGACAGCCTCTGGAGCATTGATAGCAACACCACATCCATATGTATGATTGATGGCAACGACGTCATGAACATTTGGGTAGTTTGGCAGGAGTTCCTTTTTTATTTGGTTAACAGCATAATCCAGTACACCTGCCACACATTGAACACTAGTTGTAATTCCAAGGATATTTTTTATCCCTGCACTTCCATTAGAATTACGATATCCTAAAAAGGTATATCCTTCTATTGGAGGAAGTGGATCAGGTACATGGTTAGCTAAAGGAAGTTCATCTAATTCAGGTGGTGTTGGCAGCTTGACTAATGATTCTTTTACCCAACTCCCTTTTTTTATCTGTTCTTTTGCGTAACCAATTACTTCACCATATCGGATGATAGATTGATTTAGCGATAAGTCTGTTAGTGTTACTTTATGCCCTTGTGGTACATAATCCTCTAAGGTAAGTCCACAAGGAAAAACAGTCCCTTTTGGCAAACCACCTGCATTTACAATAATTGCTACATTGTCTTGTGGATTGACTTTTATATAGAGAGGAATTTCCTTCGTTTCTTTCAAAGTCATGTGAAGACATCCCCTTTGCATATATTGATAAGAGTATTTTAGGTAAGACGAAACAAGCGAACTACCAATTTTTTTTAAAACACAATGATATTTTTGTTTGAGATATTAAAAGACTTTCACCATGTTAGGGATCTGGACGAATTTTACTGGTTCTTCAATGACATTCAATTCAGACACTACCCAATATATTGATCATTTAGATATTGATTTATCAAGATTACTTGACAAATACCGTCTTAATTGATGTGAAAAATTCCTTTGCAGCTTCGCCTTGCTCACGAGAATGTGAGCTAGATTGTTTCATGCCTCCGAAAGGTGCTTGAAGCTCAACACCGGCACTCTCTGCATTAATACGTACAAGTCCTGCTTCCATATCTTCTATAAAGGAAAGCATGTTAGAGATATTACTTGTAAAGATTGAGGCGCTTAATCCATATTGCACATCGTTTGCAAGAGCAAGTGCATCTTCGATTGATTGGACTTGAATAAGGGCAATAACAGGTCCGAAGATTTCCTCTTGAGCGATTGTCATATCAGAAGAAACGTTATCAAAAATCGTCGGCTCGACATAAAACCCTTTATCAAACTCTCCGCCAGTTAAACGATTTCCACCTACAACTAATCGTGCTCCTTCTTGTTTTCCTTTTTCGATGTAAGAAAGAACTGTGTTTAATTGGCCTTCACTTGCAGATGGCCCCATCCAAATTCCATCCTGTAGTCCGTTTCCAACTGTTATGTCTTTTGTTTTCTCTACTAGTTTCTCTTTAAATGTTTCATAGATGGATTCTTCAACTATTACCCGGCTAGTTGCTGTACATTTTTGTCCTGTTGAACGAAAGGCGCCACTAATTGTAGCTTCAACAGCAAGATCCAGGTCAGCATCTGCTGCAACAATCACAGGGTTTTTACCGCCCATTTCAAGTTGGTATTTTGCTCCGCGATGTAAAGCAGCTTGACCAATTCCTTTACCTACACCATTTGATCCTGTAAATGTAATTCCATTTACATCTGGATTTTCTGTGATAGATGGTCCGATAACGGATCCAGAACCTGTTACAAAATTCACAACTCCTGCAGGGAATCCGGCTTCTTCAAAGCATTCTATGACTTTTGCAGCTGTTACAGCTGTTTCTTGTGCAGGTTTTAAAACGACCGTATTGCCGTAAATTAAAGCAGGTGCCATTTTCCAAATTGGAATGGCAACAGGAAAATTCCAGGGTGTAATAACACCGACCACTCCTAAAGGTACTCTGCTTGTAAACATTAATGCTCTGCTGTCTGTCGAAGGAATCACATCTCCAACTTTACGCATCCCTTCACCAGCATAATAACGAAGAATCGCTACCCCACGAGCAGTTTCGCCTTTAGCTTCAGGCAATGTTTTTCCCATTTCACGTGTCATTGTTTCCGCTACTTCATCTAACCGTTTTTCTAAGATATCCGCTGCTTTATATAAATAAGCTCCTCGTTCACTCCCTGCTAATTTTCTCCACGACTTTTGTGCAACTTTCGCAGCAGAAACCGCTTGATCCACTTCGTCTTTTGTTGATATTTGTACATAGCCGACGATCTCATCATAGTTTGCAGGATTGATACTTTTTTGTACTTCACCACTTAAAGATTCTGTCCAAGCTCCGTTAATAAAATTTTTGTATGTTCTATTTTTTATTTCAACAGTCATGTTTTTTCCTCCTTTGTATTCTTGAAAAATATTTTATGATTTAGTTACTTCCTTTTTTTGAGTGGGATATTTTTCTAAGGTTTTCTCAATGATCTTTCTTAATTGCTCAAAATGTTCTTTTTCAACTGGTACACATGGTGGCCGTACGCTATTTTCCACCGGTAAGCCTATTATATTCATTCCAGCCTTAATTAAAGAAACAGCATATCCTTTTCGTTTTTTTCTAATATGATTTATCGGAAGGAGTACATCTAAGTAGATTTCATTTGCTAATTGATCATTTCCTTCCAATAATGCGTTGAAATATAGTGTTGAAATATGCGGAAGATAGTTTGATATGGCTGAGGAATATGACTTAAATCCAATTCCTTTGTATGCCGGCATGGTGATTTCAGCAAAAGGCATGCCGTTTAACCATTCCACTCTGTTTCCTATTGTTTGTGTCAGCTCCATGTTTAGCTCCATATTGCCATAACCGTCTTTCACCCCAACAATCTGTGGGAATTCATCGAGTAAGCGCTTTAATGCTGGTGGCTGTAATACTGCATTATCTCGCTGATAAAGAATTGCATTTAAATCACTTTTGCTAAGGATCGTTTTGTAATAGTTATATAATCCATCTTGTTCCCCTTCAATAAGGTAAGGAGGCAAGATTAAATAACCATCTACTCCTAAATCTGCTGAAAGACTAACTAATTCAACAGCTTCTGCAATCGATCCACCAACTCCTGCATAAACCGGAATCTGTTCATTTGTTACAGCAACCGCAACTTCGATCATTGTCTGATATTCAGCTTTATTTAGTGCATGAAATTCACCTGAACCACAGGCAATAAAGATAGATGAAATCCCTGAATCCATTAAAAATGTAATATTTGCTGCTAACGCCTGTTCATCAATATTTCCTTTTTCATTAAATGGTGCTGTTGGAAAACCTAAAATTCCTGTTGGAGATTTTCTTTTTACCGTCATATGTGTTCATTCCTTTCCAAACCATTATTTGTCTAATTGTCTTACAATTAAATAAATTGTAAGACAATTATAATAGATTGTCAACTTGTAAGATTAAAAATACGTATTCTCTAATTGAACAAGGATGCTCATAACAATATTCTTGTTATGAGCGTTTATCAGGTTTTTACTCCTTATTGATTTCAATATATTTTTCTTCTGTCTGTTTCATATAATCAAACGCTTCGTCAGGATTCATAAAGGTTGGTGTTACAAGGAATTTTTCCGCTTCTCTCACATATTCTTCATCGTTTACGACATTCTCAACTGCTTTTGAAAAAGCATCAACAATTTCATCGGGTGTGTCTGGATTGAATCCAAAGAAAAAGAATTTCTCGAACTCACTATTTACACCTTGCTCAACAAATGTTGGTACGTCAGCCATAAGATCAACACGGTCACTAGCCATGATACCAAGAGATCTCATATCTCCGGATTCAACATAACTCTTAACAAGACCTAATGATGTTGGAACGATATCCACATGTCCACCTAATAATGCTGTTACTTTTTCGGCAGCACCCCCTACATCAACAATATTTAACTCGATGCCTTGGTCTTTTTGTAAGGCCAATAATTGTAAATGTGTAAATCCGCCAACCTCTGTCGCTATCGATACTTCTCCCGGATTCTCACGTGCGAATTCAACCATTTCTTTAAGATCCTTGAATTTGGAATCAGCACTTACCATAAACGTATTCCCCTGATCTAATAGAGAAATCCCTGCAAGTTTAAAAGAATCATAACTATCCTGTGTTAAACCCATGATTCTGTTTAACAATAAAGAGTTATGGAAAAATAATACAGTGTATCCATCTGGATCAGCATCTAACACTTCATTTGCCCCTACAGTCCCACCTGCGCCGGTTACATTTGAAATTACAACTGGTTGCCCTAATTCTTTTTCTAAATATTTGCCTAGTAATCTCGCATTCGCATCGGTATCACCACCAGCACCTGCAGGTACGACAACTGTAATTGGTTTTGTAGGATAATTACTTTTATCACTGCTCCCCTGACTACTTTCTCCTCCTTGACTTGTCGATTGAGAACAACCGGCAAATATACCTGCAACTATAATACCCATGACCAATAATGAAATACCTTTGATAAATTTTTTCATAACCAACCTCCTCATTGTTTTTATATCTATAGGATTTTCCTATAAACAAAGATAAAGATATACTTTATGCTCCAATCGAATTTGAATCGATCGCGCTTTTTTTCTTATAATTACTTCTAATTTTGAAAAGAATTGATAGAAGAGCTAATAGTAGGAATGCAGCTGCAATTGGCTCTGTAACAAATGGTGTAAAATCGCCTTTTGAATACATCAGCCCTCTTCGTAAATTGGTTTCTGCCAAAGGACCTAAAATAAAGCCAAGAATGACAGGTGTAACTGGAAAATTAAATTTCAACATGGCATAACCAAGAATTCCGAAAAACAATAGAGCTCCTGCATCAAATAAACGGTTATTAACACCAATCGCACCAACCACACAAAGGACAAGGATTATTGGTAGTAGAATATATTGCGGGATGCTTAATACTTTCGTGAAAAGCCTCATCCCCCAGAAAAGTAAAGCAATCATAAAAATATTTGCGATAATTAATGCAGCAAAAATACTATAAACAACATCACCGTTGTTTTCGATTAGCAATGGACCAGGACTAAGTCCGTGGAGAATTAACCCACCTAAAAGTAGGGCTGTTACCGTATCACCGGGGATTCCCAATGATATTAAGGGGACAAGTGCTCCACCGACTGCTGCATTGTTTGATGTCTCTGATGCAACTATTCCATCCGGAATTCCTGTACCAAATTTTTCGGGTTTCTTTGATTGATTTTTGGCAGCAACATACGCAATAATATTAGCCGTTCCTCCACCAATACCAGGTAAAATCCCTATTCCTATCCCGATTAGCGCTGAACGTAATCCATTCCAGCCTTGTTTAAGAAAATCACTGAAAGAAAAACCAAAACCTTTTAATTTATATTGAACCGATTGTCCCTTTCCAAGCTTTGTTTCAGCTGATTTTATTATTTCCGATACTGCAAACAATCCTATGAGCACCGGTAAAAGCTGAAAACCAGCATTTAGGTCTTCAAAGCCGAACGTAAATCTTGGAAAAGCATCAATTGGTGCAGAGCCAACCATAGCCAATGAAATCCCCATCAAACCGCTTAATAACCCTTTGATTAAGGAACTGCCTGATAAACTGGAAATCATTGTTAATGCAAAGATGGTGATAGCAAAATATTCGAAAGGTCCAAATTTAAGTGCTAATTTTGCCAGAGGAGGAGATAGCAGCATAAGCACAATGATACTAAGTAATCCTCCTAAGAAAGAGAATAGAATCGCATAGCCAAATGCTGGCCCGGCCTGCCCTTTTTGGGCCATTGGATAACCGTCAAACGTCGTAGCAATGGATGATGGAGTTCCGGGGAGATTTAATAGAATGGCAGGAATAAGTCCACCAGATACTCCTCCTATGTAAAGTCCCATTAATAAGGACATGGCAACAATCGGGTCCATCCCAAATGTGATTGGTAATGTAATAGCAATCGCCATTGTAGCAGTCAAACCAGGGATTGATCCAAACACTAATCCCAGAGCTACACCCCCAAGAATGTAAGCGATTGTCGAAATGGTTAAAACAGATGCAAATCCATCAATAAATAAATCAAACATACCGTCCCCCCCTTACCCTAAAATTCCTGTTGGAAGCATTAAGTAGAATACATATTTAAATATAAAGTAGATGAATATTGAAGTAGCAATTGATATCCCAATAAATAAAACGATTCTTCTTTCCGTTTTAGCTGCCAGGACATACATTTGGAAAAACAAATAAACAGTTGTTGTAATAAGAAACCCTATATATGGTAATAGAGCGATATAAAGTACTAGTAATCCGACTGTTAAAAGTACAGAGAGTGGTCTAATTTTCTTTTTCTCTTCTGTATTATTTTCTTTATTCGGAATTATTTTTGAAGCTGCTTCGCTTTTTGATTTTATCTGTTGCTTAACAGATGAAATTAAATAGAAAACACTTAAGATTAACATTCCAATTGCAACCAATTTTGGTACAAAGTCGGCTCCAACCTTAGAAACAGTTAACTTTATAATACTGTTTGAGGCCATGTACATGACAATTGAGAATAAAATTAAGAAAGCGCTTGCAAATATATCTTTATTAAGCCTGGCCATATCGACTCACCTCCCAAATCATTTTCCTTCAAATTCTACTAATGCTGCCAGTAAGGCCTTTAAATATCCAATAGAATAAGCAAATCCTACACTTCCATAACTCCATCCTATGTTAGAGTGGGCCCAGTTTCCGTCAAGATCCGGGTTATCTCCTTCCATCATCGGTACATGATCAGGGTTTAAACAACCATCGTAACCAACCTTGCGAAGTTCTAGTAAAATCTTAAACATATTCATATCACCATCATCTAATAGAGCCTCTTCAAAAGCTCCTGCTGTTGGCAAACTACCTCTTACATTACGGAAATGTACGAGGAAAATGCGATTTTTTCTTCCATAATTATTGATTTCATTTAAAACAAGTGGACTGCCGCCTTCTTCTGCCCGGGTTCCAACACAATAAATATATCCTACATTCTTGCTTGGAAATTCATCCATAATTCGACGATAACCAAGTCCTCCAAATGGAGTATCATGATTTGGTGAATCAGAAGGATGCATCCCTAAATTCACATCATAATCCTCACATACAGGAACAAGTTTTGAATAGGCATTTCTGAAACGGCTCCACCATTTTTCATGTTCTTCTAGTGTAGGAGTTTCATAAGGTTCTTTGTTAAACCCCAAGCTCTCACCTCGAGCAATGGCTCCTCCTCTATGCCTTGCTTGATAGCTTTTTGTCATGTAGTTAAAAGTATCGCCTGCAAAACGCTGCCTAACGATCTTAATCCCTGCTTCACCAAAAACCTTTACAGCATTAACCGAGTTTTCTACCTCTTTCTCACTTCCGTCTTCAGTGTTCATATATTTGCTCGAAAGATTTGGTAAAGTCACACGGTTTATATCAAGGCCAAACGATCTGATTTTACGTTTCATTTTTAAAAGTTCATCTAAATCAGGAAAACCTTGTTCTTTTACACCGGGAAACGAAGAACCTGTTCCAAAATCAATACAATCTACCCCTAACTGACACATTTGCCGTAATTCAGATTCAGTTAAATCAAATTTGGTCGTAGTCACCGACACTTTCATCATCCTTGACTCCCCCTTGATTTTTAAATTGTAGAGAATTGAGTATCCGCTTACATTTAACGTTGTGATAATTAATAAATATTACATTTTAATTGTAAGACAATTAAAATGTGTAGTCAACCTTAAAATTGGAAAATCATCATTTATGGAAAAGGTGAATTATTTATCCATTCTTACGCAAACTTGCTAAGGTTTATTTTCTATGGATCTTACCATTTTTCTAATGATAAAAATTCTCTCGTACAAAAAAAACCCGAACAAGAAATAGTTTCTTATCCGGGTAAAGTTTCTATTTTTTTAAGTTTTTTAGTGCCTTTTTTCTAACAAAATCAAGGTGGCGGTACATACTCGCGTACGCTTCAATTGGATCACGCTTTTCAAGTGCGTTATATATATCAACATGATATTGGATGGTTTGTTCTAGATTTCGATCTTCCAGTGGAATTTGTTCTAACACCTTTTGATGAAAGCTTTGTAACGGATCAATAATGGCTTCAAATAAAGGGATTTTTGCCGAAAGTGCTATTACCTTATGAAATTCCTTGTCAACTTCTGACGAATCCTCTGTAGGAAGTCCTTTCATTTCTTCAATCAGATCCCTTAACTTTGCTAGATCATCATCAGTTATTTTTTCAGCCGCTAAAGTAATTAACCCAAGCTCTAATGCAACCCGTGTTTCGATGATGGAAGATAGATCTGTTGCCGAAAGTGCTAACATCATGGAAAACGGCTTACTTCCAACTCTATCTGAGAAAAATGTGCCATTTCTGGTTTTCCGGTTCACAATTCCTAACACTTCTAATGAAGTCATAGCTTCCCTTATGACAGGCCTGCTTACATTACAGATTTCCATTAATTCTATTTCTGAAGGAATGCGGTCACCAGGTTTAAGTTGGCCTGTCGTAAGTAAAGAGATAATTTCATCAATGACCTGATTAGACAGTGTTTTCCGACTTAGGGATTTTATATCCACATGTTTATTTTCCACTTAGGCTCCTCCTCCCTTCTTAAATATATTATTGTATGACAATTTTACTAAATCGTAATTCAATAAGGAAAAGTTGTCAAGATTTAGCATATATACGCTTATTCGAAAGATATTCACGTGGTTAAATTATATTAGTAAAGAATATCTAGTGAAAAAGCGTCACTCATCGAGTAACGCACATGTCAAGGTAGAACATTATCTGACTAAACAAGGTTTTTTCGGATCGAATTTCCATCCGGGAATCAAGTATTGCATGGCGATTGCATCATCACGAGCTCCAAGACCTTCTTTTTTGTATAATTGGTGTGCTTTTTCGATTTGATTCATATCGATCTCAACACCTAATCCTGGTTTTGTCGGAACTTCCACCATACCACCTGTGATTTTAAAAGGTTCTTTTGTCAGGTGCTGCCCATCCTGCCAAATCCAATGAGTATCTATTGCAGTAATGTTTCCGGGCGCAGCTGCGGCAACATGAGTAAACATTGCTAGAGAAATATCAAAATGATTATTAGAGTGAGACCCCCAAGTTAATCCCCATTCATGACACATTTGTGCGACGCGAACAGAGCCTTGCATTGTCCAGAAATGTGGATCTGCAAGAGGTATATCCACTGATTGAAGTTGGATGGAATGTCCCATTTGGCACCAATCCGTTGCAATCATATTTGTTGCAGTAGGAAGACCTGTTGCACGTCTGAATTCAGCCATTACCTCACGAGCAGAATAGCCGTTTTCTGCACCACAAGGATCTTCAGCATACGCTAATACATGGTGCTGATTGCTGCAAAGTCGGATAGCATCCTTTAATAGCCAGCCTCCATTTGGATCTAGAGTAATTCTGGCATCCGGGAAGCGTTCTGCTAAAGCTGTGACAGCTTCGATTTCTTCCTCACCGCGGAGGACACCACCCTTTAATTTAAAGTCATAAAATCCATAACGCTCATGAGCTGCTTCTGCTAACCGTACAATTGCTTCAGGTGTTAAAGCTTCTTCATGACGAAGGTGGGACCAAGCATCTCCCGCATTCCCTTCACTTACATAGTCAAGATCTGTTTTGTTACGATCACCTATATAAAATAAGTAACCAAGCATCTCTACCTTATTTCGTTGCTGGCCTTCACCAAGGAGTGCAGCAACGGGAACACCTAAAAATTGACCAACTAAGTCAAGTAGTGCCGTTTCTAAAGCGGTTACAGCATGAATTGTAGTACGTAAATCAAATGTTTGAAAGCCACGACCACCTGAATCCCGGTCTGCAAATTGCCTGCGAACTTTATTTAAAATATTGTTATACGTTCCTATGGATTGACCCAACACTAGCGGTCTAGCATCTTCTAGTGTTTGACGAATTTTTTCCCCGCCTGGTACTTCACCAACGCCTGTATTCCCGTTATTATCTTTTAAGATGACAATATTACGGGTAAAATATGGAGCATGGGCACCACTTAAATTTAACAGCATGCTGTCATATCCTGCAACTGGAATGACACTCATTTCTTTAATCACAGGCGTACTAATTTTGACTGTGTCTTTTATTAAATGATTTTCCATATGCTTTCTCCCCTATCAATCTTATTTTCTATGAAGCTTTCAATTCAACACGTTTAATTTCTCCTACTAGGAATAAATAGCTGAAAATGGCGATTAGTGCATTAGCACCGACAAATACAAGCGCTCCATTGAATGAACCAGTGGTGCCAATAATATAACCAATTATAATCGGTGTCGTAATTCCGGCGATGTTGCCAAATGTGTTAAAAAGACCACCGCTTACACCAGACATTTCTTTTGGCGATGTATCAGACACAACGGCCCAGCCAAGTGCACCAAACCCTTTACCGAAAAACGCCAATGCCATAACAAAAATGACAACCCACTGTGCTTCAACATAGTTAGCGGCAACCAAGCTCATTGATAACACCATTCCAATGACAATGGGTGTTTTACGGGCAATTGTTAAGGAAAACCCTTTGCGGAGTAAGAAATCCGAGAACATCCCTCCAAGTATTCCGCCTAGAAAGCCACAAATTGCCGGTAAAGATGCAATTAATCCTACTTCTAAAATGGTCATGCCTCTTTCTTGAACAAGATAGACAGGGAACCATGTAAGAAAGAAATATGTTAAGGTTGTTATGCAATATTGACCAAGGTAAATACCAAGTAGCATTTTATTGGTAAGTAGTTTCTTAATATTCTTCCAGTTTGCTCCTTTCTCTTCCTTCTTCTCTTTCTCTATCTTTTGATCCATATTAATTAAAGCTCCGCCTGCTTCAATATAATCAAGCTCAAGCTTACTCATTCGTGGATGATTCTTTGGATTGTGTATTGCTTTTAACCATAAGAAAGCTACAATAATACCAAGAGCACCCATAAAATAAAAGACATATTCCCAACCAAATTGATATGTTATGTAACCCATTATTGGTGCAAAGAGAACGGTTGCAAAATACTGTGCTGAATTAAATGTTGCTGCTGCTGTACCCCTTTCATGACTTGGAAACCATGAAGCAACAATGCGACTGTTCGCAGGAAAAGAAGGTGCCTCTGCAAGACCTACTAAGAAACGTAGACCGAATAATACGATGACAGCAGTCCCGGCAGTCCCAAAAAAACCGATAAATCCTTGTAAAAGAGTAAAAATCGACCATAGTAAAATGCTCCAAAAGTAAACCTTCTTTGAACCGAAGCGATCAAGAAGCCATCCTCCGGGAATTTGCCCTGCTACATATGACCAAGCAAATGCTGAAAAAACATACCCCATCATCACGGAATCCAATCCTAATTGATTGGACATATCAGATCCTGCAATCGATAATGTCGCTCGATCTGCATAATTTAGAGCTGTTACTAAAAAAAGCATAAAAACAATAAACCAACGTGTACGTGTCTTTTTTTCCGGTGTAGGAATCAATGGTGAAGTACTAATTACTTTTTCTGGAGCGCCCATAGCTTCACTTCCTTCATCTGAATGACATCGCTTACATATTTTTTATATAGTCATCACCCTAGTTGTTGAAGTTTACATATACGATCACGCCTTTTTAAGTTATTTAATAAACAATTGCTTTTGTCTAATTGTAAGACAAATAAATTTCACTGTCAATTCTTTTAATAAATGATCTGATGTGTTCGAAGAGATTACAATAAATTGGTGTATGCATAAAAATGTGATATGTGTACGCTCAATCATCTTTTTATTTATACGAATAATATGTAAAAAGACACTAATAAATAGTGTCTTTTCAGGCGATTATTATTAACATTTATTACCGTAAATTGTTGCACCTATAATGATTAATAAGATGAATAGGACAACGATGAGCGCGAATGTATTTCCATAACTTGGAGCACAATATCCATAAGCAGGAGCTACATAACTAGGCATAACAGGTTGATGTGGAATATTTGCTCCAGCAACATGTGGTGCATTTGCACCTGCCATATGTGGACTGTTTTCATAACCGTACATTTAACATCTTCCTTTCGTTTTTAAAAAATCTAGGACGATATAGTATATACGTTTACTTGAAGTTTGGAGCCCGTCTTGTAGGAAGAATGCTTCATGAAAACACCTATAATGAAGCCCATTTTTCAATCTCAAAAGTAATTGGTGAAATTTTACATTTCTATCCCTGTGTAAATTTTTTATATACATTATAGGAATCTATTATAAAAAAATGGGTCAACGTACCTGTCCCTCTGTACCAATTTTGGCCTTTTTGTATCCGTCATACATACTTATTGCGGCTGATAGGATATAGATGAAGAGGATGCCGCCGGTGAGTGATGATTTGAATTGATTTGGGTTTATTGTAAATAAGTCTGCCATAAATGTAGTGAATTCATAGCTTAGTAGGTTTGGATTTAGTAAAATGATAATAAATACACTTGTTCCGACCAGTTGAACGACTGTATTGAATAGGGCAATTCTTTTTGTCCATTGACCTTTTATTAACTTGTATAGAGACAATAATATCTCAAGTCCAATCACGACGACGACGATCGGCCAATATTGAAGCAACACATCTTGATTTAATGCAGGTATTTTAAATTCAAGGCCTTCACTCCCACCTCTATATACACCGACTAGATGATTGGCATAAAAATAAAGTGTTGCCCAGATCGCTGTCCACATTAGACCTCCAAATACTTCAACCTTTGAAATGGCTTTTTTCTTTGGTACATACGTGATATTTTTTAAATCATCAGGCGTCCATTTTTGCAGACTGGTTGTTAATGGTATTCCTTCTTTTCCCTTATCAGTTCTCTCTAAAATGGCAAATGTCAGTGTGACCCAGAAAAAAACTTGCATTCCCACCTCAATGATTCTCCAAATCCCTTCACCCATGAGTTGTAGAGCGACATTAATTATCGCTTCACTTCCCGTATACCCAATAAAATACTCTGCCAGCATCGAAATTAAGGAAATCATGGCAGCGATCGGTAAGATCATTTTTAATAAGGACATATATACATCAAAGTATCTTGGTCCAATCAGGTGCATAGGTTGGTCGCGATAACCGCTGGCCAATGAAACTGGACTCCCTAACTTCTCGAGTGCCTTTTTTACGTCTTCTTCATGATAATTATCAGGAAGCATATCCTCTATTGTCGACTGTAACTCAAGCGCAATGTCACTACGACTTTTTTCAGGTAATCTCCGTGTCACTTCCTGAATATAAATCTCAATCAAGTTCATCATCTTCTTCCCCTTTCAATAGGTTGTAAAGCTCTTTTGAATTTGATATCCATTCTTTTTTTAACTGCAAAAATACCTCTACACCAAATTCACTTAAAACATAGTACTTACGGGGTCTACTCTCAGATGTATCCCAACTGCTTGAAACCAATTCCTGTTTTTCTAATCGTCGCAATAAGGGATATAACGTACTTTGATCAATAGGAATACCTGATCCTTCTAATAATTGAACAAGAGAATATCCATATTGAGGGGTACGTAATTGACTTAAAACAGCAAGTGTCAATGTTCCTCTTCGTAATTCAGTTGATAATGATTGAATTAAATTACTCATTTCACCCACCTCGATTTGTTTTACTATTACTATATGTCATACAGTATTTGTTTTATACTATGTATCATACACTATTGTTGTGACGCAATCAATTTAAGTTTTTATAATAATAATTGAAAATAAGAAAAAGCCACAATTTAGAATACTAAACTGTGGCTCAGACTCTCTATACGTATTTTAGAACGAAATCATCGCTCCTCTTTCATCAAACTCAGCAGATGGATTCCAAGCAACCTCCCATAGGTTATTCTCGGGATCTGCAAAATAGGCAGTCCTTCCACCCCAAAATGCGTCACTTGGTTCTCTTAAGATCCTAGCACCTATTCTGCGTACCTCTTCAATAGTTGCATCTACTTGTTCCGGTGTATCTAGATTAATAGCAAACGTTACACCACGATACCCTTCTTTACTTTGTGAAATGTCAATTCCGGCATCTTTTGCTAATTCCTTAATAGGAAAAAGTGTTAGAATTACACCTGCTGTTTTAAATGCAGCATAGGTATCTGAACTAAATTCTGTTTCTTCCCATCCGAGTTTTTGATAAAAAGACCGAAGATCTGGTAAATGATAAGCACCGATTGTAAGCAGGCTAACTCTTTGCATCACCATCACGATTCCTCCTGAAAAATAAATGACCTACGTTTACTTTCTAGAAGTGAGTCGGAAATTCCTTCTTTGCAAGGTTACTATACTAGAAACCTATCTGGTTCTTCTCTCTATAAGATTAATACCTAATCCCATTGTCACCACACCAATTAACAGCATAAATAGTAAAGGCATCATCACATCCTGAAAACCTGCATCATAAAAAATAACTGCCATAATCGCATCCATTGCATGTGCCATCGGAAATAGATCCGCTATGAACAGTAAAACTGAATTCGTAATCGTTCCCGGCATCATATAAGCTCCACTAACAATCGGTATAAGGGGGATAACTGATGGGTAAATCGCATAAAATTGCTCCGGAGTCTTTACAAACCCCGTAATTAACATCGCGATACTAATCATACTAAAAATAAAGAACGCAGCAATTAAGATAATTAACCATAATTGATCTCCTAGATCATAGTTCATCATGTACTTAAACACAAAGAGAACAACAACTACTTGGAAAAGTGTAATTAAAAAGCTATAGAGTATATACCCGCAGTACATCTTTGTTTTACTAATCGGTGATAGAATCATCCGATTCCAAATGCCAGAGACTTTATCATGTGTGACATTGTTTACCTTTAGTCCGAGAATAAACATCGAAATTAAAAATGTGAAAGCAAATAATAATTGAGTACTCATGTTATAATTCGGAACTTTCTCACTTTCGAGTCCCTGAGTCTCCATTTGAAATGGTGCTTCTTCCAAATAGCTTTCAAGTTCTTCTCGTACGTTTTCGTTTGTTTGAACAATGGCACTTAATTGTGCCTCCTGTTGAAAAACCTTGTCAACATGCTGCTGAACATACGATACTGTTGGAAGCTCACTTGTAGCAACCAACCTGTAATCTGTCTCCATGACCTTTACAGCTACATCAAGCTTACCATCTTGTACGTCCTCACGCGCTTCATTCGGTTCTACGACAACAAATTGAAAGGAATCATCAACATTTAACAGCTTTACCCATTTCTTCTCAATATCCGAAGCATTTTCTTCTTCACTGAATATAGCAACCTTTATCGGTGAATAAACACCTCCTGCAAATACTAACGTTGCAAGAATACTACCCGCAATAAATAAAATTATGAAGATAGGGTTGCGTTTATCCTTCGTAAATTGCGCCCAAACTACTGAATTCACTACGCTTCCCCCCTTTTTGGATATAGAGCTAAACCAATTCCTGTACAAAGAATAAAAAATACAACAAGGATCAAACTTGGTTTGATGAGGGAGGAAAAATCCTCAAATTGAATCCATTGAGTCATGATAGCTAAAGATAGGCCGTTCGGTGTCCACTCACCAATCTTTTGCAACCAATCAGGTAGTATATAAACAGGTACAAAACTACCACCGATGATACCAAATAGAATAATAACGATCATAAAAATACCATTCGCAGCATCGATATCAGACACTCTGAGTGAGATGCTGGTAAAAACAGCTGATAGTGCGGATATTGCTAAGGATAGTAATGTCACAATCCCAATAGTACCAAGCCAGAAGGAAATTGTCCGACCAGGAAAAATATCCAGTATAAAGTGTGACAAAATGAATACAAACATCGTTTGCAACCAAGCTAAACAAAATGTTGAGACAATTTTACCTGTTAAGAAATGGAATGGATGGCTATTTGTCAATAAAATTCGATGGAATACTTTTTGTCTAATTTCTTCACCAGTTTTCGTTGCTACGGTTGCTGCAAGGAATAATGAAAACAACGCTCCAATTGCAATAGGAAAATACTGTGTAAGCGTAAATCTTTCTCCAGCGCCAACTTTCTCAAGGCCTCCCTCTGGCAAGACTTCTTCCTGCGGAGCACCTCCTACTTTCTGTAGAGCAAACTGAACATTCATTTGATCCAAAAAACCTTGGATTAGTTGTGCTAATGTGCTGGTATCATTCGTTTCCATTTCAATTTTATATTTAAGTGGAACAGTTGGCGATTCTCCTATTAACGCGGAATACAAACTATCGGCAGTAAATCCCTCCGGAATAATTAGGATTCCATCTAATCCTCCTTCCTCCATGTTAGCTACTGCCTCAGTTTCCTCCATCTCATGAACCGTTACCCATTCCTTTACATCATCACTATGAAGAAAATTTTCTAACATTGAAATAGGTTTTATTAAGGTTGCTTGGCTTAATATCTCCGCTGTTTGCTCTTCACCTAACGCAGCCTCTTTGACCAAACGCTCCTTTAATTGAGTCATTGCTTCTGTGTCGTCATCCTGATTCACCAAAGCCAATTGTAAATCGATCTTTGCATCCTCATTAAATCCAAACAAGCCGGCAAAAGCAAAATTTAAAACCATGACTAAAATAATGGGAAGGACTAGTACGGTAATGAGCTCTTTACGGTCACGCCAAAACATTAGTAAGTCCTTTTTAATAAAACTTAACATCATTCCACCTCCTTAGTCCCGTAATGTCCGGCCAGTTAAATGAAGAAATACATCCTCCAAGCTAGGTGTTTCAGTATGAAAATTGAGAATTTGAATATGATATTGATGAGCTAAATGAACGAGCTCACTAATTAATTGACTTCCCTTTTTTACAATCACTTTCATTTGCAGGTTAGTTGCCTCTACCTTACGAACACCTTCTAAGGTCTTGACATGCTCAACAAATGCTTCATCCATTCTACTTAACTCCACTTTTATCGTATCTTCAGTTGATAAAATGCTAAGCAGCTCAGCTTTTGTCCCAGAGGCTATAATTTCACCATGGTCCATAATGTATAATCTGTCACAGAGTTGTTCAACTTCTTCCATATAATGACTTGTATAAAGTACCGTTGTACCATCTTTTTCATTTAATTGACGAACCATCTCTAGAATATGATTGCGTGATTGCGGATCAATTCCAACAGTTGGTTCGTCTAAAATGAGTATTTTCGGTTGATGTAATAGAGCTGCAGCAATATTGACCCTGCGTTTCATACCACCTGAAAATGTCTTTACTAAATCTTTTTGACGTTCTTGCAATCCAACAATATCCAACGCATTTTGAATCCTTTTCTCGAGTTCTTTTCCTTTTATTTTATATATAGATCCAAAAAATTTGAGATTTTCATAGGCAGACAGCTCTTGATAAAGCGCAATTTCTTGTGGTACGACACCTAAAATATTTCTTATTTCACCAGGTTTATCGACAATGTTTACACCATTTAGCTTTATTTCACCGCTTGTTGGTTTAATCAAACTTGATATCATGGAAATTGTTGTTGATTTCCCTGCTCCATTTGGACCTAATAAGCCAACAGATTCACCTTGATCTAAATATAAGTTCACTTCTTGTACAGCTGCTTTCCCTTTAAATGCCTTTTTTAAATTGATTGTCTCAAGCACGAGAATACCTCCTTTGATGTTTTCATAATGACCATATTTGCATCTTAAAACAAAAAAACCAAAGTCACTACTGACTCTGGTCACTGGATGAAATGACACTTATTACTTTTGTCACTTTTTTATCTTAGACGAGATGATTGCGAATGGCGTATATAGCTAACTGTGTCCGGTCCCTTAATTCTAATTTATCTAAAATCATACTTGTTTGATTTTTGACGGTTCCAACTGACAAACCCAGCCGTTCGGCAACTTCCTTATTATTTAACCCTTCACCAATACATGTTAATATGGCTCTTTCCCGTGGAGTTAGTCTCGGATCTATCGAATTCTCCTCTTGCTTTTGAAGTAAGACTGGCATTACTTTTGCCGCAACCTGATCTTCCAAAGAAAGCCCGCCACTTAATGCACTTTTAATTGAGCGAATAAGTGATTCCGTATCACCATTTTTCAGCATATATCCACTTACTCCTAATTTTAAGGCTTCCATCACGTATTCTTCGTCATCAAACGTTGTCAACATTAGAATTTTCATTAGAGGAAAACGCGACCGTAATATTTTTGTTGCCTCAATTCCATCCATTACTGGCATACGTATATCTAAGATGGCTACATCAAAACCCTGCTTCTCACATAGGTTAATCGCTTCTTTGCCATTATCAGCCTCACCAGTTACAGTTATCTCTTCATCTGTTTCAATCATTGCCTTTAAGCCTTGGCGTACCATCACTTGATCTTCCGCGAGTAACACCTTAATCATATGACCCTCTCCGTTCAACTAAACGTATACTCCCTCTCACGACGAAATGGCGCTCATTATGATCAATTTCCAGGGAACCTCCAACTTTTTCTAGTCGGTCCCGCATGGCTTTCAATCCATATCCCTCTTTAAAAAATGGATGAGATGGAGCGATATTAAATACTTCAAACCTAAAAATACTCCCACCCGGAGACTCAAACATGACATGCGCTTCTCTTGAGGTACTATGTTTCATAATATTTGTCAGTGCTTCTTGGACAGCCCGATAGATTGCAAAAGACTGCTCACCTGTTAGCGGTGCAGCAAAAGCCCCGTGTTTAACAGAAAAACTTATTTTCATAAAACTTTCCATTTCCAGTTTGCGGATTAAGCGGATCACTCCTTGTAAACCACCAACTTCTGTCTGTTTAAAAGATTTTACAGCACGTCTCGTTTCCTCTAAGCTTTGTTCAGCAAGTTGTTTAAGATCTGCTATTTTTTCTTTGTCCTTATCCTCTGCATGCAGGCGAAATACCTCAAACTGCATGATCAGTGCTGTTAGTTTATGTCCAACAGAATCATGTATTTCATGACCAATAAGCATTCGCTCATCCTGTCTTGCCTGTTCTTCTTCTGTAACAAGCTGTCTTTTCATCTTTCGATACTCATCAAGTAAGGCATCATTTTTTTGTTGTGTTTCCTTTTCTCGCTTATGTACGGTTTGATAATGGTATAACGCGCTTATTAACATCATATAAAACAAACTACCCCATATTACTTGTGTAGTACTAAGACTTGCTTCTGATATGAGACAAATCGAGCTACCTAACTGAAACAAAATCACGATTAAGCTTTTCCATCTAGGTAAATAAAAAACTGCTTCTGTTAGTAGTAAAGAATGTATGAAGAGCAGATATGGATTTAACAAACTGTCTGCCGGATAGAAAACGAGGATCGTTAAGATGGTCTGGGTGCAAAATAATAGGGTCTGCACCATTGTTCTTTCTTTAAAAAGAGGCAGAATAAATAAAATAACAAAAAATAAACTTGTAGCGGCCAGCTGTCTTTCGTTTACACTTGATGGAAATTCATAAAAAGCCACTACCCATACAGCGATATAAATAGCTAACCAAATAAGATATACCTTCTTCATTAGTATCTGTAAACTCCTCCGGAAAAGTGCAGAAAGTCTTTTCTATTAGCATACTATGTTACACACTCTGAATCTCTAAGAACTAAATTGTTTTCCCTTTTTTCTTTACATCGGCATCCAAACCCGCTCCTATGGCTATTCCAAAACACATTCCAATAGGAATTCCTAAGGCAATATTGTCGAATATCGTCAATCCGAACACAACACCCAAACTCATTCCAATCGACATATAGATACTCACATAATACCCCTCTGGTAATAGTTTGTGAGTTTTCTGAAGATGGTTACAGACTTGCTGGATAAATTGTTGGTGTTGTTTTAGATTATTTTTATCTAATCCGTCTATATCCGCTTTTAATTTAATTAAGCGATTCTTTAATTCTAGTAATTGTTGCTCACATTCCTGACAATTTTCAGATAACAAATCCAATTTTTCAGCAACTCGTTTACATTTATTTAAACCAAGCTTTCCAGTGGTTTTTTTGTTATCAATACTTCTAAGTTCCTTAATAGTTGCTTTTATTTGTTCAAAATGGTCATTCATTTATGTTCCCCCTAGCAAGTAACGTGCTACCGTTACATACGATTAAATGGTGAAAAAGTTTCAATATTTTTCATAAAAAACAGGCAAAAACGTCCCAAAGTTAAAAGATGTTTTTGCCTGTTCTATTTATTCAGTTTCGTATGTTAAACTTCCTTTAAAACCGGTTTACCCGCTTCGACTAATACTTTATTTTGATTCATGAATAACGTTAGAATGATGATGAACAGTCCTGTTCCTATCAGAAGCCATTCGATCCTAATGATATCCGCAATCGGACCAAAGATGAGCATTCCGATAGGCATCATTGAAGTTGAGATCATCCCCATTACACCAAACACTCTACCTAAATACTCCTCTTCAATTTTTTCCTGTAACAATACAGTTGTTGGTGTATTGAATATCGGCATGGCCACTCCGAATAACGCCATAAATATCAAGTACAACCAAAAGATTGGTGTGGCACCAAGTGCAAACGTACAGACTCCCATAATAAGACTTGAGAACGCCATTGTTTTCACTTTATTTGGAAAGCCTCCCCATGAAGCAATAATTCCCCCACCAATCATCATACCAATGGAAAAGGCGATTTCGATTGCTGTTAATTTCCATACATCATCACCGAACGTACGTGTTACCTGTAAGGGCGTTAAAAATGCAGCAGGTGCCATTAACACAAAGAAAACAGCAAAGAATATGAAAAACGTTTTGAGAAATGCATGGTTATTTATATACTGTAAGCCTTGTTTAAAATCACTAAAGTAGCTTGTTGTTTGTTTTTTAGCTGCTTTTTCATGGGTAGAGATTTTTAAAAAGGCAAGGAGAGTAAAAATCGCGATAACAGCTGTTATGACATCAATGAAAAAGATGATTTCAATTGATGTTGTTGCTAACAGCGCCGCACTTACCATTGGTGAAACAAACATGATAATGGCTTGAATACTTCCATTTGCTCCGTTCACTTTTGTTAGTTTATCCTTCGGAACAATTTGCGGTAGAATTGCACCAACTGCAGGTGTTTGAATGCCTGTTCCAAAGGCACGTACTGCTGCCATCACAAACAGTAACCAAGTGGCATCATAGCCCATTAAAAAGAGAATGGCCAAAATAAGCGTTGCTGTAGCAATAAGCCCATCAGCTACCATAATCAGCATTTTTCGATTGTACCGATCTGCCCACACTCCTGCAACTGGAGACAAAAGAAATGTAGGAATAAATCCGCAAATGATATACAAAGTCATCATTAAACCAGATTCAGTCTCCAGCGTAATATACCACATTATCGCGTATTGGACTAAAGAAGACCCGAACAGTGATATCGTCTGACTACTTAAGAAGAGAATAATATTCTTAAACCAATTCTCCTTTAGATCGTTATTTGCTGTATTCATTTTTTAACAACTCATTTCTATTAAGTTTTTTAAAAATCTAGACTTCACCCACATCCATTTACATTGAACCGCTCTGTTGATGTTTATTTTTAAAGACATCAAAAAAAGAGGGAAAAATAATCCCTCTTTTTAAAAAACCGCTAAATAATGGTTTCCTTTAAAAATAGACAGACCAATCCCGTTGCTCTGAACATAGGCAGAGCTCCTTACAAACGTATTCAATTAACGATTGCAGTCTAGGAATCTTAATCTCATTGATGCTGTCAAAAGGAAAACCTCCATTTCATCCATAGTTACTTATATAATAGCAAAAGTGAATGACGTTAACAATACTTTTAATGATTTTTCACTCCAGTAAAAATTTGAATAGCATCTCTCAAAAACTCAGCTGTACCCGGTTGTTCCTGATCATAATAAGCTGTAAATCTCTCATCATCGACATACATTTGAGCTAGACCTGCGTGTGCCTCTTTACTATAGGAAGGCCAGTGGAACAGTAACCATTGTTTATGCAACTGGGCAGCTCTTTGTGCTAATTCACTTGCAGGATCTCTCGTTTTCATCGCATTTAGTAATAGTTCTCTCATCTCCTTTTCAATATTGACAGATTTTTCGTACTCCTCTTCAGACATATTCATGAATTTCTCATTCGATTTCTTGACGGTTTCTTCTCCGTATTTTTCACGGATTTCTCTTCCGTAATTATCTTCGTTTTCCTTAAGAGCTTTTTGTTTAAAGCCTTCGAATTTTTCTTGATCACTCATCTTCATTCTCCCTTCTGAATGTGCAATTGTTTTTTCAACATTTGCAATTAGTTGATCTAATTGGTTTCGTTTATCAAGGAGACGCTCTCGATGCTCATGTAATGCCTTTGCGAAGTCAAAAGCAGGATCAGTCACGATATCTTTTATTTGATTTAGCTGTAGACCAAGTTCACGATAAAAGAGAATCTGTTGGATGAGATTTACTTCATATTGTCCATAGATTCTGTAGCCTGATGAGTTGATTCTTGCCGGCTTAAGAATTCCAAGCTCATCGTAATACCGCAAAGTCCTCGTACTGACACCCGCTAATTCCGCAAGTTTTTGGATCGTGTATTCCATCTCTAATCCCTCCCTGACAATTTCACTTTACACCTTTACGCAACGTCAAGGTCAATACATGAATAAAGATTTTTTTTGATTAAAATGAAATGAAGTCATCATGAACGAAATTTCAAACATGCTTTCATCACGATTTATCCCTATTCATTCTTTCCTGTATTTGAGTAAACCAATGCAAAAATAAGAAGACCAATAAGTCCGGAGTATTCACTTCTTTATCGTCTTTATAAATGCTGTTACTAAACTGCTTTTTGTTTGAAATAGACCAGACCACTTATCGTAAAGACTAGAAATCCACCAATAATAACAAATACCAATGTCTCTATGGAAAATGTAAAGTCTGACTGCTGATCCATCACCATGCCTAAAAACGGCTGTGCCCAGGGATACCATGGACCGAATGTTTCTGAATTTGCAATGAGTATGTTTGGTAAAGTTAAGATGACATTTAATGCAACAGGAGCAGCAAAACTGGCCCAAGCGGTAGATACCCATAATTGTAGAGAGATAATTGGTAAACATCCTAACCAGCCCATAAATAAACGAAGGAACACTTCCTTCCAAGGAAATGGATCATTAAATCCATGTAACATTCCTACAAAAATTAATCCTGCTAACATCAGAATTTGTGTTAATGCTACAAACGTACAAACAGTGATGAGCTTTGCGCTATAAACTTGAAGCCTATTAACTGGTAAAGCCAATAGTTGCTTCCATCCCCCTTCAGCATGCTCATAACGACAAACAGCTGCAGCAAAGATCCCGGCAAGTAAAGGCAAGAAAAGAATGGCTTGAACCATAATCATTGATAAAAAAGAATTCATCCACTCATTTCCTGCATTTTCAAAGAAGTTAAAATAAGCAGCAATCGTTGATAGTATGGGACTAATAAACAAAATTTGTAAAACTTTTGATTTTTTAAGCTTTAACCATTCTGTATAAATAAGTTTACTTAGCATTACTTCACATCCTTTTGATCAAAATGGATGAGACTAGTGATAAAAATGACCCCGCCGACAATGATTCCTAGTAACACACTGATTTCTGGTATTTGCCATTTATTCTCTAGCAATGGCCATTTCCAAATCAACCACTCCGGCCCACCATAGGCATACATCGATACAACCGAACCAATAATTCCGATTGTTAATGGTGTACCTTGGTTCGATGATGTAACAGAATACCATAACTGAAAAGCTAATATTGGTAACGCTGCAAAAAAAGGATAAAAGCTATTAATTGCGATCTCTTTAATAGGCATGCTTTGCTGCCAATCAAAAAAGCTGCCAAATACCATCGTTCCAATAAACATCTGCAATGTAGAAATAAATAACAAATAACTTATTGTCATAAATTTGGAGCTGTATACCTTTACTCTACTGATAGGTAGTGCTAGCAACTGTTTCCAGGAATTCGTCTTATGTTCGATATTAGCAAAAAGAGAGGCAAGCAGTGTTGTCCCTAAGAGCAAAGCAGGTGAGAGAAATAAATTGATTTGTCGCAACAACTGTAGCCAATAATCATCCGTTTGACGGATAAGCCAGTCATAGCGAACCGAATAATTGACGGTTGTTAAAGCAAATATTCCAATTGGTCCTAAGAATACAAGAATCCACATGCCGATTGATATTTTTTTAAAGTCTGTTCGTAATAACCGAAGGATCACAGGCTTTGCGCCTCCTTCGTCATTTCGAGGAAAATACTTTCAAGTGAGCGTTTTTCCTCCTCAACTCGATACACATCCAACCCGTTTTGGACAAGGACACGAACCATCACAGCAACATCTTTATTTGTGCTTTGATTAAACGATACATACTCTCCTTCTGCATTCCCTTTTAAGCCCTCTTTAAGGAGGACTTTCCAAGCAGCCTCACGATTATTTGTTTGGATGCGTATTTTGTTCACAGATTTCTTACGTAAAACGTCAATTGAATCTTGGAAAATAAGAGATCCTTTTGATATAATCCCAACCTCTGTAGCCATTTGGTCAATTTCTGTTAAAAGATGGCTTGAAACAAGTACCGTCACACCATATTTTTCTGGTAAACTTTTAATTAATTCGCGCATTTCAATGATTCCGGAAGGATCCAATCCATTTGTTGGTTCGTCAAGAATAAGGAGTTCAGGACTACCGAGCAAGGCAGAAGCTATTCCGAGTCGTTGCTTCATCCCTAACGAGAACCCTTTTACCGGTCGATTGGCATCTTTTTCTAATCGCACGATATTAAGAACTTCGTCAATTCTTTCTTTAGGCGTTTGTAAAATAATTTGGAGTAATTCAAGGTTTTCTCTTGCTGACAAATTTCCATAATATGATGGTGATTCAACCAAAGACCCTATGTTTCGTAAAATTGATTGCTTCTCTTTTTTTAACTCTTTACCAAAGATTTGGATCGAACCCGATGTTTCCTTCATTAATCCTAAAAGCAGCTTAATTGCTGTTGTTTTTCCAGCACCGTTTGGACCAAGGAAACCATATATAGCTCCCTTCGGAATGGATAGATTTACTTGATTAACCGCAGCTTTTCCATTAAAAGTTTTTGTTAAATTGCTGGTTTCCACAACGTATTGATTCATTTTTATCACCTCTATTAACACGATAAACAATGAATCTTAAAACGAAGTGGTGGTAATGTTTAAATTTTGTTTAAATCTATGGAAACATAAAAAAAGAATACGAATTGATCAATCGTACTCTTTAGTGTTTCGTTAGGCATATTGTAGTTCCACCACCAGAGGTTTCAATGCTCCAGGTGATGCCCATTTCCTTTGTCATCAGGTCAATGATGGAAAGACCAATCCCTACACCTTCTTGTTCTGACTTGTTTTTCATCCCTGGCCCTTTATCCATTATATAAATCGTATTCCCTTCACACAGGATGTTGATATACTTACCTGACTTGGCATGTCTCACTACATTTTGAAAAAGATTGTCTAAAATTCGCTCAAACCAATTTGGATCCATTTTCCAAAAGACAGTTTCTTCAAACAAATCGATGTCTACTGTAAACTGTTCCTTTTCAAAAATTGGATACCAAGCTGTGAGCGAGAGTCGTATCACTCGATTAACATCAACATTTTGTTGCTTGTAGGTATATTTCCCTGAAGTTAATAACGTGTAAGATAACAGGTTTTCAATTAACGTATGCAAATGATCAATTTTTTTATCGATTATTTCAATTGATTTCTGTCCCTCGGATGAAATATCTTCATTTTTTAATGTATAGGCGTGGGCTCTAATGGTGGCTAAAGGTGTGCGAAGATCGTGGGATAAATTGGCAATAAGCTCTTTTCGCAGTTCCTCTTCTTCTTGTTCCCGTAACCTACTAGCCTCTAACCGTTCAATCATTTTATTAAATGATACCTCCAGATCACCTACTTCATCGATTTCACCAACGATAACCTTATCTGGAATTCGTTGATCCTCTACATCCATTGAAGCTTGAAGTCGTACGATTCGTTTTCGAATCGACCGAAAAAATAGCCAAGAGAGAGCGATGAATAAAAGTAACAATAGTCCAACAACCACGATATATATGATTTCAAAATAATATTCAAGTTGTTGAATTGGATAATCCATATACTTCCTATCAATTTGCAGAACAATAAAGCCGTTGTTTTCTTCTTCTCCAATAAACGAGACAACCGTAAATGGATCTCCGCCATAGCTTTGTTTCATAAAAGAAACTGTATAGGCTGGTGTCCAGTAATCAGGAATATCTGCTGAATTGTCGGAAATATAACGAGTTTTGCCGTTTTCATCTATCCATAATACAGTGGCTTCTTTTATTTTATTTGTTGTTTCTTTTAAAGACGTTATCGTTTCAGTTTCAGTAAGCCTGTCTAATTCTTTTGCCTTTTCATGCCACTTATTCTCAACTTCTTCACTATCATAAACATCCATATCGTTATGTTGAACAATAATAGCCGGCATATAAACAACCATTGATGCAAGTGGAAAGGCAATTGGGAGGATTAACATCGCACATACTATTAAAATTAAGTACTTTGTTTGCAATGTGTTGCGAAGCTTCATTGTTTTAACCTATAGCCAATGCCTCGGATTGTTTCGATAATGGTAGGCTTGGCAGGATCTTTCTCAATTTTTTCCCGAAGATAACGGATATGAACCATTAATGTCTTGTCACCTTCAAAATAATCTTCTTCCCAGATGGATTCGTATATTTGTTCTTTCGTCAATATTTGCCCGGCATGCTTTAATAAATAATCGAAGATTTGGAGCTGCTTAGATGTTAAAATAATTTCTTTGTCTTCTTCTTCCCGAAAAAGCTGATATTGCTTTGGGAGATAGCGTAAATGCTGAACGTTAATTTCTGAAGGCATTATGCGATCAAAACGGCGTAATAACACACTTATTCTTGCAGCAAGCTCATCTGGGTGAAAAGGCTTTGTCATATAATCATCTGCAAATTCAAGACCTTCCAGCTTATCATCTACTTGTGATCGTGCTGATAACATGATGATAGGCAATGATGGCACAGTCTTTTTCAAGCGCTTACCAATGGAAAAACCGTCTAGACCGGGTAGCATAACATCAAGAATGGCAAGATCTGCTGCATCAGCAAGCTCTAAGGCTTTGTCTCCGTTTTTTAACCAATTTACTTGATACCCCCGTTTTATTAGGTCCTGGTATACCCACGAACCAAGTTCTTCTTCATCTTCTATGTATAGTATTCTCATAAAAAAGGAACCTCTTTCTTGATAAAGTCAATATATGTAAACTATATCATAAACTATTTAAATGTAAAAAAGAGAGTGCGCACTACTCACTCTCCACTTCACAACTATTTATGTTATCGCTCCCAACACTTTCAAGATCATCTCTTTGAATGCTTCTCGATCAATAGCTTCACAAACCCGAACATTTTTTTGGCGCTCCAATCGATTATTTACATCGACAAGACTGTAACCTCTAGTCAATTCTCCTACAGTTTCAACGTCTACATGATAGAGATTCGATTTGGTCATGATGTTTTCGTTTGCTGCAACTGCAGCAAGTAATGTATCCGGATGTGTTGTGCCATTCAGTTTGTGTACACTTTTGTTAAATTTCATAACAACTTTATTAACATCTTTAAAAAATTGAGCACCTTTAGTTTTCAAGGCTACAATATCCTCATGATCCTGATCATTCATTATTGAATATTGAGTACACATTTCCCAACCAACCATTGTCATCGGAATACCCGAATGGAGAACAATTTTCGCTGCCTCAGGATCAACGTAGAAATTGTATTCTGCACTTGGGGTTATATTTCCTAATGCATTATTCGTACCTCCCATAATATATAAATGGGGGATTTTCGAAATGATGGTCGGATCCTTTTTAATCGCCATGGCAATATTCGTTAATGGAGCAATAGCTAAAATATGTATTTCTCCCGGATAGTTATGAACGGTTTCAATGAGAAAATCAACTGCATGTCCATCTGAAGGAGACTGGATCGCTTTTTCGAAAAACGAATCCCCCATTCCATCCTTACCATGAACATCCTCAACAGTACGGTGCTGGTTTACGCAAAGACCCATTATGGGCCGTTCATACCCTTTAAATACGGGAACTTCTTCACTCTTTCCTGCTACTTGTACAGTGTACAGTGCATTTTCAACCTGTTGATCGAATTGTACATTCCCACCGGTGACCATTATGCCTTCTACTTGAAAATAATGAAGAGCAGTTAAGATGGAAATTGTATCATCGCCAGCTGTATCTGTATCAATAATCACTCGTTTTTTTTCTGCCATTTTATAAATCCTCACTTACATTCTTTGCTAGTTCAGTTATGTAATCAAAGAAAGCGTCGCGGTCCACGTCATAAACAACATTTACAGGTCTTCCATCGGCTGTTTCAACCGTACGCCCTTGGCTTGGACCTTCTGTTAAGACAATGCTGTTAATTGTTTGTACCTTCACAAGGTCAGGTTTACCAACAAACGCAGTTGTTAACACATCCCATAAATAATAAGTAGAGTTTGTTGAAAAGTGAACGAGAGGTGGAACCATTGCATAACACTGTCCAAGGAAATCCACACCAAGATTTTTACGTTCTCTAGCCCAACGCTCACGCACATCTAAAGTTAGCGGTACTTGGTTAGTACTTTCAAGAGCAACAAGATCAATTTCAATGTTTGTTTCCCATACACGGGCTGCTGCCTCAGGGTCCCAAAACACATTCCATTCAGCTGTTCCATCATGTTCAGGCTCATGTACATTTCCTTCCTCGCGAAATGTACCTCCCATCCAAACCAGACGTTCAATTTTCCCTTCTATTTCAGGTGTTTCATCTAACGCACGGGCAAGATCGGTAAGCGGTCCTGTAAATAATAAAGTTGTTTTTCCATCCGTTTCTTGAAGGGTTTTGATTAAATGAAGATGTGCAGGTATGTCTGCAGCAAGTGTGACAACTTTTCCTGCTTCATTAAGTATTGGCAATGCATCTACATAAAACGCATGCATGCGCCAATCTTTTGGAAACGGATTTTTTGCACGCGAAGTTGATTCCGCTACCTCAAGTCCACCTTTTCCAAAACGATCAATAATTTTCCTGCTTGCAAACATTGCGGGTTCTAAGTAACAATCTGCCGGAATGACCGAAACGCCTGTAAGTTTAACAGTATCCATTTGTAATAATAAAAATAAAGAAATTAAATCATCTACACCGCCATCATGGTTAAAGTAAATTTTCTTTTTCATATTAATCTCCATTCTTTTTTCATTATTGTAAACATGTTCAACTTTATAATGCAGAATGAAATTGTGTCAATACAATTTCAGGTTAAGAACTTAAATATTGTTTGAATAGAGGTTTAATAAATAATGATCATTAACTGTTAAATAAATAAATTTGATCATGAAAAGACCAATAATCATCCATCTCTCACCAATATAAAATTTTGTAACAGTTCACTTTCATTAACAGAAATTCGAATGGCCAAATCTTCTGTCCGGAATACAAAGTCTTTGACACCTATAAACTCAGATTCAGCAATCAAATAGAATGGTGTCCCCTTTTTGAAGCCTTTAAAGTTTTTCTTTAGTTTATATATCTTCATTCTCTTTACCCAGCTACTTCCCTTATATGCTATTCTGAAATTATCAAGATCTGTATTTTATGTCAACTGTAGAACTAAAGAGAAAGAGTACCTTCTAAATAGTTTTATTAGGATGAGATCCTTTTTTTATAATGGTAGCATTTTTACCTAAGATAACTGAAAGGACAACCACCACCGCTATGAGTAGTGTGAAAAATGAGATCGATTCATCGAGAAGAACTGTTGCAAAAAGAATCATCAAAAAAGGCTGTAAATATTGGATCTGACTAACTCTTGCTATACCACCCATTGCCATTCCGCTATACCAAGCAACATATGCTAAAAATTGACTAATAACAGCCAGGTATAAGAAACTGACCCATGCTTGGATGGGAGCATGAAGCATTTCAATTGTAAGATGTAACCCGACAGGAATCATGAAAAACGGTGAACCAATCAAAATTGCCCACGCAATGACTTGCCAACTACCTAATTCCTTCGCTAATTTCCCTCCTTCTGCGTAACTAAGGCCAAGAATTAGCACAGCTGCCAGTATGGCTAAATCAGCAATTTGTAAGTGTCCGAAACCAAGATGAAGAGCATATATCATAACTGCAAAAGACCCTATTAAACTAGAAATCCAGTATTTTATGGATGGAATTTCCCCGGCTCTCAACATGGCAAAACCTGCTGTAGCTAATGGTAACAAAGCGACCTCTACTGCTCCATGAGAAACAGGCAAGGACTTCATTGCCCAAGAAGTGAGGAGCGGAAATCCTAATACTGCACCAAAAGCAACAATTCCAATGCTTTTGAATTGACGTGGTGAGGGAAGTTTTTCTTTTCGAACGATGAATATGATTGCAACTAAAATAGCCGCAACAACTGTTCTTCCTAAGCCCACGACTGTCGTTCCAAAATACTCTACAGCAATTCTTGTAGCCGGAAGTGTTAAGCTAAAGCAAATAACACCTATTATTCCTAACAAAAATCCAATTTTCTCTCTTTTTTCATTCTGCATGCTTATCCTACCTACCTTTTTCTTTAGTAATATATTCTGCATGACTCAAGCAACGGTTTTGATATAATAAACATATTAATAGGTACACAAGGTTGAAATAAACAATTGTTTTACCTATCTGTACGGGTACAGATTGAGGAGGATATACAGATGAGCTTAAAATATACGGAGATAATGGAAGAAATAAAAATTCGACTTGCAGAGGGTTTACTTAATGCCGGTGATAAGCTCCCTTCTGTCCGACAGTTATCTGAAGATTTTTCTTGCAGCAAGAATACAGTAATTAAAGCTTACGAAGAACTTGAAAAAGAACATTTCATCTACTCCATACCTAAAAGCGGCTTTTATGTCATGAAAGAAATTCAGTATAAAACAAGTGAACATGATGTGATCGACTTCTTGTCTGCAGGTCCAGATAAAAATGTAATGCCTTATGAAGACTTTCAACATTGTATGAACGAAGCAATTGAACAATATAAAGGTGAGTTATTTACATATACTGATCAACAAGGGCTTTACTCATTACGAGTTCAGTTGGTGAAATATTTGCAAAATCTCCAAGTATTCACTCAACCTGAGAGAATTGTCATCACTTCTGGTTCGCAACAAGCTCTGCATTTACTTATTTCTATGCCATTTCCTAATGGAAAAAACAATATTCTCATTGAACAGCCTACCTATTTCGGTTTCCTTGAATCAATTTCTTTACAATCAGCAAAAGCATTAGCTATGAGTTAACGATGGAAGGTGTTGATCTTGAGCGTCTTGAGTATATATTCCGGAATAATGATATAAAATTTTTCTATATCATTCCCCGATTTCACAATCCGCTTGGACATAGTTATACGAACAAAGAAAAGAAAAAAATGGTTGAATTAGCGGAAAAATACGATGTTTATATTGTGGAGGATGATTTTTTAGGAGACCTTGATCTCAATACAAAAGCGGATCCTTTCTATTCGTTTGATCCTTCCGGGAGAGTTATTTATATAAAAAGCTTTTCAAAAGTTTTCCTTCCAGGATTAAGAGTTGCTGCTGTTGTACTTCCAACGTTTTTGATAAACAATTTTATGCGATATAAATTCAGTTTGGATTTTAATAGTTCCGCCCTTTCTCAAGGAGCACTGGAAGTCTATATGAAAAGCGGTATGTTTAATAAACATTTGAAAAAAATTAAACAGGTATACAAAAGGAAGATGGACATTCTTCAAGAATCGTGTGAATTATTGTTACCAGATCATACCCTGTTTACAAAACCGACTTCCGGTTTTTATCTATCCGTCATTTTGCCGGAACATATAACAGCAAAACAGGTCGTTCATATGCTGAATGAAAAAAATGTGTTTGTTGATGATGCAACCCGGATGTTTTTGCCAGAATACAAAAAAGAAAATTTCCTGAGATTAAGCATCTCTCAAGTGGAGGAGAACCAAATTAAAGCAGGAGTTGAGCGATTGGCAGAATGTATCGCTTTAATAAATAATCGAAAAAATCGAGTTACACCAAGTAACTTGTTACGTTTTTAGTAATAAAAGAATGAATCATACTTCACTCTCTAGAGAGAAATTGTGATACACTATTCCAAAAACTTGTTAAGAGAGGTATTTATATGAATATTGGTGATGTTGTATTTCAGCTATTAATGTTTATTTTTATGTTCGGAATTTTTGCTGTCGTTTTTTTTCTTGTTCGATCTCTCCTTTCGAAGAATCCGCAGTCTCAAAAAGATAATGAAATTGAAAAAAAGCTTGATAGAATTATTGAATTACTAGAACAGGATAAAAAATAGTCATTTTTATCCTGTTCAGCTACGTTTGTTATTAGTCTGCCAAAACTTCTTCAGTTAATAGAAGCTGACTCCCTCCTTTTACCTCAAAAATCTTTTCATCCACACTCAACCAGACCGACATAGCTGAAGGATTGAAGACAAACTGGCTGTTTGCTGAAAATTTAAGGTTTTGGAATGCTTTCAAATAATCTACGATTTCAATATTTGTTGCATACCAGATATCGTCCCGGTTACCAACATGTTCACAGAAGTTTTCAATTAGATCCCAGTTTTGATCGTTGTCAAATTCATAACTGTGACCCCATACATACATCATATATAGATATTGCTTTTTATGGAGATGAAGAAAATCATCAGCTCGTTGCATTAACTCTTTATTATGATGACAGGTTGGATTCCACTCCAACAAATCATCAGGTATGGAAAAATCACCGGTACTATTGACGGTTCTTGAATATTCAATTCCCAAATAAGGTAGTAGTTCTTTTATGTATGAATTATAAGAACCGTTTGGATAGGACATTCCTCTAACTGTGTAGTTTGCGATCCTCTCGAGATTTTTACGGTCTTCCAATATCTCATGTAGAAGTTGTTCTTTAGGAGACCTAGCAATAGTTGGATGTGTCAAAGTGTGTGCAGAGATTTCATGGCCTCTGTAAAGCTCAGCCACTTCGTTTTCAGGAATTCTGTCACCTGTTCCAAATAAACCGGAATTAAGATGAAAAGTCCCCTTTATTCCATATCGGTTAAAAATTTCTACTAGCCGTCTATCGGCCGCTTTTCCATCATCATAGCTCATCGTCAGTACTTTATGCTTTCCTTCTGGGAAAGTCATAACCACTTTTGGCATTCCATTCACCTCATTAGATTGGTTTATATTTTAAAAATAGTGTCAGGTAAAGAGTTAAATCATACGAATTTTAAATAAATGTGTACCGATGATTAAACTCAAATAATATATAATGTTATTCTCTAAGTTTTCTATATATCCTTCACGTAGATATAATCCACAATCAATACATTAAAAAAGGATCTACTCATGTGACGTCGGTCGTGTTATAAGTAAACTAGAAAGATGAATATATATAAAGGATGTGTAAGAATCGTGATTACACCGATTTTAAGAATGTTTGAACTGGAAAAGGCAAAGGAATTCTATGTTGATTTCTTAGGTTTTAAAATTGATTGGACCCATCAATATGAAGAAAACATGCCTATCTATTGCCAAATATCTTTAGATCATATTATTTTGCACCTGTCAGAACATCATGGTGACTCCTCTCCAGGCAGTGCAATTCGAATTAAAGTAGACAATATAAAACAATTTCATTCCATACTCCAAGCAAAAAAGTATGCTTTTTCCAATCCTGCTATAGAGAAGTCACCATGGAATACTTTTGAGTTGACAGTGATAGATCCTTTTTATAATAGAATTACTTTTTATGAAGAGATGAATTGAGGATTGGTTGGAAAGATTGAATTAGTGATTGAATATTTTTAAAAAGTGTTTGAATTATTTTAGATTGTGCCTGGATTAATCAGAAAAGTGACCGAATCGAGGAGAATTTTGCTGGAAATTTGATAGTGATAATAACTGGTCTATATGTTTTTAAAATCAGGCGACTAACACTATGATTGTTGGTTGTGGTTATTAAACTCGTAAGAGTGTCATATATATGTTATAATTATTCTAAACTAACAAAGGATGGATATATATTAAATTTGGACAAAAAGTTATTTATAACAGTCGGATCCATTTCATTTTTCATGAACATGGTAATGGTCTATATGAAATCCAGAGTTTGGAAAATTCGATTATATTAGTTAAATTACAAGATTTGATATACAGAATGAAATAACGGCCAACTTTTAAAAGTTGGCTTTTGGTTTTCAACTAATCTTTAACCTTGCATTTTGCAAGGTTTTTTCAATATGTACAAAATGTGAAACTATTTTGATATCTCATTCGTATGATTTAGTATGATATGGAAAAAGTGGGGGTTTCAGGATATGAGAGATATAATAGTAGAAATTAATGACTTGAAAAAAAATTATGGTCCAAAGACTGTATTAAATGGTGTATCACTTCAAGTGAAAAGTGGCGAAATTATTGGGTATATTGGTCCAAACGGAGCCGGAAAAAGTACAACTGTTAAAATTATGCTGGGCATTGAAAACGAATACTCAGGTGAGGTCAAACTATTCGGTCATGATATTTCTGATGGAAGTATTGAGTATAAACGAAAAATCGGATATGTACCGGAAGTTGCTGAGGTTTATGATAATTTAACTGGTCATGAATATCTTACATTTATTGGTGAATTGTATGGACTCGATTCCAACCTTGCTGAATATAAGGCTAAACGTCTAATGGAACTATTTGGTATCGGTGAAGTGTATCATTCCCGCATTGTGTCTTATTCAAAAGGAATGCGCCAAAAGCTTTTAATTATTGCAAGCTTACTACATAATCCTGAACTTTTGTTTTTTGACGAACCAATTAATGGACTGGATGCAAACAGTGTGATGGTTTTCAAAGAAATTATGACCCAGCTTGCTGCACAGGGAAAAACGATTTTCTACTCTTCACATATTATGGATGTGGTTGAAAAAATAAGCAGCAGAATTATTCTTCTACATGAAGGCAAAATAGCGGCTGATGGTCCATTTGAAGAGTTGAATCAAGAAAACAAGGATGGGACTCTTGAACAAATTTTCACCCAACTGACCGGATTTAGTGAACATAAAGAACTTGGCTCACGATTTGTTTCTGTTGTAAGGGAGATGTAAAAATGAAGGATTTTCGCACACTTAAGTTATTAGATCGATTAGAGAAAGTTTTCACAAGCTTTGATATAGACTACAAGAGTATGAGAAAAATACTCCAAGTAAAATTGACAATGGATGGACGGCGGATTCCAACTATATTCTCTCAAAATGCTCCAAAGAAAGACAAGGAAACCAGCAATCAGTATATAAAATCATTATGGATTTATGTTTTATTTGGACTGTTTATGATTCCTTTTTTATTTATAGGAGATTCTTATCTTTTTCAAATGAGCCTCTTCTATGGAATTTTCACCTTCTTTGTGATGACATCAATGATTTCAGACTTTTCTTCTGTTTTGCTCGACATACGTGATCGAAATATTCTGTTTCCAAAGCCTGTAAATAGAAGAACCATTAGCACAGCTAAAATGGTGCATGTTATGATTTATCTCTTTTTCCTTACGATTGCGCTTGTAGGAATTCCTTTATTAGTGGGTCTTATTAAGAATGGATTGATTTTCTTCTTAGTATCAGTGTTTAACATTCTCCTTATAGACATATTTGTCGTTGGGCTTACAGCACTTATCTATTTGTCTATTTTACTAATTTTCGATGGAGAAAAATTAAAAGATATCATTAATTATGTCCAAATTTTCCTATCGCTTGCGATTATGATCGGGTATCAATTACTTGCTCGTTCCTTTGTTATTATTGACCTTACCATTTCATTTGAACCGCAATGGTGGCAAGTATTTATTTTTCCAATGTGGTATGGTGCAAACATGGATATGATTATGAATGGTGATTTCCAGCCGATTTATCTATTATTTTCAGCATTAGGGGTCATATTCCCTCTTCTATCACTCTGGTTATATATAAAATTTAATCCCGCTTTTGAGCAAAACCTCCAAAAGCTTACATATCAAGAAAAAGCTAAAGATAAAAGACGGAGTAAGCTTGGTCATTTGCTCCTTAAACTCATTTGTCGAACACATGAGGAAAGAACCTTTTTCCGATTTGCAGGTTTAATGATGAAAAATGAACGAGATTTCAAATTGAAAGTTTATCCATCTTTGGGATTTTCCGTTGTTATCCCGTTTATTTTTATTATGAATGGTTTTAATACTGATTTTGATCAGATATCCACCAGCAATTCATATTTATCCATTTACTTTAGTTTAATCATTATCCCGACCACTATGATGCTTTTGAAGTTTTCAGGAAAGTATAAAGGCTCATGGATATACAGGGTGGCGCCTATTGTGCAGTTAAAGCCGATGTTCAGTGGCACAATAAAGGCTTTTATTTTCAAATTATATTTGCCTGTTTACTTGCTGCTATGTGTACTTTTTCTTGCATTATTTGGTGAATATGTTCTGCCGGATCTAATTGTCGTCTTTGTCAACTCCTGTCTATATGCTGTCATTTGTTTTATGATTCTAAAAAAATCACTGCCCTTTTCAGAGTCACTTGAACAAGTAAATCAAAACAACGGGGCACTTGTATTTGGTTTAATGCTAATTGCTGGGATATTTGCAGGTCTACATTTTATCAGTACATTATTTTCTTACGGCATCTATTTATATTTGGTTATTTCGATTGTCACTCTGTGGATGTTGTGGAAAAAAGGTTTTGATATAACATGGGAGCGCGTTATACATTAAATTTCAATGGTTTTCCCATAGGTAATGAAAGTACATTGATACGGTGTAAAAGAAGGATTCCGGGAAGAAAAATGGGACAATTGACCTGTCCCTTTGTCCCATAGAAAAAGACAAGCGGGTCAGCTCACCTGTCCCCTTGTCCCTAATTTGGTTCGACGTGTATGTGGACGCGTTCGATGTTGTATGTTTCGCGGAGTCGTTGTTCGATTTTGTCGGTGATGTTGTGTCCTTCGATGATTGTAAGGGTTGATTTGACGAATATTATTGCGTCAACAGTTGTTTGATTGCCGGATACGCGTGCTTTTAGGTCTTTAACGAATGTGACTCCAGGTGTATTTTTGATTTCTTCTTCTATTTCTTTTAATTTCTCAGCATCAAAGCCGTCTGTTAGATCATGTACGGCTTCCTTAAAAATCCCCCATGCAGTATGACAAATAATAAGTCCGACGATGGCAGCCACAATAGAATCCAAACGGGCAAACCCTAAATATGAACCGACGATCCCAATAACTGCCCCTATACTAACTAATGCATCTGAGCGGTTATCCTGGGCAGCAGCGTATAAAGCTTTACTTTCAAGTTTTTTTGATAATTTTCGGTTATATCGATAAACAAAATACATAAAAACGGCACCGAATAAAGCAACAAATGCAGTAAATAGTTGTGGTGTACTTTCCGTTGGAGAAGTAAAATTTTTAAAAGCATCCACAATAACTTGTAATCCTACAATGAACATGATAATTGCAGCAATTAACGAAGCGATCGTCTCTGCTCTTGTGTGACCGTACTTATGATTTTCATCCGCAGGCTTTTGTGCAAATCTTAACCCGATTAAAACCGTAACTGATGCAATCACATCTGTTAAATTGTTTAATCCATCAGCTCTTAATGCATCTGAGTTTCCAATAAAACCAGCAATTAACTTTACTGCTGAAAGGAAAACATAAGCTAAAATGCTGATCCATACTCCTCTTTCTGCTTTCTTTAAGTTGTTGTTAACCACTATTATATCCTCCTAAACAGGCTAAAACTTAAGCAATAATATTTAGTAATTAGCTTTTACTGGTTATTTTATTACGTACAGGAGTTAAAAATAATGTTGGTTAACTATGAATAGTATCCGATCGAATAATTAAACGTTAAAATAGAAAGAAGCATTTACTTCAAAAACGCTTCATTTTTAGAAACCCTAACCATTTCTCGAGGAAAGTATTTTTTAAAATATTTTTCCACGGCTAGGTGAATATCTTTCCGATACCATTTAGATAGACCGTGTTCCTCAAATAACGTTAGCATACCTAATTTCTCTGAACGTTTTCCCATTGTACCATCACCAATACTCAATGTATCAATCCAAATATGATCCGCCTTTCCTTGTAAAGCTTTTGGGAAATCAGGTGTAAAGGGTAATACAGGAGAAATGGATGCTTGTGTTGATATTCCTGCGTCGCGAAGTTCTTTCATAACATTTAACCGCAATGTTATTCCGGGTGCGTATGGGGCAAATAACCTTTTGATATCTTCCCGATCTGTTTCAATCGTCATTGATACAAGAACATTGCATTTCTGTTTCAATATAACGAGCAAATCAATATCCCTTTTGATGAGAGGGCTTCGTGTTTGAATTTGGAGAAAATCTGGTGGATGCTCAATCATTTCTTCTAGAAGACTGCGAGTAATGGCTGCTTTCCGTTCAATTGGTTGGTATGGGTCTGTGGCTGAAGACATAAAAATGTTCACTGGTTTTGCTTTTTTGCGGAGTCTTTGTATTTCTTTTCGGTAATTTTCCGCTGCATTTGTTTTTATATCTACCCATTCTCCCCAGGGTATGTCTTTGAATCGTTGAATAGGCATTTCTCGAACATAACAGTACAAACAGGAAAAACCGCAACCACTGTATGGATTTAATGAATGTGTAAATCCAACATCTAAATATCCCTTCGCTTCCGTTAGTATTTTCTTTGATTGTGTTTCTTTTATATGTTTTGTCATTTGATCCCTCTTGTTTTTTATTAATTAAATCATTTTCCTTCTATAATATATAATATAACATTGGTCGTTTTAGGTAATCCAGTCAAGAGCAGAAACCTACTTCTTCTTTCCGGCTAATTACGACAAAAAGCCAACTTTATAAGTTGGCTAATAATAATGTATGAGAAATATCATTCTATTCGTACATGACAGTTAGATAACACCTATAATAACTGCCACGATCGTCATAACGATTGTTGTCCCAAATGCCCATTTGAAAATAAAGCGTTGGTGATCACCTAATTCGACTCCTGCTAAACCAATAAGGAGGAAAGTTGATGCTGTTAATGGACTTAACGGAAATCTTGTTGTCATTTGACCCAGAATCGATGCCCTAGCCATTTCAATTGGAGCGACTCCATACATTTCTGCGGATTGACTTAATACCGGTAATACTCCAAAGTAATAGGCATCCGGGGTGAAAAGAAGACTAATTGGCATGCTGATGACGGCAATTAGTATGGCCATTGATCCCCCCACACCTTCAGGAATAATATTCACCATTGCCAATGCCATTTCTTCAATCATCCCTGTTCCGCTTAGGATTCCGGTAAATATACCTGCTGCAAAAATAATAGAAATGACAGTAACCATGCCAAGTGCCTGGCTTTTAATTTGTTCTTGTTGATCCAGTGGTTTTGGATAATTAAGTAGTAAGGCAATCGCAAAAGCAACCATAAAGACAATTGGGAGAGGTAACCAAACTTTGACAAGAGCAACAATAGCTAATACGTTGATAGCGAGATTGATCCAAAATAGTTTAGGTCTTCTCATGCTTCTTTCTTCATCCGAGAGCTCTTGATCAAAGTTATATTCCATATCCTTTATACCTAAGCGTTTTCTCTCTCTTTTCCCAAGAATATAGGAAACAAAAAGTACCCAAATAATTCCTGCAATCATGGCTGGAATGAGAGGTGTGAAAATCGCTCCAGGATCGATCTCTAATGCGCTCCCAGCTCTTGCGGCCGGTCCACCCCATGGCATGATATTCATAACCCCTGCTCCCAAAGCTACAACACCGGCAAGAACTAACCGACTCATTCCCAATTTATCGTATAAAGGGAGAAGTGCAGGTATTGTAATTAAAAAAGTTGAGGCGCCAGAGCCATCAAGATGAGTAACCATAGCTATAACAGCTGTTCCAACTGCAATTTTTAAAGGATCTCCCTTCACCATTTTTAATACTCTTGAAATGATAGGGTCAAATAACCCGGCATTGTTCATAACACCGAAAAATAAAATGGCAAACCCTAACATAATTCCTGTGGGAGCTACACTTAGAATACCATCTAGCATAAGTGTCCCTAACTCAGAACCAAATCCTCCTATCAAAGCAAATACTAGTGGAACAATAATTAACGCGACAATAACGGAGACCTTTTTCGTTAAAATCAAAAGCAAAAACACCATAATTGTTAAAAAACCCAATGTCGCAACCATATTTTCCCTCCTGTATTTAAGCGATTACATCACATTGAAGACTCCCCCCTAACTGGGAAGAGAAATCTCCATCTCTAATAAAGCACTGCTTAAACTTTTACCATGGGTATCTAATGCAAGTGACGTTGTGACACCGCCTAGTAAACTATTTTTGCAAACAAAATTATAGGATTTAATGGAAGGTAAATCATATCGGATCACATTACCATCGAAAATATCCTGTAAATGTTCTTTTACTCTTTTTGCTGTTATCTCTTGACCGATCCATTCATAGTCACTTTCATTGTAAGGAATCAACGATAAGTTGGATGTATTTCCCTTATCACCAGCTCTGCTATGTGCTACTTTATAGAGTTTGATTGATTTCCCATCCATTTTGTAAAACCTCCGTTTTCACTTTTTTATCGACTCGTTCCCTTTCAAGTAAGGTAGACACGACACCAACACACTCTGAAACTCTTTTTCTAGCACCTCCACCTCCATATGGCCCGTTTGTATAGAGTGCTTCCACTTCATTTCCTATAGAAATGGCATCCGTTCTTGTGGGGCAAAGTGCTATTGCTCGAACCCTCACTTCATAAGGATGTTCATTCCCGAAATTTGTTCTATGAACAGAGGAAAGTCCGATTAGGTCAACCCTTAAATCCTGAATTGAGTTAGAAAGTCTTTTTCTTAAAATTTCTTCAGCCATCCTACCTCTTTCAACAGATGTCGTGCCTGCATAGGAAATTTCTCCTTCTCCTATATATCCTGCATGATAACCAATTGAAACTTTATAAGAATCAGGTTTTTTTCTCCCACTACCTCCTGTGACCATTACTTTGTTTTTTTCAAGTTGAGTTAGCGTTACATTGGAAAAGTCTGCAGTTACATCAGGTGTCAGGTATTGACTTGGATTATGAACCTCATAGAGTAATTGTTCCTTAACTGTTCTTACATTCACAATTCCACCTGAATGTGGGGTTTTCATAATAATGCCTGTGCCATCTCGATCAATGCTGGCATAAGGGAATCCCAATTCAGCTAATCCATCAACTTCCTTTTCTCCTATATCAGCGAAATACCCCCCTGTAATTTGGCCTGCACATTCAAGCAAATGCCCAATGACAGTCCCTTGACCTAATCGTTCATAGTCCTCAAGGGACCAGTTGTAGTGGTGAACCATTGGTGCAAGGAATAAAGATGGATCAGCCACCCGACCTGTTATAATAATATCTGCATCTGTTTTCAATGCCGGGAGAAGTGCCTCTGCCCCAAGATATGCATTGGCAGAGATCACTTTGTAATCTTTTAGTTTATGATTGTTTTCAAGAATATCGTTTTCACTATCAAGCTCTAGGATTACATCATCACCTGTTACGACAGCAACCTTACAGGCAATGTCCTTTTCCCTTGAAATCTCAAGTATTTTTTTTGCACCTGCAATTGGGTTGGCCGCGCCCATATTGGTAACAATTCGAAACCGCTTCTCATTCAAAACTGTTAATAATGCTTGTAGCCGATCAACAAGCAGCGGATCATACCCCTTGTTTTTATCTTTTTTCTTTTCCATTTGAGCAATAGCAATCGTTCTTTCTGCTAAACACTCTAAAACTAAATAATCTAAGTCTACTTTTTTAGCTAGTTCAACCGCAGGTTCCAGCCTGTCACCTGAAAATCCAGCTCCACTACCTATTTTTAACACATCTCTCACCTCTCATATGACTAAATGGTATTTGTTACCGCACCACTTCCTACTCTCCTTAATATATGTTGGAACAATCTTCCCTTCTTCATAATACGTAATGCAATTTTTATGCCAAAATAAAAAACGCTTAATTGTAAGCGTTTTATGAAAAGATTTCTAATTTTTTAGAAATCATAACAAATGTAAAACTTCTTTTTTGTTAATTTAGCATAGACTGTTCCTTGTATTCTAAAATTTTAGAATACAGTATCCACAATTCTAATTTTTTAGAAATCACCTATATGATATTTTTTCATTTTGTTATAAAGAGTAGCTAAAGACACTCCTAATACTTTGGCAGCTTTTTTCTTATCGTCGAGTTCTGATCCATGTTTTTTCAACACCTCTATGATTACGTTTCGTTCAGTCTCTTCAACAGCCTGTTTTAACAAATAACTTGTCTCCTTATTTGATTTATATATCGTACCACTATGGAAATTACTTGGTAAATGCTCTGGTAAAATTACGTTTGTATCTGTCATACAAACAGCAAAATCAATCGTATTTTTTAATTCGCGAACGTTTCCTACCCAATCATATGCTTGAAAAATAGCAAGAGTTGACTCATGTAACTCATAAGATTGTTCTTTTTCAGAATGGATGGCATGTTTATTCAAAATAAACTCCACAATATCGGGAATATCTTGTTTTCTCTTTCGAAGCGGGAGGATCTCGAGGTGTAAGACATTTAGCCGATAATACAAGTCTTCACGAAAACGTTTTTTCTCGATCAGTTGGTGAAGATCACGATTGGTCGCAGCAATTATGCGGACATCAATTTGCCTTTCACCCGCTTCCCCTACACGCCGAAGCGTATTTTCCTGTAAAACGCGAAGAAGCTTTGCCTGTAAATCGTATGATAATTCTCCTATTTCATCTAAAAAGATTGTTCCGGAGTTAGCGATTTCAAAAATTCCCAGCTTGCCACCTTTTTTCGCACTTGTAAAGGTACCTTCCGCATATCCAAATAACTCACTTTCAATTAGTGAAGCAGGAATCGAGGCACAGTTCACTGGAATAAACGGGCGATCAGCACGCGGACTGGCATTATGTATAGCTTGAGCAAAGAGTTCTTTTCCTGTTCCACTCTCGCCAACAATTAAAACCGGTAAGTTTGAGCTCGCCGCTTTTTTTCCTAAGTAAGCAGCATCTTTTAGGCCACCATCAGTACCGATAATCTGTTCAAATGTGTATTTCGCTTGATATAAAGTCCCCATCCTCTCTTTCAATTGTGATAGTTTTTGCTTATTTTTCTCCAGTTCCTTTGAAAGTGTATGTACCTCCGTTAATCCTTTACAAATCGAAACAGCTCCAATCATTTCATCGTGTAATAGAATTGGTGCCATATCAACTACATATTCTACATTTCCCTCTTTTCGATAAACACCGATTCGTTCTTTACCGTCTTTAAGGGTTTCAGCAAGTTGAGCCTTTGGGCGGACAACTCGAAGTGGTTTTCCAATGATGTCTTTTGGCTTTACTCCTGTAATTCGTGTATATTCCGGATTAATTAATCGAACAATTTCTTTTGAATCTATGACAAGTACTCCATCATGAATCGAATAAATCGCAGCTTTATACCACTCTAATTGATCTTCTATCGAAAGCCCTTTAAAGTTTTCGTAAGACAATGCCCAACCTCCTCCTAAACTTGAATTTAAATTTTCATAGAAACAAAAATATTTTTTTATATAATTGACCCTTATTTTAACAGGAAAAATCTACTTTTTTCATTTGAATGTGTAAAAGATTGATATTGACAGCTTAATTTTTTTCGTAATATTATGTAAGCGTTAACAAAATTGTTCCTGAAATTTTCTAGACCTGCTTTCACACTTTCTGTTTTATTAAACTGAGCTTGGAGGGAATTTATGTGTTAAATAACAAAGTAAAGGTATTCATACGTAGTTTGCTTCTCACACTTTCTTTGATCTTTCTATTCACCTTACCTGCATTTGCTAGTGATGGCAACAATAACGGAAAAGTCCAACCACCTACTTCATCTCATGAACCAGGCCAGTATTACAAGGAACAGCAGATCACATTAAAAAGCAACACTCCCGGCACTAAAATTTACTATACAGTAGATGGTAGTACACCTACGATAAAAAGCAAATTGTATACAGCTCCTTTTACTGTCAATGAAGATGTAACGATTAAAGCTTTTGCTGTGCGCGGAAATGTGAACGAACATGCCCTTACCAAAAGTTACGGAAAAATTAGCAGTGAGGTGGTAACATTGACTTATGACTTTGTTAATAGACAAGAAATAGCCGATCAGTTTTTGACACTTGAATATCAAAACATGCCATATCGTTTATATGTCCCGGAAAATTATGAGCCAAATGTATCTTATCCACTCGTTTTATTTCTTCACGGAGGTGGAGAACGTGGTGATGACAATGAAAAGCAATTGCTGGCAAATGATGGTGCGGTGATATGGGCAGCACCAGAAAATCAAGCAAAACATCCTGCCTTTGTACTGGCACCTCAGGCTAGAAATCAACATGATGGAGGCTTCGGCATCACACGAAATTCAGATAATGTTATCGATTTAGCTAGAGTATTTGAATTCTCTAAGGATTTAGGAACAGCTTATAACATCCTTCAAAAAGTCATACAAGAATACAATATTGATCCTAATCGACTGTATTCTACAGGACTTTCACAGGGTGGTTACGGAACTTTTAATTTAAATGTAGCATATCCGGACCTTTTCGCGGCCATGGTACCAATTGCCGGTGGTGGGAATCCGGAAGAAGTCCATGTATTAAAGGACAAACCACTATGGGCGTTTCATGCTGAAGATGATGCTGTAATCCCAGTTTCCTACACGAGAAATGCGATTGAAGCGATCAATGAAGCTGGTGGAAATCCTATTTACACAGAATATCCAACGGAACTAGGCTATAATCATGGATCATGGGTCCCTGCTTATGACAACAAAGAAATGATCGATTGGATGTTTAGTCAGGTTAAACGTTGACTAAAAAAAGTGTCTGATGCTTTATTACTAGGTATCAGACACTTTTTTTTCAATGAACAAAACGAGTTTATGAATTCACTCGACCAATCAATTTACTTAACACGATCAAAATGAATCCAGTGATGAAATACACCCACCACTCTACCTGAACCTCAGGGCCAAAGTCCGGAAGAATCCAGGTGAAAAGCATGATGATTGCAAATGATCCACCACCTAATAAGCCTGCTTTCCACATTGTATGCCGGGTTTGCTTTTTATTTTGTGTGAAAAGTGTTGAGCGAATTAGTTTAAAAAATACAATGATGCCAAAATACGTCATGGCCAAAATGATCACGATAAGCCCCACACTATTTCCAAGCGATATACTTTGGGGGATTTGTATAAAATAGGGCAAAATTAGTTGTCCGAGCCCGTATATGAAGCCGAATAATCCGAGCAAATTGAAAACTTGTGAGATGACGAAAGGAAAAACATAGCGTTTCTTTTCTTCAGGTAGTGAAGCTATTAGTTCTTCCGCATACTCTTTTGGGTTTGAGCCGAACAAGGTTGTTGCATCTTTTCCATTTTCCTGAGCTTCTAATAGATGATCTAAAATATCCATTAGGAGTTCCTCACTTTCATATTCGGCTATTCGTAATTCTGTTCGCATATAGATCAAAAAATCTTCATAAAGTTGTTTATTCTCATCGGTCAATAACTCACGTTTTTCATTATTTTCATGAATTAACTGTTTTGCACTTCTCATTCTTTTTCACCTCTATTTAATAAATGGTTAACTGAATTGGTTATAAGTGACCATTCATTTGAAATCCGTTCCAATTCCTCTTCTCCTTCTTCGGTTAAAAAATAATATTTCCGATTAGGCCCTGACGGAGATTTTTTCATTTCACTTCGTATGCATCCGTTTTTTTGAAGCCGAAGTAACACCGGATAAATTGTCCCTTCACTAATATCAGGCAATCCCGCATGTTGTAATTTTTGTGATAGCTCATACCCATATACAGCTTGATTTTTTACTATAGCCATCACACATGCATCCAGAACTCCTTTTAATAATTGACTTCGTATGGACATCACTTCACCTCACTATCTTGTTTTACAAGATACCAAACTAAAAACTTAGCTATTTTGCATTGCAAAGTAGCTAATATCATCATAATGGAAATTCTCATTCATTTCAACAAAAAATGGAAATTATTTTGAAGATAAAAAATGAAACTCCTCTTTAATCCGAGAAGTTTCAAAAAAGTATGGTCAAAGCACGCTTTTAACCTGCTTTGTATAAAAAAATCGAACAATGAAAAAGTATACAATTTGTATCGCTAAGAATACACCTAATACCGTTACAGACTGTTTCACAAGATTAAAATAAAACATGTTAGACAATGCGGTAAGTGCTACCGCTCCATGAATGAGTGCGACAACTATTGGTGCGAAGAAAAGGATCGCCGTTTGCCTAGTCAGCACATTCTTTAATTCTTTTTCAGTTAAGCCTATTTTTGAAATGGCTTTGAACTTTTGTTTGTCTTCATCTAAGTCAGCATAAAGACGGAAATACAGGAAGCTGCCCGCAGAGACGAAAAAGACAATTCCAATAAACAGTCCGACAAACATTACAAGTCCAAAAGCTTTATTCATTTGATAGACTTCGTACTCGCCAGCAGTGAATTCATATGGTTGCAGTGTTTCTGCTAATGTTGTAGAAGCTTCTAATATGTTTTCTTCACCTTTTGTTACCTGCCAGGCATGATACTTCTCTTCCCAAGAAAGAGTAGCTTGTAATTCTTCATAGTTTTCATCTGCCATAACATAGTAGGAGTCAGTATCAGGGAGTGCTCGTGAATAAATCACTTCCTTAGGTTTTAAGGTTTCACCTGATTTTAGTTTGATGGATTGCTTTAATAACTCTTCTTTCTGTCCGTATGTGGAATCTGTAAATTCCACAACCTTCACCTGATCTTTTTCGATCTCAATCGTTTCTTCTCCGATCAAGGTCGCAAAACGATTAAACTCAGATTCACTTGCAATAAGATGAATATCTTCCCCTACTTCATAATAGCGAAGCATTATTTCTTCATGATTCGCTTCCATATTTCCTTGACTAATCGTTTTGTTAATCAACGACACATCTCGTTCTTCATTATCTTCTATTACCCGATACGAAAATGTCGTAGGATTGGTATTTTTGAACGTAGACGTTAGAATGCTTTGGAAGCCATAAAGTGAGCCGATCGCACTAAAGGCAACCGTTGAAACGATCGCGACCAAGAAAAAGGTTCTGGCATTGTCTTTCATACGAAACGAAAGGTCGGATAATAAAATCATATTCGTTTTATGCCAAAAGACATTATTTTTGTTTTTAAATGTACGGATAATATAAACACTTAATTGGGTAAATAGTAAATAAGTTCCTAAAATAACCACGATAACAACTGGTAACAGAGCGGCTACTACTTGCATTCCCTCCACCATTAATGCAACAACATATCCAATTCCAATCAAAACACATGCAATAATTGTTAGGAATATATTCGCTTTCGGTTCACCCTTTGACTTCTTATTTCCTTTAATTAAGTCAATCAATTTTCTACTGCGTAGAATATATGAGACGAATAAAGAAATAAAGAAGAATAGGATGATAAACGATACAAATGTTGCAAGAATGGCCATCATTGGAAAATAAAAGTTAAGGCCTTCTTCAATAACAAGTACATTTTCAGCAATTAACAGGATTACTTTTGCAAAAACTAATCCAAAGAGTATTCCGCTTATCGTGGCAAAAAAGCCAATAACCATGTTCTCGAGGAACACCATAAGACGTATTTGTCTTACTGACATACCTTGCATCATTAATAAACCAAACTCTTTTTTCCGGGTATTTAAAAATGAACTCATTGAATACAAGATAAAGAAAAAGGAAAAAACATAGATGATCCCCGCAGCAATGTACATTCCAGTTTTTACATACGTATTCATTTCATTTCCGCTTAACGTTGGGTGGAAAGCAAAAATGGCAAATGTAAAAAAGACCATTACCGTAAACATACTACTTAGGAAGTAGGCGGCATATAACCGTTTATTACGGAAAACGTTATTAAACGCGAATCTGCGAAAGGTCATTTCCATCCCCTCCCAGTAACGAAAGTGTATCTATTATTTTTTGGAAAAAGGCTTGTCGATTATTTCCACGATGAATCTCTGAATAAAAATGTCCGTCACGAATAAAAATGACACGGTTGCAATAGCTAGCAGCTTGCGGATCATGTGTTACGAGTAACATTGTTGTGCGCTCTGTCCGGTTAATGGACTCTAACATTTGCATAACATCTTTAGATGATTTTGAATCCAGATTACCTGTTGGTTCATCTGCAAGCAGCAACTTCGGAACATGAATCATTGCTCTTGCAACAGCTGCCCTTTGCGCTTGACCACCTGAGATTTCATAAGTACGTTTTTTCATAATTTGTGATATCCCTAATTTTTCAGCGATTGCATTCGCTTTTTCTTTCATCTCTTTGACCTTTTTGCCATCAAGGGTTAATGGAAGGACAATATTTTCTTCTACAGTTAATGTATGAAGTAAATTAAAATCCTGAAAGACAAAGCCTAATTCACGTCTGCGAAATTTCGCTAGATCCTCCTTTTTCAGTAGATGAGGATTTTGCCCGTTTATTAATATTTCACCTGTTGTTGGTTCATCAATTGTTGCGATCATATTTAGCAGAGTTGTTTTTCCACTTCCTGACGGACCCATTATTCCAACGAATTCACCTGATCCAATCGATAATTGAATATCGCTTAATGCCTTGTAGGCAATTTTTCCTTCATAAATTTTACTTGCGTTTTTAACTTCCAGCATCACAAGATCTCCTTTCACGTTATCTGATCTGTGATTAGTATAACGCGCACATATTTACTTAAACTATCGATTATTCTTTCACTTTCCTTACAGTGTTGTAAGGTTTTGTGTTTCTGAAAAGATAATTCGAAAAGTTGTTCCAATTCCTACTTCTGATTCCATTTCCAATCGATGACCAAGATGATTCAGTGTTTCTTTAACTAAATATAAACCCATTCCTGTTGATTCACGATATTTCCGACCATTTTCTCCGGTGAAAAACGGTTGATAGATTCGGCGCTTATCAGTATCAGGGATCCCAATCCCAAAGTCTTTCACTTCAAGAACAGCTTCCTTTTCTTTTTCATAAATGGAAATCACGATTGAATTACTTTTTCCAGCAGAATATTTAACGGCATTATTAAAGAGTTGTGAAAGAATAAAAAACAGCCACTTTTCATCTGTTTCAACTGTTATCCCTTCTCTTTCAATGACTTGCTTTGGGTAAACTTGATTTCGAATATAAAATCGCTTATTTTCTCCGTTTACCTCTTGTACAATTTTTGATAATTCAACATGTTTAATATGAAAATCTTGTTCAATTGTTTTAAAACGTGCCATATAAAGAACGGTATTCAATCCTGTTTTCATGCGGTCTGTTTCTTCCCGAATACTTGATGATTCAGGTTCATCTAAATTTTGAGCTGTTAACTCAATGACTGATAATGGTGTTTTCATCTGGTGAACCCATTGATCCATAAACTTTCGGTGCTCCTCCTGCTGCTTTTCAATGAACTCCATCTGGCTCTGATAAAGAACATATTGTTCACGTAACACCTTGTCAAACGCAACAGACAAAGGTGCTCTATCTGTTAACTGAAAGGTGTCATCCAGTCTTGTAAGGGGTGTTTTTAGTCGATCGTAAAGCTTGCGGTGACTCATATAATGATAGACCAGATAAATAGCCAGGATGAAAAAGCTGAGAAAGGCAGAATAAAAGAACAGTCTCAGATCACGAAACCCGTCAAGCCAAAAGATCAAAAGGATGACGGCCAATTGAAATGTTTGTACGACAAGTAATAAGGAATGCTGTTTATAAAATAACCTCATTCCTCATTCTCCTTCCACGATATCTGTAAGCGATAGCCCGCACCTCGAACCGTTTCTACAACACCTTCCAGACCAATTTCCTGTAATTTTTTCCGTACTCTTGTTATATTCACGTTTAGTGTGTTTTCATCAATATAGGTTTGATCATCCCACAGTTTCTCCAATAAATCTTCCCGTCCTGCAACACGTGGGTACCGCTCCATCAAGCTCTCTATAATATCTGATTCCTTTTTGGATAAGGAAACGGTTTTTGTCTCAAATGTTAATTCCGATCTTTCGGGAAAAAGTTTTAGTCCATTGTTTTCCAATACCCGCTCTTCTACCTTTGACGCATATTCTCCATAGGCACGGCGAAGCTGACTGCGAATTTTGGCCATCACAATTTCAGCACTAAATGGCTTTGTGATATAATCATCACCGCCATTTTCCAGCGCCATCACCTGATCCATTTCACCAATTCGGGCAGAAATGAAAATTACGGGGCATACTGATTCCTTGCGAATTTGTCTGCACCAGTAAAATCCGTCAAAACTTGGAAGATTTATATCTAAAAGAACAAGCTGTGGTTTAATGTGATAGAATTCATCCATAACTTGATCAAAATCAGTCACAGCAGAAACATTATAGCCGTATTTTTCAATATGTTTTTTTAGATGATCTGATATTTTCGGATCATCTTCAACGATCATTATTTTTTGCATACTTATCACTCCTTGGTTCTTGGTTAATTATGGCATAGAAATAGTAGGAGGTACAAAAGGAATTTAGGAGTTTATTGTATGAAATTGTAAAAGTCCCACCCATTTTTGTAGGCAGGACTTTAAAAATTGTTGAAACTTATAGTTTACTCTTCACCGAATAATATCAACTAATATGTCTCTTTTACGATTGATTATGTTTTAATAAGTCACGAATCTCTGTTAACAGCTCAACATTTTTATCCACTACAGGTGCTGGCTGTGTTTCTTTTTCTTTCTTTTTGAAATACTTATTAATCATTCTTACAACGATAAAGATTGAAAAAGCTACAATCAGGAAGTCAACGACATTTTGGATGAATAGACCGTATTTAACTTCTGCTCCTCCTACTTTGACAATCAAATTTGTAAAGTTGATTCCACCCATTAGAAGCCCAACAAGCGGAATAATGATGTCATCCACAAGTGAGGATACAATTTTTCCAAAGGCTGCTCCGATAACAACACCGACAGCCAAGTCAATAACATTACCTTTTAGTGCAAATTTCTTAAATTCATTCCACATTATTATAATTACACCCTTCTTTGCAAAATTAACGTTATTATACTACAAATCGATTACAAGAAAAATAACAAAGTAATCTGAATTGAAATAAATTACGATCTGTTAAATTGATTTTCTATATATTCCTTTGCATCGGCATATGTTTTCACACAAAAATCCTTATAACGAATATGTACGTCCAATATTTCCACTAGTGCCTCTTTAACTAGTTCTGTGTTTTCCCATTCATGAAGGGCCTGAATAACCTTTTCTAAACAGTCCTTTTTATAACTGATTTGACCTAGGACATGAATGACCATATTTCTTACACGTTTTACTTTTTCAAACTGTACTTCTTTTAATAGTGGTAATACTTCCTCAGGATGTGTTCTCCCTCTTAACTCGATTCCATGAATGACTTCTCTTCGAATATCTGCTTCGGGATGATGGAGATACTTTTTTGCAAAGTTCAAAATTGGTATAGGGTTGACTTCGCCCATCTTTTTCAGAGAACCGATAACTGCATTTCGAACAGAATGATGTTTATCAAATAAAGCTATCTCAAACAATTTCAGCACTTTTTCTGCCTCTTTTTTACCAATTTCACCAAGACAATTCACCATAGTTTGTCTAATTTTCTCATTTTCATTTTTCAGTAGTTGACCAAGAGTTTGAATGATTCTACTTTGAAAAGAAGGATTGGCATCATATAAGCGTCCCAATATAAGATATGTATTTTTCCGAATGTAAGTATCACGATCCGCTGCATACAAAAGAATATGATCTAACTTTTCCTCTGTAATGTCTAGTAAGATATGTTCTTCCATTGTGTTGTAAAATTGAACTCGTTCAGCTTTAGAAAGGTCATAATAGCCCATTCGGCCACTCCTATCAATGTTATTTCTTATATTCTGTATTTCTATACCATAGCAAATGTTTACCATGAGAACAATTCCACAATCTTATACCGCTGACGAAACCATAATAACATTATGTAAACTATGTGTTTAAAGAAAGCAGGAAACCTACTTTCTCTTCTTTATAAAACTTACTGTATATTCTTGTGTGAGCCATCACAATTTGGCATTCTTTTCGATAACCCACAAATGCAATCATTTAATCCCTTCCCAATAAGAATTCGCTCTATAGATTTCATAATCCTTGATTCACGGGTCTTAGCTTGTTTGGGTTGAGTAAAATGAAGAATGTATGCCCTTTGCCGTCCTGGTGTTAATGCTTCAAAAGCTGTTTTCAAGGCTGGAAGTTCATCAAATTTGGTTTGTAGTTCTTCAGGAATAATGATCTCTTTTTTTTCAACTTTTACTTCCAAACCGGCTTTTTCAACTTCAATAGCTTCCTGAATATAAGCTTTTATAGTTGACTCCATTTCAACGATTTCTTGAAGAGTTGTAAACCGAATCTGACGGGCAGATTGTACATTTTCCGTTTGTTGAATGAGAATTTTTTCTGAATCCTTTAACAAGGCACCTTTATGGAACAGAAGTGCACAGTAATCTTTAAATCCATGTATTAAAACAATGTTTTTCCCATTCAACGTATAACAAGGATGCATCCATTTGAAGTCTTCAGTCAGTTCACAGCCAAGAACGATCTCTCTAAGCTTCACAAATTCTTCCTTCCAATTCTTTTCTTCGCTTAAAAAATCATCAACTTTGGGATTTAATTTACTATTGGACATTGTGGAGTACCCCTTTTTTATTTTAAAATTACTAAGTACAACTTTTGCTTTGGTATGCTGTTGATTGAGTAAATAAATACATTCTAGTTATATAACCTATAGTAGAACTTTTAAAGGAAAAATACTACATATAATATAATTCTCTTCTTTTGTTTCTACATTTCTTACACGTTTTGGGTAATTGAAATCCTTTTTGTTTAAAGAACTGTTGTTCACTAATAGTAAACGTAAATCGGTTGCCACAGTCCCAACATTTTAGAAGTAGGTCCTGTGGTGCCGAACCCTTTAAGCCTCATTGATAGATTCATTTCTTTCCTGTATTCGTTGTTCTTCGAATAGCTCGATCATGGGCAACTTTCCTCTATATTGAATATCCAGGAAATCATAATCGATTATCCAATCAATTTTTTCCAAAATATCATTTAGTTTGTATGTGTTAAAATAACCGTACACGGGACACGTATTCAACTCCAATTGTAATACTTTCTTCTCTTGTGACCCTTTTAGTATTTTGGCTAGAAGTGTTCTTCCACCTTCCATAATAATTGGATCCGCACCTCTTAATATTGCTTTTATTTCTTCAACAATTAATCGATTCATATTCTCATTCATCAAAACGGTAAATCATCCCATTCTATAGAGTTTATCTCCTTCTTATCAGGTTTTTTCTGATTGTTAGAAGTCTTTTCGGTTAGTACTTTTCCAAACTTTTCTTCATATAGATCACGTACCCACACTTTTACAGGAGCTTTCCATTGCTGATCTTTGGCAGGTATATTTTTAATTAGACTCATAGGTGTCATTCCCAATTCCTTTGCCATTTGAATATCAGCCTCGTTTAACCGACATCGTTTTTTCGCTTCTTTCCAAGCGTCTGCTTTATTTTTCGTTTTGCTCAAGCTTTGCCCTCCTAATTCTTTTTGTATAGGTTCTTCTTTTTTCTATCATTAAAATCTAGCTCACTACTATTACAAATACCACATTTATTTTATAAAATAAGAATAACATCAACGTTAAATATTTTTAAACATTTGTTTACGTGTTTATTTCTTATCCAATTCAAAAATAGTTAAAATGCTCCATTATTTGCAACAGTATTATGGGTATGTAACTTCATTTATAACTAGTAAATACTTGTTGTAAATAATTAATAAGTGACAACAAAACAACTTCCGATATATTCCGTACAAAAAATATCAAGTGAATAAAAAATGGCTGCGATATGATGAGTATGTAAAGGAGGGAAATGAATGTTACAAGAATTCAATCAATTAATGGATTATATTGAATCACATTTAACAGAAGAAATTTCCGGAAAAGATATTTCAAAAATAGTGGGGATGTCTGATTATCATTTTAAAAGAATGTTTTCGTATATGGCCGGAATGTCACTGAATGAGTATATCAAGAACCGGAGATTATCAGTTGCGAATGTTGAATTAATAAATGGAGAAAAAGTGACAGATATTGCCTATAAATATGGCTATCAGTCAATTGAAGGATTTTCAAGAGCCTTTCGTGAGTGGAGTGGATTTTTACCTTCTGAAGTAAGCAAAAACAAAATCCAAAAATCATTTCCCAAATTCACATTTTTTATTGATATTAAAGGAGGAATATCTATGGAATTCAAACTAGAAAAAAAAGAGAAGTTTTCGATTGTAGGTGTTTCAAAACGAGTGCCGATTCAATTCGAAGGTGAGAACCAAGCGATTATAGAACTAGCCCAGTCTATTACCGAACAACAAAGAAATGAAATGCATCAATTAGCTGACTTATATCCACATCAAGTCTTGAATGTATCGTATGATTTTGACGATGGTTACTTGGAAGAAAAAGGATCATTAACTCATATGATTGGGTTAGCTACGACAAAAGAAAATCCATTCGATGATTTAGAACAAATTTCTATTGAGGAAAGTTTATGGGCCATCTTCCCTAATCAAGGACCATTTCCTGCTACACTTCAAGAAACGACTGCAAAAATTTATTCTGAATGGTTACCTTCTTCAGAATATGAAGTAGCTGATTTACCTGGAATTTCATTTACAAAGTATAATGGTACATCGGAAAATGTATATAGTGAAATTTGGATGCCGGTAAAGAAGAAAGTTAGTGATAAACTTGGATGATTAATATATTTACAAATAAGTTATGACTTTAAAATTTCCATTTTTAGACCAGTCAGTAGATATTTCAATCCGTTATAGCAATGTGCAGGACAAACCTAAAAGGCCTATCTACAATAGATAGGCCTGATGTTGATAAAGCGTTTCCCTTTTAATTCTCTGTTTGTTTTACCATTACATTCTCCAGCTCATTGCTGTTCGAATTAAAGCTTCAAAATAATAATAATCTCCCCAGATACAGCATTCATCTACCCCATTACCACTCGGCTTCGAGTAGACAGCATGCATTAGAATACCGTTGGAATCTACATTTTTCGTTGTATAGTTCTCTGCGAGTGACTTAATCATTTTGACTGCTGCATTTTCATAAATTTCTCTATATTCATTTGAAACTGGCAGATGCTTGCTTAGTTCCAGTAATCCACAAGCCATGATGGAGGCTGCTGAGCTGTCGCGTTCTTCATCTCCATCTGTAAAATCCAAATCCCAATAACTGATAACATCTTCAGGTAGACGATTTAAGAAATAGTTTGCTAGTTTTTCAGCGACATCAAGGAATTTCTTATCTCCGGTATGTACATAGCTTAAGGCAAAACCATATACACCCCATGCCTGGCCTCGAGACCAGCATGATTGATCTGAGTAGCCTTGGGCAGTTTTTCCATATAACGGCTCACCTGTTGCTGTATCCATATAAAACGTATGGAATGTTGAAGAATCCTCTCTGACAATATAGTTCGCCGCTTGTTCGGCATGATTAATAGCAATATGATAATACTTAGGATCTCCCGTTTCTTTTGATGCAAAATACAATAACGGCAGATTCATATTGCAATCAATAATCATTCTTCCGCGTTGTTCCGGGTCAGATAAATCGCCCCATGCCTGAAGAATTTTCGCTTATTCATGATAGCGAGTGATTAATTTATCCGCCGCTTTAATCGCTGTTTCTCTTGCTGATTCATCACCCAATACTTGGTATCCTGCCACACAAGATAACGAGTATAAAAATCCAATATCATGAGTTTCTAATTTTATATTCTCTTTTAATCGATGTTTAAAGCTTTCAAGCTGAATGTTTATGATATCAAGATACTTTTCATCTTTTGTATATTCGTATGCCAGATAAAGCATTCCGATCCAAAAGCTGGCGGTCCAATCTGTGTTTCCCTCTGGAATGTACATTAAATTTTTCGATGAAGCCGGCGGAACTTTTTCTCTAAATGTTTCTAAATTTTCATCAATTTTCTTTAATACAAATTGAAGTTCTTGATCTAGCCAGTTACTGTCCAAGTTACTCTTCACTTTAAATTTATCATGTTTAATTCCTTCGTTAATCGTTTTCACTTCTATTTCCCCTTTCCAGTATAAAAATGATCGTAAACCTAAAGTTCCTTACAAGCATTTGTCAATTGGAAACTCTTTACTTGACCAAGCTCGCTTTGCTGTTGAAGTTTCCCCGCAAACTCCCTATGAACGAAGTATCATACACTTTGATCCACTTACGCTCGGGAAGAACACTTCACAAATATTCCCTGGTCTTAATTCCCTTTTAAACCAACTACAAAATGGTGTGAATGAACTTCAAGCATTTGATTTGGAAGATTCCTATCATTACATATACGAAGCATGTGAAAAATTTAAAAAATCTTTACAAACAAGTAATTGGGAGGAAGATAGTCAGCTTTTTCTCATGCAATTGCTGTCATGTATCCGTTCAAAGATACACGCTATTGATCTAGATTCATCCTCACATAGTAACTACCGTACACTTTACTATTCAGAAAAAATCATGCAATGGATTGAAGAACATTATATGGAGCCGTTTGATTTGGGGCAATTATCAGATGATCTACATTTATCAAAATCATATGTCTCAAGAGTTTTCAAACGTGAAACCGGGAGCAGCTTAACAGAATATCTTACAATTAGGAGAATGAAGCAGGCATGTCAATTACTGCAGATGACCAATAAACCTGTTGAGTTAATTGGTGAAAGCGTAGGGATTGGGAGTGTTTCTTACTTTATTCAGTTATTTAAAAAGATGATCGGGACAACTCCACATCAGTATAGGCTTTTACATCAGGTGAATTATAAGTAGGATTATGGAAATAAAAACAAAAAAGTTTCTTTTTATCATTAAATCATAATTTACAGACTGTTTATTTGATCCTTAGGAACCTTACATAAAAAACTTTGATTAGACCAATTTAATAGTCATATATTTTCACTGTGTTGCTTTTTTATAAATTCCACTAAAGTAGTGTATAATAAATTAGGTTAAATAAATGAAAACCGGAAAAATTTTACACTAACTAATCATTAAGATAGGAATGATGATGATGACGAAATTATCTTATAGTGGTTTAAAATATGGAGAAAGTGAAGTAGAAATAAAATTATTGGTGGATATTCAAAATGATTGGATTGAGATAACACATACCAAGGAAGTGTCTCAAGTAATGAATAAAACAACAGGTGAATATATTATAGTAAAGCGAAACACCTTGAAATTTGAGGTTGTTTCATAATATGAAACAACTATGAATCACATAAACTATTGAAAAATGTAGCAGTTACTTTCGGTTACATTTTTTCTCATTATCTTCTTCAAATTAATCCATATCACTAAAATATTCTTGATCCTTCTCACCACTTTTCACTCAAATTAAGCTAGATAGATCTATTTTCACGAGCGGGTCCTTCTATGAGGAAACTTTTGGACGGATCTACAGCTTCCTTTGAAAACTATTTTCAATAATCGAACCGTCCCTGTGTTTCTCGTATTTCCTTGTGTTTCTATGCTAGTGCTTTTTGAACCATTTTATTAGCGTGAATGGCTGTCGTGTCAAATAAAGGAATGCATGTATCGTTTTGCTGAATTAATAAAGGGATTTCCGTACATCCTAAGATGATACCCTCTGCCCCAGATTCTACTAGTTTGTTGATGATAGTCAAATAAGCTTCTTTCGAAGTTTCGTTCATGATCCCTTTACATAACTCTCCAAAAATGACATCATGAACAGTTTGTCTGTCCTCCTCTTCTGGAATGATGACATCTATATCATTTGTGATTAATCGTTCTTTATAAAACGATTGTTCCATGGTAAACCGTGTCCCTAATAATCCTACCTTTGAAATTTTTTTCGCTTTAATTTCCTCTACCACACAATCAACGATATGAATAAGTGGCACTTCGATTGCTTCCTGTACTTCGTTTGCCATTAGGTGCATTGTATTGGTACAAATGGCAATCAGGTCTGCCCCTCCATCTTCTACAATCTTGGCTACTTCTATCATCCTCTTCGTAGCTATATCCCATTCCCCTTCTCTTTGCAGTTTGGCAATTTCTTCGAAGTCGAAGGAATAAAGTAAGCATTTGGCTGAATGAATACCACCTAATTGCTGCTGAATAGAACGATTAATAGATTCATAATAAACACTTGTGGACTCCCAACTTAAGCCACCGATTAATCCGATTGTTTTCATAAAACGTTCGCCTCCTAGTAAGATACTATCAACTTATCATGTTATACTGGTACTAAAAAGAGCCAAAAACGACAAAACTTTATAGTACCAGATTGAAAACAAAGTGGAGGGATCGTCATGTGGTTTCAAGTGGATCGAACTATTAGCAAAACGTTAACACAGCAGGTGTATGAACAACTGCGACAACACATCTTAAATGGAGATTTAAAGACGAACGAGAAATTGCCATCTACAAGAGAACTAGCCAATTTACTAGGAGTATCCAGAAATATTTGTTTAGATGTTTACGACCAATTGGCTGCAGAAGGCTATTTAATCGTACGTCCTAAATCGGGAAGCTTTGTTGCTCCGGGTTCACTCTTTCAAAAAAATAAAGTCAATCAACAAATCAATAATAAGGAGCAGTTTTCGGAGGCCCCACAGGATATGATTGATTTCAAAGCAGCAACTCCAGCGATGGATCATTTCCCTCGTAAAATATGGGGACGACTTGCAAAGGATGTATGTGAAGGCTCACCAGAAACAATTTTCGGTTATCAATCTGCTGAAGGCATACTGTCATTACGAGAAGAGATTTCTCGTTATATCTTTAGAACGAGAGGTGTCCGCAGTGAGCCTCATCAAGTGATCATTACCTCGGGAGCAACGCAAGCCCTGTTTTTACTCACTGAGCTGCTCATTCAAAATAACAAACTCGTTGCGGTGGAAGATCCCGTGACAGATGAAATGCGAACAATTTTCTCATACGCCGGTGCCAGTCTTTGCCCTATTCCTGTAGATGAGAAAGGCATCAATCCAGAAGGTTTATCTCAAGAAAATCCACCGGCATTCATTTTTATCCTTCCCTCACACCAGTTTCCAATGGGAGTTACCTTAACCATTCAAAGACGTATTCAGTTAATTCATTATGCACGGCAGCATAACTGCTATATTGTGGAGGATGATTATGATAGTGAATTTACCTATGAAGGTACTCCTGTTCATTCGGTTCAGGGACTTGATCCGGAGAAGGTGATCTATGTTGGTACCTTTAGTAAAATACTTTCACCAGGTTTACGAATTGGATATGTTGTTTTACCACAAGACCTCATTGAACCTTTTAAAAAAATGAAATGGTATACCGACCGTCATCACTCTTCCCTAGAGCAGTTGATTCTTACTAGATTTATGAGTGAAGGTCATTTTGATCGACATATTCGTAAGATGAAACGAATTTATAAACAAAGACGCGAGGCCCTGGTAAATAGTTTAAAAAGCCAATTTCCTGACTGTGTCATTTTAGGACATGCAGCAGGAATGCATTTAGTGGTGGAAATACCTCAAGTCGACTATCATCAGTCATTAATGAATTGGATTCAAAAATATAGAGTCAAAATATATTCTGTAGACCAATATTCACTCGTTAATAAGATTCACAGCAATAAAATTGTGCTCGGTTACGGAAGTCTATCAATAGAAAAAATAGAAGAAGGCATCAGGAGACTTAAAGAAGCGATTGATAGTTATATGGAATATACAACAAAAAAGAGAATCAACAAGTGAACGATAATATCCTAGGTTTTTGGCCATTCAAGGTTCTCTACAATAAACGCTTTTAGTTTCATTCCTATGACAATAAAAGTAGAACGAACACAATTAAAATGAAACTACAATAAGTATATGTTTTTTCCCCATTCCTAAATTTGAATACTAGTAACAAATACGCTTTCCATCCCAATTAAGAGGTGCTTTTTGTCCTTCAGATTTATAGGCAAAGGGAATATTTCAATAAAAATTGTCCTTTTCGTAAAAACAAGTCATATTCTTGACAATATTATTTACGGTGGTTATTGTTGAAAAAATTCCGGGTAATTAGTCCTGTTCTAAAAGTAATTACACTTTTTGAGAAAGAGCTCATAGTGAAACTGTGAACTTTCTCAAAAAAGGCATTATCATACTTCTATGTGTTGACAGGAATAGCAAGTCAATTCAACACTTTTTATCACCTTAACAAAAAATGACCTTGTTATTATTTCAAGGCCATAATGTAAAGGATTGAATATATAAAGTTACTATATTTTTTGTACACAAAAATTTTCTCTAATTAAGAAAATCCTGAACTACCTTTTTCTACACAGTATTCTTAATAGCTGACTTGAATGAGCACGTGTATGAATTGTTGGATTGTTTTCAACTTTTAATAAGGCCTTGTCGTTCAAGTATTGCCAAGCATTCATATAGGAATACACCGCTTAACTGGATGCTTAAATCAATGCCTTCAGTTAAGTCAGGCTGTTCACTCCACAGATGATTGAAAATAGTTTTATCTGAGTTTGTACCTTTCTCCCAAAGTGTTTCCGCATTTCTCTCAAAATAAGTGCGGATTGCTTCTGTTTTTTCTGGTGCTGCTTTCATTAACTCAGTAAAATAGCGAACCATAATACCTTTAAACAATCCACCGTCACCGTTACCTTCACTTTTCAACACGTTATTCGTTTGGTCGTGTAGTTTTTCGATTGCAAAATGAGCTGTCTTAAGCGCTTTTTCTAAGTATTGGTCGTCATTTGTAATCCGATACAGTTCAACTGCTCCACCTACATACACTCCTTGGCAATACGTGAATTCCCAGTCGGTATCGATTTGTCCATCACCAAGACGATTAATCCCGTCCATGACAAAGCCAGTTTCTTTATCGATTAGATTATCATCCAGCCAAGTAAAGATCTTTTTTGCGAATTCAAGATCTTCTTCATTTCCAAACTCTTTATATAATCGAGCAGCCAAAATGATTGCAGGGCCATTGGCTGGTGTATTTTTATAACCAAGCTGCTCTTTATGCCAGGCGATCCCGCCACCCATTTGATTATTACAGCCTGTCTTAATATCATTCCATAGAATTTGTACATCTTTTATATAAGCATCGTTTTTCGTAACTTGATAGGCTCGAAGTAATGCAAGTGCTAACCATTCCATATCATCGTATAAAAGATTTGTCGGCTGTCCACCGTTCCGGAACAAAAGCCCGTTATATTCTTTTTCAATATATGCTGTAAGCTCCTCATCATTAGTCCGACTATATGCGTCTATTAAACTATCAATCGCATGTGCATACCACCAATAATGAAACGTCAAATTACATCGGTTATCCGGATTAGGGAAATGATTGTTAAACATATTTAAATGATGATTCCAGTAATTTTGGAGCAAGCTGTTAAACGCTTCCTGCGCTCGAGTTACCCATTTCGTAGTTTTATTGGCTGTGTTCATTGTGACCTCTCCATTCTATAAGAAGGTGGTTATATATCCTGCAAATTTGACTATATTTGACTATGCTTCTACTAGGATCTATTTTATGTCGGGTACCACATCAATTCATCATAAGTACGTCTGCTTCATTTTCTCCAACCCATACCGGGCGGCTTCCAAAGCAGATTGGTTGTGATAGTTTTCGATAAACAGTTCCAATGACAAATAACCGTTGTAATTCATCTTCTCTAAGTAATTCGCTACCTCTGCAGTCGGTGCAATCCCATCACCTGGGAACACACGATCTTTGTCGGTAATTGATTTCCGCGTCGGGTGTGCTGGATAATCGTTCACGTGGAAAATTCCGATGTGTTCAGATTTAAGATAAGCAAGACCACTAAAATGGCTTCCGCCCGTATACATATGAAATGGATCGAGCAATAGCTTTACGTCCGGGAGACCACTTTCAAGTGCGATAAACATGGCCTCACTTAGAGTACTTAATTTGGGAGCTTTACCCCAGAATTCGAGGTATACGTCAATTCCAATTCGGTCTGCAAGCTCTGTTAATTCACTGAAATGCTGAGCGATCTTTTGTAATGGTAAGGCTGCCATGTCTCCACTTGGGGGTGCAGCAACAACCTTACATCCAATTTCTTTTAATAGTTTCATTTCCCGCTCTGCTTCTTTGAGTCCCTGCTGTCTTGTCCCTTCATCTGCATCCGACCATTTGAAAAAAGTAATCGCATTGACCACTTCAATGCCGCTCGCTTCAATGCAGTTTATTAACTCCTTTATTGAACCTTCTTTCTCAAGATACTCCTGGATATCCTTTACCCATAACTCAATGCCATCGTATCCTGCATGTGCTGCTACCTTGATTTGGTCGATTATATCTAGGTCAAATGGAAAAAGAGTTGAAGCATTTATAGAAAATTTAACGTCACGCATTTAATTCACCCTTTTGTAGAAACTTATGGTTTTTGAAATGGGTTGTTTGTATTTATTACTCAACATCAACCGTTCGACCTTCACGGCTACTCACAAGCGCCAGTTCAATTAACTTAATCGCCATCTTCGCCTCCTCAGGTTTTACGATCAGCTCGGCACGGCCAGTAATTGTATCATAAATATTTTGATAGTACGCTTGGTATGCACCGGCAACTGTTTCAACGGTACCTACAACATGAAGATTATTCATCACTGTGTTCAAAGTGCCCCACATTTCTTGTGATTCCTTGCCCCACTCATTTTCAGCAGGTGAGCGTCCTGCTATTAACGCTTGTTCCTGGGGGTCATTTCCGAACTTCATAAACGAACCCTTTGTGCCATGCACGACATAACGTGGACTAGGCTCTCTGGCCAGAACTGTGGATTTTATGGTAACGCTCAAGTCATGCCGATATCCTAGTGTTACATCAAAGTAATCATCTGCTTTTGTATCTGCCCTCAAGGACCGGACTTCTGCACGGATTTTGTCCGGTTTTCCAAATAGGCAGAGAACTTGATCAAAAAAGTGCACTCCAAGATCATAGAGCACCCCAGAGCCAAGTGCATGGCTGTCACGCCATTTATTAGGATTTGCATCCGGGATAAACCGGTCCCAGCGAAACACGGCTTCTTTTACATCGCCCAACATTCCGCCATCTAAGAGTCGTCTCAACGTCATAAAATCTCCATCCCAACGGCGGTTGTGGAAGACGCTTAAAACTTTTCCTTGCTTCTTTGCCAATTGTGTTAACTCATCTGCTTCAGCCGAGGTTGTTGTAAACGGTTTTTCCACCACAACATGTTTCCCTGCAAGCAATGCGTCACGTACAAATTTCACATGATCAGTGCTCGGCGTTGCTACGACAACCAAATCTATCGCTTCATCCTGATAGAGGTCGTCGACATGAGTGACGACCTCTACCTCAGGATAACGCTCGTTTGCGCTCGTGCTGCTGCGCTGAACGATTTTTGTTAATTGTAAATTTGGTAAGCTTGTAATAACCGGTGCATGAAACGTCTTTGATGCAAATCCGTAACCGATTATGCCAACTCGAAGTTTTTCGTCCATCGATTCACCCCTTGTAAAGTTAGAATCTATTATTTAACGTATCTGCGCAAATGCTCCGCAGCTTTCACGATCCCTTGTTGCTCGGCTTCAAGTGAACCCCAATAGCGGTGATCTTCTAATTCAATACTGATCGATCCATTGTAGCCCAACTGTTGTAAACGGATAGCAACTTTTCCCCAGTCAACTTCCCCGTGGCCTGGGATTGTGTATCGCCAAGAGCCTTCTGAGAATAAGTATTTTTCAGTGAAAGTAGACTGCAGCACACCACATTCATACAGATCATCTGTTAACATTTCAGTGTCCTTGCCGTGGCAGTGATTCACTCGTTCCCCGAACTCAGATAACACGCGGATATAGTCAATGCCTAAACGGACCAAATGTGATGGATCATACGTCATTCCAAAGTGCTTCGATGGGATCGTATTGAACATTGCCCTTAATGTTTCCGGCGTACAGCCTAGTGTTGGATAATATGGTGCCGGCCCTGGCCAGCCTTCAATGGCAATGTATAACCCATTTTGTTCAGCATGTTGAATAATTTCAGGAAACGTTTCTTTCCAAATCCCGAAAGAATCTTTTCGCGGCAGTGTGTGATCCTCAGGAACAAGACACATGAACAGTACTCGGCCGCCTAATGCCGCGATGTCTGTCATCTGTTTTTTCACACTGTCAATTGCATCTGAACGGCGCTTTTCATCTAAACTGAAAAGCTGACCAACCTGTGCAACATCAACAGTTCCGATCCCAACACCTGCCTTCTCACAGGCAGCTATTACTTCCGGTGTAAGCCGGGAGACATCAAGTGTGTCCAATCCGACTTCCGCTGCCCAGCTTGCAACTTTTCCAATTCCTTCACTTCCGATTTTTGGTGGAATCCGCATCCCTATATTAAAATTCATGTAATCAACTTCCTCCTTTAGTAAGGCTTGTAGCCAACTGATTCATAAACCATTTCCGAAAACTTAACAACCTTTAAAGCAAATTCTCCTGGCACCTGTATATCACCATCTCCACGGATCGCATCTATGAAGCTTTTGTCTTGGTTCGTTGTTGCCTTAGGTAATTCCGGAACGATTGGTTCTTCTCCTGTTAAATGAAGGGTAATTTTATCGTTGTCATAAAAAATGGCTCCCTTTTCACCGCAGAATACGTATGTTTCATGCCAAGCCGGTGAGTAACCGACAAGGTTTAAACCGGCAACCGCACCTTCTTTAAATCGAATCGATGTGAATGTATCGATTTCTACCGGTGCCCCTTGCTTAGAAAGCTGTGCCGTTACTTCAACTGGTGTTAATCCTGTCGTCCAAAGCAAAACATCGATTATATGGCTGCCGGAGTCCATTAAAAATCCTCCTCCAGATAATTTTGGATCCTTGCGCCATGAATACGTGTCGTTCGAACCGTTCCACCATTGCTGGTACAATGAGGCTGTAACAGATGTAACCTTTCCGATTTTTCCGGCAGCGATTGTATCGTGAATATAAATGAATTCCGGCTGAAAATGGCGTTGGTATGACACTTGCATGATCATTCCTGTTCGCTTGGCCGTTTCAATTAATTGCTCAGCCTCATGTGATGAACAAGTCATCGGTTTTTCGATCAACACGTGTAAGCCCTTCTCCAAAACCGCTGTTGCTTGTTCAAAGTGCAAAGTATGTGGTGAACAGATTACAACTCCATCCAATTCTGCTTGGTCGAGCATGTCGCGGTATTCTGTATATTGCTGGACATTTTCTATTCCCGCTTTTTCAATAAATCTGGCCCTTGCGTCAGGACTCACATCCGTTATCGCTGTAATTTCCACATTTTCAAGTTCCAGCAGCTGCTCTGCATGCACTTGAGCCATGCCACCTGTCCCGATAAATCCAATTCGAATCGTTTTCAACCGTCCCACTCCATTTCCAATACCAGTTTATGAATTGACTAATTTCTTCAAATTGTCGTTCTGTTATTTTAATATTCTGTCTACTAGATGTTGAAGTTCTCCATAAGCAACATCGTTGACATGACCCTGTTTCTGCCCTTTTTGTAAATGCTTTTCAAAGTCTTCAAGATGTTTAAGTGCCTGCTCAAAGTTCCTTTTGCCTAGATGGTGTTCTACTTGTTTGATACGATTGCTAAGTTTTTTCACAACAGATTTCTCCAATTTACCATCTGCTGCAAAAGTATTAACTTCAATTGCTAGCACATCACATAAACTGTCAAACATAATTGGCTCGAGTTCAGCTGCATGCTCCATCAGCATAACGCCGCTTAATTGCTGACTAAGCTCAACAGGGGTATTAATTGCACCTTCCCATGATGATCCAAACAAAATTACCGGCTCTTCCTTTGTTTGATTCCAAACACTTTTGGCATTTTTAATGATCCATTCAGCCAGATCGACTTGAGATTCGTCTGCTTTTACTAGCTCTGTTACGTAACGGACCAGAATTCCTTTAAATAATCCACCGTCACCAGAGCCACCTTCATAGATGATTCTGTTGTGATTGGAGAATCGTTCTTTTGTCGTTTCAGCCGTCTTAACGGCAGCATCAAGGTACTGCTGTTCACCTGTTAACTTAAAAAGCTCAACCGATGCCCCGATATAGACACCTTGGTTATACGTGAATTCCCAGCCTTTATCGATAGTTCCATCACCTGTCCGGTTAATGCCATCCCAGACTAAGCCGTTTTCAGGATCCACTAATGTGTTTTGGTGCCAGTTATAGATTTTCTTTGCCCATTCTAAATCTTCTTCTTTTCCATATTGCTCAAATAAGCGTACGGCAAGAATGACTGCTGGTGCGTTTGATGGTGTATTTTTGTAATCCAGTTGGAATTTGTTCCACGCGATTCCGCCGCCAAATTCCTCACTCCAGCCAGTTTTAATGTCTTCCCATAGTGTAAACACCGCTTGTTCATGCTCCGGATTATCTGTGTAGCTGTACAAACGTTGAAGAGCAAGTGCCATCCACAACATATCATCATAAAAATCGTTACGGATTTCACCGCCGTTTCGTGTTTTAACACCTTCATATAAAGCTTGAGCTTTGTCGAGATACGCTTTATCACCTGATCGTTCATAACCGTCAATTAGCGTATCAATTCCATGTGCCTGCCACCAGTAATGGAAGCGATCATTCGTTTCGCTATCAGGATATTGATTATTGAACATGTTACGATCATTGTTCCAAAAGTTTTCAGTGAGCGATAATTGAGCCTGCTCAGCTTCTTTTTTTAATCCCCATGGCACTAGCTCTGTTTCACTTGGTTCTTTTACAGTCAGACTGTCATAGTTAAGCCAGTTCGTACTGCCTCTCGAAGAATCGAAGCCAAGAGTTATCGTATTTTTTCCAGCAGTTAAGCTGATGTCGTTAACATTCGCAGTCTGCCAGTTACCCCAGCTTCCTGTTCCAGAAAAACGTACTTGATCAACAATTTCTTCCCCATTTACTTCAAGATAGCGGGTAGCAGAGCCTGCACCACCAGCATATTTAAATACCAGCGTGTAACTGCCATCACTAGGTACATTCACTTCGACATCGACTTTTTGGCCATCTCTGTTCCAGCCGGCAACATAGCCTTCACCGAAATAACCTGCTTCCGAATTTTCTGTTCCGACGTTATATAACGTTCCTTGTGCTGCATCATACTCCTCACTCCATAAGCTTGCAGCTTCAACCTGCTCTGAATTAAAAAGAGTTGTTACGAGTAATGAGAAAATCATCAATAGGACTGCCGGCAAAACGGTCATTCCACGCCATTTAGTAAGCATAATGTCACTCCTTTTTATAATTAAAATATTAACGCTTTCAACTTGTTGGGCATATGAAACTATTAGACTTCTGATACCTGGTTACTAGTAACGGCTTTTTTTAACTCAAGCCGGCCATACTTCCTAAACACCGGTAATAATACGACCATCACAAAATAAGCAGAAACACTAACCATAAAGAACAAAAACAAGATTGGAAATGCAATCAAAATGCGAGAATAAAAGATTACTCCAAAATTGAGTGCAAATAGAGAAACCAACACAAATGATACAACTGGGTGTCCTAGTGCAATGACACTTGATAGTTTTAGATGATTCAAAAATGATGCATGAAAATACGTAAATACAGGTAGCAGATATAGGGATATCATGAAAACCAACACTGTCACTACAAAAATTGGTATGGCAAGTAGTACTGAGAAATGTACAGATTGGATCGCAAGTGAAATCAAGGCTATATTTACAATCATGATCAAATAGCCGTAGGCATTAGCCTTGATAAAATTTTCCACATAGTAGTTCAGGAAAGAAGCGCCTATTCCCTTATGATTTCCTGTTTTTACATCCCGAGTCACCATTAACAAGGAAACTGTTGCTGGAAATAAGCCCAAGAAACCAAATCCGCATAATGTGAACAAAATCCATAAAAAATTCAATCCAGCTGCCTTTGCGATCCATTCCATCCATTTATACATCGTTTTCACCCTCTACCTAATTAGCTTTTAATTCCAGAGAAGTTTGCACCGTCAATAAAGTATTTTTGTAAGTACATGAAGATCGCAATGATCGGTAAGATTATGATAATTGTCGCTGCCATCATTGGTCCGTATGCCGTTTGTTTGTCAAAAGTAAATGCTTGAAGCCCTATTTGCACAGTGTATAATGATCTGTCATTTAAGACGATTAACGGCCATAGGAAACTGTTCCAGCCTGCTTGGAATGTGAAAATTCCAAGTGTTGCTAACGCCGGCTTTGTAAGCGGCAAGTAAAGATTCCAATAAATCCGAAACTCACTGCAACCATCAATTCGAGCTGATTCCATGTATTCATCCGGTAAGGTTAAGAAAAATTGTCGCATAAAGAATACTGCGAACGAACCGGCCGCACCTGGAAGAATAACCGCCCAAAAGTTGTTCAATAATCCGTGCCCACCTTGGCCTAAAATGTCATTGCCACCCATTAGAGGCATATTGTTTAGGACGATATATTGTGGAATCATAACAACTACACCGGGAATCATCATCGCTGCCAATAAGACTGCAAATATTACTTTTCTTCCTTTAAATTTGAGTTTCGCGAAGGCGTAACCACTCATAGAACCGAATAAAAGATTAAAAAAAACTCCCATTACAGCAAGATAAAGCGAGTTAAACAAGTAACGTCCAAACGGTACTGATTCAAATGCTTCGATATATTGCTCAAAGGTGATCGTCGAAGGAAGCCACTGCAGAGGAATTCGAAATATCTCCGTATCTGGTTTTATGGATGTCAATAAGCTCCAAATAAATGGCATCACCATAATGACAGCAATTGCCGACCCTACAATATAAAAGATCAGCTTTTTTAAATTTTCCCTTTTTTTCATCACAGGTCCTCCCTTCTATTGATCCTTACTTTGATTAATCTTAAAGTTAATTGCCGTAAAAATTAAAATGGTTATCGTCAGAACAAGCGCCTGTGCTGATGCATAGCCCATTTGCAACTGTTCAAACCCCGTTGTATAAATGTGGTATACGATTGTTTTCGTTGAGTTCGCAGGTCCACCTTGTGTTAACACGTACGCCTGATCAAAAATTTGTAATGCACCGATAATCGTCATTGTACTTACTAACAATGTTGTTGGGCGAAGCATTGGAAATGTAATATAAATGAGCTGTTTAAAGGCTGAAGCACCATCAATCTTTGCCGCTTCATAAAGCTGTGTCGGAATTCCTTTAATACCGGCCATGTAAATAATCATGTTTCCACCGACTCCCAACCAAAGCGTAACCGCAATAACTGAAGCCATCGCCGGTCCCGATTCAGATAGCCAAGCAGGTCCAGCAATCCCGACATAACTAAGCATCTGATTGATTAATCCATATTCTGAGTTCAACATCCATAACCAAACGATCGATGCCGCTACTGCAGATGTAACTGTCGGCATGTAAAAAGCGAGTCGGAAAAACGTGACACCACGAAATGGCTGTGTGACCAAAACGGCTAAAAGTAATGAAATAATGATCATAAGCGGCACAAAAAACAGTGTTAACACTCCTACATTTCGGAATGTCTGCCAAAGAATGGCATCGTCAATTAGTCGTTTAAAGTTATCAAAGCCTACCCATTCCATCGAGCTAATAATGTCATAATTAGTAAAACTTAAGAAAATAGCCATCCCTATAGGAATCACCATAAATATGATAAACAGAATGAGTGTAGGTGCAATCAAGAAATACGCTGCCCGCGATTGATATCGGTTAAAGGAACTTTTTTTCGGAACAGAATCAAGAGAGAGTGCACTCTCTTGAATTCTGTTAATCTTATTCAGCTTCATTTTCCTTAAGCATCCTATCTCCCTCTTTTTGGGCTTTTTCTAATGTCTCCTCTGCTGATTCCTCCTGCAACACGAATTTTTCCAGGTTTGGAATTAATGCGTCAACCTCTGCAACAGAATAACCCGGGTGACGAGGACGAATTTTAGCAAATTCTAATGAATCGATGAATGGCTTCCAGAATGGATCGTCTTGGAAGAACGGATCCTCAAGCGCGACTTTGTTACCAGGAATGTTCAAGCTTGTTTTACCCCACTCAAGCGCATTTTCCGGTTCTGCTAACCACCATTTAATGAACTCCCATGCTGCTTCTTTCTTTTCAGAAGCTTCCGGAACAGCTAAACCAAAGCCACCCATAACCGCACCTTTGTCACCATTTGGACCTGCCGGAGGTGGAACAACCCCGTAATTTAACTGATCACTGTATTGTTCATACGTACGTAAATCCCATGGCCCAGTAAAGTGCATTGATGATTTTCCAGTTACAAACGGATGCTGAGCACCTTCAAGTCCTTTGTCAAATCCAGTCTTATACACTTCATCTTCAAAAAGCAATTGATTCCAATATTCAAGTACTTTTAAGCCTGCTTCACTATTGTAGGCTGTTGCAGTTAAATCTTCTGTCAACATCTGGCCACCAGCCTGTTGAAGCCACATATTGAATAATCCTAGATCATTTAAGGAAAAACCAACTCGTTCAAAGTCTTTTCCATTTTTAACAGTTAGCTTTTTCGCTGCTTCACGAAGCTCTTCCCATGTGGTCGGAGGCTCAATGCCAGCTTCTTCAAAATGATCTTTATTATAGAATAAAGCACGTGTATCGACTGTTAACGGAAGACCATATAAGTTGTCATCATAGCTTAATTCTTTTAAAGCTTCTTCGTAGAAATCACCCTCGGATACACCATCAGCTTCCATATATTCATTTATTGGATGCAGCACCCCTTTTGGAGCATAAAGCGATGTTCTCCAACGATCCCAAAGCAAAACGTCAGGAACTTGACCAGATGTAATACCTGTCATAAATTTCGTTATCAAATCTTCTTGAATGACGTATTCGACTTCAATACGGTCTTGAGATTTGTTAAACTTTTCAACCATATGGTTAAATTGATCTTCCCCATCACCTGTCCAGTCACCCCAGAAGGTTAGCTTCACTTTTTCATCTGAACCACTGTCACTTTTGCTAGAATCTTCACTGCTGCAACCTACTAATGCCAAACTTAGCAGTACTCCCAGCAACAGCATCCAACCAAATCGAAATTTTCTCATCCCAGCCACCTCTTTATCATTTATTTACTTTTTAGAAGCGCTTTCAACTACACTCATGATAAACTCACAAAACATTGCGTTAGCCCATGAAAACCATTTACGAGTGAATTTTGTCGGATCGTCAACATGGAAACCCTCGTGCATATATCCAGTATCAGCATCCGTTGTTTCAAAGAGTCTTAGTAACTCCTCAATTTCTTCTGATGAATTTGTCGTAAGTCCTTGTATTGCTAGTGCAATATGCCACACATATTGATCAGGTGTATGTGGACTACCGATCCCCTTGGCCGCCTTACCTTCAAAATAGTAAGGATTATCTTCACTTAAGATAAATGCTCTTGTATTTTGATAGATTTCATCTTCAATACTGCAAAACCCCAGGTATGGCAAAGCTAGTAAACTCGGAACATTGGCATCATCCATTAAATTATAATGACCAAATCCGTCGGTTTCGTATGCATACATTTTTCCATACTTTGGATGCTTTACAATGCCATATTCATTAATTCCAGATTGAATTTGATTCTTTAACTCTGTTACACTACTAATAAGGTCACTAGTTTTATAGAAACTAGTAAAAATTTCTTCCATGTAATTTAGCACAACGACTGCAAACATGTTGGAAGGAATTAAATAGCCATACATACACGCATCATCACTCGGTCTAAACCCTGACCACGTCATACCCGTGTAACAGACCGGTTCTCCCAAACCGTCCCGAGTGAGCGTGTCTGATGGCGGACAATTTTTTCGTTGAAATCGATATGGTGATTGTTCTTCATGGTGCTGTTCTACTTTCCAGACCCCAATAATCTTCTTCACAGCCTTCAAAAATTCGGCGTCAAAGTGCCGAGTAATTCCAGTTCTCTTCCAGAATAAATAAGATAATTGTATAGGATAACAAAGTGAATCAATTTCATATTTTCTTTCCCAAATCCAATCAGACATATCAGTTAGATCATTTTGATGCCCTGCACCATTAGCCTCTTTATTGAAGGCATTTGCGTACGGATCAATATTGACATAATCAACTTGGCGTTTTATCACCCCTTCAATGATCGTTGAGATTGTTTCATCACGGTCAGCAAGTGCAAGGTACGGTTTTACTTGTGCAGCCGAATCTCGCAACCACATAGCTGGAATATCTCCTGTAATAATAAAGGTAGATTGATCTTCAAGGCGCTTAACCGTTGTTTGAATCGTATTTTTAAAGCAATTCTGAAACATCTTCGCAAGCTTTGGACGATCTGCCAGACGGCACGTTATATCATCCATCATGTTAATCATTGTTGCAGATAATGTATTTGTTTCCATCTATGTATTTCACCTCCTTTTAGTGAAGCGCTTACAATTAGTATAATTGTTATATAAATAGTATGTCAATAAGTAATTTAATATTACATTTAAATATATCATTTAAAAATTTATTTAAAAAATAGCGAATGGTATATTGGGTATTGATCTTTGTTTTTCAACAAATAAAAAAGTGCCCCCAATCTTCTGAAGACACCATTCCCGCTATTATTTTTTAATTGTAACTGGAGCGGTCGAGTTACCAATTACTAGATTAGCATCTAGCAACACCCGCTTTGGTACAACGGCTTGATCCTCTTTATTTCGTAGTTTCAAAAGAAGTTCAAATACTTTTTGCCCCATTTTTTCTTGATCTTGTGCCAGGTAAGTTAATTGAAATTCACCTATATGTGTTGGCGGACTGTCAAAACACATGATCGAAACATCTTCAGGTACACGCATCCCCAGCTCTTTAACCGCTTCATTCGCCATTAAAGCAATGTAATATTCGGCTGCAAATAAAGCTGTGATTGTGGGGTGGTCTGTTAGGTGTTTCTTTATTTTATCTATATCATGTCTAATGTTAGGCGGTCTGAAAGAATTAGGAAGTGTTGACGTAATATTGTTTATCCATAAATCACGATCAACGATGACTCCCTGTTCTGCATGAGCCTGTACAAATCCTTCAATACGATCTTCTAAAGCAGTTGTATCATTCGGGGGTGGCGTCAGAAGGCCAATATACCTGTGACCTAACTCCAGCAGGTATTCTGTTCCTTTTCTGGCCGCGCCAACGTTATCCGTGCTCACCGATGCAGTAGAAATTCCCTTTAAATGTCGGTCAACGAGAACTAACGGAAATTTATTCAAAACGAGTTTTAAGATCTCCTCACTAAAGTATTCTGCTTGAGCAGGAAAGACAATGAGCCCATCAACACCAAGCTCAACCAATTCCCGAATCGCTTTTTCTTCAATATCCGAGATTCCAAAGGAGCGGCGCAGTATGAGGAAGCAAGAATGTTCGGTTGTACACTTTTCAATGGATGAAATAAGCGCTGTCCCATAACTATCATCAAAATCTGTTATGACTAGACCAATCATTAGTGGTGTACGCTTTACTTCTTTTGAAGGCGATTCGACTAATTCAGGTCCCTTCTCTTCGTCGTTAGAATTTTGCTTCACAAATGAGCCTCTACCCGGCTGCCTAACGATCAAGCCTTCTCCAGCTAACATTTCCAATGCTTTTTTTGTTGTAATTCTACTGACATCATATTGTTCTGACAATTCCTTTTCGGAAGGAACGCGGTCCCCCTCTTTATACACGCCTGACATAATATCTTTTTTTATGTTTTCATATAAAACCTCATATAACGGCTTTGTCAAAGCAAACACCAACTTTCAAAAAAATAGATCTATACATAATGTTATATCATGATATATCATATGTGTAAAGATTTTCATTTAGAGTACGCTTAGTAGAAACTGAACTGCCCAACTTTATTAGGGAGTACATACAGATCTAACTACCCATCGTTCTTTTATTAAAAAGCGAAACCTTTGGTCTATTTATTCGTACTATTCGTATGATAGTAATGAATAAATACGGATTAGAGGTGGATAATGAAAGCAATCGTGTATACAAATTACGGTCCCCCTGACGTTCTTCAACAGACAGCCGTAGAAAAACCAATCCCTAAAGAAAACGAAATTTTAGTGAAAGTGAAAGCAACAACTGTAACGGTCGCAGATATTCGAGCACGGAGTTTTACAGTTCCACCCGCTTTTTGGCTGCCTGCCCGATTAACACTTGGTTTTAGAGGACCAAAAAAAGAGATATTAGGGATGGAGTTAGCTGGTGAAATTGAGTCTGTTGGAAAAACTGTCAAAAAGTTTAAGGCTGGTAACCAGGTTTTTGCAGCCTCTCTCTCTGGGTTTGGTGCCTATGCCGAATATATTTGTTTACCGGAGGATGGTCCTGTGTCTATAAAACCGTCCAATATAACGTATGCAGAAGCTGCTGCCATTCCAATTGGAGCACGGACTGCTTTGTATTTTCTTAGAAAAGCCAATATTCAAAACGGGCAAAAGGTTCTAGTGTATGGTGCGTCAGGAAGTGTAGGAAGTTATGCGGTTCAGATTGCCAAGTATTTCGGTGCCAATGTTACAGGGGTATGCAGTACGACAAACTTGGAATTGGTAAAATCTCTAGGAGCCGACAAGGTCATTGATTATACAGCAGAGGAATTTTCCGGGTCAGACGAGACGTATGATGTGGTCTTTGAAGCAGTAAACAAAAGTTCTTTTTCAGCTTGTATGAAGGTGTTAAAGAAAGACGGTATATATATTAATGTCACTGAACCGCTGCCAAGTGTTAACATGCTTTGGACTAAATTGAAAAGCCGCAAAAAGTTTTTATTTAGTCGAAATGCACCTGAAACGTCAGAAGCACTGGACTTCCTTAAAGAGCTTGTTGAGATGGGGAAATTAAAAGTGGTCATCGATAGGTACTATGTGTTTGATGAGATCGTTGAAGCTCATCGTTACGTAGAGAAAGGACATAAGCGAGGAAATGTTGTGATAAATGTGGAAGAAAGCATTAAATCCAAATAATTCAATTCCTACATGCGATCTCTCTAGTAAATAAATAAGTAGTTTATCAAGATTGCTAGTCATGCATTTCTGGCTCTTCGACATCATCATCAAAATTTACTTAGAGGATAATTTCTTTGACAAAAACGGTGAACAGAATAAAGAACTCCTAGTATACTATCCTTTAATTGCACATCCGTGGGCTCAATCCTTGACAAAAAAGGTACGAGATTATTCCTCATACCTTTTTCAAGTAGATACTCAACACTTACACGATTTCGATATACCCATCTGTTCCATTCACTCGAATTCGTTGCCCATCTTTTATTAGCTTAGTAGCGTTTTCCACTCCAACAACTGCCGGTAAGCCATATTCACGTGCGATAACGGCTCCATGTGTCATCAGTCCACCAACTTCGGTGACAAGGGCTTTTATGGAAACAAACAATGGTGTCCAGCTTGGGTCAGTAAATGCTGTGACTAAGATATCTCCATCTTCTAGATAAGCATCTTCCATAGTTAAGATGATACGGGCACGTCCCTCTATAACTCCGGAAGAAACAGGTAGACCCACAATCGCATCGGCTGGGATATTTTCTCGTTTGTACTCACCTGTCATGATCTCACCATCAGACGTGATAACGCGTGGAGGTGTTAGTTTTTCATATAACTTGTAATCACTTTTTCGTTGGGTGATGATTCCGTAATCTAGATATTTTGTGCGAACGACTTCGCCGAGCTCTTCAAAAGTAAGATAATAGATATCTTCTTTTTCATGTAAAACTCCCTCTTGTTGGAGCTTTTCTGCTTCCTTCAGTAGAGCCTGCTTATATACAAAGTAGCGATTTACCATGCCGTATTTTGGGTATTCTCTGTAACCGCTGAAATTACGGATTAAGTCGATCTTTTGTTTTGTTTCTTTGACTTTTTGTTCACCATCCGGTAAATTTTTTAAAAGATCTATTAATTCCTTTTCTTTATCCAACGCAACACGCAGTCCTCGCTCAAATCTCCGATTGCTTTCATGAGGAATAAAGTTTTTGATATTACTTAGTATCATAGGCACAAGTGTAATTGGTTTTTCAATCCAACGAGTTTTCGTTATATCGATTTCTCCGGCGCACCTCATGCCGTATTTCTTGAGATACGTTCTTATTGCAACTTCGGTTTCCTGTCCACCTTCTAATTCACTTAATTTTTCCAGGAAGTGATCATCTTTTACATGTTGTAAATGCTCAATGACGTCTGGATAAGGACGAATCACATCTGCGAGGTCTAATAGTTCCAGTCCCATTTCTGAAGTAATATTATTTGGAACAGATTGAGAAAGTATATCTGCTACATTCTTTTCACCTAACCACTCCAGCATTTTTTCATTGATCCATGATGAAGCATTCATAGCAGCCATAATAACAGCCGAGCTTTGTGGATCAAATAAAATCTTCTTTAATTCCTGGATATCTTCCAAAATAAAATCAAATAATTCTGTTCCTGATTTCGTTTCGATGTTATGTTTTAACTCTTCTATCGATGTTTGATTTTTCTTTATTAAATCAGAAACGATTTTTGGATCGTTTTCGATTTGTGATTGAGGACCTGCTTTATTGGTATCACTAGGACCTGGTATATTTATTGGATCTGGTGACGTTTTTATAAAATCTTCTCGCCCAAGGACCGTCATGAGTGCATCTTTTATAAGAGGATCGGATTTTCCCAAAGCCTCTATCACCATTTTTCCTCTGACAGGTGAAGCTAAATTATTTGTCACATCAACGAACAACCTTCCACCAGCTGTACGCATAGGTGCAGGAGTTGTTAATAGGTAAAAAGATAATCCTAAAGGTTTCATTGGGTCAGTCATCATTTGTTGGTGACCAACAGATACATAGACGCGATTTTCTTTTGTCTCCTCTTCGGGAATCGGGTATAAAGTTGTGATCGGACGGCTCTGGACAATATAAAACGTTTCATCAACCAAACACCATTCAATATCTTGAGGGCTACCAAAATATGCTTCGATCTGCCTGCCGATGTGTGCTAGTTCTAAAATTTGTTGATCAGAAAGTGTTTGGGCTTTTTGCTGATTATGAGCGATTAGTTGTGTCTCTGTTCCGCCTTCTTTTCGTCCATACATCGCCAATTTCTTGGTTGCTATCATTTTATCAACGATTTGATCTTCCTGTACCTTATAACAATCTGCAGATACCAAGCCTGAGACCAGTGCTTCCCCCAATCCAAAACTTGCATCAATAGAAAGTAATTTTCGGTTGGAAGTAATCGGGTCAGCGGTAAATAAAATCCCTGAAGCCTGTGGAAAGACCATTTTTTGAATGATGACTGATAATAAAACTTTACTATGGTCGAATCTATTTTTCATCCGGTAGATGACCGCGCGCTCCGTAAATAGGGAAGCCCAACATTTGCTGATATGCTGCAAGATGGCGTCTTTACCAATGATATTTAAATAGGTGTCTTGTTGGCCGGCAAAAGAGGCATGCGGTAAATCTTCGGCAGTCGCACTAGAACGCACTGCATATGCGTGTTCCTCGCCGAACTTGGAGAGATAATGAGTAACTTCTTTCACAACATCTGAAGGGATTTCTACTTCCATTATGAGTTGTCGCATCTTACTGCTAATTTCACGAATTTGATCTCGATCTTCAACTTTTAGCGTTGCTAATTGATCCAATAGAGCATGGTACTTTTTGTTTTCATTGATGGCTTTTTGAAAACCTACTGTTGTAACACAATATCCTTTGGGAACTTGGATTCCTTGGATTTTTGATAATACCCCTAAATTTAACCCTTTACCGCCTACGAGCATAAGCTGCGATTTTTCGACCTCTTGAAAATCGAGTACCAAAGAACTCATTCCACATCTCTCCTAACGAATTATGTTCAATTGATTTTAGCAGTAGTAGATGGGAATAAAAAGTCTATTTCCGAATGTTTTTACGTGATATAATTGAGTTAGGAAGAGGTTGAAGAAAGAAGTTTTTTAGTGTGAGTATTTAAGGTATAGGGATTCTCTCTTCTGAAATATTTGGGTATAAAAAGGAATCCAAAGAAAACATGAAGAATTAAGACAACATCATGAATTGAAAATATGTAAAATAATAACAAAAACACTCACAAACGTTGATTAACAACACTAGTGAATGTTTTTATTTTATTTAACCTCCAAACGAACAACAAAACCGTTCCCATACTACTAAAATATTTCCTCTAAATCAATTTTGAATCCAACTAGGAACTTCGAAGTAATGATCCCATTCTTTGTTTTCATATCATGTTGATCATACATACTTTCGTCATTAAGAGCATAGACAGTGATTGAATGTAGCATCGGATTGACAATCCAGTATTCTTTAACGCCATAATTCATATAAAGATTTAATTTAGTAATTAAATCGTGCGATTGATTAGATGGGCTAAGGATTTCAACAATAAGATTTGGAACTCCAATATACCGTGATTCAGTAAAACCACTTTTTTCACAAATTACGCTTAGATCTGGTATGACAATTTTCGTTCCTTCTATGATTGCATTTTTTAATTCAATATCAAACGGAGCATGAAAAACTTCACAATGCTTTCCTTCAAGAAAATTGCCAAGCTTAATATGGAGTTTGCTAGAAATTCTTTGATGTTTTGTTGAAGGAGATGGAGACATATAGACGAAACCGTCAATATACTCTAAAAGATGTTCGGACTTCTCTCGAATTTCAAAATAGTCATCAATGGACATTGACTCATTTATGTACAAATTCATTCCAACCATCTCCTAAACGCATTCATTTTATTTATTTTATCATATTTCAAAAAGTGAAGAAATCAATACTAACACCTTTACATATTTACGTTAGAAATCTCATACCCACTTCAATGCATGGCTAATTTCATAAAAATATAAATGAATATGAAAAAGGCATGAGATTCCCCATACCTTTTAATCTTTGTGACAGCCTTCACAAGAAGCACTCCTACTAAATATTATTTTTAAATCCCTTACAACAATTCATTCCTCCAAACTAAAACCTTCTCTTCACGATATAGGTCAGCTTTATCCTGAGAGTTAAACAAGTTCATTTTGTATTTCACTACTTCTTTCGCTGCATCGATACATTCCGGATAAATCGCGTTTGGATCCCAGAGTTCGGTTGCTGCTAAAATTTCACGGCATTTTTTATAGAATGCGTATTTATAGTCTGATGAGATGTTTACCTTTTGAATTCCAATTCTGACTGCTTCGGCAATTTCCTCATCCGGATTCGCTGAGCCTCCGTGAAGGACGAGTGGAATATCTACCTCCTGTTTAATCGCCTGCAGTATATCCATACGGAGCTTTGGTTCCATATCTTTTGGATAGATGCCATGACATGTGCCGATCGCAACAGCCAATGTGTCGACACCTGTGCTTTCTACAAATTCCTTTGCATCTTCAGGTCTTGTGTAGATAACCTCTGACACGCCTCCTTCAACTGATGTTCCAGTGTTTCCAATTGTTCCTAGCTCACCTTCCACTGACACACCTAATGGATGGCTGATGTCGACGATTTCCTTTGTTAGTTTAATATTATCTTCTAATGGTAAAAGTGAGCCGTCAATCATCACTGAGCTGAAGCCGACCCGTATTGCCCTCATAATATCAGCTACATTTCCTCCGTGATCCAAGTGAAGAACAAATGGTACATGGCTGTTTTTAATTCTGTTTAACACATAACTGAAGAAGTCATCCTTTGTAAACTCTAATTCAGTTGGATGTACAGCAATAATAGCTGGCGAATTATTTATCTCTGCCTCCTCTACTACAACTCTTAGAAAATTACTATCTGCTACATTGAAAGCACCTACTGCAAATGTATGTTGCTTTGCCACTTCTAGTAACTGTTTCATATTTATTAACATTTTCTTCTCTCTCCTTTTATTATATAGATTTGTTTTCAGATCCGGATAATCGGATATAATATTTGACTAACTCTGTTCCCGCAGTAACTGTATGGTGGATTACATCAAAGTAACTCAGTTCCGGTTGCTCTCTTAAGTCATTTATTATTTGTTGTATCTGAGCATTCATAAAGTCTGAACCAACATTTATTTTATTGATCCCAAGCTCAATAGATTTTCTTATATTTTCTTCTCCACACCCTGAGCCTCCGTGGAGTACGAGCGGAATATTTGTTGCCTTTTTTATCTTTTCGACAATATTAAATCGAAATTCAGGTACATAGCCGTCAGGATAATTTCCATGACTTGAGCCAAAAGAGATGGCTAAAGCATCTACCCCAGTTTTTAATGCAAACTCAATTGCAGTATCAGGATTGGTATACATCTCGTCATCTGTCATATGGTCACTGGATATAGAGCCAATGCTTCCTACTTCCCCTTCTACACTGGCATCATAGGTTTGGGCGAATTCGACTATATTTCGGGTAATGTCAATGTTTTTCTCAATAGGATAGTTGGAAGCATCTATCATGACACTGGAAAATCCATCTTTTAAGCATCTTTTGACAAAGCCAATATCCTGGCCGTGATCTAAGTTTATTGCTACCTCCACACTTGCTGCATTTGCCATCTCAATGATTGGCTGTGTCAGAAGTTTGCTGCCTAAGTGGACCATCAGATGATCTTGAAGTAAATCAATGATAATCGGTGCCCTTAATTCCTGAGCTGCATCGATCACAGCTTTAGCCGTATCTAAGTTAAAACAGTTAATCGCCATAACCGCATATTTACCGGTATTTGCACGGTCAAGCATGCCTTTCATTGATACATACATATATATCGCTTCCAATCTATTAAATTGTTATTTTTATATCAGAAAGATCCATTTCTTCTTCCTCTGTCGTATCCTCAGCCAATTCATTTGCAGGTTCTTTCTTCCATAGAAACAGCATGACACCGGTAATGACTGAACCAATCAGTAATGCTAATAGGAACAGGAATGGGTGGGTCATTGCCGGAACAATAAACAATCCACCAGATGGAACGGGTGATCCCACACCCCACATCATCGAGAATCCGCCACCAATTGCAGCACCAGTAGTACAAGAAACAACAACTCTTACGATATCCACAGCAGCAATAGGAATGACACCTTCTGTAATCATACAAACTCCCATCGGAAAAGCGATTTTAATATTGTCTTCTTCCGATTTGGTGTAACGCTTTTTCCGTAGAGCTTTTGATAAAACCCAGGAAATTGCTACACCAAACGGAGGTACCATAGAAGCCAGTATTTTCACTGCTTCAGGTTCATAAATTCCCTCTAGTAAAAGGCCATCTGCAAACAATGAAGCCACTTTATTGACGGGTCCACCAAAATCAAATGCTGCCATTCCACCTAAAATAGCTCCAAAAACGAATCTCATCGACCCTTGCATACTTGTTAAAAAAGAAGTTAATCCATCTGTTGCCCATACAATTGGAACTCCAAGGATAAAGAACATCAGTAATCCGATCACGACGCTGGAAATCAGCGGAATAATCATCATTGGCATTAAGCCCTCTGCCCATTTCGGTACCTTTAAATGATTCTTAAGGAATAAAACGAAGTAACCTACGATGAATCCACCTAACATACCACCTAAGAATCCGGCTCCAATTGCATTTGCAATAAGCCCCATTAAAAGCCCCGGAGCGATACCCGGCCGATCAGCTATCGAGTAGGCAATCGCACCTGCAATAACAGGAGCAAGCAGTCCCATTCCAAGTACACCTAAAGAGACAAGTGCTGATGGAATTGAATAAGCTTCCTGATAATTTTCAATAACCGTTCCACCAGTTAGATTTCCAATCGCAATTAATAGTCCTGATGCAACAACAAGCGGTAACATAAAGGATATAGCGGTTAAAGCATGCTTCTTAATTTGAAGTTTTTTTAACATATAACAGACCTCCCTTATTGTTGTGTGTTCAGTTCAGCCTCAATCTTTTTGTATAATTGCTTCGGTGCCTTGATCGCAATATTTGTTGAGATTTCAATAATTTTCTTTCCTTTAAAACGTTCCTTCCCGCTAACTTTAATATCAGCAGCAATAATGACCAAGTCTGCTGCCGCAATTTCCTCTTTTGTTAACTCGTCTTCGATGCCAATCGTTCCCTGTGTTTCGATCCGAACTTTATGTCCGAATTCATGCCCTGCTTTAATTAGTTTTTCTTTCGCGATATACGTATGAGCAATACCAGATGTACAAGCAGAGATTCCAACAATATTCATAACAATTCCCCCTAATTATGTTTAGATAATAGATGTAAAAACTCTTTTTTGGTTTTTAATGTTTGAAACTGTTCGATGGTCTCTTCGTCTGATAATAAGACGGCCACTTTCTGAAGCAGCTTAATATGTGTTGTCGTTTTATCAGCATTTTTCACCGCGAATAAGATGATAATATTGATGGGATTCCCATCCATAGACTCCCATTCCACAGGCTCCTTTGTTCTTCCAATGGCAATAGAGGTCTTCAATACATAATCTGATTTGCCATGAGGAATGGCGATTCCTTTTTCTAAACCTGTAACTCCCTCATTTTCACGATACATCACATCCTGAATAAACCCTTCTTCATCATTAATGCAACCGTTTACAAATAAGAGGTTTGTTAGTTCCTCGATAACTTCAATCTTCGATGTTGCTTGTAAATCTAATTGAATGAGATCTTCTGATACAACTCTACTAAAATCTAATTCTTCCATCTTTATTTCCAATCTAAGAGCCTCCTTTTCTACTGATTAGGTTTGGGATAAAATCACTTGTTGCTTGTAATAATTTTTTATAAATTCATCGATCTTGTACTTATCCTCATCATTTAATATAGGACTGACAAGAATCGTTGGTTTATCGATAATGCTATGAGTTTTGACTGTGGAAATCACGAGTTCAACATCGTCATAATCACTTTGTTTAATCCGCTGTTGAGCGATAATCTTTTTCACAAGGATATTCGGAAAGCTTTTCTTGATTTTCCCGCTTAACAAATGTGAAGTACCAATACCACTTGTACACTCTATAAGGATTGGGATCTTATTGGCAAATCGTTCATCATAGGAAATTTGAAAATAAAGTGTGATATAGCCAATTTCTTCGTCTGTCAATTCTTTATCATAGATTTCATCTTTTGTTAATTCTTCAGTACTGTGTTTGACTAAGTTGAATATATTTGAAAAATTCGTTTTAATAGACTTTAAGATTGGGTTAATAATGTAAATGTGATGATCCAGACGGTATACCATACTGTGAAGATGCAGGGTCAAACGCTCTATTAAATCGTCATCCTCTATAAACTGATAGCCACTGTTTTCACTCACTTTTAAAATTAACTGCTGTGCCAATCTCTCAACATTTTTATTAAGGATCTTTTCAGTGTCATGATTTAATAAAAAACGGGAATTAAGTTTATAGGCTTTTAAAATATAGTAAAGATGATAAATTTCGGATTTTCTTAACTTAATGGAATAAGATGATTCAAGCTTTGCAACCAAATTCATCGTCATTTCATAGATAGATGATGGTTGATCCATTTCTTCATAAATCTTCTCTTTTTTCATTACAGGTTGAACATTATTCGTATGTTTTTCAATAATGGAAAGCAGTGAACAAAATAAAGTTAAATAGTATGGCTGATCTAATACCAAGTCATGATCCAATTGCATTTCGTGTAGAAGCTCTTTGATTTTTCTCAGGCTTTTGTTTATAACCTTTATATTTCGAATCGAATCAGGAATATCATATTGATTAAACGGATCTCCCGATTGTTTCAAATAACTTTCTATAATAACAGACATAATCCGATAGGTTGAAAGTTGATTTCCTTTCAAACATGTTCCGTCATTTTTTCTCGATAAACGCAAACCATAAGGCTTTATTTTGTTTTCAATATGCTTAAAATCATTCATGATGGAGCTCTGACTAACAAAGTAACGTTCTGATATTTTCTGGATGGATGTTTTACATGGTGTAATGGAAAGGAGAAATAGTAATAAATTTAGACGTCTTTCCTCGGGATGTTCAATTTGATCTTCTTCATTCCACTTACTTTCCTTAACCTCTTCAAGGCAGTATCCTGACTTCTCTTTTTTTCTTATTTTATACTGGGGAGAAGCCAATTCTAATAACTCTTGCATATCCCGGTAAATCGTTTTAGCTGATACAGAAAGCTCTGCAGCCAATTCAGAGGCTGTTACATATCGACTCTCCTTTCTCAGAATTTCAATGATTTTCCACTTACGTTCATTCAAGAAATTCTCACCTCATTTCGTCCTTGCTATGATCTTATCTTATCAACGTGTAAACGCATACACAATTACAAAATTGGTTTGGGATTTGTGTCCGTATTGGTGTGAGGGAGTGAATCATTTTTATAACATTATTTTTATTTAAGTGTCTTCCCTTTGATTTTATGGGAATTTATAATATATTTTAGAGTACAAAATTGGACAAACATGGATATGGTACAAATCGCTAGAGAACAGGAACGAACTGGAGTAGGCATTAAAGCGAAGGTGTTGATCAGGTTGAGTGTCCAAAATGTAAAGCATGTGTTTGAAATGTATCATCTGCGGACGAGAAAGGGTGGGAATGAAGTATAATGCAGAACAATACGGCTTTTTGGAAGAATTACTTAGCAAATGCACAGTTCGAATTATCGATTGCAGACAAAACAAAGGTACCTCTAACATGGAATGAAATCAATTACGAACCGGACTTTAATAAAATCTATTTTATATTGGATGGAGAGGGATTTTTAGAAATCAATGGCCAGAGGTATCTTCCACAGCCTGGAGAGTTATATCTGCTGCCTGCTGAAACGAAACAATCCTATGGTGTAGTAAATGAAAACACCTTTTTAAAATATTGGTGTCACTTTACTGCAAAGCTAGGTGATTTGCACCTATTTCATATTCTAAAGGCACCTGTATGTATTAAATCTGCCAACAAACAAGAATTACAAACTATTTTTAAACAGCTTATTTATCATTCAAGACAGGATTCCCTTTCAAGTGAATTTCGAGTGCATGCTTTACTATTACAATTGATTGCCAACATTCTAGAACATTATGAAATAGATCGATTACCAATTAACGATAATCCTTCATTCAAAAAAATGAATATTGTCCTAAATTATATTGAAACGAATTTGGATGGAAATATCACAATTGAACAATTAGCTCAAATTGCAAATTTCCACCCAAACTATTTCATCAAAGTATTTAAAGAGTTTACTAGCTATTCACCCATCCAATATATCAATCGTCGCCGAATGGAGAAGGCGAAGCATTTATTAACAACGACTGATTCCACCGTTTCTAACATTGCTGACACATTAGGTATGGAGGTTGCCTATTTTTCTAGGCTGTTTCGAGAACATACCGGTTTTACCGCCACTGCCTATCGTGAAATGGTGACCAATGTCTTCTAACATTGTTCGGCTTAAGGGTAAAATGTATTAACCTTGGTTGTTGTTGGGCACCAACGGCTATTAAATAAAAATTTAATTAGCACATCTTTAGCTTGTTCTGTATTGATATAACGTAATGCTTCTGCTGCATGGGCACGAACATAACGGTTCTCATCATTCAATGCAATCTCCAGCTGAGGGACGGCCTTTTCTGCCGAAGTTCCAAGACGTGATAAGGATAGACCTGCCATAAATCTAACTTGGACATCCTCATCCTTTAAGCAATGGCAAAGCCCCTCGACTACATCATCTGTTGGTTGTTGAATCATCCCTAATGCTTCAACAACAGCACGGCGTACCTTTTCAGAAGGATCTTTCAACAATTTAGTAAGAGCAGATACAGCTTCCCTTGCCTTTTCGCGCTGTTCTCCAAGTGCAAAAATAGTGTGGATGACTGTCTCAACTCGGCGGCTTTCTAAATTTTCCATTAATCTAGATATAACTTCTTTACTCGAAACAGATAAGCCATATGCAGCAAGACGAGATACCTTCACATCTTCACTTTGAATGGCATCGAATAATTCCTCATGCTTCCCTCTTCTGGCTAGCTCATACGCTGCATTCAGAGCAATTGGTTCAAAGTGATCCTGCAATTCCATCGTTAACTCTTTAATACTTGCTTCGTTGTTTGATTTTATATCAGTAATACTGCCAGTTTTTCCAGATAACCAGTTCCAAGTTTCCTCCCACATCACTTCATGATCTGCAAAAGGTGAATTCACTTTTTGTGGTTTTCTCCACGCAGCTTCAGTATTATTCCAGCTCGGTGCTTTAGGTGCTATTGTTCTCATAAACTCAAACTTTAGCATGTAACGTGGCTGTCCTAACAAATTAGGTGTGGAGCGATGCCATATATCGTAATGAATGAGTGCAAATGTTCCTGCATTTCCACTTGCTAATGCTTCTGATTCCATTTCATCCGCATCAAACACGCGGGATTCATAATTTTGCGTTCCGGGCATAATTCCAGTCGGCCCCAATTCTACTGGGGTATCTTGAGGGAAATACATAATCATCGCCCACCAAGGATGATGGTTCCTCATTCTTTCATAGCCCCAATAGCTGTCCTTATGCCATCCGCCTGGAGTTGAAACCGCATTAAAATGTCCGTGTCGGTGGGCATGGAGCATATAATTCGGACCAAGTACACTTGTTAAGGCACCTGTTATAACAGGGTGCTCAAATACACGTTGTAATTCTGGAACACGAGGTAATAAATTGTTACCTGGATTTCCCTCTTCCTCATATACAAGATTTAAGCTTTCCATTAGCGTATGATGAAAGTCCTCAGAAAAATCGGTCGTAAGAATTAAGAAACCATCTGTAATAAACTTTCGCATTTGCTCATCATTTAATAATAACGGTGTATTCGCTTCCATTTTTACTTATTACCTCCTCTTTTTATCTCCATTAAAGTATAAAATAGTAAACAATAAACCAACAGTCACAAAACTAAGTAGTATTTGCACAATATTAAGAATTTTATTCAGGTGTATTTTTTTGCTAACTATCTGAATAAAAAAGAGTAATAGTAGATGAATCAATTAAATGTTTTTTACCAAGCAGTTTAAGATTAGCAACATTTAATATCGTTCGATCTTTAAGTATGAAAGAATGTCCTTATGATAATGCAGTGGAAGAAGCTACGTTTTAATTCGATATAATTAGTGGTACAATTAGAATAAGAATCGTGAAGGGATGATGCAAATGAAAAACGAACGTGTTATATCTATTGAAGATAGTAACCCAAATTTCTCATTCACCATTGATGGTCTCTACTTTTTCCAAGGATTTCAAGTGATAGAGGCTTACAAGAATGAAGAATGTTATTATGCATTTTATTATAAAAATCAATTTCTTACCGGAAAAAAGACAACAAAAATCAAACGAAACTCAACACTTGCTAAAATTTTAACGCAAGGTGTATACATTCCTTCTCCTCACCCTCTGCTTGATTCCTTTACATCCAAGCATCCCTTGCAACAATTCCCAACATTAAACATAACTTGGAAAAAAATAAATAAAACCTACCCTAAAGCTGAAGCAGCATACATTTTAACCGCTTTTGATTGCTATATAAAAAAAGAAAAACTCCTTTCCATTGTGAAGGATATTTGTTTACAATTCCGTAGAGATGGAGATTTTCTTAACGCCTATCGCATCCTCCGACTAGTAGTAGAAAAATATCCTACTAATGAATGGGCTCACTCTTTAATTAGTCATCTTGATTATCATAAATACTCACTCCATTATCAATCTAATCCTGTAACACTTCTTAACTACGACCCTCTTTATGCCGAAAACCAGCTGTATTCAAACAAAGAAAGTGCTCAATCCTTTCATCTACTTCAGAAAAAATTACGTTCAGAATCAAGAGAACAGGAATGTCTCTCCTTATATTTCGATCGATTAACGAAAGAAACACACCACTTCAGTGAGCTTTTTCATGAATTTCTTGAATTATTATCTACCACTTATTCAGAACAAGAATCCTTCTCGATCCTACAGAGCCTTTACAAGGAAACCACCTCAACAGAAAACAAAGCAATGGTGCATATACAATTCCTTTCCATCTTATGGACATCAAAGCAGTACAAGGAAATTTTTACAGTACTCGCACAACATCAAGAGCCGTTATCAAAAGCTCAAATCGATTTATTCCTAAAAGCCCTCCATCATCTTGGTCCATCTTATTCCATCCCTTTTGAACTGATCAATACACGTAATCTAGTTCATGCAGTCAAGGAACAATTAGAACAGCTGATGCTCATCCTTATTCCAAGACTCTTTGAAAAAAATAATATTACCTATGTATATAAATGGCTAAAGCCTCTTCTCCATCTACCTTTAGCCTCTTTTCAGACCATTAAAATCATGTATCAAATTCAAGAAGAGCCTGACCAACAGTTCTATATGGGACAATTATATTATCAGCTAGACCAGCTGCCACAAGCAGTCGAATGCTTTCTCTGGGACATCGAGATGAATCCCTCCAGCTCTAAACCTATAAAGTGGTTAATAAAGGTATATCGTGAACTCGGTATGCTAGAAGAATCCAAATCCTATCAACACTTATACAAACTTGTTCAAAAAAGCTCATAAAGTGAAACTTCAATCGAAAAACAGAGGGACGGTTCTTATGTTTCATTTTAGATACAAGAGAACTATCCCTCTGTTTATCAAGGGGGTTCTTATACAGTGCTTTACTCATATCTAGTTCCCCGTTTCACTATTTGATTTGATTATAATCAGTTTTCTATGATAAAAAATAAAAAAATCCCGAATAATGGACTTTTTTATACGTGTCCATTATTCGGGATAAAGTTCAAAGCAAGGTTAACCATGCATTTTTTTTAAAAAAAGTTCTTTTATCTATATAATGAAGTATCAAAAAGAGCAACAGTTATCCGCGTCTTCCGCCTCTACCGCCCCGTTTTGATTCTGTACTACGTTTAAGAGTGGATAAATTCTCTTCACTACTTTTTAAAAAACGAGACATTTTATCTTCAAAATTTTCCTTCGGTTTGAAATTGCTTTTTGAACGGAAGTCTTTAGATTTGCTATCAGTTCTTCCCTGACGTGGTGGGCGTTGGGAATAAGAAGAGGTTTGTCCTTCTGGTTTATCAATAGCTTTTTTGATAGATAAGGCCGTTTTTCCGTCTTTCTCACTAATTATTTTCACTTCAACTTGGTCGCCTACTTTTAGATGATCATTAACATCTTTTACATAGCTATCCGCTACTTCACTGATATGCACAAGACCTGTTGAACCTCCGGGTAATTCTACGAAAGCTCCAAAATTAGTGATGCCTGTTACTTTACCTTGTACCTTGCTGCCTACTTCAATTGACATAAATATTATGTTCCCCCTTAATAATGTAAAAACAATTCATTATAACAAATTGAAGAAAATAATAATATCAATTAGAATTATTTTCCTCTTTTTTGATAATTCGTCACAATTTTTTGCACCTTCATTTGTTAAACGGTGCGTTGAGCTTCACAAATACCGCTTGAAGCACCTCTAATGATAGCAATATTAATTGCATATAAGGGTCCTATTACAAAAGTCTCTTATAACATCTAAAACTGACCTCTCATTTCTAATAATTTTATATTCTAACGGTTTTTGAGTAACACTTAATACTTCCCATCCTACAAATATTTTCTCTAATTTATTTATCTTTCCTTTTGTTTGAATATTTACCTCCATTAATGCCTCTAACTTTTCACATAAGATGGATTTTAAATCACGATATCTAGAATACCTGAGGAATATCAAATAGGAGACATACTACAATCATTTAGAGAACATATTTGTCAGTCAAATGCACGTATGAGTACACCCATACAAACTGTAAGACGATGCATGGTTTTTTATTTCCATTAATTTACATATAAATTTTTTTACATATAAATTTTAAAATTATATGGAGTCATAACGATATTAATTTAGTGTTAATAAAATTAATAATTTGAGAGGAAGATTTAAGTGAAAAAGTTAATTAGTTTTAGCAAATGACATTGGAGATATATTGTAGTTGCAGTTATTGCATTGTTAATTGGTGGTTCTTTCGGTCCTTCACAGTGTGCAGTACATGTAATGAATGATCATATTTTAGAGTTAAATGATGAAATCAATAATGGTAAAGATGAACTCAAAGTAGCAAAAGCTACATAGAAATATATAACCACCTGATTCCGCTCAATTATTCTCCTCCTCAAAAACAAAACATTTGTTTTCGCTTATAAATACTATAAACAAACAGATGTATATTTTTCCTATATTAACTTATTTTAGCCATCATTATCAATAATTTTTTATATAAAATATTTCCTAGGCAACCGCAACAATTTACATTTTATAACAAGAATTAATAGGATTCGAGTTTTTCAATTAGTCCACGACTTATTTTGTTAATACACAGTCACAAAAATGGGTAAAAAACCTCCAAACATTTCTGTGAAAACAAATTCAAACACATGATCTCCTTACAATATTGAAATAAAGTCTCTACTTCTTGTTTTACCAATTTCCTCTTCCCATTCCGGTATTTGTCTCATAAAGATATGTTTTTTGGTTATATTAATTGATTTAAATTGTAGTGCTTACTCTTTTTGGAATTACAAAGATAACTTATCTTCTCTAAATTCATTAACTTACAATAGTATTTTTTGCTTATGCTTCATATAAGTTATTGAGAAAAGATGTGAAATTTTCTGAAATTAAATTAATGTACTCATCTTTTAACTCATTATCTTCTTCAAAGTAATCCATATCACAAAAATACACTTGATCCTTCTCACCAATTATCAAACAAATCAAGCTATCAGCAGGATCTAAACCAATTGGAATTAAATTAGGAGGAACTATCTTGCTTAAAGTATACTTCTCATAAAAGTTCTTTAAATTTGAATCGGTTTCTTCTGAAATTGGTAGAAACAACATTACTGAGGATGTAATAGTTCCATCAGCAGTTTTAAATCTTCTTTTCTCAGGTTTACCACCATTTTTGTGTAGCAAAAACTTCTTATAATCTTCCGAGAGATTTACGTTATATTCATTCTCGAAAGCCTCAATATCATTATCTAAAATTGGTTCAAATGAAAATTCAAATTTTGTTTCCAATAAAATCACTTCCTACTCCATTAAATATTATTATAACGAATATAATCTGTCTAATTTATACAAAAATACAAAAAGCACCTAATGCTTAAAATGCATTTTAGTGCTTTATGCTTTGAATATTTTAGTGTATTAGACTACAAATAGTAACACTTCAATAATAAGGGTATCATTAATCCCAGTTATCAATTGCCTCTTGAAAGTTATCTTGTAAATATTCAATAAAAGTTGTGTATCTAGTTACTTCTCGTTTACTTATATCATCCCATCGAACAACATTATATTTCTCTAAAGTATTTAAGCAATAAACAAATTCATCGACACTCTCTAAAACAATATATTTATTTGGTAAACCTAATTTTCTATACCGTTCTGTACTTTCAACAACAGATGCGTAATCTGCTCCCTCAACTCCATTTATGTCAACCCCACAAATTCCTCCAGAGCCATATTTTTTAACGAAGTCTTTATATTCTGTTGGAAAACTAACCTCTAAGGTTCTTTCTGCTTTTTTTATATGATCATCAGAAACCTCTCCAATAAAGTCCCCTTTTTCTATATATTCATTAATCATCTCTTCAAGTTTTTTATTCATGTTTAGTTTCACCTCATTCTAGGTTATTTGAACGCCATTTCCAGTACTTCTTTCTAAAATTGTTAAATTGTTTATCTAAGACCTCATCATTTCTAAAACTATCACCATTTTTAATTAAACCATGTAATATTTTTTTATAATCATCATGAGTTGTTGCAATTATCTCAACCATATTACCTGATTCCTTTTTAATTATGTGATGAAGTTCAATTTGTGCTTCTTCACCATTCTTGTCAATTACATATGGCGGTCGACCTTTTGCAACAAGCTCTCTATTTGACAAACCCTTGGTTTTTGGAGTATAATCAAAATCGATATCAATTTTCTGATATACACGTCTTGAGATATCCATTTCTTTCCCGCCAACTTTGACCGTTCCTTCAATCTCTATTGCTTTATAATTGTCACCTAGCCATTCAAGTTCTACTTCTCTTCCTACTAAACTAGATTTCTTCGCAGTCCCCTTACTACCACCCATATTCTTCCCAAAAGAAAACTTCGAAGTAACTTCTTCAATCCTCTTACTAACTTCCTTTGAGTTCATCACGTTGGATAGAATCGGCTTTACCCCATCTGCCCCAGCATACGCAAAATTCATAATCTGATTCCCTAAAAGACCCTGCATGCCACCTCTTACTTCATCATAGACATACCGCGCACCAGATTTCGTCTTTGTAGCTAGTTTATGTAACTGGTTAAGTGTTTCCTCTTTTACTAGTTTACCATTTTTCACTAAAGATGGCACGAATGGTGAAGCAACTAAGGAAGCTCCTAAGATACTATTATATAAACTAGATTGTCTTTGAACATCTGTTAGCTCGTTCCCAAACATGTCTTTCCCAGTTATGTACTCACTAAGTCCATTTGCTGAAGCGAGTCCGTAGATTCCTAGTTCTGCTTTTTGGAGATTAGAGAACGTGCTGGTTGTTTTGTATACACTTAGTGCTTGTTCGGCACTGTTCATTCCTTTGGCGGTTTTGTAGATTGCACTTCCACCTTTGAAGAGTCTTCCTCCCCAGCCTACAACCGGGATGAATCCTGCGGCCCCCATGGCGCCAGCGGCTACTCGTTGGCCGTCTGTTAGTTCTTCTCCTGTTACGGGATCAACACCATCTTTTGCACGGAGAAAATCGTAATACCCTGTTGCTTCTCCTGTGAACGTTTTGACAGTATCCCATGCTTTTTCGTAAATCGGACGGTTTTCTAGTTCTTCTGCCTTTTTTAACTCTTCTCTAATTTTTTCCTGATCTTCTTTAAATGAAAGGTAGTCGTCTGCGTATTGCTGAACCTCATCTGAAAGTTGATAGGCTTCACTCGCTTTGTAAGCTTGAGCATCAAAGTTTATAGGAGAAATGGTGTTGCCTTGTGCTGTTGCTTCTAACAGTTGTTGAAAAAGAGCACCTACATGGAATTCTGCACTTTCTGATACCTTATATTCCTCTAGTAATTGCTGATCCAATGCATCAACGTCCTTGATGGTGTTTTCTCTCTTTTTCTTTGCATCATCCATTGCGGTATTGAAATCATCAGCTGAAAATGCTTCGAGATTAACAATATCGTCAATACCATCAATAATTTTCTGTAGATCTTCCCGTTGGCTCTCGACCATTGCGATATGGTTCGAAGCATGGATAGATAGATCAGTTTCTAGAAAGTTGACGTCTACCACTGTGTCACCTGATAAATCAATATCCGCTATAGCTCCTGACACACCATTTAGAAAAGCAATTTGCATGTCAATTAATCGTAGCAAGGCTTCAGCTACATCAATTTGGGCTTGATAAAATCCTTTGGTTTAAAGCATAAAATTTAATACAAAAAGCACTTGTTGTCTTTTCGGACAATCAAGTGTTTTACTGAGAACTTTAAAAATTGTTTTACTAGATAATAAGTGTTTAGTTGTCGTTCTATTTCTTATTTTCTCTCATCTAACTTTTGCTTCAAATATTCAGCAATTTCAGTTTGACCAAATTCTCTAGCATATTCATAAGCATCCATATCCTTCATACTTTCTCCAGTATATCGTACTGAAATATCTATTCCAGAATCAACTAATAACTCAACTACTTCTTTATGCCCACCATAAATTGCTCCAAACAATGGATTTCTTTTAGCTAAACTCTCATCTAATTCTGCGCCAGACTCTATTAGATATTTTACTATTTCTAATCGTCCTGCTTCTGCTGCCAAATTTAATGCCGAAGCATCAAAAGTACCACCTTTGGCATCAATATCTATACCTTTATCGATTAGAAATTCAACTATTTCAACGTGTCCTTGCTTTGCAGCTACGTGTAACCAAGTACCGAATGCAGTCATTGTATTTAATATTTCTTTATCATTTCCTATTAATTGCTGGACTTCTCTAATATCCCCCAATTTAATAGCATTCCTTATTGCTTTGTTTAAACTTTTTTTATCCAAACAGTCCCTCCACAATTTTATTATCTTCTACTAGCTAATACACCTAATTCTTCCAAGGCTTCAACAATCTCTTAAAGTCACCACCCCCAGCTTCAACAGTCTTTAAATGATTCACCACATTCTCCAAAGTATCCAAACTATGTTGCCCTATTACAGCATTTGGTGCCCAAACTAGTTTTTCCTTACCAATTATTTGGTCTATACCATACCTTCTTAATAATTCTTGACCCTCTTGGACAAGTTGTTGTTGGGCTTAACCAAGACCTTTTTTAAATAGAATATGATGTGCATGTGGGTTGATCATTCCTGCAGGTGGATCACCAATTAATTTTCTAAGATACTTACCAAAATCAATCTTCATTAATGCTTCATTATATTCTTATGAAGTTAGTACCTTAGTAAAATAACAAATTGATCTCGCTGATAATTATTCAAACTTAATAAAAACACCTGTTGCTTAAAAGGCAATCAGGTGCTTTCTTCTTTGCTTTATAGTGTATTGAATACTAATATCAAATTTAATTTCATATATTTTCAACTGTACTTTCTTTGTTTCTATTCAAGTATCTTTAAAAATTCATTAAAATTATCTGCCACATTATATGTAATAGGGTCAAATTCACCGGATTCCTCATGAGACCATATACAAACAGAAGGATTATTTTTATCTGTCCTAAAATCTAAGCATACAAAGTCACCTGCAAATACACTAGCTATTGGCAATAGCTCTGCTCCAAGTAAGTCTTCGTTATCAGTTAACCTTTCCCCTATTTGTGAAAAAACAACATCTATGTCATAAATTCCCTTTGGGTTATTCTCAATATCATCTAATATACATAAAAATCTTTCTATGGCATATCCACGGTCGTTATACTCAAATGTTGCTTCCTCAACTTCTACTCCATTATTTTCTTTTATAAATTTTAAAAAGGACTCTGGTAATGTAAGTCTCCAGTACTTTTCATGTTTTTTTATTAATTCCTCCGTAGGCAATGGTTTTACTATAGTTTCATGTTTAATTTTCATAGTTCTTCCCCTTTCTATACAATAAGCTATCTCGGAGCATCTGCCCACATTCCAGTAGATCTACCACCATTATGAATAGTTATATTGTGTATTCCAAAAGGAACTAACTCCATTTTACCTGGAACTTCTGTATGATGCCATGTCATACCTTCTGGTCTTCCACCAATTACATCATCTAACCATTCAAATTGTTCCTCGTCGGATTTCAACCAGAGTCTTTCTGGTAAATCTTTAGTTTCTACCACAAGTCCAGCGCTCTTGAAATCAGCAAAACCATACCTCATTCCATCAGCTTTATTAACATTAACTTTAGGAATTAGACCATCTTCAATTGCTTTTTCCTTTATTAACTTTCTTTGGCGAGCAGTTAAATACTCTCCACCATGAAATGACTTATTCCATGACCAAGTTTTGTTTGTTTGAATTTTTTCACTGTATAGTCTTGCAAAATCATCAACAACATCATCAAAAGATTTAGTACCATCAATGAACTCTTCAATGTTTTTTAAATTAACATTACCAGTAACTTTAGTTACAACCCCTTCAGAACCCTTACTACCACCAAAATTTTTCCCAAAAGAAAACCTCGAAGCAACCTCTTCAATCCTCTTTTTAATTTCCTTTGAATTCATCACATTGGACAGTAGTGGTTTTACTCCATCTGCCCCCGCGTATGCAAAATTCATATTCTGATTTCCAAAAAGAACCTGCATGCCACCTCTTACTTCATCATAGACATACCGCGCACTAGCTTTCGTATTTGTCGCTAGCCTATGCATCTTGTTAAGTGTTTCCTCTTTTACTAGTTTACCATTTTTTACGAGTGCTGGCACGAATGGTGAAGCGACTAAAGAGGCTCCTAAGATACTATTAAATAAACTCGATTGTCTTTGGACATCCGTTAGCTCATTCCCAAACATATCTTTTCCTGTGATATATTCACTAAGTCCATTTGCGGAAGCGAGTCCGTAGATTCCTAGTTCTGCTTTTTGGAGATTTGAGAACGTACTGGTTGTTTTGTAAACAGTTAGTGCTTGTTCGGCGGTGTTCATTCCTTTGGCGGTTTTGTAGATTGCACTTCCGCCTTTGAAGAGTCTTCCTCCCCAGCCTACAACCGGGATGAATCCTGCGGTGGCCATGGCACCAGCGGCTACTCGTTGACCATCTGTTAGTTCTTCTCCGGTAACGGGGTCAACACCATCTTTTGCACGGAGAAAATCATAATATCCTGTTGCTTCTCCCGTGAACGTTTTGACAGTATCCCATGCTTTTTCGTAAATCGGACGGTTTTCTAGTTCTTCGGCTTTTTTTAACTCTTCTCTAATTTTTTCCTGATCTTCTTTAAATGAAAGGTAGTCGTCTGCGTATTGCTGAACCTCATCTGAAAGTTGATAGGCTTCACTCGCTTTGTAAGCTTGAGCATCAAAGTTTATAGGAGAAATGGTGTTGCCTTGTGCTGTTGCTTCTAACAGTTGTTGAAAAAGAGCACCTACATGGAATTCTGCACTTTCTGATACCTTATATTCCTCTAGTAATTGCTGATCCAATGCATCAACGTCCTTGATGGTGTTTTCTCTCTTTTTCTTTGCATCATCCATTGCGGTATTGAAATCATCAGCTGAAAATGCTTCGAGATTAACAATATCGTCAATACCATCAATAATTTTCTGTAGATCTTCCCGTTGGCTCTCGACCATTGCGATATGGTTCGAAGCATGGATAGATAGATCAGTTTCTAGAAAGTTGACGTCTACCACTGTGTCACCTGATAAATCAATATCCGCTATAGCTCCTGACACACCATTTAGAAAAGCAATTTGCATGTCAACAAGACGAAGCAGGCCATCTGCTACATCTATTTGCGCCTGATAAAACCCTTTTATGGCGTCCGCCCCTTTACCTTGCAAGGCGTCATCTAACTGAGTGATATCTGTAAATTCCTTTTTTAATGTGTCAATTTTATCGCGAAAATCAGTGTACACTTTCGCCCTGTCTTCCATTGTTTCTATTAATGTCTTTGTCTCTAATACTTTCAAGTCGCCATCATCCCTCACTTCCTGGTTTTTTATGTATAATCATGGCTAGTGAGTTAGTATCGTTTTATATTCGTCTTTGATCAAAATGTCACACTTATTACATATAACATATTTATCCATTTTAGTGGATCATTTCATATAAATGTAAATGAAATCAAAACTATATACTCACTTTCTCCTTTGTCTACAGGAAATACTTCATGGTCGAAACTTGAAAATATAGAGAGTATAGTACTATGTTTAACATCATATTTTATTAGTCTTTACCTCTACATAAGACAAAAAAATACGAGACTAACATTTAGCCTCGCAATTAAACTATGATTTTAAATTATTATTAGGATTTCCATCAGCATCAGAACGTAAATAACCTCCACCATCTGCTTCAGTTAAGTTGACCGCAGTATTTCCATCTCCATCTCTCCAATAGCCGTCAATCCATACACCATCACGCCAATGGCCTTCAACCCAGTGAGGTTTTACATGATGTGTTCCTGGTTGTTCTGTCGTATCAACAGAAGTTGCCACATGTGGTTGAACCTGATGTACATTGGATGTTCCCTCTGTTCCGCCTTCAGCCATATTCTGATTATTTGTAACTGGGTCACCACCGTCAACTCCATCAACTAAATCAATAACTCCAACAGCAAGTGTACCTATTGCTACTGTTCTGCCAATATCTCGTAAACCTTGTTTAATTTTTGTATCATCACCATCTCTAAATCCCTCATATGTAGATTTACCACTATGATAAGTATTTTTGGCAGTATGATATACACCCTTTGCCGTTCTACCTACTGAATCACCCATATCATTTAATCCTTGATCAATTTTAGATTTATCGTCCTGGATCATACCTGATGCAGTATTCCAAGCTCCATCTGCGATTTGACCAACTGTATCCCCAGCAAATTCAGATGCCTTTTTAACCCCATCTCCAACTTCCTTAATAAATTTGCTGCCTGTTACATCTCCAACAACATTAACCGCACCACCAATAACTGTTCCTGTTGCTTTTCCAGCAAATTTCCCTAAATCTCTTAAAAACCCCATATTTATTCCTCCTCTTTATATATTCACTAACAAAAAAAGACCCACCTAAATAGGTGGATCAACATTATGTATTGACGTCCATCTTTTAGGCGACTCGGCCACCATAGCATTTGCTTTAGGTCCGTAGTTTTGCGTCCCTACCTTTCGATAGGTTTGCCGTTTTCTAATAGTCTATAAGTTATAGGTTCATTTTACTATTAAATAGGTAAAAATCAACATCGAAATGCTAAAAACAATTATTTTGTTAAGTGCAAAAAAGATAACCCCTTCTATTTTCATTAGATGGGGTTATCAAAAAAGGATTTTAATTACCTAAAAGTAACCTACTATTCTAAACTCTTTTGATGTTCAAAACAATATATCTTCCCTTTAAACTTCTTACTGGACAAACAAAATGACTTGACCTTTTTTGAAACAGTCTTATTACATAGAAAGCACTTTGCTTGTTGATTTTGGCTATTTACCTCCCCCTCTATCTTTAGGGATTGAACATGCTGCTCTCGAATAGAATGATCTTTTATGTTAGCTTCAACTAATATTGAATAGATTCTTTTTATCTCATCTTCTTTTAAAATTGGCTCTTTATTATGTATCTTATTAACTGATACTTTCCTATGTATATACTCCGACAATTCAACATCATATACAATCAACTCATCAGAACTCATTTTTCTAAAATCTAACTCGTCAATTTTAAATGTGCATCGTTTAGTGAATGACACCATTGAAATAAATGAGTGATGATACTTCTCTTCAATATGATTTTTTATCGCATGAATATGTCCATAATTTTGAAGAAAAGGATTCATCATCTTAAACTTTCCATTTACTGACCATGTTTTTCTATCTTTCCCACCATAAATAGTCCCTTGATAATTTTTTGTTTCGATTACAAAGATTCCATATGATGTAATGACAATATGGTCAATTTGTGAATAGCCTGATTTAGCTTTATCATTTTTAAGCATGATATCAGATAAGTGGGTATACTCTTTAGGGAGTTGAGCTAATTGGAGATCAATTTTGTATTCTCCAATTTCTCCTTTCCTGGTTGCAACCTTTTCATTGTGTTTTTCCTTTAAAGCTATAGGCATTATTTGTGATTTATGTTCTTTTACTTGTTCCTTCTTTTTAAATAAGCTTGATAAAAGTTTCATAATTATCTCCTCGACCTAAAAACTAATCTATTTACTTTGTAATAAAAATAAATAGCTCAAGAGTTTTATCGTCTCTTGAGCTACATTGTTAAGTATTTGATTAAAAGTGATTTATGATCTCCTTAAAAACATATGAAGGTTTTTTTAATAAGCTCCTTAAATCAATTCTTTTCGATTCTAAACCATTGTTAATCAAAAGTGTATTCTGTAATGGATCCATCTCTAAAGATAGATCCTTGATTCGATAGTTTTGAATTCTAGTTGCTTTATCAAGTTCCCTCTCATCTAGCTCAAATTTGGCCCTGTCAGAAATACGTCTAAGCATTCTCCATAATGTAACTTCTTCTTTAGATTTCATAAATATTTCTGGCAGTTCTTTTGCTTGCTTTAAGGTATTTAAAGTAGTAATTGTATATACTGAAATCCCGTAACCAACTGGTTTTACTATATGCTTAAGTGATTCCCAGACTTCAATTTCAAAGCGAATGTGTTCCTCATCACTTGAATTTTCCCTATCTACTGTAACTTCTTTGATTTTACCAACAAGTCTGATTCCATTTTGAGAAGTCACACCATTTTTTGTATAGAGAGCAACATACTTCGCTTCCTGCCATCCCTTTTGCATAGGTTACACTTAGTTGGACAGATTCGTTAAGGTCATATACACTTGGTTCAAATAAAGACTGAGGAAAATCAGAAATGGCCAAAAGAGAAAGAAGAAGTTACACAAAAGAATTCAAGGAACAAATTGTTCAATTACATGCCTCTGGGAAAGCTAGGGCTGAAATTATCAAAGAATACGACTTGACTGCATCTGCCTTTGATAAGTGGGTTCGGCAGCACCAGAATAGTGGGTCTTTTGAAGAGAAAGATAACCGTACACCAGAACAAGAAGAGCTAATTCGTTTACGAAAAGAGAATCAACGACTGGCAATGGAGAATGATACTTTAAAGCAAGCCGCGCTGATCATATGGGACGAAAGTAGATGTGATCCGTCAGAACAGTCACAAATACTCGGTATCAGCAATGTGCGACGTCCTACAAATCTCCCGAAGCACATACTATTATGAAGCCAAAATTCGAGATAACCAAGATGAAGAATTAACCGAACTGATCATTGATATTTTTAAGAAAAGCCGGGATAACTATGGCCAAAGAAAAATAAAGATAGAACTAAAAAAGAAAGGCTGGAGGGTCTCACGCCGTCGTATTGGACGAATAATGAAAGAACAAGGACTAGTTTCCAAATACACCGTAGCTCAATTCAAGCCTTCTAAAACGACTTGTAATGAATCGGAAGTAGGGAATACATTGAATCGAGAATTCGATCAAGACCAGGAACTCAAAGTGATTGTGAGTGATTTAACATACGTTCGAGTTCAACAGAAATGGCATTATATTTGTGTTTTAGTAGATTTATATAATCGTGAAATTATCGGCTACAGCGCTGGTCCTCATAAAAGTGCTGAGTTAGTTCAGCGTGCCTTTGCATCAGTGAAATACAATCTTAATAGACTCGAACTATTCCACACAGATAGAGGTAGTGAATTTAAGAATCAGTTGAATGATCAAGCATTAGGAGCCTTTGATATTGAACGATCATTGAGTGAAAAAGGAACACCTTATGACAATGCCGTAGCTGAAGCGACATTCAAGACTATCAAAACAGAATTCGTTCATGGGAAGGTTTTCTCTAGCCAACACGAACTTGACCTTGAACTTTTTGACTACGTACATTGGTACAATAACATTCGAATTCATGGATCATTAGGTTATTTAACACCGTCTGAATACAAGTTAACAGACTTTTAAATATTTGTCCGATTTACTGTTGACATTCCACTTGCTGGTAAATCTAAGGTGTGTTCGCCTTCCCCGTGTCTAATAAATATTATCTCCAAATCGTCTCTCTTCCTTCACTTCTTACGACATTAAACTACCCTTTAAGTTGCGTAATTTACAAATTCAAGATGAATTATCTAAATTCCTTTTTTTCTCTAGAATATTGCCTTTAAATGATAAAAGCACTATCCTTGTTCAAGAATAGCGCTTAGATTGTTGAAGATTGAAAACTTTAAAAGAACTTCAAAATTGACTTTTGATTATTGTGCTAAAGAACCCTTTAGTAGAACAAAGTGACAATAAACTCATTGAAATGTACCCTTTGTTTAATTCAATCTATAAATTAATTGAACAACGCCAGAAGAAAACTTTTTGGTTTCAACTATTTGTAGATTTAATCTCTTGTTTATATCTATAAATAAAGGTTTTCCTTCTCCCAAAATAATTGGATGAACAGATAATCTAAATTCATCAACAAGTCCCAAATTGATAAAAGTTGTAATAAGGCTTGATCCACCATATAGCCAGATGTCCCTACCGGGCTTTTTCTTTAATTTATTAACTTCTTCAACAATGTTATCATTTATTAATATCGCTCGATTATCAGTTTCCTTTTGTGTTCTGGAAAACACATACTTCTCTTTGCTATGAACCAATCTCCACATTTCTTTATCGGTATCCGAGTCTTCATTTTTTGGAATATATTGCCCCCATATATCGTAGCTTTTTCTACCATATAGTATAGTATCAATTTGATTCAAAAATTTATTGAAATCCATATCAGGGTCCATAATGCACCAGTCAACTTCTCCATTCGGCCCTTCAATAAATCCATCTAAAGTAACTGCTAAATCTAAAATCACTCTTCTTGCTCTCTCGTTAATGATCATATTTTTATCTCCTTTTATCTTATAGAATTTCCCTAATTGCTAAAATCATAAGGTATAAACTATACTATACGAAAAACATGACAAGTAATGACATGATTAAATGAAAAAGGTGAAAAAAATGTCAAAAGCCAAGTGTCTGTTAGATATTCTTATGTTTGTTACGACTAAGAAAAAGTTTACTGCACAAGAAATAGCTGATGAATTTCATATATCCATTCGTACTGTACACAGATACATATTAGATTTATCTGATATGGGATTGCCAATTTACTCAGAACAAGGACGTAATGGTGGATATACAGTATTAACGAGTAGATTTCTTCCTCCAATTTTATTTACAGAAGAAGAAGCTGTTTCTATTTTCTATGCTTTTCAATCTCTAAATTACTATCGCAACTTGCCATTTGATACTGAAATCTCCTCGGTCGACCATAAATTATATAGTTCACTCCAGAGTGAAGCTAAAATAAAAATAGATAAAATTCGGTCTTATATTGCTTTTTGGAACCCCAAAAGAACGATTGATACCCCCCTTTTAAACGATGTTTTAAAGTATTCTATTGAGAATAGAAATTTACACATTCAATATGAATCTAAATCAGGTATAAGGAAAAAACACATCCGTCCTATCGGTGTATATGCCCATGATGGATTATGGTATTTGCCTGCTTACGATTATCATAAGAAAAAAATATTACTGTATCGTGTAGATCGTATTCTTTCCATTCTATCAACTGAAGAAAACGAAGATGAATTCATGAATTTTAAAGAATGGTTCAACTTTATTGAAGTAAAAAACCCAATTCGACTGCATGTGCATTTAACTATGGAAGGTATTCGTCAATGTAAAAGTGTTCCTTATTTTGAGGGTTTTGTAGTCACGCAAGAAGATGGAACTGGATATATAGATACAACCATAGATAGAGGTGAACTTAATTTTATAACATCACTATTTTTAAGACTTGGAAGTCACGCACGAATTTTGGAACCAAAGGAATTAATCGTTGGAATACGTAAACAGGCGGAAGAAATTTTAACTATGTATCAAGACGATAATTAAAATATTTATTTTTTTACTAATCCACTATTAAAATCAGGAGCAACTGTTTTAATGTTCGCCTTATTTAACTTTTCTGCTCCGTTTGTTTAAGTGTAACTCTTCACAATCTCAATTACATTCTAATTGATCTTCATCAATCTACCTGGCCCTTATATGAAAAAGAGCGGCATCCTTATTCAAGAATGGCGCTCGATTGTTGAATAACGTATATTTGATTGTTAATTCATAGCTTTATCTAATATGTTATTTATAAATTCTGACTTACCTAAAGTATAGGAAGTTCGGTCTTGCACAGTCTCTGCTAAATTCCTTTTAATCTTTTCATACTCAGTAACTGCTTCGTGGTTATTACGAAGGTAATCTCTAAATGCTATATGCTTTTTAAGTTCTTTACTATCTTTGTTACAAACATAAAGATGATGCTCCATCCATCTTGTACCGTATTCATCCCAAGGAGAATATATATCTTTTCTACCAAATGCTTCTCTGCCTTCAAAACTCCATTCTTCTTGGTGAAAATACCCTAGCTTTTCAAGTGCACGAATTACATTTGTGAAGACATCATAAATTTCAATCACAATATCTATATCTAGGATTGGCTTTGCCCCTAACCCTTTGATCGAAGTACTTCCAACATGTTCAATATCAATAATTAAATTGCCTAATGACTTACTAATTACCTGTTTTATGGATTTAAACTCCTTTATCCATTGCTCATCAAAATCTAAAATTTTTATACCAGTATGAGTCAATCATTGTTCCTCCAATATAGTTATTAAACAGTTAAAATAGAAATAGGCGCACATCCTATTCAAGAAGGGCGCTTCTATTGCGGAAGATCATTATTGAACTAGAGCCATCGTTAGTTGAGTATAGTATCTTTTTAATACTAGATAAATGTATGACCAGCATTCTCTAATACTGTTTTGCTTTTTCTACGGAATGCACTTTAATCAACAAGTAATCTGTATTAAAAGTAGAAATAGCAAAAATGCTTATATTGTTTTTCGCCAATGGATTAGCTAATGAAGATAATATTCCTGTTAAACTAAAATCTAATACACCCTCTACTTTGATACATTTCCAATCATGTTCCACGTCCTTTAGATTACTACCAGGAACATTAGAGGTAGGACATACAATAGAGAGTTCTTCGTTTGTACGTGTAATTGAAAAGAATTCGCCTTTGCCTGCCCAAGATGGTATCTCTTCTGTTGATGGTAATTTCACAACAGAGAATAAAGTTTCCAATATGACTAAATTCATATCTATCACCCCTTAATTAAAACGGATACTCCGATGCCTTTCCGCAACATCGCACCTGTTAGTTCGGTAACTAAAAATTAAAACTAATCGTATTATTGAATAATAAAGGGAGAGGAAATTAATAATGTCCTTAATAATCAGATGTGTAGAAGAAGATGACATGAACCAATTGACCGATTTAATGTATCAGTATATCGTTGATTTTTATAAAAGACCTAAACCACCTATTAAAAACATACATAATTTAATTGACACGTTACTTGAAGAGAATAGAGGAATTCAATTCGTAGCTGAACTAGATGGTAAACTTCTCGGCTTTGCAACATTATATTTTAGTTTTAGTACAACGAAAGCTGATAAAATAACTGTAATGAATGATCTATTTGTAGTTGAGATCGCAAGAGGGACAGGGGTAGCCCAAGAACTGTTTAAATAATGCGAAAAATATACAAAAGAAAATGAGTATGCACATATGGGGTGGGTAACTGCAACTGATAATTACCGTGCCCAAAGATTTTATGAAAAGATGGGTGGTTCTCTTGGAAGTTGGATGAACTATTCAATATAAGCCAAAATGCCTTTTGGAAAGACCTCTATATCGGAGGTCTTTATTTTTATACATTTGTCATTTGATAATTTTTTATCTCTTTATCTCTTTTTATTTCATTACTCGCTTACGTTAGCACAATAGGGACTGCCTCTGTTGAACAATCGCGCTCGATCGTAATATAAGTTTAACCAGGTTTTACTGGTTGAACTTTTTTTATTTAGTTTTATTATAGCGGTAGTCGGAGTAGAACGAAGCGCTCGTGGGACATTGATCCCGTCAGCAAAAC